>DATGMQ010000101.1:0-52319 GCA_035293545.1 Alloacidobacterium sp. | reverse complement strand
GCTATTCCTGCGTTGCTTTCTGTTTCTTTCTTTCGCCGTTTTCGCAGCTGCCGGCTGCAAGGAAAAGCCACACGCCGTTGATCTCAAATGGAGCGCGCCTGTAAATTCCTCCGAGCCGATAGCCGGCTATAACATATATCGCTCTGCGGATGAAGGATTGTCTTATCAAAAGCTGAATTCAGCCCCTGTTCAGGGGACTGCATATACGGATGGCCAGCTGCAAAGTGGTCACCCATACATCTACATGATAAAGAGCGTCGACGCTCGAGGGATCGAGAGCCGTTCATCCAATTCCATGTATGTAACCATCCCTTAGTGCGCAATCTTCGCAGCACGTCTTCGATCCATCGCTGGCAACAAGGCCGCTCGACGCAATGCTTCAGCAGATGTATCAGGCCGGGCAATGCGCATTGGGGTCTCTGGCAAATCCCAGATCCGGCGACTTAGTAAAGCTCCCCTTGCCGTTGCCCACCATCACATCGTAGGTGTAGCCGTCATCATCCCCGTAAACCACGACAAGATCGGGAATTCCATCACCATTGAAGTCTGCAGTCGAGATGTGCGGAACCGTACCCCGCATCCGCAAAGGGAAAGACCATCCGCGCTCAAACGAGCCGTTACCGGCGCCCAACAGTATCGCTACGTCACTCGTGCGCCAGTCTGACACTGCCATATCCGGAATTCCGTCACCGTTGTAGTCAGCAACAGCAATCGACACCACCGAACCCAGCCGCGCCACATCACCGGCGGGAACCAGCTCTCCCGTCCTGCTGCCCAGAAACAGCTTCAACGAGCCGTCGTCATCTCCGACCACAACATCCGGAATTCCATCGCGATTGAAGTCGCCCGAGACTATCGACCGAGGCGCATTTCCTACTGCCGCGCTGGATCCCATCTGCTGAAACGTTCCATCACCACGCCCCAGCGAAACCCGCAGCACTTCAGCACCGGAACCCGCTTGCGATTCAATGACTTCAGCCTTATCGAGGATGCCGTCGTGGTTAAAATCCGCCATGACCATGAGGCTCGGAGCGTCGTCCGGCGACGAATCAGAACCGGCGGCCCATACATGCACAGGAGCAATCGCTGCAGCCACAATGGCAGCCATCAGACCCGGATTGCATACTCGCCAGTTCACAGTTTCCTCCTCCAGATTACGCCGTCGCTCAAATCCATGCCATTGCTTCTCTCGTTGGGCCTGTCGTCTTTCCCTATTCGTTTCCGATTCTCTCTATAGAGGAGAGAAGGAGATAAGCTTCAATGAGCACAAAACAGATTCACACTCTGCCTGTAAAAGTCAGACAATTTGCAACTGAATTGCGGTATTTCCTGATTGTTTTTGTTTTAATGGGCGCCTTGCCGATGTGCGTTCTGGCGCAGGACAGTCATTCGCAGCATCAGCAGCCAACAGCAGACCTGAGAAACCAACGTGGCGAGCTCATCCAGGCTGTTCGGGCAGCAACAGCACGTTTTCGCGACGTGAATGTCGCCGAATATGAGGGATATCATCTTGAATTCGGTTGCGTCAGCGGACCCGATTCCGGAGCAATGGGCCTCCATTACGTGAATGACACCATTGTCAGCAGCGGCGTCATCGACGTGACGCGCCCGCAAATCGTTCTTTACGAAGCGCAGCCGAACGGAAACCTAAAGCTCACCGGCGCCGACTATCTCGTGCTCGCCGAGCCGTGGGACAAAAAGCATCCAGGCACGCCGCCGCAGTTGATGGGACAGATCTTTCATTATTTCGAAGCGCCCAATCGCTTTGGCCTGCCGGCTTTCTACACGCTTCACGTCTGGGCATGGAAAGACAATCCCAACGGCGCTTTCGTCAACTGGCACCCTGATGTTTCCTGCCAGTCATTCGTCGGCGATACCACAAAATAATCGACCAGCCTCTTCACCATCTGCACGGCGAAGAAGCTGCTTAACATCCATTGAAAATCGCAAAACTGGCTTACGAAGGAGAAGTCCATGAGTACCACCCCACCCCCTGCTATCGACATGAACGAACTGAATGCGTTCCTAGGTCAGTTTGTAATTGACCTGGGCGCCGCCGCTCACACAGGCATGGTCGTCATCGGCGAGAAGCTGGGTCTCTATAAAGCGCTTGCCGGAAACGCGCTTACCTCTGCGCAGCTTGCCGCAAAGACCAACACTGACGAGCGCTACCTGCGCGAATGGCTTGCCTCACAGGCCGCTGGCGGCTATATCACCTACGATGAAAAGACCGGCAAGTTCAGCCTGAATGAAATCCAGGCCCTTACGCTGGCCAATGAAGACAGCCCCGCATATCTTCCCGGAGCGTTCGAGCTGGCCCTGGGTTCGCTCGCTGCCGTCCCTCGCATCACCGAATCCTTCCGCACCGGCGCAGGCATGGGCTGGCACGAACACCACGACAGCGTCTTTCACGGATGCGAAAAGTTCTTTCGCCCCGGCTACGCAGCCAATCTCGTCACATCCTGGATTCCCTCCCTCAACGGCATCCGGCAAAAGCTGGAAAAAGGCGGGCGCGTAGCCGACGTGGGCTGCGGCAAAGGCGCATCCACTGTGCTGATGGCGCAAGCCTTCCCTAACTCACAGGTCTTCGGCTTCGACTATCACGATAAGTCCATCGAAGCGGCCCGAGAATCTGCTGAGCGCGCCGGAGTTGCCGATCGCGTCACCTTTGCCGTCGCCAGCGCCAAAAATTTCCCCGGCAGCGACTACGATCTCGTTACCTTCTTCGATTGCCTGCACGATATGGGCGATCCCGCCGGAGCAGCCGCGCATGTCCGCAAGTCGGTATCACGCGATGGCGTATGGATGATCGTCGAGCCCTTCGCTCACGATGAGCTGAAGGACAACCTCAATCCCGTAGGACGTATCTACTACTCATTCTCAACGCTGCTCTGCACGCCCTGCTCGCGCTCGCAGGAAGTTGGACTCTGCCTCGGCGCGCAGGCCGGTGAAGCTCGCATCCGCGACGTTGTCACCTCAGCCGGATTCACCCGCTTCCGCCGCGCAACTGAAACACCCTTCAACATCGTGTACGAAGCTCGTCCGTAATTCCCCTCCCCTGGTCCGCAGACGAATCGGGAAAGCAGCCGCAATATACTGCTTTCCCGACTATTTCGTCCGAAAAATCTTCCTGAATCGGATCGCCTATTTCGCGCTGCTTCTCTGTTTCTTACAATCGCACGGAGTCTCAGGGCCCTGAAATACACTTCTCGCCCCGCGCAGCTAGGCTGGGTAAAAGAGCGGGAGCTTCAGCTCCGGCCTATCAAATGCGAAGGTACAGGATCGAGTCAATCAAACCGCGCGCGGAAAAATAAGAAAACCCGCCTCGGTTAACTGATCTCAGCAGATGATGCCGGCTTTTTTCAAGGTGTCTTTCAGTCCGTTCATGCTGATTCGGGTGGAGGCTTCCGGTGTGCCTGCCCCGCGCCAGTGTGTTTCCAGGCTTACGGCGTAGTGGTAGCCGTCGCGCTGCAGGGCTTTGAATTGACCCACCCAATCGACTACCCCGGCTCCGACGGGGGCCCATTCGTATTTGCCGCCGGGCAGTCGCTTTACGTCTTTGCAATGACAATGGCCGATGCGGTCCTTGGGCAGCAGGTTATAGCCGGTTGGATAAGGGGTATTGTCCGGGAAGGTGGCGGCATTGCCGGGGTCCCAGTTCAGCATGAAATTTTTGTTCGGGATGGCATTCAGGACACCGATGGCTTCTTCGGCAGTTCCGGTATTGCAGGCCATTTCGTTTTCGAGGACCAGAATGAGATTGTGCTTCGCGCATTTTTCCGCGGCTTCACGGAGCTTGTTGTTCATGGCTTCGCGGTACGGCTTCGGATCATCGAGACGCCAGAAGTCGAAGCAGCGGATGCGGTCGGTCTGGAAGGATTTGGCCAGTTCGATGCAGTGGTCGAGCAATTTGTCCTGCTGTTTGAAATCGAAGTCGGCATGAAACTGGTCGCGTTTGGGGCTGTGCTTTGAGAGCGGCGCGCCGGGCCAGTCGACTTTGAAGAGCGGACTGGCGATGTCGGTGACGCGGAGCTTATATTTGGCGAGAATCTGCTGCGCGTCGGCGATCTGCTTTGCATCGAGCTCAGTGATGTTCTTGTTCCACATGCCGCGCAACTCGATCCAGCTCAGGCCGAAGTCCCGCGAAGCGATCTGGCAGGCGCGGTCGAAGTCCTGCGTGATTTCGTCATTAATGACGGAGAGATAGAAGGGGCAGTTCGTATCTGTAAATGCTGATGCTTTGACGGCTATGCCAGTTGCAGCCATGCCAACGAGAAAATTACGACGTGATGCGGACATTGAATACGACTCCAGGAAGGTTAACGGTCATGAAATATCACTCGTACAGCAGCTTGTTCAGACAAAAAAAAAATTGAACGGCCTAAGAGCTAGAGCAGATTAGGAAAAAGTGTTGACGAATAAAACTGCAAGTCCCTCCGCTGCGCATCCTTCGGATGCTTCGGTCGGGATGACAATCTATGAGATCACACCCATATCCAAACTGCTTTAAAGCCATATCGTATTCACCGAGCTAAAGCCCGGTGCTCTGCCCTTTAGAAATCATAGTGGAATACGCCGGAAGCCTCATACTAAACGACGGTATAAGGCGCCCGACCTTCATTGTCATAGCGATTTTAGAAACGGATGGTTCCTGATAGCTGAAGGGCGCGTCCACCGCCAGTGCCGTTCACGCCTGAGCCGCTGCCGATGGTGGATGTGACCTGGCCGAAGGTGCTGCTGGTAATAGAATTGCTCGGATTGCTGAATTGCGGGGTATTACTTAATTGGAATGCATCCACGCGTGTTTCCAGTGAGAGGTTCTCCCAGATGGCGAACGTTTTGAAGGCAGAAATATTGTCCTGGATAAAGCCGGGGCCATAGAACTGGTTGCGGCCCGAGCTGCCGAGAACGCTGCCATATGCCAATGGACATGGATTGCCGGTGCATCCGACAGGTTGTTTGAAGCTGCTGGTATCGAACCAATTGTTCCCTGATCCAATTCCGTGCAGCACATGGAACGGTCTTACTAAGTTTGCCGTCTGCTGCTGTCCCGGCGTATTGATCGTGCCTCCGTTGGCGGTTACGGTGAAGGGCGTGCCGGACACGACAGAGATGATTCCTGAAAGCTTCCAGCCACCGAGGACAGACGCTGTCACACCATTGCTTAACCAGCGTTTGCCTTTTCCGAATGGCAGCTCGTAGGTGAAGCTTTCTTCAAAATTGAGACGGCGGTCGTAGTCGTTAGGGGCATAGTTTCGACGCTGATCAAGCCAGAATGTCAGGCCGCCATCGTCGCCATTCTGATAACCCAGCCCTTTACCCCAGGTAAAGGCGGTCTGGGTCATAAAGCCGTTGGTAAAGCGGCGCGTTAACTGCGCCTGCAAAGCCTGGTAGTTGGAGGAGAAGCCCAGGAAAAATACGTTGGTCGCGGCGCTACGTCCGAATGCGATGAATTCCGGCTCGCCTTTGGTGCCGAGGTTCAGCGCCGGCGGCAGGTTAATGTTCTGCTGTACTCCAATGTCTACGCCATGATTACCGACGTATGAGAGCTGCGCCACAAACTGGTGCGGCAGGGACTGTTGTATGGCGACATTCCATGATTCGACATAGGGGTTCTTGTAGTTTTTCGGGATGACGGTATAGGTCTGATTGATGGGCGCGGGGAGAATCCCATTGGACGGGACGACGATTGGCTTCGGCGCGGGAAAGCCAGCCTGGAAAGTTGCTATCTGGCCGTTGTCGAGAAGCGCAGGTGTATAAGCGCCGACCGGTTGATAGCTGTTATTGGCCCGCACCGGATAGTTGTATGCGTAGGTGTTGTCAGGGAACGGCATATAGCTGATGCCGAAGCCGCCGCGCACGACGGTCTGCTCGCTGGCGCGATAGGCGAAACCTACGCGAGGAGCGAAATAACGGTAGCGGGTTTCCATACCAAGATTGGAAGGATTGCCGCCGATTCCGGCGATGACGAGATTATTCGTCGTCGGGTCGTAGTTGGAAAAGCCGCCTTTCTTGCCGGGCGTGGCGGGCGGATAAAATTCCCAACGGAGACCGAGATCGACGGTCATTTTGGGCGTCATCTGCCACTTGTCTCCTCCAAAGGCAAAGAGCCACCACTGCCGGTATGCAGGCGAATAGGTGTTCAGGTCGCGGCCTACCTGGCTGGGAACATCGAGCAGGAAGCTGGCCATATCGTTTGCAAGATTGGTTTTGCCGCCGAGGATTGAGGTCTGGTTTTCGGCAAAGGTGATGACGCCGCGCGGGCTGAAGGTCTGGTCCTGGAGGAGATTGTCCTGCACGCGGCGGAGGTCACCGCCGAATTTAAAGGTGTGGTTTCCGACGATCTTCGTCCAGTGATTGACGAAGTCGATGTTGGCTTCGCCGCGACGCCACGGTACGGAAGCAGAGTAGCCAATGATGGGACTACTGAAGGAGCCGAGGCTGATGCCGACTTGTCCACTTGTGAACGGGCTGATGTTTACGCCCGGGACGCCGATTTCGTCCGCATCGTTCGAACCGTAGTCGCTGGGCAGAGCATTGCTGTGATAGTGAGCAACGCCGAAGCGGACTTCGGTCAGCAATGTAGGAGAAAAGGCGCGGTCATAGTTGAGTCCGGTGCTGAAGGCATTCTGAATGCCCGTTCCTTCAAAAGCGCCCTGCGCGGGACCGCCACCCTTGGGGCCGAATACCGGAGCCTGAAATACATTCACCTTCTGGTAGCTGTAGCGACCGCTGAGGTGGTCTTTATCAGTGATCTGCCAATCGATCTTGGCATCGTAAGTATCGGCAGTCTTGCGGAATGGCAGAACGGCAAAATAGTTGTTGGTGGGAGAGGCAAGGTTTGAAGTGTTCTGGTTGGGTGCGGGCAACAGGCGCAGCAGAGCAAGTGATACCGGGTTTACTCTGCTGATCGGAATCTGGTTATTTGGGAATGGCGTCCGTCCGCTTCCGTCCGGATTTCCGGTGGCCGGATCGTAGATCTGTCCGGTTCCATCGGATTTGAGTGGAGCGCTCAGATCAATAAAGCCGCTGCCGTTATCGGTATAGAACTGCGTGGGCGGAATGCTCAGTGTGTTGGAGTTCGCTTCGTGATCTGAGGTGCGGTAGTAGTCGCCATAGAAAAAGAGCTTGTTTTTGATGATTGGACCGCTGAGGTTTCCGCCGAAGTAGTTATAGGCGAGATGGCCTACGCTCTTGGCGAAGTACGAGCGCGCGTCGAATGCGCTGTTCTGGAGGTACTCACTTGCAGAACCGTGAAAGCTGTTGGAGCCTGACTTCAGCGTCACGTTTGTGACTGCGCCGATGGCGCGGCCAAGCTCGGCTTCGAAGTTGCTGGTGGAGATATCGACAGTCTGGATGGCATCGGCGGGAGGGATCATGATCTGCAGCAGCCCGGTGCGCTCATCGTCGTCGATGCCCTCAATCTGATAGCTGTTTCCCATGCGCGGAATGCCGTTGACCTGGGTCTGGAGAGAGCTCTGCGCATTGAAGAACTGCGAGTGCTGGAAGCTTGCGGGCGTGGTGCCAGGAACGAGATTTAGAAGGCCCTGGAAATTGCGATTCACGCTGAGGGGCATGTCTTCGACATGGCGGGCTTCGAGCTTGGTGCTTACGTCGGCGCGGTCCGTCTGGAGCATGGGAGGAACATCTGTAACGGTGATGGTTTCCGCGGCACTGCCGGGCTCAAGCGCGAGGTCGACACGCGTAGTTGTGTTCACGATGACATCGACGGTAGGACGCGTTTCTTTTTTGAAGCCATTTGCCTCAGCAGTGACGGAGTATGCTCCCGGGGTCAGATTGGGAAAGGTGTAGTTGCCGCTTTCATTGGTCGTGACCTGATGGGTGATGCCGGTCGCCAGATCCAGAATAATGACTTTTGCGTTCGCGATGGCAGCGCCGGTTTTATCGTTTACGCTTCCTAGCAGGGTGGCGGAGACGGCTTGTGCTACGGCGCTGCTCCAGGTTCCACAGAGGAAGCAGATCAGAAGCGCTAACAGGGCGAATGTGTGACCTGTTGTATTCGGTTTCATGAATTTGCGGAGCTTACTCGCGCAGACCAACACGAAATCGCAATATCTGCCAACCATCCCATCCTCCTCAAAATGCCTGCACCAGTTTGCTTTCCCTGGCGAACGAAATAGAGCGGGCAGAGAAAGTCATTTTCTAATCAGGCGAAACAGTAGAATCTGAGGCGTAAATTTGTCAAGCTGTAAGGCAGGTTTGAAGAGTGGGCCTAAAGTACCTCCGGATCTTGCATCATTTAGAAACGTTTTTCGCTGCAAATCTGTCAGATAGCCAGATAAAGCTAGAATCGGGGAACTTCACCGGGAGGCAGGGGCAGTCGTGAATGGAGATCTGAAGATAGACGGCGCAGTACTTGGCCCGATTATCAATAAACGTTTGTATCAGCAGGTTGCGGAGCGCATCCGGCGGCAAATAGAGAGGGGCGCGCTTGTTGCCGGAGACCGCCTGCCGGCGGAAAAGGACCTGGCGCAGCAATTGGGGGTTAGCCGTCCAACGGTGCGCGAAGCGTTGGTCGCGCTGGAAATTGCCGGCTTTGTGGAGATACGCACCGGATCAGGAACCTATATCTGCAATCGCGGCAAACTGCTGCCGCCGATGCTGGATGCGGGACCGGGGCCGTTTGAGCTGCTGCACGCGCGTTTGTTGATCGAAGGAGAAGTTGCATCGGAAGCGGCGATGCGGGCCACTCCGGAGGACCTGGCTGCCGTAGAAAAAACGATTCATGAGATGGAGCAGATGGTCCTGGCCGGAGAGCACAGCCGCGCGGCTGACCAAAAATTTCATGTACTGATTGCAAACGTTTCCGGCAACAGCGTGCTGGCTGAGCTGGTATCGAATTTATGGCAGGGAATGTTTTCGCCCATGTTTTATAAGATGAGCGAACTGACTGGTCTCATCGCAAACCAGGAACTGGCACTGGCTGAACACAAAGCTATTTTCGCGGCGCTGGCCACACATGATCCGGTGGGGGCGCGCGCCGCGATGCGGCGTCATCTGAAGAGCGTGGAAACAGTGCTGACAAAGAACAGCGTGTCGTTCAGCTCGGGGAAAGCGCGGCCGATTTAGCTTTTGCCTCTGAAATTACCGTCATAAAGCAGTTCTTTCGCTACTTTCAGGATGACAGCAAGATGCTGTGAATTTCAAAGACAGGAGCCAGGGCTTGTTAACGTGCCCTGGCTTGCTTATCAGGCAAACGGATGTCTCCGAGGGCGAGACAGAATCACATTCCATTGCAGACACAGGGTATTCGCATTTGATACATCATTCTTGTGGCTGCGTTCTTTCTGCGCAGAACCATTCTGAACGGACTGCCCATGTTGATCTCCTTTGGTAGAAAGAAATTTTCAACGCGTGCGCGCGCGTGGCGGATGATTTTGTGTTTGCTGCTGCTCAGCTTTTTGGGACTTTCAAAGGCTCAGGCTGAAGATCAGCCCTGGTCGCAGCGCATGGCTGACGCGACGATCAAGCGCTGGCCGGAGGGAAATTTTCTTTCAGGCAAAAAGCCCTGGGAGTGGAACTATGAGCTGGGTGTTCTGCTGCAGGGGATGGACGACACCTGGTATCAAACGGCGAATGGCAGCTACTACAAATACATCAAGGAATCGATCGATCCATTCATCAACGAAGATGGCTCTATTCGAACTTATAAGGCTGAAGATAATCGGCTGGATGATCTTGCTGTAGGTCGTGTGTTGCTGCTCCTGTACGGAGTGACGCAGGACGCGAAGTATTACAAGGCGGCAACGCTGCTGCTCAATCAGCTGAATGCGCATCCACGCACTTCGGATGGAGGATTCTGGCATAAGCAAAAGTATCCG
The DNA here is from genome assembly GCA_035293545.1 of Alloacidobacterium sp. GTDB lineage: Bacteria > Acidobacteriota > Terriglobia > Terriglobales > Acidobacteriaceae > Alloacidobacterium. The sequence goes on along the minus strand of DATGMQ010000101.1, from coordinate 42,477 downwards.
CATCAGATGTGGCTGGATGGCTTGTATATGGCGGAGCCTTTCCGCGCAGAATATGCAGCTACGTTTCACCAGCCGCAGGATTTTGAAGACACTACAAAGCAGTTCGTACTGATGGAGGAGCACTCGCGCGATCCGAAGACCGGGCTTCTCTATCACGGCTGGGACGAGACGAAGCAACAGATATGGGCCAATAAGACGACGGGCATGTCTGCTAACTTCTGGGCGCGCGGCATGGGCTGGTACATGATGGCGCTTGTGGATACGTTGCCTTATTACAAGGCGGACGATCCGGGACGCGAAAAGCTTCTTGGCATCCTGCAGCGACTGGCTGTTGCAGTAACGAAGTATCAGGACAAGGACAGCGGTCTCTGGTATGAGGTCGTTGACAAGCCGAGAGCAAAGGGCAATTACTTTGAGTCTTCTGCGGCCTGCATGTTTACCTATGCGCTTGCAAAGGGAATGCGGCTGGGCTATCTTCCGCCTTCGTATGTTTCCAATGCGTCGCGCGCATGGCAAGGCATTCTGAAACACTTCGTGAAGGTCGGCCCTGACGGAGAAGTTACGCTTACCAGCACGGTACAGGCTGTTGGGCTTGGAACTGATGCAGTCCACGACGGAACTTATTCCTACTATGTAAGCCAGCCGGTTATCGACAACGATCCTAAGGGCGTGGGCGCTTTTCTTATGGCCGCCACCGAAATGAAAGCGGCGCAAACTGCGGCGCTGGGTCGCGGCAAGACACTCCTGCTCGATGCGTGGTTCAACAGCCAGACGCGCGAGAATGCCGCGGGGCAGATGGTTTCCTACCACTATAAGTGGGATGACTACAGCAACAGCGGCTATTCTCTGTTTGGCCATCTTCTGCGTGATTACGGGTTGAAGACTGACACGCTGCACGAGGCGCCGACCGCACAGAACCTGAGCAAGACACAGATTTATCTGATTGTCTCTCCCGATAATCCGAACTGGAACAAGAATCCGCATTACATGGATGAGGCGTCCGCTTCAAGAATCGCGGAATGGGTGAAGCAAGGCGGCATGCTGGTGATGATGGAAAATGATCCGAGCCATGCCGACATTGAGCATCTCAATATCCTGGCGGAGAAGTTCGGCATGCACTTCAACAGTGTGCTGCGCAATGCGGTGGATGGAAATCAGTTTGAGATGGGACAGATTGACGTAAAAGGCAACGGTCCCATTTTTCATTCGCCACACACGCTGTTCATGAAAGAGATCTGTACTATCACGCCCAAAGAACCGGCCAAAGCGATCTGGACAAATAAAGGCGACGTGATGCTGGCAGAAGCCCAGTATGGCAAAGGCAAAGTGATCGGCTTTGTCGATCCCTGGCTCTACAACGAATACACCGATGGAAGAAAATTGCCGCCGCTCTATGACAATCTGGCGGGCGGGCGGGAATATGTTCGCTGGCTGCTGGAGCAGCTTCCGCGTAAATGATGACACTCAATTTGCATTACTTTGAAGTTCAGGGAAACCTTCTATGAAGACGTATTTGATGGCTGATCCGGTTCGATACCTGCGCATGACCACATCCGAGCTTAGAGAAACTTTTCTGATCGATTCCCTGCACCAACCCGGAACCATTCAGCTGGCATATGTCGATCTTGATCGCGCTGTAGTTGGAATGGCTGCGCCGCTGGCTGACCCGTTAACTCTGGAGAGCGATGCGGCGCTTCGGTCCGTTTATTTTACGGAACGCCGCGAGCTGGGCGCGCTGAATATTGGCGGCAAAGGCAGCGTAACGGTAGGCGATAAGCCGTATAGGCTGGAGAATCTGGATTGTTTGTATATCGGGCGCGGCAATCCGAAGATTTCTTTCTCTTCCGAAAGTGCGGATACTCCTGCGATTTTTTATCTCCTGAGTTATCCAGCGCACACGAGCTGTCCGACAACGCTGATTCGCAAAGAGCAGGCAAATCCAACTGAGCTAGGATCGCCAAAGACATCGAATAAGCGGACCATCTATAAATACGTCTTCCTTGATGGAGCAAAGAGCTGCCAGTTGGTCATGGGCGTGACGCATCTTCATTCCGGCAGTGTATGGAATACGATGCCGCCGCATACGCATATGCGGCGTTCTGAAATTTATATGTATTTCAATCTTGCTCCGGAGGCGCGCGTTTTCCACCTGATGGGCCCTGCGGAAGAGACGCGGCATCTGGTGATTCAGAATCGTGAAGTAGCCGTTTCGCCGGGGTGGTCAATCCATGCAGGCGCAGGAACGGGCGCTTACAGCTTCTGCTGGGGCATGGGTGGCGAGAACCAGGACTATGCTGATATGGATCCAGTTCCGATTGATGGTCTGCAGTAATGAGGAGATGGTGATGAAGAAAACATTTATTGCGCTCTGTGCGGTTTCGATGCTCGGCATCGCAGCGTATGCGCAAAGCACCGAGAAAAAGGCCGATTACTTTTCAGCACAGGATGTTCAAAGGCAGCTTGCTGATCTCGCCTCGAAGTCTCAATCAGCCGGCAGCGGCGGCGCCACGCTGGGGGATTACGGCAGCCATAAGATTCAGCTTTCTGTTCGCACCACGAGCGGAGGGGCGGAAATCCATTCGTATTACGATGATGTTTTTGTTGTCCAGAAAGGTCACGCAACGCTGACCACTGGCGGAACTATTGTCGATCCGAAGATGAATCCTGATGGGGAAACAAAAGGCACAAGTATTCAGGATGGGCACGTTCAGGAAATTTCTGCGGGAGATGTTGTAAATGTCCCGGCGGGCACACCACACCAATTGAAGATTGCGGAGGGAGTGCTCTTCAGCACGATTGTGGTAAAAGTGAAGGAATAATTTTCCATCCCACATCTTTGAGATGTGGGGCATTCAAATTCTGTAGTGCATCTGTCATTCTGAGCGCGGCGAGAATCTCAAGGGATGCTTGTTATCACATGAGATTCTTCTTCCCGCTGGTCGTCAGAATGACGGCCATATCTACACGCTGTCGCGCGGCTTGTTTTTCCTGACAAAGTCCGTGTCCTGCGTTGGCTCGGCATCGCATTCAATGGCCATGGTCGTTACCGGATAATCCGGCGCCTTCTCCGGCAGGCCGGTGAACTTCGTCTGAAATTCGTCCTGAGTGAATTTGACATCTGCGTTTGTTTTCAGCAGGCGGGCTGATTTTACTTTTGCCTTCAATCCGCTGATGGCAACGTACTCGCCCGGCCAGAAGTGGACGTGCATGTAGAGCGTGTTCCCTGTCCGGGTAAAGCTTGCGTAATTTGAACGCCGAACCTGACAGAGATCGGACTTGTAGATCGTGTCGCCGTTGACTTCCATCCAGCGACCTACTTCGGTCAGGACGCGCACGGACTCTTCCGGGACAGAGCCGTCCGGCTTCGGACCAATGTTCAGCAGATAATTGCCGCCATCTCGCGCGCACTGAATCAGGTTGCGGATTACTGTACGGGATGATTTCCAGTTATCGTCCGCGCGCTGGTATCCCCAGCTATCGTTGAGGGTCATGCAGGATTCCCATGCGCGGCCATTTGTTTCAGCGACGATTTTTTGTTCAGGAGTGGAAAAATCGCCGTGCAGTTTGTTGCGATTATTGACTATGATCTCGGGCTGAAGCTGGAAAACCATCTGGTTCATCTTCTCTGATTCCCATCCGGCGGCATCGAGCGGCCACGCCACGTCATACCAAAGCACGTCGATTTTTCCGTAGTTTGTCAACAACTCACGAATCAGTCCATGTGTGTAGTCAACGAATCTGCGGCGTGCATCTTCATCCGTGGCGCAACGCGCGCCATCGGGATGATGCCAGTCCATCAATGAATAGTAGAAGCCAACGTGCAATCCTTCCGCGCGGGCAGCCTCGACGTATTCGCGGACAACGTCGCGTCCGGGGCCTTGCTTTGGCGCGCAGTAATTGGTCAGCTTTGTATCGAAGTTGCAGAAGCCTTCATGATGCTTGGTGGTCATCACCATGTATTTCATGCCGGCCTGCTTTGCCAGTTTTGCCCATGCGCGCGGGCAATTGAGCGCGGGCTTAAAGGTAGTTGCATGCTGCGTGTAGGGGCCGATGGGCCATGCTTCATCTTCCATCACCCATTCATGGCGGCCGATGGTGCTGTAGACGCCGAAGTGGATGAACATGCCGAATTTGGCGGCATGCCACCACTGCATGCGCTGCGCTCGAGTGGCTTCCTGCATCTTGTCTGTGGCTATGGTAGACGACGTCTCCTGTGCCATTGCAGGATGACCAAGCGTATTGCTGATGCTGAGCGCGGCCAGCGATGCTCCGGTGCCTTTCAAGATGTCGCGCCGCGAAATCGAATGATTCATTCTTCCGTCCTCACGTTGCAGATTAATTACCGTAGTGATGAAACAAGGGTGAGCTGTATTTTGAGCGTCGCCTTTCGTGAATGCCCAGCGTGCGGGAAATTTCATTGCAGCAGCGGATCAGTTTCTCGGCGATGCCAGGCACGCTCTGCACCGTGATGCGGGATGCCGGACCGGAGACGCTGACGGCTGCGATGGGATAACGGTTCTCGTCGAAAATAGGAGCGCCGACACAGCGTACGCCTACTTCTATCTCTTCGTCGTCAATGGCGAAGCCGCGCTTCTTTACGCGCTCCAGCGATTTCATCAATGCTTCGCTGGTGCAGAGAGTTTTGGGTGTGAATCGCGTGAATTTGATTTTGCTGATGACCTCTTCACGCAGCTCATCCGGCAGGAAGGCCAGCATGGCTTTACCCATCGAGGTGCAATAGACCGGGTTCGATGTGCCGGACTTCGATGTCATACAAACTCGGCGGTTGGGTTCGACCTTGTCGAGATAGACGACTTTTGTTCTTTGCAGAACGCTCAGGTGCACCGTTTCTCCTACTTCCATCGCGAGGCGGCGAAAAAACGGCTGCACGCGCTCACGAAGATCAATCTGCTCGACTGCCCTGTTGCCCAGCTCGTAGAGTTTGAGACCGAGGCGGAAGCGGCCTTCGGGCGTGCGCTCGATCATCGATGTGCGCTCAAGCACAATCAATGAACGGTGCGCGGTGCTCTTATGCAGGCCCATGCGCGCGCAGATTTCGGCGAGACTCAGCGGGACATCGCTTTCGCTCAGCATGTCCAGCAGTGCGACGACGCGATCAATACTTTGCAGTTGATACGGGTCAGCGTGCTTTGGGATTTCTGTTTCGGGGTGCGGCATCATCACGGTATTCATGACGTTCCTCCAGCGGGCGGCAGGCCGCCCAAATACATGTAGCTCATGGACCTGGCCTCATCCAGAAGCTTTGCCAGTTGCGGATTGGGAAACCGGGCGAGATAAATCTTCGCCCAACTGATTTGCTCGGCTGCAGGCGGACCGTTTGGCGTGTCCTGCGGAATGCCTGTGGCCTTCACAAAGAAACTATTGTCCTCCAGGCCCTGAATACAGAGGTCCGCGAGTTTTTTGATGGCGTAATTGTGCCCGGCATAAGAGTGCAGTCCGTTTTCCTCGCCGAACTCTGCGAGATAAACCAGAGGAGCCAGAGCGTATAGATGATAGTGCAGGGCGCGCTGTCCGCGACGCATCTCCTGCGGAAGAGAACCGTCCGGCTGTATCTGTGCGATGCCGACCTGATATGTCTCCATGCCCCAGTCGAAGAGCTTTCGATTATTCGTGGCAATACCTGCTGCTGCCACTTCCACTCCGGCCCAGTAGAGGTGATTGTTTTGCGCGTCGCCGGTGGATTTCTTCCGATGTTCTTGAAAATAATTCTGGCTTTGCGCGACGACCTTTTCGATCCAGGGCAGGATTGTTTTCTGTTGCGCGTGGTTGATGAGTCCGCTGTCGCGAATTTTGAGATAACTGATGGCGACTGCGCCTATGACCCAGCCCTGAACATAGTAGGCCTGGTTCGAAGACATTTTGCCGGTAAAGACACCGTCCTTCGCTGCCGTTTCCATGTGCTGTAATGCGCAACTCACAGCGGCGCGACTGCCGGTTGTCTGATACGCGTCAGCTGCGTCTACAATGCGGCTTCCGAGTTCTTTATATGGGCCAGAGCTGGCGGCGTAAGCTTTCCATTTTTCGGGATCGATGATGGAGGATTTGCTGTCGGAATAGAAGCCGTTCGTGGTCAGATCGGGAGAGAGATGAACGATGGTAGGGCAGGTATAAGCTGCATCGGTGAGTTTGACTTTGTGGCCATCCCAGGGAGAACGCAGCTTACTTTCTGCGTGAAGTGGAATCGAGGCAAGAAAAATAACTGTAAAGGCGAGCCCGATTCGACATTGCCCTGTGGCGCTCATTAGTTACTCCAGGCCATGCACGGGCGCATAGTCTTCACGCCAGGGATGGAAAATATCAAGGACTTCGGAATCTTCGAGAGCGGAAGCCTGATGCTGCGTTCCGCCGGGCACGACGAAGCTGTCTCCGGTTTTCACTTCAAATGAGGAATCTCCGCCGATAAAATTGAGATGACCTTTGATGATGTAGACCAGTTGGTCGTGCGGATGACTGTGCCGCGCGCCGTGCCATCCTTTTCGCATCAGGTGGCGCACGAGCATCAGATTTTTATTGTGGGCCAGCACTTGGCGCTTCAGCCCGGGTTCGGGATTGCTCAGGTCAATCGCTTCCTGGCGAACTGTTTTTATTTCACTCATATGTTTCTCAGCGCGCCATCCAGCCGCCATCGACAACCAGGACTTCGCCATTTACGTAGTCACTGGCGGACGAGGCAAGAAAAACTGCTGCTCCGGCAAGGTCTTCGGGATCACCCCAGCGCCCCGCGGGAATACGTTCGAGAATCTGGCGGTTGCGGGTTTCGTCTTTTTGCAGCGCGGTTGTGTTTTCCGTTCGGAAGTAGCCGGGAGCGATGGCGTTCACCTGCACTCCGCGCCCGGCCCATTCATTGGCCAGTGCTTTTGTGAGCTGTGCTACGCCACCCTTGGAAGCCGCATACGCGGGAACGCGGATGCCGCCTTGAAACGAAAGTAATGAAGCGATGTTGATGATCTTTCCCTGACCACGCTTCAGCATTTCGGCGCCGGCGAGTTGAGAGAGACGAAAGACGCTGGTCAGGTTTACCTGCAGGACTGTGTTCCAAGCCTCAGACTCGTATGCTTCTGCCGCGTTGCGGTAGATTATGCCAGCATTGTTCACAAGAATCTCGGGAGCGCCCATGACATTTACAACGGCGGCAAAGAGTTTTTCCGCGCCATCGGCATGGCTTAGATCAGCAGAGAAACTTTGCGCGGATTTGCCCGTCGATCGAATCTTTTCTGCAGTTGCATCGGCGACACGGCGGTTGCCGTGACAGGCGACAAAGGCCCCGGCTTCAGCGAGCGCAATGGCAATGGCAGCGCCCAAGCCGCTGGCTGCCCCGGTCACCAGCGCGGTTTTCCCTTCTAAACGAAAGCGGTCTAAGATTCCCATTTCGAAGTGCGGTACGCCGTTTCATTCAGCGCATTCAACGATACGCATTGTTTTTTATTAGAGAAACAGTTGTCAATTATCTAAAAAACACCGGGGCGCATTTTTAAGTCAGATATACCGCTTTCCGGTACGAGGCACTAAGCATACTACCATCGGTTCATTATCCATGTGAGTTAAACTTTCCGAGGCTGAAGCCTTTTATTCTCCGCGCTATTCGCTGGGCTAAGGAGACTGCTGAAAAAATCGTATGAGCAAAGATTTCATTACCTCGACGGCTAAAGCCGTACTGATTCTGTGCTGCTTGCGGCATGGCTGAAAGCCGTGCCCTTACGAAACTTCGCCGAAATCGCGAGTTTTCCGCAGCCCTCCTTAGCCCAAGCCTTCTACCCAAAACTTGTATGAATCATTTGTATTTCACAAGCGAGCATGACGGATGATTTCCAGATATGCGCGGGCGGCATTGGTAACAAGCTCCGGGTGCCCGTCGGCAATGGCTTTGGCATTCACCAAATCAGCGCCCACACCCAGCGCCCGGGCGCCTGCCTTGAGAAAATCCGCTGCTGTCTGCTGCGTGACGCCTCCGGTCGGGATCAGCTGCAGGTGAGGAAAGGGGGCGAGCAGTGCTTTGAGATAGCTTGCTCCGCCTACAGCGGAACACGGAAAAATTTTCACATAGTCTGCTCCGGCATTCCAGGCAGTAATGACCTCGGTGGGCGTCAGCGCGCCGGGGATCGAGACTTTGCCAAGTTCTTTCGTCTTCGCGATGACGTCCGGATGCAGGCTGGGGCTGACGACAAACTCCGCGCCTGCTTCAATGGTTGCTGCGGCATTGGCTGCGCTGGTGACGGTCCCTGATCCAAGCAGTACCTTGCTGCCGTATTTCTTTTTCAGACTGCGCAGCAGATCGACCGCGCCGGGAACCGTCATAGTGACTTCGATAACGGTGACGCCGCCCGCAATCATCGCCTCGACGAGCGCATTGCCGGCATCTTCTGATGGCGCCCTGAGAACAGGCACCAGACCGACACGTTCAATCTCTGCTTTAATTTCTGCTGACATATCTCTCCTGTTCTATCGCGCAATGCGGGCTGAGCCGCCCTTCATGACGCGCTCTACTTCTGACAATGTGGCCATGCTGGTATCGCCAGGAGTGGTCATGGCCAAAGCTCCGTGGGCTACGCCACAGGCAACGGCCCAATCCACTGGCTTGCCGGCAAGAATTCCGTAGATGAGGCCGGACGCGAAAGAATCGCCTCCGCCGACACGATCCAGAATGTCAACCTCACGCTGCGGCACATGAACGATCTGGTCCTGATAGAGAGCAATCGCGCCCCAGGCATTGCGGCTGGCTGTATGTGCCGTGCGCAGCGTAGTGGCGATCATTTTCAGGTTCGGATAGGCCCTGGCGACATCACGCAGCATTTTTTCGTAGCTGGCAATCGGCAGCTCGTCGAAATCCTCGGTCACTCCTTCGAGGTCAATGCCGAGCATGGCGGAAAAGTCTTCTTCATTGCCGAGAAGGAGATCCACTTTCCGCACCAGCTCTTGATTTACTCCCTGCGCCTCGGCTTTGCCCCCGATGGCCCTCCATAAGGACTCGCGGTAATTGAGATCGTAGGAGACAACTGTTCCGAACCGCCGCGCAGTGTCCATTGCCTCGACCGCAACTTCGGGCGTGGTTTCTGAGAGCGCGGCGAAAATACCGCCGGTGTGAAACCATCGTGATCCATTTTGCGTGCCGAAGATCGCTCCCCAGTCGATATCTCCACGTTTGATTTGCGAAACGGCGGTATGGCCGCGATCCGAGCAACCAACGGCAGCGCGTACGCCGTAACCGCGTTCGGTGAAGTTTAATCCATTGCGGACCGTTCGCCCTACGCCGTCATATTTGACCCAGCGAATGAGCGAGGTATCGACACCGCCCTGCAGGATGAAATCTTCTACTAAACGGCCTACGGGGTTGTCTGCGAATGCAGTGACTACTGCTGTGCGAAGACCAAAACAGCGGCGGAGTCCGCGCGCCACGTTGTATTCGCCACCACCTTCCCAGGCGTTGAACTGTCGTGTCGTGTGGATGCGTCCTTCGCCGGGATCGAGCCGCAGCATGACTTCTCCCAGGCTGACGCTGTCCCATCGATATGGTTCTGTTTTCAAGACAATCGGCTGCATTCTGTTCCCTTATCTTTCATAGGATTACATACCGTATTCCGGTACGGTGTTTCATTCATGGACTTTGCCGGATAGATAAACAGCGGCACAAACATCCTGTCAATCGCCTGTCCAGGACTGTGAAATAAGTTTTTGCAGAGTGTAACGGCATGTCGCAGATGGCCACTATCCGACTGTTACGCAGCGGACGTTCTCCTCCACGACGCTCTAGCAAAAGGAGCATCCCCATGGCTGATTTAAACGATCCTACACTTCTGCAGGACCAGGATTTCCAGGCAGTCCTCAACGCATTCCTCGCAGCTTACCGGCCATTCCTTGAGAAAGAATCCAGTCTTGCTGCTTCTGCTGCCGCACTGATCAAAGAGTCGCAGGCGCATCCGCCCACATGCGACGACGAAATCAATACCGCAGTCGCTCTGTTTGAACGCTTCTACACGAAAGATGTAGCTTTGCGCGTTCTTCCCGATGAAGGACGTCAGGTGCTCGGCAATCCCGATCAGTGGGAGTGGTGTTACCGCCGCATCCTGTGCTGCCTGATTTTCGGCTGGTTGGTTTGTCGCGGACCACGCACCTTCCGCGGCTTTGCTTATTACCTGTATCAGTACTGGCGTTGTGTGCGGCAGGCGTTAGGACAGCCGGTTTCTGTCCCGCCTACCGTTGATGAGCAGCGCGATTTCAGCACTCTGGTCAAGATTCTGGCTGCTGCCTATGCGCCTTCCATTCAGGACCAGGTGAAGGACCTTGAATATCCCATCGATATTCCGAAGGAAATCGTTGCCGGCAAGATTGACTGCACCGTCGACAACGATGCAACGACATCCGTCTTCCAGCGGCTCTGCACGCCTGAAGCTTCGCGCGCTCTCTTCGGCAAGGGCTTTGAGCAGATCGGCAATCCGGTGCTTGCGCGCAATTGCTGCTGCTACTGCGTGGCCGCGCTGGAATTCGGCTGCTGCCTGGGCAGAGCAAAAACACTTCTTGAAGCTCTCAGGTGCCTTGAAGAATTTTTCCTCAATCTGCGCCGCTGCTTCCAGCCACTCATCGCGATTATTGATACACCGCCTGCGTGCTCTTCGCTGACTTTTGTGGCGGCATGCAGCAATCTTGGCGGCATTGAGATTGACGGCACCGCTGCCGGAGCTGCCTTTACCTCTTACACACTCAGCTACAGTGCCGGCGGTCCCATCATCAACACCGCCGTTGTCTATCCCGATTGCACCAGGCCGCCGGTGAATCCGTCGTCGGCTACGCCGGTCAATGGTGGTGTGCTTGGATATCTGGATGTTGATCTGCTGCCTCCGGCTACAACAACTGTCACCGTCTATCTCGATGTCTATGGAAGCGGCGGACTGCATCTACAGGTGAGCGCAGTCTATAATCTGGCAATCAACGCGATCCAGATCACAGCAGTGGCAACGGTAGCCGCGACTGTCGCGCAGGATCCGTTCAATCCCAGTCCATCGATCATCAAGATGGTGCAGAATGTCTCCAATCCTGCGTTTGAGCAATCGGTTGGCGGCAGCATCAGCGTGACCGGCAGCGCTTATACGTTCGGTTGCGGCAACCAGATGACGCAATATCAGCTGGCTGAGTTTGGGCCCGCGACTGGAGCGATTCCGCTGCCTACGCCTTCGCCGAGTCCTACGGCTCTCGGCGGAACGCCGCTGATTGCTCCGGTGATTTATGACAATACGCCGGCGCATCCGTGGTCATCGGGCTGCTTTCCTGGGCCTGCAACTCCGAACATCATTCTGAATGGCGACATCGTCGCGCAGTGGTCGACTGAAAGCTGCCTGCTGCCGTCTCCTCATACCATCCCGAAGATCAGCTCTAACCTGAAGTGGGCGAGCGGCGCGAGCGGGCGCTATGTAATCTTCCTCGAAGTAGACGAGGGACCGCTGCCATCGCTGATGCCGGTTTCCCCTGCAGGAGAAGATCAGGTTGTGGTGTGGATCGACAACTATCCTACTGTTGGCGCAATCACGCAGGTTGGAAACGTGGTCGGCTGCGGCGATCTGCATCTGAAGGATTACGTGGGAACCACGGCTGCTATCAAGGGGATCGCATGGGACTACCCCATCGATGTGACTGCCACGCAGCAGCTCCCGAATGACAACTTCGGATCGTATTCGCTGAGCTATCAGAAGAACGGTGGATCGATGCGTCCATTCCTCGCGTCGGACTATACGCCGAATGGCGCGCCTGCGGGAACGGCTCCGACGGTACGCGTGCCAAATCTGTGGCAGGCAGCGCCGCCGACGCTGGCTCAGGCTTCACTGTTGGCTTCGTGGGACATTGTTACGGCACTTGACGGTGGCCCGCCGCCCGACCCGAACAATCCGTGCGTAGCGACGAATGCATGGCAGTTGCCGCGTGGCTGCCGCTGCGCCTACGTGATCGAGCTGGTGGTTGGCGATACGACGTGGGTTGGCGATGGCGGGAACAATCACAGCACCGGACCGATTCTGTTCGCAGTGAACGTCATCAACGACATCGGGACATAGCTCTCGCATGGAAACCAATGTGTGGTTCCGATTTGTGATCGCGGCCCTGGCTGTGTGGCGATTATCGCATTTGCTGGCGGCTGAAGACGGACCGTGGGATGTGACTGTGAAGATTCGCCGCAGACTCGGAACCACTCATTGGGGTAAGCTGATGGACTGTTTCTATTGCCTCAGCGTCTGGATCAGCATTCCGTTTACATTTTTTGTTGTGAATGGAATGCTGGACAGATTTGTTGTCTGGCTGGCGCTCTCGGGCTTGGCGTCTCTGGCAAATAAATTTACCAGAGAACCTGTGATGTTTGAGCCTCCAGGGAATGTTTAAGTGCGTTAAGGAGGAACGAATCATTTCATGGATTCTTCCTACCCTTCGCGTAGCTCAGGGGTCGTCAGAATGACGATCCATCTAAATCAAGGTAAGGAGATTATTCATGGCATGCTGTGGTCAGCAACGCGCCGCGCTGGTTCAAGGCAGAGCTACCGGCCCGCAAACTTTTCTCCATGAAGGCGCCTCGGTGGCTATTCGCTTCAAGCAGCCGTCGGCAATTATGGTGCGCGGGCCAGTGACGGGAAGGCATTACCAGTTCAATGGCTCGGCCAATTCTCAGCACGTGGACGCGCGAGATGCGGCGGCACTCATCAGGACCGGATATTTTCAGCGGGCCTAGGATCTCGAATTTTTTTTGTTGATTTGCCGGAAAAGACCTCCTGGCTGATACCATGCCAGCCATGAACAAAGTTGCCCCATTCCTCTGGTTCAATGACAACGCGGAAGAAGCCGCCGAGTTTTATCTGAGCGTTTTCCCGCACGCGCGCAAGATTGGCGAACTGCGTTCCAAAGGCGTCGGTCCCTGGCCCGTCGGCAAAATTGCCACCATCACCATCGAGCTTGAAGGGCAGGAGATGGTCTTTCTCAACGGCGGCCCTGCTCATCAGCTCAACCCCGCCTTCTCGTTCTATGTCAGCTGCGACTCTCAGAAAGAGATCGACAGCTACTGGGACAAGTTGATCGAAGGCGGCAAACCCATGGCGTGTGGCTGGCTCACAGACCGCTTCGGCCTCTGCTGGCAGATTGTGCCGCGGAATATCGGTGAGTTAATCAGCCACCCTAAAGCCATGGAAGCTATGCTGGGCATGATCAAGATGGACCTGCCCGCGCTGGAAGCCGCTGCACGAGAGGGCTGACGATCTTTCACTGTTTCTGCTCACCGGAGTTCTCCGGGTTGACATTTTAAAACGGGCTATGTGATTCCCTCTTTCGAATCTGCTTTTAGAAGTAGGCACGGCCAACTTCGAAGAAAAATTTGTAATGGCCGGCGTCTCCTATGGCTCCGCCCACCACTACTGGGCCGAAGAGTGTGTTGATGATCAGGCCGGCTGAGCCGTCAGATGGAAGATGTGATTCGCGCTCCACGTAATAAGCCTTGCTGATGTCCGCGCCAGCGAAGAGCAGGACTTTTCCTCCGGCCAATGGTGAGAGTGCTCCGAGCTTGCGAAGATATCCTCCCTGGAAAAGGAAGTACTGGTTTGTGAGCAGTTCATTGGTGTTGTAGGCAGGCAGACGGAAAGAGCCGCCGAGTGAAAATGGAGGCAGGCCACCGGGGTTTTCCCACAGAGTAGAGCCGCCGGATGCTCCGAGATAAATGGAGGATTTACCAGTGATCGGACGAAAGCCGATCATCGAAAGCTCGGCCAGCGGAAATGTCGTTCCGGACGCGGGCTTTCCATCCCACCATTCTGTTCGCCAGTGCAGACGATAACCGGACATCGGAGTGATGGGATGATCGAGACGATCGAGCGTGAAGCGCAGGTGCGTGTTTCCTTCCCGGCCATCGACGCGTGGATAGATCGTCGGGTCGCCCACATTCGGATAGAGCCTCTGATTGGCGGCTTCATAGCCGAAACGGACTTCGATGGAACGCTCGGACTGATATCCAATGTCTCCTCTTCCACCTACGGTCCGGTTCCTGTATTCGGCAATCAGACCGTCAGCGGAATAGATATTAAGTGGCGAGTTGTCGCTGACAAAGGCCGGCGCCACAAACCAGCGGCGTGAATGCGTCAGCGGACGAAAATACTCAGAACTCAAGAGATATTCCGAACCCAACAAAACATCGCTGCGCAGCTCGGCGCCATATCTGCCAAGATCAAACATGGTAAGGCGCGCTCCTACGCTCAGCGTTACATTTTTATAGTCCCACCCATCGACGATGATCAGCGGACGGATGATGTTTCTGCCGAAGATGTCCGGTACTCCGGTTACGGCGATGCCGGGCACGCCGGATAGATTAGTGGTCAGTCCATAATTGAGGTTCGAGACGCGCTGATCACTGGCAATCGTGATCAGCTGGCGGTCGAGAAAATCAGGCTGGATAGGCTTACCCACATTTGGAACAAGCTGCTGCCTGATCTGCTCTGCATCATGCGGCGGGACGCCATTGACTTCGATGTATTTCGGAACGGGAAGGGAGCGCGTGCGGCTGGCGCGCCACGCAAGATACTGTTGCCAGGTGACATCGTCTACAGACAGCTTTTCCAGAATGGTCGCTTTGCTCTGCGCCGCATCGTAGCCTTTCTGAATCAGCTCTTTCGATTTGCTGTAATCGAGCGCAGTATAGTCCTGCAGCGGAACGCTCACCATGATGTCGGCCAACTGCATACTGCGCAACTCATTGGCGGCGATCATGACGCTGATACCCCGGCCGAGCACGCCGACAGAAGAGAGGCGCTCGGTCGCCTTAATCGGCGCAGTTTGCAGATATACGGCGAGCGTAATATCGGCGCCCATCTGCTTGGCTACATCTACAGGGAGATTGTCGATGAGGCCGCCGTCGGCGTAGATAGCGTCTTTGGTTCTTACCGGGGCGAAGACACCCGGCAGAGACATGGTGGCGCGCATCGCCAGTCCGAGAGAGCCGGAGCGGAAGATGTGTTCCTTGCCCGAGACCAGATCTGTCGCTACGCAGCCGAATGGAATCGGTAAGTCGTCGAAGTTTCTGACATCGGAATAAGGGAGCGCAATCTTGTCAAAGAGCAGCTGTACTTGCTGACCAGCTTTGTACCCTCCTTGAGATACCAATCCTTTCTTCCAGCCAAACTGAATGGCCCCGGGATATTGGGCAGCATCTTCTTTCCGGCGGAATGAGAGATCGCGATAAGGGACCCCGTCACTCAGCATCTGGTCCCAGTCAATGCCTTCAACCAGCCGGCGGACCTCGGCAGGTGATTTCCCGGTTGCGTAGACACCTCCAACGAGGCCGCCCATGCTGGTTCCGGCTACTATGTCTACCGGGATATGGTGTTCCTCAAGCCAGCGCAGAACGCCGATGTGCGCCAGACCGAGAGCGCCGCCGCCGTTCAGTACAAGGCCGATTTTTGGTCTGCCGGCTGGAGGAGATGCACCGTCAGCACCCCGTAAAGGAGGGCTCAATAACGAGGTAATTACAACTGCACTCAGGAACAGCTTTCTGAATCTGAACATAAGCAGCAGGTATCGTTTCAAACATGCCACAGTTCCTGAGCGTTTATCCTCGGAAAGATAGGGCCGCGTATACCGAAAGACACGTTTGGGCTCAAAATACCTGCGCCTGAAGAATCAGGGTGCCGGTGTATTTATCCGCGGGTAACTTTGGAAGGCTGGTAAGGTCTATTTTGAGGCCCAGGGCATCAGTCCTGTTGCCGTTTACTCCTATCAGGATCGACTGAGTAAAAAGTTTCAGACTAGCACCAGCTCCACCCAGGGGATTTGTCTGTGTAAACGCAGTGTAGGCGGTCGGCAGGCCGGTTGTCATTTGGCCAAACACAGCTGAGGTGGGGATCAGATTTCCGCCTGTATTTCCAGTTAATGCCGCGCTGGAGTTCGTAAAAAAGCCATAGAGGCTGACGGAACTGATTACGGAAATTCCTGACCAGCTTGTGGTGATATTTACCGGATTATTACCTACCACCGCCTTGCCCGAGGAGAGATTAAACGTCACCTGAGAAGGGGTCGCGCTGACGGTGAGCGTCCCGAGAATAATGTTTGGATTTGATTGCTTCGGTGTGACCTTCAGCGCCTGGGCCCCCGCAGAGAAAGACGAGAGGACAGCGACCATGCCTGACAGAACCTGAGTCCCAATGAATACTGTTCGCGGCCGTTTCCTCATAGAATGGTCCCCTGTCTGACTCATCGACCGCAACCAAATTTACTTGAGCGGAGCGGGATTTATAACAACGCCGGATGTGGATCCCACAATCCGAACATGGGTCAGCACGATCACGACCGGTGTTTCTACATGATCTTTTTCCGGTGAGCTGGTAATGGTGGCTGGCGCGGAAACCACAAACCAATTGCCGCCTGCCAGAAATTCGGTGAGCACGACTTCAAGCTTATGGGTCCGTGGTTTATTCTCACGCACAAAAAAGCATCCGGCAGAGTCTGTATAGACCAGCTTTTTGTCAATCAGCAGGGCTGCGCCTTCCACCTGGCGGCCTTCCGTATCGGTGACACAGCCACGCATGATTGCAGGCTCCACTGCCAAGTGCTCAGTAAGCGGGCCGTTCTTTTGACCACGTGTCAGAACGGTACTGGCATCCGCGGTATAGCGGATATGACCGGTTGGATCCACAAACGATGCGCCATGGAGCGTCAGGCGTCCAAAGAGATTCATTTTGATATCGACTGTAAGTGCCTGCTCGAAAGGTGAGTTGTTCATGGCAGGCACATAAAAAGTCTGGTAATCAGCACTCGCAGTGATGAAATTCGAAAGAAATTCCCCGCCGAAGACTATTCCGGTATGGCCGCCCGAGGTGGTTACGCTTTCACTCACTGAAAGACGCGATGTCAGCGCTTCAGAAATGGTGGAAAGAAATCCATTATTGCCCGGAGCATGCAAGGGCCGGGCAGCGAAGTAATTGGCCAGAACATGCACCCGCGACGTGATATCCCGCGCGGCAAAGAGCGAAACAGCGTGATTGGACGAGTCAAGATACGTGGAGTCGTAAAACGTAGCATTGAGCGAAGTTTTCAGAACGCGTAGCGCGACTGTCCCCTGGTTGACTGAACTCCGGACGTTGTCCGTGCTGGGATATTGCGGCACTAAATAGTTCTGGTGCGCTCCGGTCAGAGTAAGAAAAGACCTCGGCTTTATCGAGACCAGCACATTCCCCCGGTCCGGCTCGGCAAGAAGCGGAGACACCAGCGCGACACGATGAAACTGTTGTCCGGCCCCGATATAGGCAGATTCGACATCAATCCAGTTACGAGAGAAATTCAGGCTGGCAGAGCCGTAAGGCTGATTCGCTCCGATTCCTGCTGATAGACCCAGGTCCAGTTTTGGCCGCGGTTCCCACTGGACGGCTTCAATTTCTGTCATTTTTTTGGAGGCGATTGTGTCTGAGAAAAGCTGCCATTTCGGACCGATTCGCTTTTTTAAAAATAGAATGCCGGCAGGGTCATTGGTCTTTGCGCCGTCGAAAATAGGGCTGTTGTAATCGGTCGCCGTGGCTCCGGCAAAGGCCAGAATGTCAGTACCGCCGCGCTCCCCGGCAAAACCTGCGCCGCGGGCAAGCAGAAAATGGCTTGTATCGAAAATGTCGGTGGGGAGACGAAAATTGATGCGATCATCCCCGAAGATAAGTTTGCCTCGTTCGGTGGCTTTGATCAGCCGCGCTCCGCCGAGAACATGCCCGTCAATAAGACCCGCCCCTAATGTCGCGTCATATCCGGGAGCGTGGATGGTGATACTGCCTCCACTTGCCTGATATAGAGAAGATGAACCTCCACCCACCTCAAAAACCTGTGCCGCTAAAAGCCTGGAGCACAGCAGGCTTAAGAAAAAGAGCGGACGAAGTACCCAGTTCTTTCCAGGCAAAGAGCACCTCTTGCATACTTCTCCTCGGTTATTGGCTTTTGACTTTCAGGGGCTCCTTGATATCAAAGTGCGGAAAGCGCAGAAGCAAATAACTCGGGGGGCCGGTTTGGTTCCAGGGAATCTCAAGATGCCGTTCGCTGCGGGGCAGCAGCGGAAAGCCGTCCGCCTCAGAAGATTCCTTACCGCCGACGGCGCGGGCTTCCTGTGCCCTGATGAGCGAGGCGCTTGTGTTTTCAACATCGCAAATGACCAGATTGCGACCTGGGTCAAACTCCGCCTGTTCGATGTGAATTGCTTCCTTCGGCACGGATCTTTTCTGATAGAGATAGACCGTGTGCGGAAGCATGACCCGGAGCCGTACTCCCTGCTCTTTTTGAATCGGAGAAAAGACGGCATAGATGGTGAACCATGCCGGGAGGGTTTCCGCGGATGCCTTATAGAAAATGTAATAGGATTGCTGAGGCTCGAGCCGGAAGCTCATTGAAGAGAGGTCTAGATGGATGCCGGGATCGAGCGGGCGGTACGTGGCTCTGCCGTTTGACGCTATGCTGAAGCTTTTCGGCTCAAGGACGACCGCCATGGGAGTCAACGTCCCATTCGTTACCTCGAATTTTCCGTCCGCTTTGGCCGTATATTCAACAATGATCGGCTGTATGGTTTGTGCGACACAGGCAGCATGAAAGAGGAGCACTATGCCTGCACACAATACGAGCGCAATGCGTTTTCTACCTGTGCAATCGGGCATGCAGCACCCTCGTGCCGTTTCTACCGCGACGGCCTAGTTCGCCTGGGCCTGGATTGTCAAGGTTCCGGTGTAAATGCCTGCGGGCAGTTGAGGTACTCCGGAAAGATTAATCTGTAAATTGAGATTGTCAGTCCGGGTAGAGACCCTGTTTGTTCCTGTGATGCTCTGGGAAAATAAAGTCAGTCCCGCTCCTGCAGGTCCAAGCGCTGCCGTCTGCGTGAAGGCGGTGAAAGTAGTAGGCGAACCGGTAGTAACCTGGCCCAAGACAGCTGAAGTAGGGATGTTATTGGCGGGGGTTCCCCCATCGGTAAGCGCAGCGCTCGCCGAAGCAAAGTACCCATCCAGAACAACGGTAGATCGAGTAGGACTCAAGACCCAGGCGGTCGTGATGGCGACCGGCGTTAATCCATTCGCTGTGGACCCTGCGTTCAGATTGAAGGTTACAGCAGCAGGCGTCGCCGTCACCGTCAATGCCTCCAGCAAGGTGGCAGTCAGGGCCACGCTGGCAGTATTGGAATTGAGCTGAGCGGATGCTGTAGGCGAAAATGCAAGGAAAACTACTGAGATAAGGGCGAAAAGACTGGAACTGCCGAGTAGTTGTTTCACTTTCAGGCACCTCGTTTTGAACTACCTGAATTACAGGGCAGCACAGTAGCAAAGTTCATGAAATCTGGTCAACAAATTTTTGTCGCAATCTCAGAGGTGCCTTTTTATAAGCAATTTCGGAGACCGACTGCCCGGCAGCTAAAGAGAGGCCTGGCGTGCCTCAAGGAAGCGGCGGACAGATGGATCGCGCTCCAGGCCGATGGCGATCTCATATCCATGTTTTGCCTCAGTCATTGCGCCGGTTCGAGCCAGCAGATCTGCGCGGGCAGCCCACCAGGGCTGATATTCGGCAAGGCGGGTGTCGGCAGCCAGTTCTTCGATCGTTTTAAGAGCGATTTCCGGGCCGTGTAATTCTGCGATGACCAATGCTCGGTTAATAGCGACAACTGGCGACCCGGTCATGGCAAAGAGAGCATCGTAAAGCTCCAGGATCGCTTCCCAGTTGGCGTGTCCGGTGCGACAGCGTTCAACATGAGCTGACTGGATCGCGGCTTCGAGCTGATAGCGTCCCATAATGCCGAACTGGCTCGCGCGCTTTAGCAGAGTTTCAGCTTCTTCGATCATGCTTGAATCCCAGAGCGTGGGATCTTGCGCGGCAAGGGGAATGTACTCGCCGTCTGTGGTGCGACGCGCGCGGCGGCGGGATTCGGCATAGAGCAGCAGGGCCAGAAGACCCAGCGCTTCCGGCTCATTCGGAAGCAGCGCAATTACAAGTCGGCAGAGGTAGAGGGCTTCTTCGGCAAGATCGCGACGGGCCACCTCTGCGCCGGTGGCATCGATCCAGCCCTCGGCAAAGGCGGCATAGATGGCCTCGAGAACTGTATCGAGACGGACGGCCAGCTCTTCGTGTGCCGGAATGCGAAAAGGGATGCCGGCTTCACGAATCTTATTTTTGGCGCGGACCAGCCTTTTTCCCATCGCTGCCGGAGACATGAGGAAGGCTGATGCGATGGCTGCAGCGTCGAGGCCCAGCAGAACCTGAAGAATCAGAGGAGCGCGGACGGAGGCGTCGATGGCCGGGTGCGCGCAGGCAAACATCAGCGCAAGGCGGCGGTCGGGGATTTCAGAATAATCTGCGTCAGCGCAGAAGACACCGGCTATCTGCGTAAGATCAAGGTCTACGGCATCGCTCATGTGTAACCGGCGTGTCATATCGATGAATTTCCGCCGGGCGACGGTAAGCAGCCAGGCTTCCGGGTTTTCAGGGCAGCCATGCTGCGGCCAGTCTGAGAGAGCTGCGGCAAAGGCCTCCGATAATGCGTCCTCAGATGCAGTAATATCGCCGGTGCGCGCTGCGAGGAAAGCTATAAGCTTCCCGTAGCTGCGGCGCGCCACTGCCTCCGCAGCACTGCGGACATCTTCACGCGCGCATCCATGCGATGGGCGGGAATCAGGCATCAGGGGCATTGCAAAAATGATAGCTGATCATGCTGCTACGCTCTTTCTCATGCGCGTGATGTCGCAGAGCATGTCGGAATGGATGTTCAGGCCGATATTGGTCATGTTGTAAACGTGCTCGGTAGCGACCAGCCAGACGATTTCGCATATTTCGCGCTCGGAATAATGCCGCCCCATGCGGGCAAAAGTGTCCGGGTTGACTTTTTTATATTTTGTGAGTTCGGTCACGTAGTCGAGAGCTGCTCGTTCTTTTTCGCTGAAAAGCGGGCTGGTTTCGTACTCATCCAGAGCATCGAATTTGGCCTGGTCCATTTTGGCCTTGATGGTGAATGAGCGACCGATATCCATACAGAAGAGACAGAGATTGATGCGGGCGACCTGCTCGCGGACAAGGAAAACCGTCTCCTGCGGCAACTGGAGCTTCTTATCGAGCTGACTGATTTTTGCATAAAACAGCCCGAAAGCAGACGGAAGCCGTGCCGAATGCACCTTCAGCGGAGTAAGCACTTTGCCGTATTGCCGACGCGTGAAGTAGTACGCCAGCTTCTTAATAATTCCCCTGGGTTTTTCGATTGGAGGAAGAAATGTGTCCATGTTCCGTTTCTCCTTTGTACACAGAGTGTTTTGATTGGACAGGGGGCGGGATACTGACGAAAGTCGGCTCCCGCCATATTGCTGAGTATTAGTACTGCGACGCGGACATTTCCCAAACCGGACGCACTTCGACGACGCCGTGGCCTGCCCCGGGACAGCGGGCAGCCCAAGCCAGCGCGGCATCGAGGTCAGGCGCCTCAATGAGGTAATAGCCGCCCAATTGCTCTTTTGTGTCCGCATAGGGGCCGTCGAGCACCTGCGGTTTGCCGTTCGTGGTACGAACCGTGGATGCGGTTGCGACTGGACGAAGCCGGTTGCTGCCCTTGTAAGCGCCCGCTGCCTTCAGCGCTTCAGTATAGGCCATGTAGGCTGCGTAGCCTTGCTGCTTTTCGGCGTCGGACAGATTGTCCCAGCCGGACTCATTGGAATAGAGCGTCAGGAGATATTGCATGAGGAACCCCCGTAAGGATTGGATTTACCACCATGACGCACGGGACACAGCTATTTGGACATCGCAGAGAAAATTTTTCAAAAAACAGAAACGCCGCCCTTGGCGGGCGGCGTTTTCTTATCACAAATCCTGATATTGCCTACAGGGTAGACTCGATCTCGAAGCCCCATGCCTCCAGCAATCCCTCGGGAATGTACTTCGAGTTGCGATTGCGGCGGGCCCATTCGCGCAGGCGAGTGGAGCGAACATACTGATCTGGAGTGAGCTTGTATTCCTTGACGACCTGTTCAAAGGAAGTGACAGTAGGCACTACCGGACCGATGGGCTCCGGCTTGCCCCAGTTTGGATTACCACGACGTTTTGCCATTTTATGAATTACCCCTAGCAAGTAAGGTGACGTGCAGATATTCCGGTGAAGGCAGGACAACAGGTGACCAGCAGACCCACCGGGAAGTCACAAACTCTTTAATTTTAGGTATTTTTTCTCCCAAAATCAATAGAAAAATCGCGCGTTTTGAAACGAAATATAGCGTCAAAACACTATGTTTTCACCGGTTTTTAAGAAGATCAGTGTCTACACAATTAAATTAGATGACCGATAGGCAATATTTGGATTCCCTTATCTGTAACACTATTGCAATATATGAGTGAGATTCACTCATATATTTTCTGATCCGACTTGACAAGCGTAGACTAGTTCTCCTACATTAGCAGTCGAAGAGTGGAAGTGCTAAGGCCTGGGCTATGGCCTTTCCGGCACACTGAAACTCATCGCTTACAGTAAATTCCTAAATCTCAGCATTCAATACCGCGGGGACGACCCTCGCGCGAAGGAGAAGCATCGCAATGGCAACTGCAACTGTAGCCACTACCTTTACTCCGCTGCATGACCGCATCCTGGTTCGCCGTGTAGACGAAGGCGAGACCGTCCGCGGCGGAATCATCATTCCCGATACCGCAAAAGAAAAGCCACAGGAAGGCGAAGTAATCGCCGTGGGCAAGGGCAAATCAAACGACGAGGGCAAACTCTTCCCGCTCGATGTGAAAGCAGGCGACCGCATTCTGTTTGGCAAGTACTCCGGAACCGAGATCAAGATCGATGGCGAAGAGTACCTGATCATGCGCGAGGAAGAAGTCCTCGGCATCCTGAAAAAGTAGGACTGGCCGTCCAGGCGGACGCGGCTTCGCCGCAAAGCCTTGAAGGCACGTAGTGAGATTTCAATCGGAGCATCGGCTCCGCGATGTAAGGAGAATTGGAAATGGCAAAGCAAATTCTGCATGGAGAGGATTCCCGCCAGGCGATTCTGCGCGGAGTAAATACTCTGGCTGACGCTGTGAAGGTGACGCTTGGGCCCAAAGGCCGCAACGTCGTTATTGAAAAGAAGTTTGGTTCGCCGACCATCACTAAGGACGGCGTGACCGTAGCCAAGGAAATCGAGCTGAAGGACGCGCTCGAGAACATGGGCGCCCAGATGGTGCGCGAAGTTGCATCGAAGACCTCTGACGTTGCCGGTGACGGAACCACGACCGCGACCGTGCTCGCCCAGGCGATCTATCGCGAGGGCGTAAAGACGGTTGCCGCTGGCGCGAACCCGATGGCGCTGAAGCGCGGCATCGACAAGGCTGTGGAAGCCATTGTCGGCAAGCGCGATGAGAACGGTGTCGTGACGGGCGGAGCGCTCTCGAAGCTGTCGAAACCGGTTTCCGGTGACATGATTGCTCAGGTTGGCACCATCTCGGCCAACTCGGATGCAACCATTGGCAACATCATTGCCGAAGCGATGAAGAAGGTCGGCAAGGACGGCGTCATCACCGTTGAAGAATCGAAGACCCTCGAAACTCAGCTTGACGTGGTCGAAGGCATGCAGTTTGACCGCGGCTATCTGAGCCCCTACTTCGTCACCGATCCGGACCGCATGGAAGCGGTGCTCGAAGATCCCTACATCCTGATCTATGAGAAGAAGATCAGCTCGATGAAGGACCTTCTGCCCTTGCTCGAGCAGGTTGCGCGTAGCGGCAAGCCGCTCGTCATCATCGCGGAAGACGTGGACGGTGAAGCGCTGGCGACTCTCGTGGTCAACAAGCTGCGCGGCACGCTGAATGTGGCTGCCGTCAAGGCCCCCGGCTTCGGCGACCGCCGCAAGGCCATGCTTGGCGACATCGCCATCCTCACCGGCGGTAACGCCATCACTGAGGACCTCGGCCTGAAGCTCGAGAACCTGAAGATCGAAGACCTGGGCCGTGCCAAGCGTGTCACCATCGACAAGGACAACACCACGATCGTTGAAGGCCGTGGCCAGTCCAAGGCGATTGAAGGCCGCGTGAAGGAGATCCGCAACCAGATCGAGAAGACTACCTCCGACTACGACCGCGAGAAGCTCCAGGAGCGCCTTGCGAAGCTGGTTGGCGGCGTTGCTGTCATCAAGGTCGGCGCAGCCACCGAAACCGAGATGAAGGAGAAGAAGGCTCGCGTAGAGGACGCGATGCACGCAACCCGTGCCGCAGTTGAGGAAGGCATTGTTCCGGGCGGCGGTGTAGCTCTGGTCCGCTCAGCCAAGGAAGTCGATGAGCTGATCGGCAAGCTCGAAGGCGACGAGAAGATCGGCGCTCAGATTGTCCGCCGTGCATTGGAAGAACCGCTGCGCCAGATTGTTGGCAATGCCGGCGAAGAGGGTGCTGTGGTAGTGGGTAAGATCAGCGAGAACAAGGATGCCAACTACGGCTACAACGCCGGAACCGGTGTCTACGAGGATCTGGTGAAGGCTGGTGTCATTGACCCGACAAAGGTGACCCGCACTGCTCTGCAGAATGCGGCTTCTATCGCCGGCCTGATGCTGACCACCGAAGCCATGGTCTCGGAGATTCCTGAGCCCAAGACCCCTGCCCCGGCAGGCGGACATGGCGGCGGCATGGGCGATATGTACTAGAACTCGCGTTCAGCGATACGTGCATTTGGCACAGAAGGAACCCCGCTTCGGCGGGGCTTTCTTTTTATCTTCACATCCTTATTGGATTTGTGACCTGATCGCGGTAAGATTCAGCCTCCATAGTTTCCGGATTGTGAGGAAACGCGTATGTCCACGAAGGTTCTTTTCCCGGCTCTGGCTTTGCTCCTGCTCTTTCCTGCCAATGGAGGGGCGCAGAACAAGGTGAACAATGATCAAACGCTTTCTTCCTCAGCGAAGACAAAGATCACCAATCAGCTGAATGAGTCGAATCGTCACTCACTCGCAGTTTTCACGGATAAAGGTGATGAAACGGGGAGTTTCCCTCTGGATTCTGCGCGAAGTGCATACTCCTCGTCGTTAAAGGACTATGTGCTTTCTGTGCAGAGCGAGGAAGAAAAAGAGGGACGGGCAAGCGCAAAAGAGACCTATGCCAAGCCGATCATCACATGTAAGGACCCAAAGGCGCTTGATCCCCCTCCACCGTGCGTGATTTGTAAGGACGGCACAATTCTCTGCTCGAAGGCTTCCTTCGGGATGAGGCTTACGATGGATGAAGATAAATTGCCGAAAACCCAGCCACAGGAATAGCAGATGAGCACGTCTCCGCCGGGCCCACCACCGCCAGTGCCACCTGTTCCACCGCCTGTTTCTGTGACATTGCCGCCTGATATGCCTATAGCATGGGTACAGCAGGTAAAAGATGCGGTAAAGGAGGACCAGCCTTCGACGCTGAAGACTGTCCTCGGCAGTTCTCTGGCCGCGGCCTTGATCGCTGCGGGCACTGCTGTGGGCACGGCGCATTTCACCATCAAAGCCAACAGTGATCTGGAGAAATGGAAGATCGAGCAGGCTGCGCAAAAAGAGAAGCAGACGGAATTAAAAATCGCCTACGGCAAGCTTGACGTGCAACTGAGCCAATTGCTGGAACAGGTGAAAGGCGTTTCCCTGCTTATTCAAATAGCTCAGGGTAATCGTCGCTTGCCTGGAAATATCAAGGAAGAATTCACGAAACTGGCTATCAGCGAACGTACGATTCTTACGTTGAAGGCCGACCCAAATCTTCCTTCGGAGATATGGAGCGTGGTGGATCCACCGCTTGGGGAACTGGCGTCGACGATCAATCAGGCAGGCACGGTAGCAGATCTCAGAAAATTTTCGGGTGGTGAACCGAAGATTGAAACTGACCTAAACAGAGCGATTACAGAGGTACGCAATCGAAAACCAAAATAGTATATACAAAAAAGACATCAGGCCAGGGCCCCAGAGTGCTTTCATCAGTATCAAAACAAAGCTTGATCTCCTACACATTTAACACGGAAGTAACATCCAGGCGTAACCTTTGCTTGTGACGCAGGCGTATTCCGGCTATTCTTAATTTATATCTCACCGATATTCCCCTTAAGAAAAGCTGAGGATACTTCAGGATGAACCGTTCATTGCTGTTCATCATCCTGCTGTGTGTGAACTGTGGTGTAAGTTGCCGGTCTGCACAGGCAGAGGATGACGACTTGCCACAGGCGCCTTCGGCCTATTCTGTCGAAACTACTGCCTCAGAACAAACGCTTCCACACTCCTATCAGCCGGCCATGCCGGTCACGACGCTGACCTGGGGCATGAAGCTGAACTATTATCTGCGGAGTACAGGCTCCTTCCGTAATTTCCTGGAAGCAGGTCTGGTTGCCGGGATTCCGAACCTACCCTCGGCTCCCTCCCAACCGCAGCCGCCGGCCGTCATCACCATCGATAACGTTCAGCACTATGCCGATGCGATGGACGCGTATGGCAATGGGATGGACGCATGGCGGCGGTCAAGCGAAGATGAGCTGCGCTATCGCGGGCGGCGCTTTGCCGTTGGCCTCACAACGGCAGAAACACGGCAACTGCTCAGCAACTTTGTTCTTCCTGTCGCTCTTCATCAGGACCCGCGCTATGTTGCCGCTGATATAGACGGAACATTCGGCCAGCGCATGTGGCATGCGGCCAGCTCTATTGTTGTGACACGTGGTGACAACGGGCGGCTGGAGCCGAATTATTCCAAGCTTGGCGGGACAGTAGCGGCTGCATTTATCGGCAAGCAGGTCTACGCAAAGCAATTCGATGTTCCGCAGCTGCAGACCGGACAATTTGTGCGGCGGTATATCGGCTATAGCCTGGCCGGTGATCTGGCAACGAATGTAGGCCGTGAGTTGGTGCGTTCAGCTATCAAGCCGGACATCGAGATGTACAACTCGCAGGGCGTGGCTACGCAAGATTCGTACTATCCACTCTCGGTGGGGGGAAAATTCTTTTATTGGATACGAAGCACCTGGGGGCTGCGTAATTTTATTCAGGGTGCGCTGATGGCCGGTATTCCTGATATTCCCGACCAACCGGAGCAGCCGCCGGTTCCGGACATCAAGACGGAACAGCAGGCACTGATTTTCGACGCCATCTTTGTGCAGTATGGCAAGGATATTCAGGCGTGGCGCGACAATCTGGAAAGTGATGTGCGCTACCATGAACGGCGGCTGATTGGCGGATTCAGCGAGTCGGAGACGCAGCAGTTTCTGGCGAACTTCGCCTTGCCGTCTGCTTTGGGAATGGAACCTCGATATATTCCGCTTGGCCCCGATTATTCAGCGGGCGCGCGGATCGGAAATGCCTTTTCGAGCATTGTGATGGGGCACACGGATTCCGGACGGAAGATGGTCAACATTCCAATGCTTGCCGGAACCGTCGGCGCGGCCTTCATGGCGAAGGAGCTTTATTATCCGAAGCTCGGTGTTCCGGAACTGGAGAGCAATCGTGTTCTGGCAAAGACGATCGGATTTAACTTCGCGGCGGATGGTCTGCTGAATCTTTTTGGCGAGTTTCTGATACACAAGGGCTTCTAGCTCTTCTCTTTCTTCAGACAATCTGCCGTTGGCGCGTTACATTGGAAGCTACGCAGCAGATGCCTGGAGGAGATGGTGGAGCGGAGATTTTCCAATAAATTGGCGCTGGTCAGCGGCGGCACGGGCGGGCTTGGCCGCGCTGTTACGCTCGCCTTTCTTGCTGAAGGCGCGCGTGTTGCAATTCCGTATTTTGATAGCAAGGAATTCAGCGAACTGAAGACAGTTGCCGGTCAACATGCAGCACGCATTGAAGCACAGAACGTAGATGTGACGGACGAAGATGCTCTCCGGTCATTTGTGAATGACGTTGAGGCGAAGCACGGCAGGATCGATGCTCTGGTGAACACGGTCGGCGGCTACGCAGGCGGCCTGAAGCTGTGGGAGATGGATGCGAAGGTTTTTGACCGGATGCTGCAGCTGAACCTCCGCTCCGGTTTTGCTCTGGCCCGGGCAGTTGTACCTGCGATGCTGAAGCAGGGGCATGGCGCTATTGTGAATGTTGCGGCGAAGGCGGCATTTGATCATGCGGCGGGAGCTTCGGCGTATGCATCTTCAAAGGCAGCGGCTGTGGCAATGATGGATTGCCTGGCTGCTGACTTAAAAGGCACGGGAGTTCGTGTGAATTCGGTTCTGCCCAGCATTATCGATACGAAAGCAAATCGCGCAGCAATGCCGGATGCGGACTTCAGCACATGGCCAAAGCCGGAAGAAATTGCCCGTGTCATTCTCTTCCTGTGCAGCGACGACGCCACGGTGGTCCATGGCGCCGCCTTGCCTGTTTATGGAAACAGCTAGATTCATCTTGTAAATAAACAGTGGCCTGAGCCGCTCGGTAAAATGTATTCGAATGGAAATATGTACTGATTCGCTGGGAAAACAGATCCTTCGCTTCGCTCAGGATGACATCACTTTTAAGGGAGTTCCTATGGCAGGCGCAAGACAATGCCGGTTGCTATGGTCTTAGGGTTGAAGTTTTGATTGTCCATGTTGGAATAGCCGCTATAGGTGAACTCGATTACGCGCCAATCGATCCGCGGAAGGATGGTCCAGTCTGCTCCGGCAAGCAGCCGGTATTCGAGCGCAGCGGTATCGGTGCGGGCTGCTCCCTGGCCGAACTGTACATGACCTCCGCCGATCAGCGCCTCTCCATAAGGCATAAGCGGAAGCACATGCGGATGCAGCGAGATGCGCGGCCCGATTGCGCCGGAAACGACCTGATTATCTCCAGAACCAGCGAAGGAGATGCGCGCATCGAAGCCCGTGTGAACGAGAGGCACATTCCACATGTCATGATAGAGGCCGAAAGTCGCGCCATTTTTCCAGCCCACATGGGGAACATCGAAGTTGGAGGCGTTATACGTAGCGTAAATACCGGTCTGGGCAAAGCCCGCTAGTGGAAAAAGAAGAAGAGAGCAAAGAGCTAGAAGTAAAGATCGCATCATGTGTTCCTATATGGGAGATTATGTTGGATATAAAACCTTAGATGCACGAAAAACGGGCCGTATATCCGGTGGGATGCGGCCCGTTTTTCTGATGCAGCTGCCTGGTTACTTCAGCCGATTCATAATTTCATCAAGCACCTGCTTTGAGGGGCGGACACGCTCCTGCGGCAGGG
This sequence comes from Alloacidobacterium sp., assembly GCA_035293545.1. GTDB lineage: Bacteria > Acidobacteriota > Terriglobia > Terriglobales > Acidobacteriaceae > Alloacidobacterium. The sequence goes on along the minus strand of DATGMQ010000101.1, from coordinate 13,339 downwards.
TTGCAAGCGGCTCATCAACGAGGTTGAGCAGGTTGGTAAAGCTGGGCTTCTGGGTGTCGATGTAGAAGACGCCGGTGAGGACTTCGCCCTTCTCGTGCGCTTCCATCAAAGCCTTGACGGCGGCAACACGGTCGGTAGGGTTATAGTCCTCGTGGAGTTTGCGCAGGCGCAGGTGTGAACCATCGTGCATGGTCACGTCGTAGGTCGAGCCTGGATCATACTCGATGGCAATGTCCTCGAAGTGCGGTACGAATCCGACCTCGGTGATGGCCTCTTCGTGCTCCTGCATGTACTTATAGCTCTTGGTTGAGCCTTCGTGATCATTGAAGGTGACGCAGGGCGAGATGACATCAAGCATCACCGTGCCCTTGTGAGCGATGGCGGCCTTGAGCATGGCGAGAAGCTGCTTCTTGTCGCCCGAGAAGGATCGGCCGACGAAGGTCGCGCCAAGCTGCACGGCAAGAGCGCAGGTGTCGATGGCCGGTAGGTCGTTGATGACGCCGGTTTTAAGTTTTGAACCGATGTCGGCGGTCGCCGAGAACTGGCCTTTGGTAAGACCGTAGACGCCGTTGTCTTCAATGATATAGATGAGGGGCAGGTTGCGGCGCATGAGGTGCACGAACTGGCCCATGCCGATGGAAGCCGTATCGCCGTCACCAGAGACGCCAAGCGCTGTCATGGTCTTGTTGGCCAGCAGCGCGCCGGTGGCGACTGAGGGCATGCGTCCGTGGACGCTGTTGAAGCTGTGCGCGCGCGACAGGAAGTAGGCGGGACTTTTGGAGGAGCAGCCAATGCCGGAGAGCTTCATCACGCGCTCCGGCTGCACGCCCATTTCATAGAGCGCATCGATAATGCGCTCTGAAATGGCGTTGTGGCCGCAACCGGCGCAGAGCGTAGTCTTGCCGCCGCGATATTCGAGAATGGGAAGCCCGAGACGATTGACTTTCGGCGCGGGAGTAGAGGTTGCTGTGGTTGCCATGATTTAGATTCCCTCCTGCAGCACGAACTCGTCGGTTACCGAACGGGCGTCAATGGGAAGCCCGTTGAAGTGGCGAATAGAACGCAGTTTGACTGAGTCCTCGACAGGGAGATCGAGCTTGAGAAGGCTTAGCATCTGCGCGTCACGGTTCTGCTCGACGACGTAGATGCGTTCGTGCGAAGCCACGAAGTCGTGCACTTCGCCGGTGAACGGGAAGGCACGAATGCGGAGGTAGTCGGTTTCGATGCCGTATTCCTTCTTGAGCTGGTCGCGGCTTTCGAGTACAGCAAAGTCGGACGTGCCGAAGGCGATGATGCCAATCTTCGACTTCCCTGTCTGGGTGACGATGGGGCGCGGAACCAGGGTGCGCGCGGTTTCGAACTTGCGATTGAGGCGCTCCATCAGGTTCAGGTAGTCGTCTGGGCGCTCGGTGTACAGTGCTTTCTCGTTATGTCCGCTGCCACGGGTAAAGTACGCGGCCTTGGGGTGATCGGTGCCGGGGAGTGTGCGATATGGAATCGCGTCGCCGTCCACATCTTTATATCGGGCGAACTCGCCCAGGCGCTTGAGGTCTTCGGCGGTGAGAACCTTGCCGCGGTCAAGCGGTTTCTCAGGATACTCAAACGGATCGGACATCCAGTTGTTCATGCCGAGATCAAGATCGCTGACGACGAAAACCGGGGTTTGCAGGCGCTCCGTCAGATCGAAGGCTGCGATGCCGAACTCGAAGCACTCCTTGACACTGCCGGGCAGCAGCATGACGTGCTTTGTATCGCCATGCGAAAGATAAGCAATGGAAAGCAGATCGGCTTGCGCCGTGCGCGTGGGAAGACCAGTCGATGGGCCTACACGCTGAATATCGAAGATCACGCCGGGCAATTCGGAGAAGTAGCCGAGGCCGGCAAATTCGGCCATGAGCGAGATGCCGGGGCCGGAGGTTGCAGTCATAGAACGCGCGCCTGCCCAACCGGCACCGAGCACCATGCCTACTGCGGCGAGTTCATCTTCTGCCTGGACGACGGCAAAGGTCGCTTTGCCATCTGGCTCAATGCGGTACTTCTTCAGGTAATCGATGAGCTGTTCTACGACGGACGATGACGGCGTGATGGGGTACCAGGTCACGACCGTTACGCCGGCGAACATGGCGCCGAGCGCGGCTGCAGCATTACCGTCAATGATGATCTTGCCGTCAGTCGCATGCATGCGCTCCAGCACATATGGATCGTGCTTGGGCAGTGACTGCGTGGCATAATCATATCCGGCCTGCACAGCTGCCCAATTCAGGTCAGCAGCTTTTTGTTTCTTAGCAAACTGGCGGCGCAGAGCGGTTTCAACGGCAGTCATGTCGAACGACAGGAGCTTGCCGACGACACCGACGTAGATCATGTTCTTGACCAGCTTGCGCAAACGCGCTTCTGGACAGACGGCAGCAGTGAGCTTGTCGAATGGAACGGGATAACAGATGACGTCGTTGCGATACTGTGCGAGATTCGCAGCTTCTTCATAAATGGCTACCGCACCTGCAGGCAGTGAGAGGATGTCTTCCTTCGCTGTCTCCGGGTTCATTGCAATGAGGATGTCTATTTCCTTCTTGCGCGCAATGTAGCCGTATTTGCTGGCACGAATGGTGTACCAGGTGGGCAGGCCGGCGATATTCGACGGAAAAAGGTTTTTGCCGCTGACCGGGATTCCCATGCCAAAAATGCTCTTGAGCAGAACGCTGTTGGCAGATTGCGAGCCTGATCCGTTGACGGTAGCTACCTGGATGCTGAAGTCGTTAACGACGCGTTTGGACGCGTCAAATACAGATGCGCCTGTGGCCTGCTGGCCCAGCGCAACGTCTCCTGTCGCCATTGGGCGAAGTTCCCTTCGAGTGTAGGTGGAAAGATGTAATCTTTCACCCTTCATTATAAATGGCGGGGGCTGGGATTCCGCCCTTACATCCCTTAATGGGAAATATTGTCACCAAGTGGTAAGTATCGGTGTCTAAACGGAATGTTCTAATTTCGGATATCAACCAGCAACTGTGTTACATGCGCCTGATCTTCCGCATTCAGCGGAAGCAGCGGAAGACGCGGTCGGCCACCGTAGTAGCCGTTCAATTCGCAGGCGAACTTGATGCCGGGGACACCATAATGGCCAGCTATGAGACGTGATGCTTCCGCAATGCGCTTCTGCTTCTCTGCGGCGAGTTTCGGATCGTTGTCTTTCCATGCGGTGTAGATTTCCTGGCAGGCCTGCGGAGCGCAAGCGGCGAAACCGAGGACTGCGCCGCTTACTCCGAACTCCAACGATTCTGTGAGCGTGTCGGCAGAGCCGGTCAGCACCTGGAAACCTACTTCCTTGATACGGGTTGCAATTTTCGGCTTCGGGGGAGGAACGGCAATGGCCGTGGCATTTGAGCCGAGTGTACCGGCAGGAACAAAGGTCGGAGCATCAAGCGATTGCGCCAGCTGCATACGGTTTGTAAATGCGGTAAACACATTCGTTACGGCAGTTGCGCGTTTCGGGGCGGAGCGAGTGGCTTCAACGGTTTTTGCGAGGCGTTCCAGGTTGCCGCTCGAATCTTTAAGACCGATGATGTTGGGGTGCCGGGCCAACTCGGCGATCAGCTCCGTTGCCAGATCATAGTGCGTGTATCTGGGGATGGTGTAGAGCACAACCGGCAGCGGAGAGTGATCGGCTACGGTGCGGAAATAGGTGAGCATTTCAAGTGGGCGCATCTGCGGGCTGTAGTAATTCGGCGTGCGCACCAAAGCTGCGTCGTAGTTTTGCATTGCAGCAAATTCCGCCAGCTTGATGGTTTCAAGTGCGCTTTCGCGGCCTACTCCGGCGAGCAGAACCTTTTCCGGAGCCGCTGATTCGCGCGCTGTGCGCAGGACTTCGCGAGTCTCTTCATCGCCGAGCATGACGCCTTCGCCGGTTGATCCGAGGATTACGATGCCTGCGATGGGTGTCCGGGAATAGTGATCTATATTGTGCTCGAGTTTGCGGAGGTAGAGGCGTCCGTCAGGATAGAACGGCGTTGTGGCAGCGGCGAAGATTCCTTCCAGCAGCATGAGTTTATTGTAAGGCCGCGTAATGCTGATTATGTAGGTGGGAAGATGTCATCCTGAGCGAAAGCGAAGGATCTGCTGTTCTTCTCCCAAGCTAATATTCTGTTCCCGCCTTGGCCGGCATTCCTGGCTCATTGACGAAAAGCAGGTCCTTCACTTCGTTCAGGATGGCAGCATAGGAATAAGGATTATTGAGTTTCGCCGGGGAATGGTGCGGTCTGCGCGTTGAGGATTTGCAGTACCTGCGCTTTGACGCCATCATAGACTGGCTTGCCGGAGAACATGCGGTAATCGACGTGCTTCTCGTTGCCCTCGCCGGTCATCTGGAACTGCCTTTCGCCTACGCTTGCTTGCGCAGCGTGCGCCTGCTCCCAGGATTTTTCGTCAAAGTCGTTGCTTTCTGCGTTGATGGTCCACACTCGCTTGCCTTGTTCATTGCGAATGATGAAACGGTAGTAAATGCGGAACTTGCCCAGCGGCTGGAAAAATTCGATGGCTTCAACCCGATATTGCTTCACTGGGAACATGTCAACCAGGAAGCCATTGGCCTGCATTGCATCCTGCGCTTTGGGATCGGCATGAAGTTTGTGAAGCAGGTCGCGTTCAGCATTGCGCTGTATGGGACGGTCGGCTACAGAGTAGGCCACGACCAGCGTCGTGTGCACCTTCCAGTTGTTGGGGTCGAGGTCGCGGGCCTTCTCCGCATAACGGACGGCGAGATCGCCTTTATAAAGCTGCAGGGCGGCGTCTGCCGCATACAGATTTGTGGCAACATCGTCCGGGTTCGTCTGCAGGAGTTGCTGGAAGATGGCGAGCGCTTGTTGCGGCTGGTGGTTCTTCAGCTGATCGAGTCCTTGCTGGACTGTGACCTGCGCATCCACCACGAGGCCGAAGCAGAAGATGGCTGCTCCCAATGCAATGCTCTTCCACTTCATGCGATTACTTCACCGCTTCCTGTTCTGCGTGCAGATGCTGTAATGCGTTGACCTTCGTGGTGTGCTTCTGAAGGGCCTGAATGCCTCCTGCAGCGGCGCGCGCGGCGGCAATGGTAGTGATGGTTGGGATACGCTGCAATACGGCGGCGCGACGGATGGCCTTCTCATCGAAGAAGGGGTCTTGTCCGTGCGGCGTGTTCAGGATGAGTTGAATGCGCTCGCCCTTGATGAGATCGACGACGTTCGGGCGGCCTTCCTTTACTTTGTAAACCCGCTCGACCACCATACCTGCTTTTTCGATCACGTCGGCTGTGCCTTCGGTAGCGACAAGATGGAAGCCCAGCTCGACATACTGCCGCGCGAGATCGACAACAGATTGCTTGTCACGGTCGTTCACGCTGAGAAAGACGGTTCCCTTGAGCGGCAGATGTAGTCCTGCGGAGAGTTGTGCTTTGGCAAAGGCTTCGCCGAAGTTATCAGCTACACCCATGACTTCACCGGTGGACTTCATTTCCGGACCGAGGACGGTATCGACGCCGGGAAACTTGTTCCAGGGGAAGACCGGCGACTTGACGAAATAATGCGTGCCGGTTTCAAGGTCCTTGCCGCTTGCGACTTGTTCCGGCAGCAGTTCGCGCAGCTTGCGGCCTGTCATCAGGCGCGAGGCGATTTTCGCCAGCGGTACGCCTGTTGCTTTAGAGACGTATGGTACTGTACGCGAGGCGCGTGGATTGACTTCGATGACGTAGACCTTGTCTGGCTCGCCATTCTTGCGCTGGATGGCGAACTGCAGGTTTACAAGTCCGACGACATTGAGCGCCAACGCAAGCTTGCGCGTGTAGTTGCGGATCGTATCGAGCACAGCGGGCGCAAGATCGACGGCCGGAAGCACACACGAGGAGTCGCCGGAGTGGATGCCGGCTTCTTCGATGTGCTGCATAATGCCGGCGATGACCACATCGGTCCCATCGCAAAGCGCATCCACGTCCACTTCGACGGCATCCTCAAGGAAGTGGTCGATGAGGACAGGCCTTTCCTGCGAGTATTCGACTGCCTCGCGCATGTAATGGGAGACGGCGGCGCTATCATAAGCGATGACCATAGCGCGTCCGCCTAACACATAAGATGGGCGAACAAGAACCGGATAGCCGACACGCTCCGCGCCTTCGAGTGCTTCTTCCACACTGGTGGCGATTGCGCCTGGGGGCTGCGGAATTTCGAGATCTTCCAGCAGTTTGCCGAAGCGCTTGCGGTCTTCGGCAAGGTCGATAGATTCCGGCGATGTTCCGAGAATGGGCACGCCTGCTGCCTTGAGACGTAGCGCGAGATTGAGTGGTGTCTGTCCGCCGAACTGGACGATCATGCCGACTTCCGCACCGCCCGAAGATTCATGCTCATAGATGGCAAGCACGTCTTCGAGCGTCAATGGTTCGAAGTAGAGACGATCACTAGTGTCGTAATCGGTCGAGACCGTTTCAGGATTGCAGTTGACCATGATGGTCTCGTAGTCGTCTTCCTTGAGCGCGAATGCGGCGTGGCAACAGCAGTAGTCAAACTCAATTCCCTGCCCGATGCGGTTGGGGCCGCTGCCCAGAATGATGACCTTACGCTTCGCGGTTGGCGCGGCTTCATCCTCCTCGTCGTAGGTCGAGTAGAGGTATGGAGTCATGCTCTCGAACTCTGCGGCACAGGTGTCTACCAGCTTGTAGACAGGCTTGATGCCGTGACGCTGACGCAGATGGCGTACCTGAGCAATACCTTCCTGATCCAGCATTCCCCAAACGGCTGCAATGCGCTCATCGGACACACCCTGCCGCTTTGCTTTTCGTAACAGATCCGGTGACGCATTCGATGGGTTGAACTCGGCCAGCGATGCGATAGTGTCGGTGACTTCTTTGATGTGATAAAGAAACCACGGGTCCATCGAAGTCATGCGCGCAACTTCGCGCACGCTTAGGCCCCGGCGGAAGGCGAAGCGGATGTAATCGAGGCGGCCCGGCTTCGGCGTGACCAGCATCTGGGTGAGGCGGCGTGGATCGAGGACTTCGGTTCCGGTTTTCTTGCCGGTTTCAAGCGAGCGCAGCGCCTTCATCAGCGATTCCTTGAAGGTGCGTCCAATCGCCATGACTTCGCCGACGGACTTCATCTGCGGCCCGAGGTTTTCGTCGGCTCCGGGGAATTTCTCAAACTGCCATTTCGGGATTTTCGTGACGACGTAGTCGATGGTCGGCTCGAAGCAGGCCGGAGTCATCTTGGTAATGTCATTCGGGATTTCGTCGAGCGTGTAGCCGACGGCGAGTTTGGCCGCGATCTTAGCGATGGGGAATCCAGTTGCTTTGGACGCGAGTGCAGACGACCTCGAGACACGCGGATTCATCTCGATGACAGTCATGCGGCCGGTTGTGGGATGTACTGCGAACTGCACATTGGAGCCGCCGGTTTCAACGCCGATCTCGCGCATAACAGCGATTGCGGCGGTGCGCATCCTTTGGTATTCGCGATCCGTGAGGGTCTGCGCGGGCGCCACAGTGATGGAGTCGCCGGTGTGGACGCCCATCGGGTCCATGTTCTCAATGGAGCAGACGATGATGACGTTGTCGGCCAGGTCGCGCATGACCTCAAGCTCGAATTCTTTCCAGCCGAGGACCGATTCTTCGATGAGGCATTCGTGGACGGGCGAGAGGTCGAGGCCGCGCGCGAGAATTTCCATCAGCTCTTCACGGTTATAGGCAATGCCGCCGCCTGAGCCGCCGAGGGTAAATGAAGGCCTGATGATGACCGGAAAGCCTATCTTGCCGGCAAACTCAAGGCCGTCACGAATGTTGTTGACAAGCGCTGACTTCGGCAGATCGAGGCCAATGCGGGTCATCGCATCTTTGAAGAGGAGGCGATCTTCGGCTTTTTTAATCGCTTCGAGCTTCGCACCGATCAGTTCTACATCATATTTGTCGAGGATGCCGGCATCGGAGAGATCGACGGCCAGGTTGAGCGCCGTCTGGCCGCCGACGGTCGGCAATAGGGCAAACTTGCCGCTACGGCCTTCGTCCTTGAGCATCTGCGATTCAATGCGAATGATCTCTTCGACGTAGTCGCGCGTAAGAGGCTCGATATAGGTGCGGTCGGCGAGTTCGGGATCGGTCATGATGGTCGCGGGGTTTGAGTTCACCAGCACCACTTCATAGCCTTCCTGCTTGAGCGCCTTGCACGCCTGCGTGCCGGAGTAGTCGAACTCGGCGGATTGGCCGATGACGATCGGGCCGGAGCCGATCACGAGAATCTTGGTGATGTCATTCCTGCGTGGCATCTGTTTCTCTTAAACCCTCTGAATCATTGATTCCACAAAAATGGCGGGACTAAAGCCCGCCGCTTCACTTCTTAAATTCCTCCATCATCTTCCGGAAGTCGCGGAAGAGATAGTGGGAGTCATGCGGACCGGGGCTGGCTTCCGGGTGGTACTGCACGCTGAAGAGCGGCAGTGATTTGTGGCGCAACCCCTCGAGCGTGTTGTCATTCAGGTCGATATGCGTCAGGTCAACTTCATTGGCATTAATCGAGTCAGGGTCAACGGCGAAGTTGTGATTGTGGCAAGTGATCTCAACCTTTCCAGTGTCCATCTGCTTCACCGGATGATTGCCGCCGTGGTGGCCGAATTTGAGCTTGTAAGTCTTGCCTCCTAAAGCCAACCCGATAAGCTGGTGACCGAGGCAGATGCCGAACATCGGCTTGCGACCTGCCAGCTTGCGGATATTCTCCTGCGCGTATGTGACGGGCTCCGGGTCGCCGGGGCCGTTCGATAGGAAGATACCGTCGGGATTCAGACCGAGAACGTCTTCTGCGGAGGTCTGCGCCGGAACGACTGTCACGCGGCAGCCCTCATCGGCAAGCATACGCAGAATATTTTTCTTGATACCGAAATCGTAGGCGACGACGTGCAGATCCGGCCTGGGTTTGGTTATTCCACCGGCTTCCGGTTCCAGAGGATCAGGGCCGTCTTGCTCCCATTCATAACGGGCTTTGGTGCTTACGACGCTTGCCAAGTCCGTTCCGTCCATTTTGCGGATTGACCGCGCCTTCTGCACCAACACATCAGGATCGGACTCAATGGACGAGATGACGCCGCGCATCACGCCGTTGTTCCGCAGGTGACGAACCAGAGCTCGCGTGTCTATATCTGAAATAACCGGAACATTGAAGCGCTCCAGATACTCATCAGTCACCTGCTGGGAGCGCCAGTTGGAGCTGATAGGCGAAAACTCGCGCGCGACAAGGCCCTCGATATAAGGTTTATTGGCTTCGTTATCGGCGGAATTGGTTCCGTAGTTGCCGATCTGAGGGTTGGTAAGAACGACAATCTGTCCGGCATAGGATGGATCAGTAAAGATTTCCTGATAACCGGTTAACGATGTATTGAAAACGACTTCGCCGTAGCACTCACCTTTGGCCCCGTAGCCTTCGCCGCGGAAGATGCGCCCGTCCTCGAGCGCAAGAATCGCCTGCATCGCTTCTCCATGGAGTGGATTCAATAGATTCTATCAGAAGTTTATTGTGTTTCACCATCGAGATTCAGCCGCGGCGGAATGATGCGCGTGCTGGATGAGATTATTGCGCAACGCGGAGCGCCGCTCTCGATTTGCTGTGATAATGGGCCGGAACTGACCAGTCGTCATTTCCTGTCCTGGGCCATCGAGAACAAGATCGAGCTGGTACATATTCAACCAGGCAAACCGACACAGAACGCCTATGTGGGGAGCTTTCACGGAAGGCTGAGGGAGGAGTGCCTTCGAGTGAGGAACATGGCTGCCGCGTCACAGCTATGCTCTGCTACGCGCGCCAGATGTCACAACAACTGAAGAGATCGTCATTACAGGAACGATGTCTCGGATGGAACCCTTGAGGAAAGGGGCATTTCTCCGGATGAAGCAGATGCAGCGCGATGGATTTGCTCCCGTGCTGTACGCCGGACGCAAACTCGATCAGATCGGCGTTGACACAGTAGGCAATCCGATGGCGGTAGTGATTGAAAAGATGGTAGGCGAGACAGGGATCGAACCTGTAACCCCCGGCTTAGAAGGCCGGTGCTCTATCCAATTGAGCTACTCGCCCGCAGTGGCTGCTTGTTTCATTGTAATCGGTGTCGCAGCTTCCAGAGCACTCTTGAAAATGGCGCGAGCGGCATCTTCTGTGAGACCGCATGCTGCAACATACAGAGTGAATGCAAACCCTTCATGTTCGTCTACGATTGCTGGCCGGATTACCAATTCTACTCGGCTCTGCGTCAATTCAACACCGCGCAATTCGTCGACAATAGATCGCGCCAGGACTTCATGCGCGGGAAAAGATGTGAACAGGGATTCATCGCGCGCAATGATGTCGATGTAGCAGGCGATTCCATGTTTTGCATTTTCCGGCGTCGCGGCAAATTCGAGCGGGTCAATTTCGCTTGTGCCGATCGGCCAGAAATCACACTTGGAAGTAAATATCGCGGAGGGTTCCTGATTCAGTTGCGTCAGGGCTTGCGCTAATGCCGGGATGGCGACTGCTTCTTGCAGATGATATGCGGCAGCAGGTTCAAGACGTAGATCGATGAAGCTCGCCCAGGGCACAACGATCATCGGAAGGTCGGCGCCGATCTCGACCGACCAATCAGCTTCCATGTGTGTGGCCGGATGTGGTGGTGAGCAGAAAATCGAGGAGAGTCTTCTCGGCCCAGTAGCCGTCGTATTCCGCGGCGGGAGCAAGAAAGGCGCAGTGTCCGCCATGCCGCGTTTCAATGAAATTCACATGCGGGTTGTCGATTAAGGCTTGGCGCGTCTCCGGCAACATGCGAATAAAGGGATCGTCGAGAGAATGCACGATGAGTGTCGGCAGGCTTAACTGTGAGGCAAACTGCGAGCTCGCCACGGAATAGTAGTAATCGTCCGCGCCGGTGAAACCGGCGAACCGGGCGACCACTTCTTCGTCGAAGTCGCGCATGCTGCGCACTCTGCGCAGCGCGCCACTGGCATAGAAGGGCAGATAAATTTCAGGGAAAAGCTCTGCTTTGCGACGGACGCGGTCGATCATTGAGCGGAGGAAATGTTTTTCGTAAAAGCGGTTCTGCGGTTCATGAAGCGCAGAGGAGGATGCGGCCAGATCCATCAACGGGGAAATTCCGACAACTGCTTTCACCGCGGACGGTAGGCTCGGGCCAGATTCTCCTGCATATTTCAGCACCAGGTTGCCGCCCATGGAATAGCCAATGAGCGCAATCGCCTGGAGTTGTTGTTGCTGAATGATCTCATCGACTACCCGCGCCACGTCACCGGAGCAGCCGGAGTGATAGATGGCTGGCGAGAAGCGGTCCGTACCGCCGCAGCTGCGCATATTCATGCGAACGACATTGCATCCCGCAGCCCAGGCTCGCGAAGAGTTTCCCAGCACATACTGCGAGTTCGAGGATCCTTCGAGTCCATGGACCAGAACTACGGTAAGGCGCTCTTTGCGGACTTCAGAAGGCTGCCAATGGCAATGGCACAGAACATACGTCGTCCCGTAGTCCGCGTGGCCCTCGATCGGATCCTGCACTTTCACCAGAAACTCTTCCGGTTCAGGGAGCGACCAGCGCCGGGGCAGGAAATTGCCGGCCAGCGTCATCAGGTGGCCATTATTCAAAAACCGGCGTGGAATGAATTCGCTGTGCCAGCCATTTGCAATTGCGTTCGCGAACTTGGCATAGGTAATCGCGGTCATGCGTTGTACAGCCTTTTCATAACGGCAGCAGCACGCAGGGCCCCGGTCGGCTCATCTTCGTGTTTGAAATAGGCGAAGACATCTCCTGCTTGTGCCGACTTTCGCCAACTATCGTAGAGCGCGTCGATCTGTTGCTCAGAGTAATCACTCCGGCGAAGACGATAACAGCAAAAATCTGCAGTCTTTATATCGGGAGTGACGAGCTCATCGCTCTCCGCTACACAAAGCGCCGCATTATGTTTTTGCAGAATGGAGTAAATCGCTTCGTTGAACCAAGAGTCATGGCGAAACTCGAAAGCCATCCTTAGAGAAATTGCAGCGGCTTCTTCAAGAAAGGCGGCCAGCCGCTCGGCATCTGCTTTGAAGTTAGGCGGCAGCTGAAACAGCATCGTTCCAAAACGCCCGGCTTCGACTACGGGCTGGATGGACGCAGCGAATGCTGTTAACGCGGAGCTGCAGTTTCTGAGCCGGGAAATGTGCGTAATGCGCTGCGGGGCCTTGAAGGAGAATCGAAAATTCGGCCCTGTTGCCGCGAGCCACGAACCAATTGTTGTGGCATTGGGCAGGCTGCGAAATGTGTAGTTGACCTCAACTGAGTTGAGCTGCGTCGCGTAGTATTCCAGGAACTTTTTGGCAGGGACCTTTGCGGGGTAAAAGTCAGGTTTCCAGGTAGGATAAGCCCAGCCGGAGCAGCCCACGAAGATGCTTTCCGGTGAAGAATGCCGGCTGGTTTGCAAGGCAGGAGTCAAGCGTGTTTGGGGCGGCTAGTGGGGATCGAACCCACGACATCCTGAGCCACAGTCAGGCGTTCTGCCGCTGAACTATAGCCGCCATACAAGTTCACATTATAGCATTTGCAAAGCGGCGCCCCTGCGATTGTACGGGGTCTGCATCCAAGCATTGACGCAACTATGGAACCGGACCTTCTTCCACCACTCAGCAAAGAGTCATCTTCGCGAACGCGATTCGGACGCAATCTCTTTGCAGATGAAAATCTCGATTTGCTTTCTCACATGCTGGATGACTGGTTCGGTATTCCCGGCACCTCGATTCGCTTTGGACTGGATGGGATCATTGGGCTTGTACCGTGGCTCGGCGATGTGCTCGCCGGACTGGCCTCCTGCATTCTGATTATCGCCGCATGGTTTCGCGGCGTGCCGTATATCACGCTGACACGGATGGTCGTCAATCTCGGCATAGACGTTATCATTGGGTCGATCCCGCTGCTGGGCGATATGTTTGACATTGCATGGAAGGCCAACCGTCGCAATTATGCATTGATGACGCGCCATCTGCAGCAGCCGCACCGGCATACGTGGAAAGACTGGATTTTCATGCTGCTGTTGGCGATCTGCGTGACGATGATTTTTATAGTCCCGCTGATTCTGCTGATGTGGTTCGCAGAGTGGCTCGCGCATCATATTCAACCGACATATGGATGATGCGTGTACAGTACAATAAACATATCGGGGCGTAGCGCAGTCTGGTAGCGCATCTGCTTTGGGAGCAGAGGGTCGGGGGTTCGAATCCCTCCGCCCCGACCATTAGAATCAACAGCTTAACTAACTTTTGCTCTATCGGTCGGTTGGAGTGACGCGGAAAGTGCAGCAACCCTTCAGTGATGCCGCTGATTTGACTCC
>DATGMQ010000100.1:0-8968 GCA_035293545.1 Alloacidobacterium sp. | reverse complement strand
AAACGGCGGAGTCAGAAGGGGCGCGTCCAGTGGGAGCGGATGCAACGGCTCATCCAGCGCTGGCTCCCTCCGGCCCATATCTACCATCCCTATCCCTCGCGCCGTCTGCGCGTCACCACCTGAGGCAAGAGCCGGATGCGGAAATCCGCCCGTCCGGATCTGTGCGGGGGTACGGCGTAAGCCGTATCCCTACCGCGACGCAGCGCCAACAGCCGGTGCGTAAGCACCGTGTTCTTCGGAGGGCAGTAGCAATCAACTTGGAGGAACATATTATAGACCGCACCGCATAAGCCGTCAAGATGTAGCGGATGAAAGAGCCGCACGGTGAGGGCCTAGCGAGCCATACCGGCTCCGAGTCTTGCGGGCATGACCGCAAGGTCAGATACGAAGCGTAAACAGCATTCGACCGCGCACCTGGAGCGGTCACCGGCGACAGAAACTTGGCGAGAAGCAGTGGATTTGAGAGTCTGCTGGTGGACCAGACTCGGCAAGCTAAAGCCGCTTCTCCATTGGTGCTGGAGTGCCCGATAGACAGCATGCTCCGGTCGTTGCGATCACTGGCATGGTGGCAGTCTGTTGTGGAAACGACAGACCGACCCCGTTGGAGAGATTCTTAAACCCATCGCAGCCGGGCCGAGCCTGGTCCATTTTCCAGGAGGGAGGAACAGACGATGGGAGTGGGCAAGATGAACCGACAGCAAAGGAAAGAGTTGGGGCGGCGACTGCAATCGCCAAACCCTGGCTTAGAGGTGGTCCATCCGCACGCCGCCGGGATTGATGTGGGCAACGGAGCGCATTACATAGCCGTGCGCCCGGAAAGAGATGCAGAGCCCGTGCGTAGGTTCGAATGCTTCACGGCGGACTTGTATCGAATGGCCGATTGGTTAGGGGTCTGCGAGGTCAAAACGGTGGCGATGCAGTCCACCGGCGTCTATTGGATTCCGCTGTACGAGATATTGGAACAACGCGGGTTCGAAGTGTACCTGGTAAATGCACGGCACACGAAGAATCTGCCTGGACGCAAGAGCGACGTGCAGGAGAGCCAATGGCTGTTAAAACTTCACCCCCACGGCCTGCTCAACAACTCGTTCCAACCCACGGCGGAAATCCGAGTGGTGCGGACATACTGGCGGCAGCGGGGAGCGCATGTGCAGGGTGCCTCGACCTGCATCCAGCGCATGCAAAAGGTGTTGACTCAGATGAATGTGCAATTAGCGAATGTGATCAGCGATCTGAGTGGAATGACCGGCCAAGCCATCGTGCGCGCGGGCCATGATCTCTCAACTTCGGAACGACTTAGTTTTCGGTTTTTGGGTCACCGACAGGAAGCTGGATCACTGACGAATGCTCTCAAGCAGAGTGCGCAGCAACGTTGGATCAGCACCGCTCTCTACACTAATCACTGCTTGTCCCGGAAACTCGATGTGGATCGCGCCGCCAGCAACCGGCATAACCACTTCTGGCGCTCGCTTCTCCTCCTCCAAGTTCGATACCTTGACCGGGATCAGCGCGACGCTCGCCTCGCTCAGTTCGCCACGTTCGAAGGCACGTCTCCACTTGAACAGCTGGTTCGCGTTCATGTGATTTGTTCGAAGGCATTTCGTCTCAAGAACTTTCTTGGATTCTCATTCTTAATCGCTGGGAAGCTCGAAGTTCACAAGCTCTCTCTTGAAGCCGCGAGTGTTGTAAGCGCCATAGGCGACGCCTGCCGCCATCCACACAATGCCTAGGAGCTTAGCTCGCCAACTCAAGCTCCACCACAGCAGCAAACAGATAAGGAACCCCGCTGCGGGCATAAAGAAGTTATAGAGAGTCCTCTTCTTCTCTCGCAGAAAGTAGTGGCAAAACGCAGAAGCATTCACTCCCATAAACGCCAGCAGGGCGCCGAAATTCAGGAGCTCCGCTCCACGCTCGAAGCTGATGGTTAGAGCTCCCACAAGACCAATGACAGCAACAAAGAGCACATTGTTGCGGGGGATTTGATGGGTGGGCTCAATCGCGCCAAAGAACGTCCGCGGAATAGCATTGCTTCGCCCCATCCCATAGAGAAGGCGTGCAGCACCAAGCTGCGAACCCATCCCGGAGCCGATTGTCGCGACGAGCAGCGTAATGTTGATCAGAGAGAAAAACCGCGGGCCGGCTGCTCGACCAGCGACGTAGACAAAAGCTGTGTCCACATCAGGAAACGGATGAGAAGCCGGCCAAACGAGTTGGGCGGCATAAACTTCCACGGAGGCGAGCACGCCGGTCATCAGGCAGACCAGGACAGTGGCAAGCAGAATATTGCGCCTCGGATTTCGGACTTCTTCCGAAAGCGTGGAGATGCCATCGAATCCGATGTAGGTAAGCACAGCCAATGAAGTTCCGCCAAGTACGG
Organism: Alloacidobacterium sp.; assembly: GCA_035293545.1. Classification (GTDB taxonomy): domain Bacteria; phylum Acidobacteriota; class Terriglobia; order Terriglobales; family Acidobacteriaceae; genus Alloacidobacterium. Next base: position 6,591 of record DATGMQ010000100.1, on the reverse strand, counting down.
CCCGCGTGGAATAGGTAGCCGGATCGTAGAAGGGATGGGTGAAGAAGCCGGCACTGTGAGTGGTGAGGCCGATGTATCGCGCCGCAGCGGCGAGAAAGATGACAATCACTACTCCCATCCCCGCGGCTAAGAGAGTGTTGATCCGCGCCGATGTTTTGATGCCACGCAGGTTAAAAAACGTAAATAACAGAATGAAGCAGACAACCCAGACAGGATAAGGAATGGCAGGCGCAAAGTTCAGCGCGAACTTACTGCACAGGATCGTGCAAATAAGAGGATTGAGCATGTAATCCATGGCCATGCTCCAGCCGGTGATGTATCCGAGGGCGGGGTGAAGCTCCTGGCCAACATAGGTGAATGCCGATCCCGCGCTCGGATAGATCCTAGCCATTCTTCCATAGCTGAGCGCGGTAAACAGCATGGCCACCATCGCGATGAGCACCGCAGTGACTGCATGACCTTGCGCGCGCACGGTCATGACGCCATAGACCGGCATGGGGGCTGTAGGCTGGATGACAATGAGGCCGTAAAGAATAAGATCCCAAAGCCCTAATGCGCGACGAAGCTGGGGAGCGGTCCCGGCAGAAACAGAGGAACTCGGCATAGCTACTTGCCTCGAAGCGGGGCAGATACACTGACCGTCAGATTGCCTTTGTTTTTCTTGTGCAGATCGATGGAAACCGGCAGCCCTTTTTCTTTGGCAAACGAGAGCAGGCTTTCCATTTCAACTTCAGGATGAATCGTGTGAGGCGATGTAAGGCTGAAACACGCCAGCACGAGTCCCAGATCGATGGCTGCGCCCGCATTGCAGTTACTGCGGTTAGAAGTGCTTCTGATGTTGGTCAGCGGCATCCCGGCCGATAGCCCGGCAATCACGCCGGCTAACAGGGCATCGCCGGCTCCGGCGGTGGAGATCGCATCCATCGGCGCGGCTGCATGGTGCGACCATGTGTCTTCTTCGAAAACGTACACACCATCGGCTCCGGCGCTCACGATCATCTTCATTGCCGGATTGGCTGCTCTTCCTGCCTGCGAGCAACCATCCAGCAGCCACGAACGATCTGTGGCGGGGAAGTAGAGTCCGGCCAGTGCGGCTGCTTCTTCATGATTGAGCGCCAGTAAATCAACCTGGGAAAGCAGTCCCAACTTGCGAATGAGCTCCATTTCGCCTGCAAGGAAGGATGCAACGCGATAACTGCCACATTCCGTCGCAATCTGCAGAAACTCCTGCCGCGCTTCCATTGGTACTTCAGGAAGGCAGAGAGCAACCCCGGAGCCTCCGGCTGCCGCCAGTGTGTTGCGGCATGCGCTGAGCTGGTCGCTGTTGAGCTCGCGCGCAGCAGAATTTGATGTTGTGATGTTGCCTCCAGAGCGATCCGGGTACTGGAAGCAAATGCTATACAGCGTGCTGCGATCCGGCTCGACGCACACATAGCTGGTATCGATGCCCACATCGGCCATTTCCTGCAGCAAGGCGTCGCCCGCCGGATCGCCGCCCACATTACCGATGGCGAAGACGCGGAAAAGCCCATTTGTCGCGCCCATCAAAACGGCAATATAGTGTTCCACGATGTGCAGCTTGCAATAGTCGCGGGCGTCGAGCATCTCGCCCAGCCGGCTCTCATTGCGTCCTAGCGTGTGATCGCCTTCGAGCGCTAAGATGATTCCGGTGCCGATACCGCCGACACCCACCACCTGCACAAAACCATTCTCTGGGTCTGCTTGCAGTGTTAGGCTGCTCATAGCAGATCCCAATCCGGGTTCTCGCTAATCGGATGCCGTGCGGTTTCCAGGGTCGCCGTGATGAGCGCATCAGGGTGCCGTTGCAAAAGCGTCATCGGATACTCCGCTATCGGTTCGCTGAAGAGCGCAACCCGCAAGGCAGTTTGTTTCCAAGATCCCGTGTCGCTATACAAGCGTACTCTCTTTGCCGAGAGGCACTCGCGAAGGCCGAGCGTGATCGACATGGGAGGCACGAATTGATAGGCAGCGCCAAAGGTACGCTGCGCCAAGGTAACGATCGTATCGATGTTATTTTCCTGAATGCGAATTGTGCTGGCGGCAAGCTCCTCCAGACCAGGATGGTGAAATGGATGCCGCCGCGCCTGGTTGTAGGCGACATGCCCGTCCTGGCCCCATCCGCCGATGGTAATATCGATGGGAGCGCGATCGATTGCTTCTCGAACGGTTTCTATAGTTGCAGGAGAAAGCCAGAATCGGTGGTTTTCCGGAACGGCAAGCTGAGGGTGAATGCCGCCATAAAAATGCGCTTCCATAAAACTGCGGAAATTGTAAGGATGACCGGCCGGGAGCACCCGTCCTTGCCAATCAAGGCATTCATCCATGTGAAACACAAATAGGTTGCGAAGAGAGATCGAGCGCGTGTTGACGAGATCCCGGAATGGGGCATACCAGCACTTCGGCCCGCAGGGAATGATCGCGCGCGTAGGAGAGCCTTTACGGTTGTTCTCTCCAATGACTTCGACAAGGTCTTCGGCCATGAGGCGGCCCATCTCTTTTGAATCGCGAACTTGGCGGTATGGAATTCTGAGACCGGGGTGATTCGGCAGACTTTCTGCGGGGATCTTACACCACTCCAGCAGGGAAAGCGGGTTGACAAACGCGCCGTTATGTATGGATATGTCTTTAGTGTTTTTCATTGACCTATAGATCCAGCACTTGGTAAATCTCGGTACGCATCTTGGAGATATACGGTAACTGCTTCTCGAAAAGAGCTGTATGGGCGGAGTCGTCAATAAGCGTCTCTAAGGCTTTTTGTATCCCGGCTAGAGAAGGAAATTCGCACTCCCACACCAACGTATTGGCTGGCTCTCTCCCGGATAGCGGCTGATACCGTTTCCCTTTGGGAAGGTGCGGCGAGCACAGCTCTAGATCCCGGAACTGCGTTTCAAGTTCGAAAAACTTTCGTGCGGCTGAAGGCTGGTATTGTTGCACGAACCGCAAAATATAAGACATTTCTATTCCCCGAACGGTTGTTTCTGACCATAAGCCGTGTGGTAGCGATCGAACCATTGCCTGACCTCGTGAGCGGGTAGAGGTTCAGGCGTGCCAAGCAGCAGGGATAAGTGGCAGGTCTTACTAACGTCCTCCAACATGACTGCGGCTTTGAATGCTGCTGTTACAGTTTCAGCGAAGGCAAAGACTCCATGATTGGCAAGCAAAACGGCCGGCGAGTCATTACGCGCTTGAACAATCGCCCGTCCGATATTGTCGCCCTGGTTCCCTGTATACGTGGCGCAGGGAATTTCTCCGCCAAATTCATCAGCCATCGCAGTCAGATAGGGAGGCAGAGGTCTGCCTAGCAGAGCAAAGCTCGTAGCATAGTTGGAGTGCGTATGAACGATTCCTCCAATATCGGGACAGCTCCGATAGAGATAAAGATGGTGGGGGAGATCGACGCTAGGCTTGAGCCGGTCGCCGGCCTCTCCGGTGGTCATCCGATTCCCGTACAAATCGACAGCAACCAGCATAGAAGGAGTCAGTTTTTCATAGTCGACCCCGCTTGGCTTGATCAAGACAACTCCCCGCCCACGATCGGCCCCGCTTGCGTTACCACTATGCATGGTCACCAGCCCGGAGCGGAATATACCAATACAGGCTTCGTACACCTGTTCGCGAAGCTCTTGAAGCTCTGGGATCATTTGCCTTGGTTCAACGTTCATTTCTAAATTCAGAAGAATTTCTCCTAGGTAAAATCGTGCCGTAGGCCCCAGATATGATGCGGGTTAACTCGTCTACCCGTTAGGTTAAATGTTTAACTAAAGAAAGTACTTTGTCAAGAGGAATGCAATCCAGATGTGTTCTTAGCCGTTTAACGGCAAAGCCGGCGCGGTGCTTTTGCGTACCACCAGATGCGGCGAAACCTTCTCGTGCATTTTCGAGTTTTTTGGTCCGACTTTCGCTGATAACAGGGTCTGCATTATTTTCGTGCTGATGGAGCCTTGCTCCTCTAGGTTCTGGCAAATGGTTGTGAGCGGGGGATTATAAAAAGCGGCGCCAGGAATATCGTCGAATCCAATGACGGAACAGTCCTCTGGCACCCTGCGGCCGGCATTGCTGAGCGCGCCAATCGCTGCGAAGGCCGTCAAATCATCAAAAGCGATCAGCCCGCTAAAATGCTTCTTCTTTTGCAGCAGTTGTTCGGTGAGCTGATAGCCCTGTTCATAGCTCGAGTTCTCCCCTCTTATCTCCACCACAAGGGATGGATCAATTCGGATGCCCCTAGCTCGCGCACATTCGCGAATCCCATTCCAACGCGGCGTACTGTCATTCAGAGCCTTGGGGCCTTTGATCACGGCAATTTCGCGGTGCCCAAGATGATGAAGATGTTCGACGGCGGCCCATGTGCCCGCCTTGTTGTCGACCACAACGGATGCGTAGCATTCGTCCTTAGGTTCGCTGCCAATGACCACCGCTGGGAGGTTAAACTGCTTGATTGCCGTGCAGAGATCGGTTCCTAGGTGGACCGGGTTCGCGATTGCGATCAGGCCCTCGACACGGCGCTCCATCAGCATCTTTGCGCATTGCCGGAGGCGTCTAGGAGTGTTCTGGAGATCAGCCAACACGGGCATGTAGCCGAAATCATTGAGAGTATTTTCAATACCCCGGATGATTAAGGTGCAGTATGGATCAGTGATGTCAAAAACCAGGACGCCGATACTCTGTGTTCGCCTGCTGCGCAGTGAGCGTGCCTGCAAATTAGGGAGATATCCAAGCTCACGTGCTTTTTCTTCCACAAAGTGCTGGGTGCTGGCAGGAATTCTCCGCCCAGCCTTGTTCAAGACCATGGAGACGGTGGCAATCGAAAGCCCTGTGGCTTTGGCAATGTCGCGAATGGTCACTACGTGTCTCATCTTTCGGAGCAAGCTCTTCGTACAATTTATATCTCCTCCTCATGCGATCTGTCAGCAAGGCGGCCTTGCTGATTTCCTATGTCAGCACGACGTCAGCGATGGCGGGTCAAGATCCTCGCTCCTTCAACGCGATATTGAATCGGAAACCATGATTCCTTGCGGACAGATCACCCCGGGCCGGAAGAAGATTCGCTTTGGAGTCCGATTTCTCCTGGGTGCGGCCTACGATGCCAATTCGACCACTCCGCGCACCGGAGTGATCGTAAACGCAACGACGAAGCTCCATTCTCATCGCGGACTCTCTTCCGGATGATGACTCCAATCTTTCGTCACGATTTCCGCTTAGGAACTCGTTGAACATCGCCTGATCGCGGCGTCTTTTCTGATGATTTTCACTTCTTTCCGTTCGAAGTCTGTTTGAAATGCGGTTCTGGGCAGTGTTTATTAGGGTTTTGCGGGCCTCCGGGAATCATCCCCGAGGCCCGCAATCACAGGCACACTGCTCCCGGAGCGTTTTCGGGGGTTGGGCCATCAGTCGCGGCAGCCGGATCAAGTTGTGCGCGGCGCAACTGAAGACGAACAGCCAATTCACTTTCTCCAGCCCCCGCAGCTTGACCTGGCACAGCGGCCCGGTTTGCTTCAGCCAGCCAAAGCCCTTCTCCACAAGCCATCGCCGGCTCAGGCTGATAGCGTAGCCGGGCTGGCGCGTGGCCCTGCGATCCAGGTTACTGCGGCGGCCGTTGTCATGCTTCGTAACATGGGGCGTCACGTTCAACTCCCGCACCGCGCTGACGAAATCCTCGGTGTCGTAAGCCTTGTCTGCGCCGACGGTGATGCGGCGTGAGCGGCCCTTCTGCTTTCGCCCAAGCATCAACAGTGCAGCGTCTGGCTCGGCGTACCCATCCGCGTGCGTCACCATCGCTGCGGCAATCAACCCGTTGCGGTTCTCCACCAGCGCATGGCCCAGATAGCTCAGCTTCGATTCCTTGCCTTAACTCTTCTTGTACAGCCGCGCATCGGCGTCGGTGGTCGATTCATGCGTCTTGTTGGACCGCTTCTGACCGTGGAAATTCGTCCCGTCGCCATCATCGGAGCCGTCCTTCGAGCGAAAGCTCTTCTGCGAGGCCCAAGCCTGAATCAGCGTGCCGTCCACCCTGAAATGCAATGCAAAGGGCGGCACGAGAAAGCTGGGTATTCCCACTGTGTCTGATCGAATCGCACAGACCGTCGTCAAGCGAATCATCGAGCCGATGCTCGAACTGATCTTTCATTCGGATTCCTACGGATATAGACCGGGACGATCGGCAAAACAGGCGATCGCCGTCACCAGAGAACGGTGCTGGCGATACGACTGGGTGGTTGAGTTTGACATCAAAGCGGCCTGGCCTGCCCGGTAATTTGTACCAGCGAGATTGTTAGTGTAGCGCGGCGGGAGAGATAGCTATCTGCCCGTCGCAGTAGTCGGCGGTGTGGAAAAGTGGAAAGGGTTCTTTGCTTTCCATTTTTCCATGCCGCGGGGAGGCTTCGGTCTGTCACGCTGCTGGCGCTGGCGGTCTGTAGCCCAGCGAGGAGTGTGGCCGCGCGGTTGGTGAACCAGTTGGCACGCATGACGCTCACTTGCCCCTTGTTGCGTGGCATGTTCTACAGCGGTACGGCGCCGCTCCGGGCTTAGAAGTTTCCCCGGGCGATGTCCTGAAGGATCTGCTTGTCCAGGCTG
>DATGMQ010000099.1:0-49822 GCA_035293545.1 Alloacidobacterium sp. | reverse complement strand
TCGAGGTGTATGAGAAAAATTGCTCTTGCGGCCGCTGTTTTCATCATTCTGTTTGCGGCTTTTCATTTCACAGAGGCACAGACCGCCACGCCTTATCGCTACTTTCGTATCGGCAATCCAGCGGATGTGAGCAGGAAAACTGAACCTGGTTTTGCGCTTATCGGGGGCGGCAAGGACCTGGATGCTGCGTTTCTCTGGATGTGCAAGCGATCAGGGGGCGGCGATTTTCTGGTCCTGCGGGCGACCGGTACAGACGCTTACAACCCTTATATCCAGGGCCTTTGCCATGCAAATTCGGTAGCCACGCTGGTGATCCCAAACAAAGCCGCAGCGGAAGATCGGTTTGCGGCAGAGACGATCAGCAAGGCGGAAGCGATTTTTATTTCCGGGGGCGATCAGGCCAATTACATCAACGTCTGGCGCGACACTCCGGTGCAGAGGCTGTTGAATGCCGCAATTGCAAAAGGTGTTCCGATTGGCGGCACCAGCGCCGGGCTGGCGGTGCAGGGAGAATATATCTACTCGGCGCAGAATGATCCGCCGGAAGGCCCTGACCTGACTTCGAAGCTTGCGCTTGGCAATCCGTTTTATCACCAGGTGGTGATCGCGCATGGATTTCTCGATGATCCGGCGCTGAAAGACACCATTACGGATACGCATTTCAACACACGCGACCGCATGGGACGGTTGCTGGTTTTTATGGCGCGTATTCCGGCGTCCGGTTCGGCGCATCTGGTGAAAGGGATGGGCGTGGATGAGCAGACGGCTTTCCTGATGGAGCCGGATGGGAAGGGCGTTGTGGTGGGTCGGGGGGCCGTCTATTTTCTTTCGTCGACGGAGAAGGCCCCGGTTTTGGCGGAAGGAATGCCGTTAACTTCGGCCAATTTTTCTGTTAAGAAGGTTTCGACGGGCGGAAAGTTCGACGTGTCGATATGGCGCGGCGATTCGGTGGATTATCAGCTACGCGTGGATGGCGGGCAGATTCGCTCGACACAGCAGAACGGCAGTATCTATTAGGGATTTTTAAGTGTAAAGTGGCGTCATTCCTGACGACCGAAGGAAGGAAAGAATCACAAGCCAGGCTGGGGATTCTTTGCCTGCCCACCCCAACACGCAAAAATCACGTGTCGGGGTCCCCGAGACCGCTCAGAATGACGACAATGTCCGGTCTTACGCCCAGGGAAAATATTTTAAGTCCTGGAACGTGCTCCAACTCCAAGTAGTGTCGCCACGCTCGCCTTATTGGTGGGGAGCAGCTTGCGCATGAAGATCGTCGCCTGCGGATTGTCATTGTATCGTTCACAGAGCGAGTAACCGTGGCGGCGATAAAAACGGATGGCCGGCATCAGGTCTTTCTTGGAGTCAAGGTAGAGTGACGCATAGCCTTGCTCCGTCGCGTATTCCTCAAGCGCCTGAAGCAGAGCTTCGGCGATGCCCTTTCCACGGTGCTCGACGCGCACATAGAGGCGCTTGATCTCACCGGATTTTGCGGGATTTGCCAGCTTGCGCAATGCGATGCAGCCGATGATCGCGCCATGTTCGGATGCCAGCCAAACGCCGGCTCCGTCGACAAAATATTGCTGCTCGAAGGCGGCGCGATCATCGCGAGCGACGACGCCGATTTCGTCGTAATAGTCCGAAACGATGCGATACGCATCGTCAACTTCCCGGAGCGTAGCACGATGCACTTTCATTTCAGCAGATTACGGCATTTGGCGGGGATCAAGGCATCCAATTTGTGTTAAGCTTGCGCGCATGTGAGAGAGGACGTAGCTCTATGAAGCTTGTAACTCTTGTCATCATTACTCTGTCGGCGATCAGCGCGTGGGCCCAGAACAACTCAACCAGTAAGCCGGCGGAAAGCCCGATTCCGGGCGTAAAAGTGCTGCCTCCCGGTCCGATTCAAAATTTGGGCGATCTGAACCTGCAGACCGGCTGCCCCGTGGCTTTTACCAATGTGGTGTTTAAGCAGAATGCGAGATACATGCCGGTGAAGCTGGAGCCTGCGCCGGAGAGCAGCCTGGAATTCAATTACAGGAACCTGAGCGGGAAACAGATTGAGTCGATTTCAGTTCGCGTTGAGCTGAGAGCGAAGAGAAGCATTTATGACCTCGATGCAGTGACGCTCGGGCGTGATATGACTCTTACGGGCCGTTCCGGAGAAGTTCTGCCGCTGAATGTTTCTGCTTATGGGCTGGTTCGTGTCACGCTGGAGCAGGTGACGTATGTGGGTGGCGAAGTCTGGACTCCTGCTAAGAATGCAAACTGCAGTTACCAGAACAACGGCTTATATCCATTGACCAGTGCGCCACAATAAAATTCTTATCTGTGGTGAAACGATACTGGACGGCTATGCTTACGCTGCTGCTTGCCCTTGCTGTTTCTGTTCATGGTGAGGAGCCGGCGCAGGCCAGAACCGCATTTCAAAACTACATTTCTGCAGTTGAGAAGCGAGTAGATGCTCAAAATGCTTCGCGCGACGGTTTTCTGTGGATCGACCAGGACCCGCAGCGGCGCGAAGCTGTGCTCAAGGGAGGGGTATCCGTCCAGCAGATTCATGCTCCACAGATTGAAAATGGAACCATTGAAGACTGGATTGGCGGGGCATTTCTGCCGCATGTGACGCTCGATCAGGTGCTCAAAATTGACCAGGATTACGCGAATTATTCACGATATTATGCGCCGGAGATTGTCCAGGCACGCCAGCTTTCGCATGATGGCAATCATTTTCGGGTCTTTTACCGGCTGAAGAAGCACAAAGTTGTGACGGTGGTGCTGGATACGGTTCATGACATCGATTTTTCGCCTGTAGCGAATGACCGTTATACGGTGCGGTCGCGCTCCGAAAGCGTGCGTGAAGTGCGGAATGCCGGCCAGCCTGACGAGCAGGTGCTGCCGCAGGGCGGTGGCATGGGGTTTCTGTGGGCGATGAACTCTTACTGGCGGGTTGAGCAGCGCGATGGCGGCGTTTACATCGAGTGCGAAGTGGTTACGCTGGCACGCTCCATCCCATTCGGCATGGGAGCGCTGCTGCGCTCGACGATAGAATCCTTTGCGTCGGAATCGCTGGAAAACACACTGAAGGCAAAGCGTCGCGCCGTGATGGCTGCGCAGTAATTGCCGCTGGGGCTGCGGTCCAGGTTGCCGGCGCGGCCCTTTTCCTTTTTCGTAACGTGCGGTGTCACGTTCAACTCCCGCACCGTACTGACGAAAATCCTTCGTGTCGTAAGCCTTGTCCGCACCCACCGTGATGCGGTTCCACACCGTATCGTCCATCCCAAGGCCCACAAACCAGCGGAACAAGAGGTTGTAATCGACCTGCTCTGGGTGGCCTATTTGAATTGTGCCTCGATATAGTGGCACCAGATGTGAAGAACCATCAAATGAACTTCCTGTATATATGCTGTTGTCTTGCTTGGAACCTGCAGAACGTGATCAGCGAATCCCTCCTGCACAGGAGACTCACCAACTAATGCAATTGTCACTGCGCCTTTCTCATGGGCTGCAGCAAGGCCAAGTCGTACATTTTCGGATCGTCCGCTCGTCGTAAATCCGATCGCTACATCTCCGACAGTTGCAAGGGCCTGGCATTGGCGCTCAAAGAGTATGTTGTATCCGAAATCATTCGAGATGCATGTCACAACACCTGGGTCAGCCGCGAGCGCAATGGCAGGCAGAGGACGGCGATTTCCAAGAAAACGGCCAATCAGCTCTCCTACGAGATGTGAGGCCTGAGTTGCGCTGCCCCCATTGCCGAAGGCAATTATTTTTCTGCCTTGAGTCAGAGCTGTTGTCAAAATTTCGCCTGTAACCTCAATCTTTTCCTGCAAAGCTTCAAAGCTTTTAACAATTACTTCTTTGTGCTCGTTGAAATGAGCTGCTACAAATTCGTTCTGGTGCACTTCGGCTGTCCTCCAGATAGGCAACTGTTCCTCTCATCGCAATCATAAAGCAGTCCTCGTATATGAATGATTTGCCGACGTTTGATCAATGAAATATGCAAATAGGATTGCCGTGAAAAGTAACATTCTGCACGATGCCCGAGGTTACAGTCCGAGAGGCCACCGGTTGAAATCGTTGTAGCCAAAATTCATGCATTGATTCAGCACTGAATCGCATTGTTACGAAACGCGCTCGCCACCCCTACTATGCGCTTCAAACAGTTGTAAAGCCATGCGCCCGACAGCCAACAGGTCTCATCAAAGATTCCCAAGGCAAAAAGAGTTTTACAGACGGATAACTGTACTTCAGACGTGTGCTCTGAACAAAGGAAATTTTGTTATTGGCATGAGCTTTGCTGTTCATGCAGCTTAGAGTCTACGACTCACTCTCGTCTTAAGTGGACTAAACTCCCGATTAAGGAGATTTTCAATCTTGAATAGGCGACGGCTTTTTTCATTTTTTATTCTTACGCTCCTCTTTTATTTTGCGGCTGCTATTGCAGACGCTCAGCCTGCAATGGCCCCAAGCCGTTCTATACGCAACTGGACTCATTGCGACGGCAAAACCGATGATGATGCCGGCGTAATTGCCGCGTTTGCGGCTGCAAAAAATGACGCTTTCACCCTGGTCATTGATTGCCCGGTCTTCATCCATGTCGGCATGGACATTCGCCATCCTATTTTTATTGACAGCGGAACAACCGTGCAGTTCACCACAAACGGTCTTTTTAAGGTGGACAATGTCCAGGTTCCTGCATTTGTGATCGCCAACAGCGTACATATCCGGCTGCTGGGCTGGCGGATTCAGTACACAGGGCAGGAGCCAGTTAATAAGACCGTGGCAGGCTATTACGATAACGGCACGCTCGTTCAGAATAAGGGCTATCAGCCATCCTCGCAGTTCAACGACCGCACATTGACCTCATGGCTGTCCACGAACAGAGCGGTCCACTTTGCGCAGGCAACGCCCTGGGGAGGAATAACCAATACCTCGGCAATATTTTTTCTTGTGGGCAGCACGAAGGATGTAGTCGTAGATAATTTCAAGGCGTTCGTCGCTTCCAATGCAAAAGGAAGTCAGTTTATTCCGATGGTGTTTTCATCGATCCTAGGCGGCAACAGCAACGGAAGCTATAACCACCAGATGCTCTGGACCTCGGAGCATTACTCCATTCCCAGCAATATTACGTTTTCGAACATCGATCTCGACGGCTATTACATGGGCTGGCAAGGGCAGTTCCAGAACGCGACGTTTGAGCACATACGCGCCCATCGCTACGGCGATCTGCAGGATGATCAGGGTGGAAATGTCGGAGGTGTTGACAAATGGTTTGCGCCGCCTCACCTGATATATCTGAACTACGATCCGGCGCATACCGGCCTCGAGAACCGCAACATCCGCATACTGGATGTGATTGACTATGGTATACGCGTAGGTGTGGCACGGGACCGCGGCGGTTCTGACAGCAGCAGCGGCTACGCCAATTCGCTGAAGATCGGCGCGATTGACAGCGTGGTTGACGGCTACAAGTCATACCGCCCTGATGGATTTCTGGACATCCTGACCAGCAGAAACCTCAAGATTGCCAATGTCGACGCTACATACGACTCCTCTTTCCTCAACAATATCTATCCGGGCATTCGCTTTCCGCAGGCCCCATATCAGCAGGTAACGTTTGAAAACATCCGCCTTGCGGATAAAGCAGCCATCACGCAAAACGGGCCGATCTGGGGGACATACAGCGCGGCAAATTCTCAGATCACGATGACGAATGTCAAAGTGACGCTGAACAAATGGGCAAAGGCTCTTGCGAATCCCGGCCCTAAAGCTCTCGCCAGCATTTGTCCCCCTTTTGGAGGCACAGGCCACAAGATTGACATTCATTACATCGTCTCCGGGCAGGTTCAGGACTGCCATATTCCCTGAGTTATCAATGTTGTTCTATGGCTGCATAACAGGCGTACTATTGAAGCGCGCGGTGCAATGATTGCGTTTATCACAACTGGATAAATAACATCAGCCTACTTTCAGCCGTTCCCTCGCATCAGAGGCAGAGTGAATGTTCCGGAGGTGTCTCATGATCGACAGATGCTTCAATCCGGTCTGCAAAAGAAAGCTGCATTACTTACAGGATGGACGCGTGGTGCGCGTCATCCGTGGGAAAGATGAAAATGCCTCAGTGGAACACTACTGGCTCTGTGGGCCATGTTATGAAAGCTATGATTTCGAGTTCGGATCCGATGGCTCGGTGAGCCTGAAAGCCAGATCAGGACGAGAGCCTGCGGAGGAATTCTACTTTCGCGACGTGCTTTTACCGGAGCGAAGAAGCAGCAGGCGATAAGAATTCTTTTCAACGACCCACCGATGACATCTGCATCCGCTGACTCGACGCATTCCTTCTGCGCCGCATCTAACAATCAAGCGGCAAGACGAAACTCTGAGGGTATGTGGTGTGCGTGTTGGTTTAATTGCTTCTCCTTTCATTTCTGTTCCACCTCCGGCATATGGAGGAACGGAACTCTTCATTGCTAATCTCGCCGAAGGGCTGCAGCGGTTAGACATGGATGTCACGGTGTATACCAATGGAGAATCGGCGGTAAATGCCGATGTTCGTTGGATATATCCAAAGCATGAATGGCCACTTTCTTCCGAGCTGGCGGGCACGACAAAGGAGGTTGACCATAATTCCTGGGCCATAGCTGAAGCAGACCGCGACTGTGATGTGATCCATGTAAACAGCGCATTGGCGGTGCCCCTTTCGCGCCTTACGACCAAGCCGGTTGTCTGCACATTGCATCATCCTTATGAGGCAGCATTGTCCGAGTTATATGGGCGGCACAATGAAGTCAGCTATGTGGCCATCAGCGAATATCAGGCACTTCAGCATGCAAGCCTCATGCCACGCGTGATTCACCACGGGATCGACATGAGCCGTTATCGCTTCGTCGGGCAGAAACAGCCGTATGTGTGTTTCCTGGGGCGGATTTGCCCCATCAAAGGAACACACAATGCGATCGAGATCGCGAGGCGCGCCGGTATTCCACTTAAAATTGCGGGTGAGATACAGCCTATCTACCGGGAATACTATGAAACAAGGATCAAGCCGCACATCGATGGGAGATTTATAGAGTTTCTCGGCGAAGCCGATCATGCCCTGAAATGTGAACTGCTGAGCAACGCAACCGCATTGCTTTTTCCTGTCGAATGGGAGGAGCCATTCGGTCTGGCGATGATCGAAGCGATGGCTTGCGGAACGCCGGTCATTGCATTTCCCGGCGGAGCCGTGGAAGAGATTGTTGAGAACGGGATCTCCGGACGGGTTTGCCGCAATGTGGAAGAAGCAGCGTCTGCATTGCAGACGAACACATTTCATCCATACATCGTGCGGCAATGGGCAGAAAAGAGGTTCTCCGCAGATGCCATGGCGCAACAATACCGCCGTCTTTACAGCGAGTTGCTGGAAGATGAGCCCTCACCGGATGCAAAATTTGATATAGAGGAGGCAGCTGCTTGAAACGATCCGCGGAAAGCTCCACAGCCCTTCTTGTTGATCCCCCGATGGAGCCCAAGCTGATTTACCCTGAGCCTCTGTTGGATTCGACTGAACTGCTGGCGCTGATTCAGGGGACCACATTCTTCGCTGCGAACCGGTTGGGGGACCTGATGCCTCCCGGCGCTCCGCATATCGGCCTTTTTCGTCAGGACACACGCTTTCTCAGCCAGCTTGAGCTGATCATCAATGGGCAGAAGCCGCTGGTCCTCTCGTCAACAGCAGTAGATGCTCATAACTCGCGCGTGGAGCTTACCGTGCGCGGAGGCTCTGTTCCCGGAGAGAATCTCGATCTTCCTGTGAACACGGTGTATGTGCACCGTGAGCAGTTGCTGGGCAGCGACCATTTCTATGATGTGCTCGAAATTGAGAGCTTCCATGATGAGGAAGTGACGCTCACGGTTGAGTTGCGCTTCGCTGCGGATTTCATGGATATCTTCCAGGTGCGCGGCCTGCTTCGCGGCAAAAGCGGCGAGTACTTCAAACCGGAAGCAGAAGGCCAGCGGGTCCAGTTTCGCTATAAAGGCCTGGACGAAAGAAGCCGGCTTACAGAACTATGCTTCGAGCCTCAGCCCCAGCCTCTGAATGGCAGCCGCGCGGTGTGGCAGTGCAGACTGAAGCCGCATGGAAGAACGCGCCTGGCAATGACGGTAAGCATGATGGCCGGCGAACCTTCGAAGCCGCTTCCCGCACTCGACATAGCCCCGACATTTGAAGAGGTGCATGCCAAGGCTGCAACAAAGCATCAGCATTGGGACCAGAATTGCACGCGCTTCCAGTCGGACAACGAAATTTTCGATGTATTGCTGCAAACTTCAACCGAAGATTTCTACGCACTGCGGATGCCGGAGCCTGCCGGAACCACCATTGCGGCGGGTGTTCCGTGGTTTGCCGCTCTGTTCGGACGAGATTCCCTGCTGGCCAGCTATGAAACGCTGGTGCTCGATCCAGGAATTGCGCGGGGCACACTACAGGTACTTGCCCGATATCAGGGACGGGAACGGAATGACGAGCGCGACGAGGACCCGGGAAAGATCCTGCACGAGCGCCGCACCAGCGAAATGACAGCGACCCATGAAGTTGCCTTTGGACGCAGTTATGCCTCTGTGGATTCCACTCCGTTGTTTCTGATTCTTGCCTGCGAATACTTTCGCTGGACCGGCGATGAAGCGCTTCTCCAGGAGCTGAAAGAGCCGATCAGGGCAGCTACCCACTGGGTCCTCGACTATGGCGATCTTGATGGCGATGGATTGATCGAATATTGCCGCCGAAACCCCAAAGGACTTTTTAATCAGGGGTGGAAGGATTCCAGCGACGCCAACCGGCACAGTGATGGAAGCATAGCGCAGCCGCCCATAGCTTTGATTGAAGTGCAAGGTTATGCCATGCGCGCTCTCTCAGTTGTTTCGGAGCTGCTAAGCCTTTTGGGTGAAGAGGAGCTTGGCAGCCGGGCAGCCACGCGCGCGGAAGAGCTGAAGAAGCTGATTGAAAAACGGTTCTGGATGCAGGACCGCGAATATTATGCAATGGCGCTTGATTGCGACAAGGCTCCGCTACGTGTCGATGGTTCCAATCCTGGGCATCTGTTGTTTTCCCGCGCTATCAGCCGTGAACGCGCCCAGCAAACAGCGAAGCGTCTGCTCAGCGAAGGACTGTTTGCCGGCTGGGGTATCCGTACCCTTTCTTCATCTGAGAGTTATTTCAATCCAATGAGCTATCATTGCGGCTCAGTCTGGCCGCATGACAACGCCGTGATTGGCTACGGCATGGCCCGCTACGGTCTGCACGACGAAGCCTGTATCGTATTTCAGGCGCTCTATGATGCCGCCCTGTATTTCCGCGATTACCGGCTTCCGGAGCTCTTCTGCGGCGTAGAGCGCCAGTTGAAAGCCGGGCCTGTGCACTATCCCGTCTCGTGCTCGCCTCAGGCGTGGGCTGCCGGAGCGCCTTTCCTGCTGCTGACTGGTTTGCTGGGGATTCGACCATCAGCAGAGCGCGGAGAACTGGCCATTATTGATCCGTGTCTGCCTCCATTTCTGAATGAGCTGCGCATTGACAATCTAAAGATTGGCTCGTCGCGGCTGGCGCTTGAATTTGAACGCAGAGGCGAGCGAACAAACTGCAACATTGCTGATATCCAGGGAGAAAAGCTGAAGATCAGCGTCGTATTCGCTTCTGCTGCGCGCGGCTGCGTTTCATAGTCGAGATCATCCGTTACGAGGCGCACGGCTCCCTTGCGTAGTGGGCCGGCATCTGCAACACTGTCTTCGAATCATCCCCATATGGTCTGTCATTACCTCATCAAGGGTCGCGTGCAGGGTGTGGGCTTTCGCTGGTATGTCCATCGCGAGGCCGGAGCGCTGAACCTGCGCGGCTGGGTTCGCAATACCGAGGACGGTCACGTGGAAGTCCTGGCTGCCGGGGATCCGGAAGACCTGGCTACGCTGGCTGTCTTGCTAAAAAAAGGGTCGCGCGGCAGCCGGGTCGATCAGGTGATCGAACACCAACTCGCCGACTCCGAAGATAAAGACCTCGGACCATTTCAGATTGAAGGAGCCTGGTAACGCCAGTATATGACTCATTCGCTTGACTGCGAGCCGTTGAAGACGCTCGTCCGCACCGTTCCGGATTTCCCGAAGCCGGGAATTCTCTTCTATGACATCACCACTTTGCTGAAAGACAAGATCGGCTTCGCGCAGCTGATTGACGCGCTGGCCGCGCATTACATCGGCAAAGACATCGATCTCGTGCTCGGCATTGAAGCTCGCGGCTTCATCTTCGGGCCGGCGCTTGCTTATCGCCTGAATGCGGGTTTTGTTCCTGTCCGCAAACCCCGCAAATTGCCCGCTCCAGTAGCCCGCGTCACCTATGACCTGGAATACGGATCGGACTCGCTGGAGATTCACCTCGACGCCATTGAGCCGGGGCAGAACGTGGTAATTGTGGACGATCTGCTTGCGACTGGCGGCACAATGGATGCGACTGTGAAGCTGGTGCAGCAGTTAGGCGGGCACATCGCTGGACTGGGATTTGCCGTAGAGCTGGATTTCCTGAAAGGCCGCGAGAAGTTCAAGGACTACGATGTTTTCAGTCTTCTGCATTACAACGAATAACGCTTCTCAGGCTTTGGCCCGGGCGCCGCGCACAAAATGCAGAATGATGGAAATGACAGCGAAGATCAGCAGCAGGTGAATGAGAAAACCAGCAACGTGAAATACAACGAACCCGCCAATCCAGGCCAAAACCAGGATGAGCGCCAGAATTAAAAACATGCCATCACCTCGTTCTCTCGATTTGAATCGTTGGATGTCCGGATCGCAGTTATCTGCAATCCGGACATGAGTTCACAATTACAGACATAGCAAATCAGGCAGCTTCGGCTTTACGGTTCACAGTACCGGCAATCTTCGTGAGTTTCTGATCGGCAGCTTTTTCTTCTTCGAGTGTCTGCTCCAGCAGGTCGGCCACTTCGGTTTCGTTCAGCATTTCGGCAAATGTCCGGGCTGAACCGTACGCAGCAATTTCATAATGCTCAACGCGCTGCGCAGCCGAGATCAGGCCGGCATCCACCACTTCCGGCTCACCACCTTCTTTAATGCGCTCATCACCCTCTTTTAGGAGACCCTTCATGCCCTCGCACATTTTGGCTTTCGATTTCTCCTCAAGAAGGTCGAATATTTTCTCCAGACGCTCGACATGTCCTTCCGTCTCCTTCAGATGGCTTTCAAAGGCTTGTTTCAGCTGGGAGCTGGAGGATGTTTTCGCCATTTTGGGCAAGGCTTTCGTGATCTGTTGTTCAGCCGAATAAAGGTCCTGCAGTTCGTCCAGCAGAAGCTCTCTCATGCTTTCCAGTTTCATGTGACACACCTCGGTAGAAAGATTGACGAACAAAGATGGGATGCCATAAATGCAATTCGGGTAAACCTGAGCGAAGCGGCGGGAAGAAGAAATTAGCATTTTGTCAGGGAGAGTTGCTCATATATCGCAGGGACGTTAACATAGCGCCCGATGCGTCGTTTCACACAATTCGTTGCATTGGGAACCGCTCTGATGGCAGCTGCATCGAGTCAGGGGCAGGTCATGCAGAACACAAACTACCAGCAGGAGCTGCAACATGCTGAATCGCTTCTTGCCGGTTTGACTACGAATGACATTCCCCACCACATTCATTACGACTTGACGCTGTATGACCGCGAGGGGCACGAGAGCACAGCGACATATGATATTTATCGCGATCCAATCCTGTATGAGAGAACAGAAATCAAGGCGGGCGATTATCAGCTTACCCACATCACAAATGTGCGCGACCATGTGGACTGGCAGCACTACACTGGCGATGTTCCCCTGAAAATTCTTGATTTTGAACGCGCCGTAATCCTTCCGCGGACCGCGGTGGACCGCTTTGCGCAGGAGCCGCAGAACATCAAGCCAATGCAGATGCAGCAGCTTGAAGATACACCTCTGCTCTGTGCGAATGATCAGGCAGGAACGACGATTTGCTTCAGTCCGCTGATTCACCTCTTTGCATATGCGCAGATGTTCAACCGAACCATCATGTACGACCAATGGCTGCCGATTGGCACTCACTCTGTGCCGGGATCCATCCACATTTATCAGGACAAGAAGTTACTGGTGGAGGCAACCGGAACGGTCGAAGCGGTCAGTAAATTTCCGGATCATTTCATGCAGGTTCCGGATGCGCCTTCGATGCCTTCTCCGGAAAGCCAATACAAGATCATTAAATCCAAGTCGCTGGACCAGTCAGATGCGCGCTATGGAAATATTCAGGTTGAGGTCTCGGTGGATGAAAAGGGGCATGTCGCCAAAGAATCGATTATTGATTCTGATGACAAGCATCTGGAAGGAGCGGCACGTAAATTTGCCAGGAACCTGGTTTTCGAACCGCGAATGAAAGACGGCCAGCCTGTTCCTTTCGACGCGTCTATTTACGTGGAATATTATCCGTTCTTTCCGCCTGAAGATCAGTGATGCGCAGCCGCTCATCAGGCTTGAGATAGCTCTTGCGCCGGAACCAGTCCTCCATGGCTGAGTGCAAGCGGTCGAGGGGCACCCGGTAACCCGCTTCCAACAGGCCATCGGCAACCGGCAGGGTGTCGTCGAAGACCGCGTCATTTGTGAAGTTGCGCATGGCGAAGTTGTCGATCCATGCTATCGGGCAGGGCTGCGGATTTCCGTCAGCGCTGATGCTTTCTATCTTCAGCTTGCGGGCAAACATCCAGGCCCTAGTTTACCTGAGCGATTTCGGGCCTGCGGCGCGCACGTCTTCCGG
This sequence comes from Alloacidobacterium sp., assembly GCA_035293545.1. Taxonomy (GTDB): domain Bacteria; phylum Acidobacteriota; class Terriglobia; order Terriglobales; family Acidobacteriaceae; genus Alloacidobacterium. Next base: position 37,040 of record DATGMQ010000099.1, on the reverse strand, counting down.
AACATCAAACCTGGCAAAATTTTCTTCAAATTTAGCGGCAAGCTGTTGCGCCTGGACATCATATGCCCGCTTATCGGCCCATGCATTGCGCGGATTCAGTATCTCGCTCGGAACGTCCGGGCAGGATGTGGGAATCGAAAGACCGAATGCGTCTTCGGTCACATATTCGGATTTGGCAAGTCTTCCATCCAGAACCGCGTGCACGATGGAACGGGTATGCTTCAGGCTCATGCGCCTGCCTATGCCAAATGCGCCGCCGGTCCAGCCGGTATTTACCAGCCAGCACTGCGCATTGTGTTGCTTCAGGCGGCGGCCAAGCATTTCTGCGTAAACGCCGGGCGCAAGCGGCAGAAAGGGCGATGCAAAGCAGGTTGAAAATTCGGGGACCGGCTCACTGCCCAGCCCGGCCTCGGTTCCGGCAAGCTTCGCAGTATAGCCGGAGAGAAAGTGATACATTGCCTGCTCGGGCGTCAGCTTCGCAACCGGAGGAAGGACGCCGAACGCATCCGCAGCCAGGAAAAGCACATTTCTGGGATGTCCACCTATTCCTGGAATCACGGCATGCTCTATGAATTCGATGGGATAGGCGGCGCGGGTATTTTCCGTGTAACGAATGTCGGAATAATCAGGAACGCCGGTGATTGGGTCGATTACGACATTTTCCAGAACCGCTCCAAAACGGATGGCACGGTAAATCTGCGGCTCTTTTTCTTCTGAAAGGTCAACACATTTGGCGTAGCAGCCGCCCTCGATATTAAATACGCCCGTCGGGCTCCAGCCATGCTCATCATCGCCAATCAGACGCCGCAGCGGATCAGCGGAAAGTGTAGTTTTGCCTGTTCCCGAGAGCCCAAAAAACAGAGCTGTATCGCCGTCGGCGCCAATATTCGCCGAGCAGTGCATGGGAAAAACATCGCGTTCCGGCAGAAGATAATTCATCACGCCGAAGATCGACTTCTTCATCTCGCCGGCATATTTTGTGCCGCCGATGAGAATGATCTTGCGCGTAAAATCGCCCAGGATAAATGTCCCGGACTTTGTTCCATCTCTTTCCGGAACAGCTTCAAATTCCGGAGCCGCAATCACTGTGAATTCAGCAACATGATGCCGCAGCTCGGCAAATTGCGGGCGCACGAAGAGCTGTTTCACAAATAACGCGTGCCATGCGTACTCGGCAATCACCGTGATGGGCAGGCGGTATTCCGGATCGGAACCGGCATAGAGGTCCATCACATACAGGTCGCGCTCGGCCATGTGCTTCACCACGCGATCCAGCAAAGCCTCGAACTTTGCCGGGTCGAAGCGCTGGTTCACCTTGCCCCAGTCCACGCGGCTGCGGGTCTGGTCATCTTCTACGGTGAACTTATCTTTTGGCGATCGTCCAGTGCGGGCGCCTGTAAGCGCTACCAGCGCGCCATTCGAAGCCAGGCGGCTTTCGCCGCGGGCAATCGATGTTTCAACCAGTTGCGGCGTCGATAGATTCCGGTGAACATGCGGACCGTCAGTCAAAGTTCGGAGGTCAGTTGCCAACGTGGCAGCTCCCATACATTTGCTCCTTGGGCAAACCGATTATTGTGCCATCCTGAACAGTGAGATGGCAAAACGATTCGAGCAGCAAAGTGTTGATAATTGCGCTCGATATGACTGATAAAACGCGCATTTCATCACATTTTCAACCTGTTTTGCTGAATATTGAGCATCTGTATGCGGCAAATCACTATGAAATGATGTGATCTCGACAACAGGAGATGGAATGAGTTCAATTGCGCTTTTAGGAGCGAGCGGCAGCCTGGGCCATGCGGTGGCTGACGCTCTGAGTCAGCGAAGCACATCATTTCGCGTTGTAGGAAGATCGGAAGCTGCGCTGCGTGGCGCGTTTGAGAAGTATCCGCTCGCCTCTATCGCTCCATGGGACCTCGATAAGCCGGAAACGATTCGCATGGCGCTTACCGGCGTGGATACGGCCATCTATATGGTCGGCGTGAACTACTGGCAATTTGAGTTGCATCCGCAGCTGATGAAAAAGGCCCTCGACGGCGCCATCTCCGCAGGCATGAAAAAGCTGCTTCTCATCGGAACTGTCTATCCGTATGGGCTTCCGCAGAGCGAGCCTGTCAGCGAAGACCATCCGCGACAGCCGCATACGTTCAAAGGCCGCATGCGCAAAGAACAGGAGGACATCGTGCTCGCCGCGCATGACAGCGGCAGGATCCAAACGGCCGTTCTTCGGCTGCCTGATTTCTATGGTCCAGGCGTGGATAAGAGCTTTCTGTGGAGCGCTTTTCAAGCGGCGAAGACCGGCAAACGCGCTCAACTGATTGGCCCTATCAATACGCCTCACGAATTCGTCTATGTGCCCGACGCAGGCGTTACTATCTCTCGCTTGATCGCAGAACCGCAGGCATGGGGCAGGGCGTGGAACCTGGGTGGCGCAGAAGTCACATCAACGCGCGCCGTGGTGGAAGAAATCTTTGCCCAGGCAGGGCGCAAGCCGAAGTACATGGCTGCAGGAAAGACGGCGCTGCGGCTCTTTGGGCTCTTTAACCCTGTGCTGCGCGAGCTGGTTGAGATGCATTATCTGCAGACTTCTCCAGTCATTCTGGACGACTCGCGCCTGAAGGCCTTACTGGGCGACCTGGCCAAAACGCCCTATAAAGAGGGCATTCGGCAGACGCTGGATTCCATGTAATTCAATGGTCGGATTCACGGAACAGTGCAATAATAAGCAGACTACCGAACCGCTGCTCAGACTTTCTGTCGATCTCCGCCAGGGTACCGGGTTGATTCGTGCAACAGCGCAGGAACTCTCCAGACGGGAACGAGGAATGCGAAGGGAACTATATGACTGGAGATATGCAACTCACCTGCAGTGACTGTGGACAGGAATTCACCTTTACGGCTGCCGATCAGGCGTTTTTCCGCGAGCGCGGCTACTCTGCGCCCAAGCGGTGTAAGCCCTGCCGCCAGGCAAAAAAGAACGATCAGGGAGGCGGCGGATATGGAGGCGGTGGTGGATATCGCCAGAATGCGTCGCAGGGAACGTCTGTAATCTGCGCAGGCTGCGGCCAGCAGACCACGGTTCCATTTGAACCACGCGGCGATCGGCCTGTCTTCTGCAAGAGCTGCTACCAGGCGCAATCGGGCGGACGCGATTCCCGGCGGCAGCGGAGCGGACGCTACTAGGCCAAAAAGAGATTTACAGATATGAAAAAGGCCGCGTATGCGGCCTTTTTCATATCCGGATCACTTGTTTGCAGGTGAGTTTTCCGGCCAAAGAAGGTTATCAATCCGAGCAAAGAGTCTCAAAATAAGCGAATTTCCTTTGAGATTCTTCACTTCGTTCAGAATGATGGTTTACATCCACATTCAGGCGGCAGGCTGCGCGTCATCGGTTGCCGGTAAAGTGGGCAGCTTGCTGGTATGGCCGGCTTCGCGCAAGACTACCTCCAAATGCTCCAGCACCTCTTCGACGCCCATCGTGTACATTTCGCGTCCGTTGTCGTAGCCCGATTCAATCGCCTGTTTCAGATAGTGTCCGGCTATCTGAGCGGCGAGCTGGTCGGTGATCACGTAGCCGGTTCGTTTCTTCTGCTCCACCCAGGCTTCGCAGGGCATGGCAATCCATACAGGACGTTGATTCACGTCGAAACGCACATCGACAGCATCAGCGTGGCGAGTAGCAATAGCAATAATGTTTGCTTTCCAGCGGCAGTGCAGGTCTTCACCCGTCCAGCGGTCAGTTACATGAAAATCTTCGTACATAGCTGCTTTTAGCCTATACGGCTGGCGCGGCCTCATCAAGCGAGCGTCCGGAATCCACTTAGGCAGGAAAGAAAATTCCGCATCATTCCGACAAATCTTTTCCGGCGGTTTTAGCGTCCAATATTTGTCTTGCAAGAAGAGAGGATGCGTCCTCAACCAAAGGAGTTCGAGTAACGTGACACAGTCTTTTCCAAACATGCGGCAAATGGAAGCGAAGCTGCGCGAACAGCAGAACCTGCTCGAGCGCTCTATGTTGACCGCCGTAGAACAAGGCCGCCAGACTGTAGCCGATGCTACCCAGGACGTGGCCGACCAGGCAGTTACTTCGTATCAGAAGGAACTGCTGTTCACACAGGGCACAAATGGGCATCTACAACTCTCACAGATTCGGTCCGCGCTCGCCCGGATTAACGAAGGCACCTATGGAGAATGCCTGCAATGCGGCAATTCCATTGGAGTAAAGCGATTGGAGGCGGTCCCGTGGGCGCCATATTGCAGGGACTGCCAGGAAAAAATCGAAAATGGCGAGATAGAAGATCCCGTTCGTGCTGCCTAGTTCAGAAACGCGGGACACTACTGTGTCCCGCTGCTACTTCCAGATCAGCTATTCAGTCACAATGCCTTACTGCGTCGTTCCATCAGGATAACGTCGCGCCACACGCCATTTATTTTGCCCAGCTTTTCCCTAGTGCCCACCACCCGAAAGCCGCATCGCTTATGCGCCTCAATGCTGGCGATATTTTCCGGGAAGATTCCAGCCTGCAAGGTCCAGATTCCATGCTTTTCGGATTCCTTTACTAATTCGGATAATAGCCGCTGGCCAATCTTCTTCCCGCGCATTCGCTCCGCCACGTAAACACTAACTTCCGCTACGCCTGCATACACGCAACGCCCTGAGACGGGCGTTAGCGCTGCCCAGCCGACCAGCCCTTTATGCAGGCGAGCAACCAGGCGGCATTCTTTCAGATGCGCGGCATGCCAGGTTTCCCATTCAGGAGCGGATTGCTCAAAAGTGGCGTTTCCGGTCGCGATGCCCTCAAGGTAAATGGACCGCACATCCTGCCAGTCATCGACTGCCATTCGTTCTATGCGTAATTCTGCTGTTTCGAGCACGAATCCATTTTAGAAATCGACCTTTTGATTGAGGCCAAGTTCCTTCATTCGATTCAAGACTTTCTCGTTCAGGTCTTTTACCGTGCATACGGAAGGCTGCCTACCGCTCACCACCAGAAGCAGTCAGAAAGTTACCTTTTGAGGTCGATGACGGAGGAAAGTCTTGTTTCTATCACTTGTCCGCAAAAACATCCCTGCCATTCTGCTTCCCATCCTGCTTATCTTTTCTTCAGCGCTATTTGCCCAGCAATCGGCCTCAGGCACTATCAGTGGAGTCGTCTCTGATCCTTCCGGGAAGGTCGTATCTCAGGTAGCTGTCAGCCTTACCAATCAGGCGCAAGGCACAGTTCGGATCTTCACTACACAAAACGACGGCTCGTTCTCGTTTACTACACTGGAAGCAGCAACTTATCGGCTGACCATTGCTTCTTCTACTGGGTTTGCTGCTTACGAGCAGACTGTCAATCTCGCAGTGGGACAGGAGCTGCGCCTTCCGATTCAGTTGCAGGTAGCGGCCAGCAGCACCAGCGTCGAAGTAGGGGCAGAAGCGACGCCGGCGGTAAACACAACGACGTCCGTGGTCGGCAGCGTCATCAGCTCGCATCAGATTGATAATCTTCCGCTAAACGGTAGAAATTATCTTGAGCTATCTTTGCTGGTACCCGGCAATACCCCTGCGCCAAATTTCGATCCGACCAAAACAAATACCGTGGTGATTTCTTCTGCAGGGCAGATAGGCCGCGGCAGCAATGTGACCGTCGACGGCGCAGACAACAACGACGATGTGGTCGGCGGGTCACTCGTCAATATTCCAGAAGATGCAGTGCAGGAATTTCAGATTGCTACGAACCGCTTTTCCGCCACGCTCGGGCGCTCCGGATCATCGGTAACGAATGTAGTTACAAAGCAGGGGACCAACTCGCTGCATGGCAGCGTGGGAATGTATGAGCGCGATAAAGTGCTGCAGGGCCTGCCTGCGACGTATGACCGCTCGATCGGCGCGACGCCTCCTTTCCATCGGCAGCAATATACGGGCGATATCGGCGGACCAATTCGCCAGGACAAGGCATGGTGGTTTATTGGCGTAGAGGACCGCCAGCAGGCAGGGGCTGATCTGGTGGGTGTTCGGAATACCGAAGCAAAGACCATCGACAGGGTCTTTGCCAAAGCGCCGCTTCATGACTTTCTGACCACAGAGCGACTTGATTGGCAAATTTCTGACCGGGACCGTATCGGCTTTCGTCATTCTCTGCAACTCGAAGACGATCTCAGCCAAAGCACTCTGGACCGTGCCATTGGCAGCCAAGCTTATCGGCAGACATCAGAAAATCACCTCCAGGGGTTGATCGTGGACTGGGTACACATATTCAGCCCCACGCTCATCAACCGACTCAGCTTTGCTGATAACAACTTCAGCAATTCCATCCTTCCCACTACAACGGCCCCGCAGATCAGCTTTCCCGACCTCGATGAAGGCGCGACATATCGGGTTCCGCAATCCACAAAACAGTTCCGTCTGCAAGGCGATGACGTGCTCACATGGTCAAAACACAACCACACGCTGAGCTTCGGCGGACAGATACAAAGCATTGACGCAGACTTCTTCCTTGGGGTGTTTCTGCAGGGGAATATTCAGGCTGTGGAAGATTTTCCTGATTTTGACCGCAATGGCGATGGCAAAGTTGACGACAATGATCTGCTCTTCGCCGTCGCGCTGCGCAGTTCTACTCCTACTAAACCGCTGATTCTGCCCAACAATGACAGCTACCATGCCGCTCTCTTTGCACAGGACGACTGGAAGATGTCCAGCAGACTGACTTTGAACCTGGGCCTGCGGTGGGAGATCGACACCAATCTCAATAACCTTAGCTGGTATTCGCAGCGCAATCCGATTGTTGAGTCTTTCTATCATGGAACACGCCATCGCGATTATGCCAATTTCGGTCCGCGAGTCGGGTTCAACTACGCCGTGAATCCGAAGCTGAGTGTTCACGGCGGCTATGGAATTTATTACGACCGTATTCTCTTTGAAGTGATGTCGCTCGAAAAAGGCTTCGACGGACGTGCGCTTGCGCTGAATGTCACCGCAGGCAATGCCATAACGGCTCCAAATGGCCATCCTGTTTACCTCAATCCTGACGGCACCTTTGTTCCCGGCGCGCCGCAGTTGTTATCCAGCCCGTTCAGCGGATTTCTGCTGGCCGGCGCAGGTTCGACCGGAATTGACGTCATCAATAATCGCCTGCGTAATCCGATGGTGCAGCAGTTCAATCTCGGCATCGAGCAGCAGGTCAGCCAGAGCCTTGTCTTTAAAATTGACGGCATCCACAATCTCGGCACGCGCTTTATCATCGGACGCCCTGTCGGCTCCGTCTTCAATCCTGAAACCGGCGGTCCGGACAGCGTTACTGACCTTGAATCAGCCGTGAACACAAAATATGACGGTCTCTGGTTCAGCGCGCGCCAGAGACTTGCGCAATATGGCGAGTTCGATGCGGCCTACACCTGGGCGAAGGCATACAACTACGCCAACGACGACCAGATTCCATTCAACTATTCGCCGATTGATCCAAATAATCTGCAGCGCGAATACGGTCCGCCGCCAAACGATCAGCGGCACCGGCTCGTTCTCTCCGGAGTAGCAAACCTGCCCTATAAATTCCGCTTCTCGCCGATCTGGACCATTGCTTCCGGCGTACCGATGGACATACTGCTGCCCGACGGCAGCCAGCGTGTGCCCAGTATCCAGCGAAATGCCGGAGGAAGGCAGTTCCATAATGCTCGAGAGCTGAACGCCTTTATCGAGAAGACAAACGCTGCGGGCGGCGTCTATGAAACTACACCCGGCTCAACCGGGTATGTCATGCTGCCGCTGGTGAGCGACCAGGCGCACTTTAATGACAGCTTCAACGCGCTGGATTTCCGGCTTGACCGCACTTTTGCCTTTGGGGAGCGCTGGCGGGTCAATCTCATGGGTGAAGCCTTCAATATCTTTAACGTCGTAAACTTCCTCGGCACTACCAACCTCAATTATTCGGGTTTTGCCAATACTCTGGCGCCTGATAACAGCAATCCGACGTTCTCATCCAGCTTTGGAAGGCCGGTATCAACAGCAGGAGGAGTTTTCGGATCAGGCGGGCCGCGTGCTTTTCAGGTGGCAGCGCGCATCAGTTTCTGAACTTTCCCCAGGAGCAAATTTATGACAACAAGCTCAATAGCACAGCCGCCGCTCTTTCTCGCGGAAGTCGAACGCAGCCCGAAGCCGAGTCCCTACAAAGACCTGCTGGAAGCGGCGAAGGGTTCAGGTGGCGACTCCTGGCAGATATGGAATCTGCTTGCCTTCGATCCTGAACTTGCGCATCATCTTGCTGCCATGTCGCATGTCATCATGCATAAGGTGAGTCCAATCTCCACAGGATTGCGCGAACTGATCGCGGCATATACCTCATCTCTGAACCGCTGCGAGTTCTGCATGAAGGCCCATGCCGCAGTGGCGGCGGAGCTTCTCAGGGACGAGGCCCTCGTTTGGAGCGTTCTTCACGATCTGGAGAAATCTGCGCTTCCGGAGAACGAGAAAGCGCTACTTAGATTCATTGGCAAAGTCACTTTAGATTCAGCCTCGATCATCCAGTCAGATATCGAACATCTCCACGCTGCCGGCTGGCAAGACGATGCCATCTTCTACGCCATCTCAGCATGCGCTCTCTTTAACTTTTACAATCGATGGGTTTCGGCCAGCGGAGTCCATCCTGTGAGCGATGACGTTGTCCGCCGACTGGCGTCTCGCATGGCTCGTTCCGGCTATAACCGGGAATAATCACAGACAAATGTGCGGTTTGACCCGCACATATCACGCTGCTAGACTTTTAGTATCTAAGCAGACAGTCATATTATCCCTGCCTGCCACTTCTCCTTCCTTAAAGGAATCTCGAAGGAAACTCGTGGATACACAAACCCGTCACGCGCTAAAGCAGGACAGTTTCGTTCAGGCGACAGCTTCCAGCCTGAACTGGATCGAGACGCATCGCTCGACCATTATCAAGATTTCAGTCGTCGTAGTTGCAGTTATCGCCATTGTCCTTGCCGGCGTTATTACTTACAACAACCGCGCAGAGCGCGCTGAAAGCCTCTTCGGCCAGGCTATGGACATTTACAACACGCCGCTGACGCAGCCGGGTCAGCCTGCCGTGCCCGGAGTAAAGACGTATGCCAGCGCTGCCGATCGCGCCAAAGATGCGCGTCCGCTCTTTGAAGAAGTTGCCAATCAGTACAGCTGGTTCAAAGTTGGCGCAAATGCGCGCTATCTGGCCGGAATGACTGCCATCGACATGGGGCAGACCGCAGCGGGAGAAAATGATCTGAAGCAGGCTGCTGATTCCAGCGATAAGGGCGTAGCCGCTCTGGCTAAACTGGCTCTCGCCGGACTGTATCACCAGACAGGCCGCGATGCTCAGGCCATAGAGCTCTATAAGCAGCTCATTGCCAAGCCAACCTTGACCGTGCCTGCCAGCATGGCCAAGCTGCAACTGGCCGCGTTGTATGAGTCGACGAATTCGGCTGAGGCGAAACGTCTCTATGCCGAAATCAAGGACCAGGACAAGACCACGGCTGCGGGGCAGATCGCCACACAGAAGCTGCAGGGCGCAACCGCTCAAACGGCGCGATAAAATTTTTAGTCTGCCAGACACATAATCGTCATTCTGGCGAAGAATCCCCAGCCAGTTTGGTTGAGATTCTTCCTCCCTTCACCACCCCATCACGTGAAAACCGCACGTGCTGGGGACCCTGTTTCGGTCATCAGAATGACGACCAATTATGCCAAACGAAAAAGCTTTAGGCCTGCTACAAAGGCCTGCCAATCAGATAGGTAATGCCGATTCTTCCTCCATGTTCTTCACCGATCTCCCATTGGTAAGTATCAGCAAGACCGTTCGTAAGCTCATGCAAATCTTCAAACGAATAGGCCCGCAGGCACGACAGAATCCCATCGGCAAGCAGGGTGAAGGGAACAATTGGCAAAAGGAACGTCCAGAAAAGGCGCAACAAGCGAAACGGACGAATCCGCGGCGTGACATACCAGCAGAGCGCCGGTACGGCCAGCGTAGCCAGTATTCTGCGGAGGCTGGGTTTTGCTGCCTCGAAAACGCCAATGCCCTGGCGGCAACTTACTGCATCTGCAAGAATGGCCCGCGCTGCTTTTGGATTGAAATGATGGAAGGTAGAGAAGATGGTCCGAAAGCCATTCAACTCAACCGGAATCTCGCTCGCATCAACGGGGAAAGGGTGATATTGCACTTCTCCTTCGGTTCTGTGGCTCGTAAATGCTTTCTTATTTGGGTATTTATCGGTCAACAGCACTTTGACTGGAAATCTCTCAGTCGCTGCAAATTGTTCCCGCAGGCGAAGCCAGGGGCCGCCTCCGCCTGAGCATAGGTCGATGATTTGATGCGTTCCGGCCTCTTCCATTGCGGTCCGCAGGCGAGGGACAATCACGCGATAGCTGTTGGTGTAGTCCCAGATGGCCTCCAGAGCATCTGTTGCCAGGTCGCGCAAAAATCCGGGATACAGCCGATGATCATGCAGCTCAAACCACTCTCGGCGTTGCATTGGAGCCAGCATAGCAGGCCCACGGAAGGCCGATTTTCGTCTTTTCATGAGCGCAAAAGCCTCTGTTCCCGTCAATCTTGCTAAGAGTCATGAGTTCTCTCGAAGCACAAGTTGCCGGCTGGTTTTACACTCAACCTGTATTGAAGACCCGGGAAGACGCGAACGAAATCATTACTGCTCTGGTCGCCGATTATTCGACGACGCTCTATCGCGTCGCTTATTCGGTCACGCGCAACTCCGCCGAAGCGGAAGATATTGTGCAGGAGACATTTCTTCGCGTCCTGAGGCACCAAAACAAACTGGGTGAAATCCGCGACGCGCGGGTATGGCTGGTCCGCATTGCCTGGAACCTGGCTCTTGACCGCAAACGCCGGAGCAAGACGCGTCCGGAAACCGAAGATGTGGCCGATCTCGCGCGCATCCTGCCATCTTCTGAGCGAAGAGCCGACGACGAGGTCATCTCATCGCAGGAGCATGCGCGTGTACTGGCGCTGATCGACCAATTACCGGCGAAGGAGCGGCAAGCGCTGCTGCTGTCCGCGCTCGAAGAACTCTCGACAGCGGAGATTGCTCATATCTGCTCTACGACCGAATCATCCATCCGCTCCCGTATTTTTCGCGCGCGCCGCGAGCTTGCGGAACTGCTGGCAAAGCAAAGGGACAGCCGATGAAAATCCACACAAATCCGCCGAACAGCGCAGACAAGCAGATCGAATCTACATTGTCTCTTCTTGCGCATGCACAGCCCCCGGCAGAACTTGAACAGCGTATCCATGCGCGTCTGCAACATGAACCGGTTCATAAGAATTTTGCTGACGGACTCCGGAATTTCTTCTTTACGCAGCGAATTCTCTTCGCCTCAGCCGCGGCTGCCGTAGCCGGCTGTGCCATTGTGATCGGAAGCGTCCAGCACTCGCGGCAACGCCCATTTGCCGCACCCGGAATTCATATAGCAGCCCCCAGCAGCGGGCTTGGCGCAGCTTCCGGCGCGCGCATTGCGCCCCAGCCCGTAGCTGTTCCCGATGACGCGCATTCCCGTTCCGAACGCAAGACAACCAGCGGTCGCGCCACAGTTTCTCGGAATGCGCGCAAACCCAAAGGCGTGGCTGTGCCTGACTCTACTAAACCGGAGAAGCCTTAACTCGACAATGCCTCGAAGAGCATATGCAGCAGAGCCAGCACGGCTGCCCCGATGAATGCCGCCCCGAATGTATAGACATAAAATCCGGGAACAACGCCGCTGGCCAGCTTGAGAATGAAAGCGTTGATGACCAGGAAAAACAATCCCAGCGTCAAAATACCCAACGGAAGGGTAATCAGCTTCAACAGGAAGCCGAGCGTCACGTTCAGCAGCCCGATCACAATCACGGCAATCAGTGCCGAGGGCAGATTTGCTACTTTGAAGCCGGGAACCAGTTCGGCGACAATTAACAGGGCAACCGCATCAAGTATCCATCTCACTAACAATCGCAACATCTTCCTGGATTTACCTCGCTTCCTTATGCTGGAACTTCGCTGATCGTACCAGCGTACCCTGAGATAGACCATCGATGAGAGCACTTTTTCTTCTAAGTATCGCAATGTTCCTGACTGGATTCTCGTTCACGCAATCGGCGCAGTTGCCGTTGCCCGATGTGCCGACTTTGATGAAGCAGGTTGAGGAGCATCAGCACAAGCTGGACAAGATACGCGAGAACTACACATATCACGAGACTGTCATCACCCATGAACTGGACAAGAAAGGCAACATCAAGAAGGACGAGAGCGAAGAGCACTACGTTTTCTTTGTGAACGGCCATGAAATTGAACGCAAAGTGAAGAAGAATGGCAAAGACCTGAGCAAAGACGACCAGAAGAAGGAACAGGAACGGGTTGAGAAAGAGGTCGAAAAAGCCTCAAAAACACCTCCGGGGCAGTCCATGGACAAGGATGAGGTCAGCGTCAGCCGCCTGCTCGAGATCATGAGAGTGTCGAATCCGCGGCGTGAACAGATGGATGGCCGCAGCATGATTGCGTTTGACTTTACAGGCGATCCGCGCGCCAAAACTCACGGCATGGCGGAGAATGCATCCAAGAAGCTCTCCGGCACGATCTGTGTTGACGAGAGTGACCGTCAGGTCAGACGCATGATCGCTCGCTTCGACGGAAACTTTCATCTCGGCTTCGGGCTGCTCTCAGTAGGGAAAGGTAGCACCTTCACTTTTGACCAGAAGCTGGTCAATAATGAGCTATGGCTTCCTACAGATGCGCAGATCCATATCATTGCGCATGCCATCGGCATTCTCGGCTGGCGCGGAGATATTGCGATTACAGACAACGATTACAAGAAGTTTCATGCCGATGCGGAGCAGCAGCCCAGGGCCACCGTCACGAATTCGCAGTCACATTAAACGATGCTGGGCTGTTCCTGCCAGCGGTCGTTTCTCAATCCTAAAAATGCAATACAAAGACCGCTGAGTCTTCAGCGGTCTTTTGCAACTCGCTCAGATACAAACTACTGTTGCGGCTGAGGCTGGGATTGCGGCTGCGCTGTCGATCCACCCTGCATTCTCCGCTGCATCCGTTCCTGCATCTTCTGTTGCATGGCTGCGTATTTCTGCTTCTGCTGATCATTCAGCACGGCTTCAATCTTGCCTGTAGTGTCGTCGTGCAGGCTTTTTGCTTTTGCCATCTTGTCATCGCGCGAGAGCGATGTGTCCTGATGAATCTGCATCATCTGCTGTTGCTGATTTTCAAGAATTGGCTTGATCTGGGTCTGCTGATCCGAGGTCAGGTTGAGGGCTTTCGTAAGGTGCTCCAGTTGCTTGTCCGGATTCATCATCTGATGACGCGGTCCATGCATTGGGGGAGCGGTGGTTGTGGCGGTGGACTGGTCCTGCGCGAATGCCATTCCAAGGGTGAGCAGGCCAGTAAACGCTATCGTACAGAGTATTTTTCGCATAATGTTGTTTCCTCCAACATTGATTCAGACACCATATGTGGTGCGTGGGTTGCGCTTACCGCAGTGAATGCTTCCAGTAGCGAACGCTTCCATTGCAGATAGACGCGTAACTGCGCAGCAGGGCCGACGTTGATGCAACTTTTATCTGCGAATGGTTTTGCTTACTTTGCCGGGCGCGGCGTCAGCGGAGGCATGACAACCGGACCGGACCGAAGCCCACAGGGCAGCAGTGCTTCCGCATGTTCCTGAGGATGCGGAACATAGGCGTAAGCAAAGACAGCGCGGTACTCGCGCTCGCCGGGGTAATTGCAGATGGCGCAACTGGGACGATACGCGATCTCCGGATGGTCATGCATGGTTTCGGTCCATTCATGCGAGGCATGCGCAGGAACAGTCATGTACTCAGGATGCTGCGGGGGGTTTTTGGGCTGATAAGCGAAAACCTCTCCTTTTTCGTTGTAGGCGTCTACGAAACTGCCTCCAGAGCCGCTCGATGCGCGCCACAGCCACTTTGTTCCAACCTGCGCATACCAATGCGCGCTCGACGGCACGGGCAGAGCCAGACGGATGTCCTTATTTGTATCGTTCTTAATTACAAACAAGAATCCCGGCCCTTTGTCCGGCTCCGCTTCAGCCAGATAGCTGGCGCTCAAACTGATATGCGAGCACAGCGGAACATAAGGGCCGGGATGATGCGTAACAGCGCTGCCCGCGGAAATGGAAATAACGGAGAGCGTCGCAGCAAGGGCAAATCTTAACCAGATCATTAAACCCAGAGTATCGTGTCTGAGGATTTTTTCGGGACCCCTGCGTCCAGACAGGTCCCGAGCTGGGGAGACATTCCGGATGAGTGTCGTTTTCAGATTTGAAAGTAATTTTGTCAGTCCCGGAACAGTTCAGCCAGATCGCCTGCGAATGTCATGATAATGACAAGGAGTGATCCTTCAAGTCTGATAAAGGAAACTAAAGGAACAAGCGGGCGAGAAGATACATATCGACGACAAGGTGATCATTCGCTCCCGGTTTTCAGTCTGCATATAAGCCAGTGAACAGCCAGCTGTAACTATTCAAAGGGCATATAGTCAGGGTTCTATTGGAGACTGGAAAAACCTGCTGCTGTTTTTGCTGCATCCTAACCTACAGGTGGGTGTACCGTCACAGTTTTTAAATCGAGAGCTATTAAGTGGAGTCGGTTGTTTGGAAAGCGGAACTACAAGATTCTCAACTCATCCGTCCTGCACAGGGCTGAAGCCGGAGCTGGATCGTTCTCATCTTGCCGCCATTGTTGAAAGTTTCGACGTGCCCATCATCAGCAAGGATATAAGTGGAACTATTACCAGCTGGAATAAAGCTGCGGTGCGGGTCTTTGGTTATGGAGCAGACGAGATTGTTGGGCAATCGGTTCTCCGACTCATTCCTCCCGAATTACATGCTGAGGAAGAGCTGATCATGCAGAAGCTGAGAGCAGGTGAACGGATCGACCATCATTTTGAAACAGTACGGATCAAAAAGAGCGGGGAGAAGTTTTCTGTTTCAGAACTTATTTCGCCCATAATAGATGAAGAAGGAAATGTGATTGGGGTTTCCAGAATCACGCGCGACATGTCTGATTTGAAGCAAATAGATGACAGCCGTTTTCGGCTTGCGGCGATCGTCGATTCTGCGGATGATGCCATTATCAGTAAAGACCTGAACGGCATTGTCCGGACCTGGAATGAAGGCGCACATCGGATGTTCGGTTACACGCCGGAGGAGATGGTAGGCCAGTCAATCCTGAAGCTGATTCCTCCGGAATTGCAACATGAGGAAGACGAAATACTGCGTAAGCTAAGAGCAGGAGAGCGGGTGGATCACTATGAGACGATCCGAGTTAAAAAGAATGGTCAGCGCTTCGAGGTATCCGTCACAATCTCACCTATTAAAGACGAAACCGGGCGCGTGATCGGAGCTTCCAAGATTGCCCGCGACATTTCAGATCGTAAACGGGTTGAGCGGCTGTTGGTCCAGTCAGAAAAACTCGCTGCCACGGGACGTATGGCAGCCGCAATCGCGCATGAAATTAACAATCCGCTGGAATCGCTGTTAAACCTGATTTATCTGGCGCGTCAGAACATCGATAAAGCGGGAAAAGCGCACCGGTATCTCCTGACTGCAGAGGAGGAGCTGGAGCGAGTTGCCCATATCGCTCGACAGACACTGGGTTATTACCGCGATGATGGATCGCCTACCGAGGTCCATCTACACGATCTGATCGAGAACGTCCTGACTGTATATAACTCAAAGCTGCTTGCGGCGGACATTACCCTGGACCGGAGATTTAATGATCTGCAGAAGATTGTTGTCAGCAAAGGCGAGATGCTCCAGGTCTTCTCCAACATTATTGCCAACTCAATTGAAGCAATGCATGAAGGAGGGACACTTTGCATTTCGATTCGAAAGATTATCAGCTCTGCCGGAGATGGGATTCAGTTGGTGGTTCAGGATAACGGGGTGGGAATCAGCCAGGATCACCTGCCCAAAGTCTTTGAACCCTTCTTCACTACGAAAGGAAATCTGGGAACAGGTATAGGTTTGTGGGTGGCCAGGCAGCTTGTAGAAGGGAGAGGCGGACGAATCTCGATTGCGAGTAGCACCGAAAAGGGAAAGAGCGGCACAACAGTTACGATTTTCATTCCATTTGCTACTCCTGCTCCAGGCATTATCGGGCAGGAATAGAAGTTCGAAGGTGGCTATGTCTCAGATCGAAGTCGGATCTATTTATGTAGCAGATGAGTTCTTCAGACCCAAGACGGAGTCTGCTTGGAGAGAGGCCAAGTCTGATAAAACACAACAAAACCGCCCCAGGGTGCTTGTTGTTGACGATCAAAAACTCATTGTGGATACAATTGCCGAAATCCTGGAAGGGGCAGGCTTCCACGTTATGCCTGCCTATGATGGCTGGACAGCTTTGGAAGTAGCGAGCCGTTTTCGGCCGGATTTTCTGCTTTCCGATGTACTGATGCCCCGCATGAATGGGATGGAACTTGCTATCGCTATTCGCAAAATGCATCCCGGCGCCAGAATTCTGCTCTTCTCTGGGCAGGCAGGAATTTCAGAAATATTACATGAAGGAAAGCGGCAGGGATTTGAATTCGAACTCGTCGCCAAACCGATACACCCGCTGAAGTTAATCGAATTGCTGAAAGAAAAATAGACTCAATGCGGAAATAATCTCAGCGCAAGCTAAATATCTGGTCATTCAATTACCTGCCGGAGATCTTCCTGCTCGGCCCCAACAAGGACACTTATAATGCCGGGAGCATGATTGTGCTAAGAATCCCAGCTCTCATTTAATTTCTTTCTTTTGTTGAATTTCACCTCCTAATGCGCCGCTCTTTTATATGGCCGAGCACATTCGCAGGACAAAACTTACCGACAACTGTCGTGTCTGAATAAAGGCGACTAGAATAGGGGTAAGACTTTCTGGGACTGTGCGTCGGGCTGATTACCTTTCAGTCCGGGATTGAAGTTCGTGAGCGCAGGGCCGCATCTAAATCAAACAACGGAAACCTCCATTGTCTGTTACGAAAAATATGTTCAAGCTATCGCGTCTGATTGCTGCCGTTCTGTTGTCGGTGACACTGCCTGCTCTGGCTGATCCTGCGCCGTTCGATCTCGCCGGACCGAAGGTAGAAGTGCGGGTAACGCGCAACGGTAAGACGCTGCCGATTGCCAAAGTCCCGAATCTCCAGGCAGGCGACAGGCTGTGGATCCATCCGGTGTTGCCTCCGGGGCAATCGGTAAAGTATCTGATGGTGGTGACATTCCTGCGGGGTTCGACCAATCCACCACCGGAGGATTGGCTCACGAAGGCCGAGACATGGAACAAGAAGGTAATGTCGGAAGGCATCTTTGTGACGGTGCCGAAAGACGCGCAGCAGGCAGTTGTGTTCCTCGCGCCTTCGACCGGAGGTGATTTTGGAGCGATACGCGATGCGGTGCACTCGCGTCCGGGTTCGTTCGTCAGAGCCTCTCAGGACCTGAACCAGCTGAGTCTAGACAAGGCCCGTCTGGATGCGTATCTGGATGCAGTGCGGACGATCAATGAGACCAATCCGGATAAGCTGAAAGACGTTTCTCCGCTGCTGGCACGCAGCCTGAGCATCAAGCTCGATCAGGACTGCCTGCAGAAAGTAGTTGAACAGCAGGCGTCATGCCTGGTGCAGAAGCAGAATGAACTGGTGATGGATGACGGGCACACGCTGTCAGTCACCGATGCGTTTACCACCGGCGCGGGCAGCGACCTGGCGATGCAGCTGAGTTACACGCAGAGAGCCGGCGCGGGATATTACAGCCCATATATCGCGTCGGTGATGGACATTGCCCATATTCTGGAGTCGGTCCATACGGCGCAGTATCAATATATTCCGGCTCTGAATACGTTCAAAGACGATGAAGTAGATCTGAAGCTGAATACGCCGCCGTCGTTCCGCAATCCAAAGTCGGTGATCGTGATGGCACTGCCGGCAATTGATGGCGGACACCAGCCGCCATTGCGCGCCGTGGACGAAAAGCAGGAATTCTGCGTTGCGAAGGACAAACTGGTGCTTCCGGCAGAGGGCGCTCCGCTGGCGTTTGCAACCCAGTATGCGCATGACATGGTCCTGCGCGTTAAAGGCAAGAACGGCAAGGACATCGATATTCCGGTAAAGGCCAACCCGATAGAAGGCGGTTTCTCGGTAGATACCAAATCAGTGAAGACGTCGGAGCTGAATGACAGCATGACGGGCACGTTGCGCGGCATGTGGGGATTTGAGCCGTATCAGGGGCCCAGCTATCATCTGCAAAACGCGCAGAAGACGAAGTGGGAGCTGGCGGCAACGGACACTCATGCCTTGGTTGTGGGGCGTGATGACACGCTGCACTTCACATCGGGCAATGCGACATGCGTCGAATCCATTACGGCGAAGACTGCATCGGGCAAGGAACTGAAGACGGAATGGAAGGCTGAGCAGCCCGACCAGCTGGAGATCAAGGTTCCGCTGAAGGATGAGAGCCCTGGGGCGCTGACGCTGTTGATCAAGCAGGCGGGCGCAAAAGACCCGGAACAAATTGCGCTGCACAGCCTGTCAGAAGCCGGCAAATACGTGAGTTTTACTCTGAATGCCGGCGATACCCAGGGGGTACTGGCGGGGAATCGCCTGGATGAAGTGGCAAGCCTGGACTTGAAAGGGATTCAGTTCCAGCCGGGCAAGCTGGCGAATACGGCAAACGGCGACGACTTGACGATGACGGCAGCCAAGCCTGATGCGGCAGCTCAGCTACATGCCGGCGACAAGGATACGGCACACGTGCAATTGAAAGACGGCCGCAGTTTTGATGTGCCAGCAACCGTGGTGAATCCACGGCCTAAGGTGCAGCTGTTGAGCAAGAGCGTGCAGACGGCCGATCCCGGCAAGGACACGCATATTACCCTGACGGACACGAATGAAGTGCCGCTGAACAGCAAGCTGGTGTTTTCGATCAAAGCAGTGACGCCCGATACGTTTACTCCGGAGCAGAAGATTGAAGTTGCGACAGCGAACGGCTCGTTCCACACGACGCTCAGTATGGGCGACGGCAGCCTGACGCTGCAGGATTCTACGACAGCGCTGGCGACCATTGATCCGGCAAAGAATTTCGGAGCTTCGGCATTCGGTCCGCTGCGTTTTCGTCCTGTAGGGGCAAACGGTGTGAGCGGAGACTGGCAGCCGCTGGCAACGCTGGTGCGCGTGCCTGTGCTGGACAGTGTGCAGTGCAGCAAGAGCACCGCACAGACGTGCACGTTAACAGGGGAGAACCTGTTTCTGATTGACTCCGTATCGGCGGACCAGGGCTTTGCGCAGAGCATGCAGGTCCCGGATGGATTCGCAGGAAATGCGCTGCAGGTTCCGCATCCGGTAGGTGGATCGCTCTACGTAAAGCTGAGGGATGATCCGGCGGCCGTGAATACTGTAGTGGTGCCGCGCAAGCCGCTCCCGCAGCAGGCTTCTAGCGCACAGCCAACGCCAATGCCGGTTTCGGAGACAGTACCTAAACCGGAAGCAGCGACTCCGGCCCCGCAGCAACCTGCTCAAACCGCGGCTCCAGTTGCGACACAGCCTCAGGCTGCTCCCGCGCAGGGCGAGCAGCCGCATTGAAATCAGGAACCGGTTTGTAGAAGTCAATCTAAGAAGCCTGAAGCAATCTCAGCGATGTAGAGATATCCGAGGCGGAGATTGCCTGGTTTTTTGGAATGAAACTGATCCTAACGACATTTTGCAACGATCAAAGTAATGTCGTCGTGTTGTCTTTCTCCGCTGAATTGGCGAATTTCATTGACCAATGCGCAAAGAAGCGCCGGGGAATCAAGTTGGCGGTTCCGGAGCAACGTGTTTACCAGACGATCCTCGCCGAACTGCTCTCCATCGGCATTAAATGATTCGGTCACGCCGTCGGTGTAAAGGACGACGGTATCCCCGGCGAAGAGCTGACATTCTCCGACGGAACATTCCCAGTTCCTGAAAAGACCCACAACTGTGCCTGTGGAGTCGAGCCATTCAAGATCGTTATTGGAGCGCAATAACAATGCAGGCAAGTGGCCGCAATTGGCGTAGCGCAGCCGCCGTGCCGTATCGTCGTATTCGGAAAAGAAGAGTGTAGCGAATGCGTTGTCCGCGGTGTTTTCGCAGAACAGCCGGTTTACTGCATGCAGCAGGCGCTGCGGCTGTTCCAGCGCCATGGGTATGTATGGACGGCTGGAATAGGCTGTGCACAAATTGCGGAAGTGCGCCTGCAGATTCGCCATCAGAAGGGCTGCCGCGGTGCCCTTTCCGGAAACATCGCCGATCACCAGCCCGAGTCGATTGCGGCCAAGCTCGAGAAAGTCGTAATAATCGCCGCCGACGGAGCGGGCCTGCATGCAGAGACCGTCATAGCGAAGCGTTGCCAAAGGAGGCTGCACTTTCGGGAAGAGTTGTGTCTGCACTTCCCGGGCGTGTTCCAGTTCCTGTGCTGTCCGTCGCTCCGCTTCGAATCTCTCAATATGTTCCCGGCGATGATCTTCCACTTCGCGGACCACGGATTCGTCGGTGGTCAGGACGAAGGAGTTTCCATCGATGTCCTGAAATATCGTGGAGATGCTGCCGGAAGGCTGTATCTGCGGCTCGCGAAGAAAAGCGACGCCGCGGTCGCGCCACTCATTATATTTGCCAAAGATATCTTCAGTGAGAAACGCGATCTGCGTGGGCATGCCGATGAGTTCGTATTCCTCTGAGCCGGGCTGAGGCGAGACAAGGGCGAGCATGGCGGTCCCATCCGGCGGGGCGACCACGAGCTGGCGTTCGCCGGATGATTCTGAGTCCAGCGCCAACTCGAACCCAAGCTGTTCCAGATAAAACCTCAGACTCTGCTCCTGATTGCGAACGAAAACGCTCACGGTGCCGAGGCGGAGATACAGGTCCCGTCGATCAGGATGAAAGCTGCACTGGTGCGCATGATGCCGATGGCTCGCGGCGCGGGCGGAAGCAGGTGCGCTCATGCCCGGATTATAGCTCCCGGTTGTCTGGTCTTTCTGTCATCGCCATGCGGTAATGAGGCGGGCGACGTTTCCCTGGAGCTTGAGGCCGTCACGGCGATCTCGGAAGTAGCGATCATTGATTTCGCTGGAGGTGAGTTCTTCGATACGCGTGAAACCGGCGTGACGGAGTTCCTCTCGCATATCATCGGGTGAGAAAAAGAGCTGAAAGGGCTCGCCTGCCTGTGCGACGCGATCGGCGATAAAGTCGAAGGCTATTTTCTCTCGGAAGCTGAGCAGGGAACGGTCTAATGCGTATTCGAAGGTGACGCCGCTGCCTTCCGGCATAGACCCTATAGCATGGATGGTGGCGCGAAAGGCGTCGAGCGTGAGATAGGGTGTAACGCCGAGCCAGGAGAAAAAAGCAGGTTTGGCGAAATCGAATGTGGTTAGCGCGAGGCCGTCGGTCAAGTTCTGCTTTTCGAAATCGACAGGAACGAAGGTCAGCGATGGCGGAATTTCGATGAGGACCTGAGCAAGCAGATAGCGTTTCCATTCCTGCGTGGCAGGGTAATCTACCTCAAAGACTTTCAACTGTGCGTAGGGGTTGCGATAGGCGAAGGTGTCGAGCCCTGCGCCGAGAACAACGTATTGCGTCACACCGTTTTCAACCGCGGTGCGTAGGTGTTCTTCTGCATAACGGCTGCGCGCGACCACGAAGGAGCGCATGGCCCGACCGAATTGGCTGTTGTGTGTGTCGGCTTCAGCAGTAATGTTCGCCGCAGCGCCCGGGCCGAGGATAGGGACTGCGATCGGGTCGCTCAGGACCAGAGGCTGCGAGTCGAGGATTTGATGGGCGGCACGACGCCGCGCGACGCTAAACGCGGTTTTGCTTGGACGGCCTACCTGCATGCAGATTGAGTGTACTCCAGCTCCCTGTCCCTCCTGTGCGTTTTTCTGGAAGGACGGGGAGGGGATTACTCCGTTGCAACCTGCCAGGTGTCGTTTGTCTGCACTAAGGTTGTGGTAGCGGTCTTCGGGGCGGCCAGGTCAGACTGCAGATTGGGGAAGGCTGTCTGCATCTCCTGCGACTTTGCCCAGTCGGGCACGCCGGTGAGGTCATAGTGGTAATTCACGACAGCGTTGTTGGCTCCATTTGCATTTTTGCCCAGGTTGACATTGTCAATCGAGGTGACTTCACGGTGGCCATAGCAGAAATTGCCGTAGCCGGGCTGTGACGGGTCGGATGTCCATGTGGTGCGACCCTTGTCCGATAGATCATAGTCATTCACCTGCTTGGAGCCGATGAGGAAGCGCTTCTTCTCCTGCGGAGTACGTGTGAGCAGGCCGGCATCGGTGAGCGCGTCAAAGCCCTTTGTTTGCTCGTCGTTTGAGGTATCAGCCTGCGCAGGAAATTTCACCGGGCTCTGCCAGATGCAGCTGGGATGCGCGGAATAGTAATTGTCGATTGCGGTTTTGAAGGTGCCTGTATCCGGTTTTTTATTGCAGCCAAAGGCGAAGATGATAAAGCCGCACAGAGCGGCAGTTGCAGCGAAACGCTTCGTGGGAAAAAGCATTGCAAACCCTCCAAGGGATTGGATGCTGATTTCCAGCCAATCCTTCGGTCACCTATTTATTTTTCAGTGGTTTTCTTGCGAAATAGTAGAGCGAGAAGGCCAGAAGCGCAAAGGCGATGATCGAGATGGTCTGATGTTGAAGCAGGTTGTAGATGGCGCTTCCGTGCGGGAACCAAAGGTGTAGTTCGTTGCCTGTGGCAGTTTCGTAGAGCTTGAGAGCGACGCCGCAGAGGCCCATGACGCCACCGGCGGCAATGAGTCCGCTGGCGTAGAGCGAGCCGGGAGAGATTTCGCTGCTGGTGTCATCAGCGCCTCCGGCTTTCATAGCAGCGCGCTCGACCATCCAGCGCACAATGCCTCCGCAGAACATGGCAAGCGTGGTGCCGATGGAGAGATAGGCCCCGACGGCAAACGAAAGTGAGCGTATGCCGAGCACTTCAACAGCGATGACGAGGAAGACGCCGAGGAAGACGAGCCCCCAGGGAAGTTTGCGCGCGAGGATCCCATTGATGACGGTGGCCATAAGACGGCCCTGCGGCGCGGCGGCCTTTTCGCTGCCGATGCCCTGCATCCATTGGATTTCAATGTTGCCGGTTTGCGGGTTGTAGAGGTACTTGCCGTCGGGCAGCTCGGTGGAGCCGAGGGCGTTGAGCAGCACGTACTGGCCGCCTTCCACGAACTGCGTGGAGTTGTCCGGCTTGGTCAGCAGGAAACGCTGGCGCGAGAAGTGCTGCTGCTGAATCTGGACGCCATCCGGCGGCGCGCTCACATTGAAGGGAATGGGCTGCTTCATGGGTGTGAATGTTTCGAGGCCCTTGTTCATGGCGTTGAGCGTGATGCCGATGGAGAAGACCGACACGATGACGCCGACCATGACGGCGACCTGCTGCTTCCAGGGAGTTGCGCCGATGAGGAAGCCTGTCTTCAGGTCCTGCGAGGTGTCACCGGCATTCGATGACGCGATGCAGACGATGCCGCCGATGCTGATGGCCAGCGCGCCGAATGCCGGGGCTGTCCAGCCGCTGACCAGGAAAATCGCGGCGACGGCCATGAGCGTGGCGATGGTCATGCCGCTGACCGGGTTCGACGAGCTGCCGATAAGGCCAGTAATGCGACTGCTGACTGTGACGAAGAGGAAGCCGAAGACCATGACCAGCAGCGCGGCCGCGAGATTGGCGAGCCATCCGGTATAGGCTCCGGGAACCGGCTTGAAGGTGAGGAAGAGAAAGATCATCAGGACGAGCAAGCCGCTGCCGAGCAGAACGATATTCATGGGGATGTCACGCTCGGTGCGTGAAGCGGAGTCGCCGCCAACATTTTTGCCGATGGTCTTCATTCCCGCGCGCAAGGCGCTGATGATCGTCGGCAGCGTCCGCAGCAGCGTGATGAGGCCCGAAGCCGCCACGGCGCCCGCGCCCATTGGGCGAATATAAATACGCCAGAGATCGCTTGGGGACATCTGTGAGATGGGTACAGTGCCGGGATAAATCGGCCCGTTAAAATGCGAGCCGAAGAAATGAATTGCGGGCATGATGACCAGCCAGCTGATAATGCCTCCGGCGAAGAGCGTTCCAGCAATGCGCGGTCCGATGATGTAGCCCACGCCGAGATATTCCGGCGTAGCATCGGCGCGGACTGCTGATCCAGGGAGCCACCTCGGTTCGTAGTTTGGAGTTCCGGGCCACGCGCCCAGAAGGTTTTCATTCTGGAAGAGTGTGTAAAGCGCGCCGAGCCCGAGGCCGAAGAAGACGCGGCTGGCAAACGATCCTCCGCGTTCTCCCGCAACAAGCACGTCGGCGCAGGCTGTGCCTTCGGGGTAGGTAAGGTTGCCGTGCTCTTCGACAATAAGCTGGCGGCGCAGCGGAATCATAAAAAGAACACCAAGCCACCCTCCAAGCAGCGCCAGCATGAAGATGCGGACATATTCGAGATCGAAGCCGAGGAAGATAAGCGCCGGCAGAGTGAAGATCACCCCGGCGGCGATGGATTGGCCCGCGTTGCCTGTCGTCTGGACGATGTTGTTTTCGAGGATCGATGCTTTGCCTAAGGCGCGGAGGACACTGATCGAGAGGACGGAGATCGGGATCGATGCCGCGACGGTGAGTCCGGCGCGCAGGCCTACGTAGACGGTGACGGCTCCGAAGAGGACAGCAAAGATACAACCTAGCAGAACAGCGCGGACGGAGAACTCGCGGCGCGATTCTTTGGCGGAAACAAATGGCTCAAAGCCTTGCAGGGTGGCCAAACCTCATACCTCCAGGAAGCGTGAGTGTATCAGGATTGGCGGGGTTTCTGTAATTGATCCCAGGTCTCTTTTCGAGACCTGAGCGCCCGCGCTACTTGTCTGTCGGATAGCCATGTAGCTGCGGGCCGATGGTGTTCGAGTAGTTGTAATTGTGGCGACGGTCGTCATCGATGGTCCAGAACATAGCTCCGATCATTCCCGGATAGCCCGCAGGGTTGCGCAGCTTGTACTTTGTTCCGGCTGGAGCTTTGCCCTTGATGATGTAGTCCATCGACTGGCTGACGATAGCCGGAGTGGTGTCTGGAGTAAGGAAGCCTACGGCGACCTTATCGGCGGGCATTGGATCGAAGTGATACTTCGGATTCCCGCCCACATCGAAGCCGTGCAGCAGAAGCTCCGTCATGGCGGCGTGATAATCCGCAGTACCGGGCTGGTAGATTTCGCCGTCAAGTCCCTGAAGCGGCGGCGTATTGTAATCCTGCACATCGACGAAGGACAGGATGTCGCGGATGGCATGGAGAATCGGGAGATACGAACCGAACTGGCCGCCGTAGCTCGGGTAGCCGGAGGGAATCTGTGTGCCTTCTGGCACCAGGCTGATCATGAACTTCGGACCGAAGTGATCGTGCAGTTGCCGCAAGGCGGAGATGAGATTCACGATAGACGGCGTGGTTGGATGGCGAAAGTCGGTGTCTCCGGGATCAATGGAGAGCGAAGGGCTTTCAAAATCGATATCGATGCCGTCGAAGCCGTATTCGCTGACGATATTCGTCACGGATGAGACAAACGTGCGAACGCGTTTGGGATCGGCGAGTGTGAAGTGCTCGCCTCCGCCGCCGAGCGAGATCATGACCTTTCTACCCTGACTCTTAAGTAAGGCAAGATCGGCCTTGAACTGCTCAGGAGTTTCACCGGCAGGAGCGTGGAACTGCATCGTGCCTTCCGGAGCATTGTGATCGGGCGTGGCAAAGGCGACGATGATGACGTCCCACTGCGGCGAAACTTCACGGATGGGGAAGATGGACTTCGCGTCGGCATAACCAACCCAGTAGCCAATCAGATTGTGACCATTCGGCTTTCCGCTCTGTGGAATCGCCGCAACCGTGGGCTTGGGAGGCGCGGAGCGCGGGCCCCGCGCTGGACACGGCTTTGCAGGAGAAGGCAGCGCTTGCGTGTCAGGAAAGCTGTATGTGCTGCCGAGGTTTCCTGATGCGCCAAGATACCAGGACAGCAGGGCAACATTCTGCAGGTGGAAGCTGCGTCCATTTGCGTTTGCGACAAAGGGCTTCGAGGATGGAATGTTGTTTTTGGGGTTGGTGTTCGTCGGTCCCAGCAGGAAATACGCCGTGGAGATGCTCGTCCCACCGCAGCGCCCCTGATCTCCCGCAGGAACTGAAGACAAGCGCATCCATGCTGGAACGACGTTTCCCGGGTATGGTCTGCTGGCAAAATGCACCAGTGGATCATGCAGCGGGTCATTGATGAATTCCGCAAGCTGCTGCGTGATCGGTTGTACATCCTTGTCTTCGACGATTGCAGGAGCGGCATGAAGATAAGAGCCCAGCACGAATGAATTTGCCGTTGCTGTATCCACGCCATGCGTTCCCCAGGAGCAGCACTCCGTGGCGTCGCCCTCAACGTAATACGTGGTGTTGCGAGTTACGGCAATGACTAGCTCGCCGTCTTGTTTCGGAATTTGCTTGAAGATTTCGCGCTGAACGAACTCAACATCAGCCACTGCGAATGACTCGCCCGTCTTCTTTGATGTAAGAACATAACCATAGCCCGCGGGTATGGTGATTCGGATTGGCTTTATTTCCGGCTTGCCCAGCAGGGTATGCCAGTTTATCGCGGCGGGGAAAGTAGCGCGCAGCATTGCATCGGCATACTGCGTTTGGCCGGATGCGAAAGCGAAGTTCGTGAAGATAGGCGAGGTAAGAATAGAGGAGACGTCTTCCGCGGCGTCCATGACGAAAGGCTTACCGTTGATCTGCTTCGTATCAAAGGAAAGCGTGACGGGCACGAGCACGGTTGCGATTGTGGTTGTCGCATCCTGAGATGGGTCGTTGCCGAAGATCGTGTAGTTATTTTGCCCGACTGCCAGCTTGAAAGTTGGAGCTGTTCCCTGAGCATGAGCGGGATGCAGTGATGAGATAAGAAATGAGAGCAGGGCAACGAGCAGACAGACAGGCTTGACTCGCATCATTCCGGTTACGCGACCTCGGCAGAAATGGATTTGCTGCGTAGAAAGAATAGCAAGGGTAGCGCGGTATGCTGGAGCATGTCCTTGCGCAGACTGCTGGCTTACGGAGCAATTTACCTTCTTTGGGGCGGCTCTTTTCTGGGGATTCGCGAAGTGGTCGCAGTAGTGCCGCCTTTCTTCGCTGCCGGATTTCGCTTTACGCTGGCAGGCCTTCTACTTGTCGCTTACAGCTACTGGCGCGGTCAGACTGAGATGCCGAGCGGCTCATGGCGCGGCGCAGCAGCGCTGGGATTCGTCATGTTTACGCTGATGTATGCTGCGCTTTTCTGGGGCGAAATTCGCGTGCCCTCAGGAATTGCAGCGGTCGTTTCGGCAATGATTCCGGTCTGGATTTTTATCGGCGAGCTGGCGATTCTGCGCTCACAGAAGGCTACATTTCTGTCTGTGATCGGCATTGCGCTTGGATTTGCCGGCGTAGTCATGCTGGCGTGGCAGGTGCCCGGTTCAGGGGCGCGGGCTTCGACTGTTGCCATCCTGGTGCTGATTGCCGGAACTCTGTGCTGGTCAGGCGGAACGCTGTGGTCGCGGCGGCTCACGTTGCCCAAGCCGCAGACACTGAATGCTGGATGGCAGATGGCGATGGGCGGTGGACTGCTGCTGGTCCTCTCAGCGCTTACCGGAGAACTGAGGCGCATGCCTTCTGCCGCAACGCTGCTGAAGCCTGTGATTCTCGGCAGCATGGCTTACCTTGTGATTGCTGCCTCCATTGTGGCTTTTACTGCTTATGTGTGGCTCATCGCGCATGAGCCGGCAACGCGCGTTGCCAGCTACGCGTATGTGAATCCGGTGATTGCACTCTTTGCCGGGGCACTCTTGGCAGGAGAGCGTTTGACGGCATTTCAGGGGATTGGAGCCTTACTGGTATTGGCGGGAGTGTTTGCGACATTGACGGGAAAGCAGACTCCGGTTGCGAAAAAAGTCTCGGCTTGATGCAACAATATCTACGCTAAGACGCCAAGTGCGCGAAGATTCATTGCGCAGAGAATACTGAGGTTGCGCGGAGATCCCTTCGCTCACTCAAATAGGCCCCTGCGGATAAAACCATTCACCGTAGAGAGCATAGAGGACACAGAGAAGCTGACCAAATGTATTGTTCTGGCGCGAAGCGCGATTCGCCCTGCGCGGAGCAGCACCTGGAATTGTGCAGAATTTCGCTGTATACTCATTGGCAACGGCGGTCTGTCCGCCATGAGAGGTGCGTCTTCTGCAGTCAGCGTGATGCAAATGCGCTGGATGTTCACAAGACCGGTACCTCAGCATGGAGAGCGGTTGCTCGCGTGCTGCGAAGTCCGGTAGACAGCCTCTGCTGCGCCCTCTTTCCTGCTCCATGCCGTCTTTGCGGCGAATCTCTTCTGCGCATCTCCCGCGTTCCTGTCTGCGATTCCTGCTGGAAAAATCTTCCCGAACAAGCTGGCTGCCTGTGCGCGATTTGCGGTGAAGCTCTAGGCATTGCCGATTTTGGCGAATCAGAAAAACTTCTGTGCCGGGTTTGCCGAGCAACTGCGCCTCCGTTTGCGCGCGCTGTGGCTCATGGGCTCTACCAGGACAATCTGAGAAACCTCCTGCATCTGCTGAAATACGATCGGATGCAGCCGATTGCAGATCGGCTGGGCGGTCTTCTGGCGCGGCAGGTTCTTGCCGTTGAGAACATTCCGCAGAAGATGCTGGTAATCCCGGTGCCGCTCTTTCGATCAAAGAAGCGCGAGCGGGGATTTAACCAGGCTGAATTGCTGGCGCGAGCGACGGTAAAAGCGCTCCGAAAAGCGCGTCCGGAATGGAAATTGACGGTTGCCACGGGCGTGCTGGAACGACGTCGCGCCACACAGAGTCAGGCAGGGTTGACTACGCACCAGCGTCGCGCCAATCTGCGCGGCGCTTTTTTTGCATCTGCGCCGGAGAAGCTGAAAGGTGCGGATGCGCTTCTGATTGACGATATTTACACTACGGGGGCTACCGCCCGGGCATGCGCGCAGGCGCTGCGCCGCGCCGGAGCCAGCAGCGTGCATGTGGCCACAGTAGCGCGGGCGCAGCGGCAGGAGATAATTCAGCCGCCTGCAATGCCCGCAAAAGAAATACCAATGCACGAAGATGTAGCGATGTGGGATTCAGGGTTTGTTCCTGCGGCTCCCGGCGTATAAGCGCCGGGGCTGTGCTCATTCAGGTCTTGAATAAGTCTGGGGGAGAGATGTCTCTAGGGAGAGCCATGATTCACGCGCGCAAACAGAAGCACGCCATTGCTCCACGCGAAGAGGCGCGTGTTCATTCGCCGAGCACCATGCAGTCGCCAGTGCTGGTGCTGAACGCCTCGTATGAGCCGATCAACATCTGCGGCGCGCGGCGGGCGCTGGTTCTGGTGCTGAAAGGCATAGCCAAGACAGAAGAGGAACAGGGCGCAATGCTGCACGCAGCGCGGGTTCTCATGCCGCTACCGTCGGTGATCCGCCTGCTTGAGTACCGGCGCATTCCGCATCAGACACGGGCATTGTCGCGCAAGAACATCCTGCTGCGCGACCGGAATAGCTGCCAGTACTGCGGCGTCGTATTACCTGCGGGCGAACTGACGCTGGACCACGTAATTCCGCGCTCCCGTGGAGGACTGTCAACCTGGGAGAACCTCGTCGCCTGCTGCCATCCATGCAACCGTCGTAAAGGAAACCAGATGCTGCATGAACTTGAGGATATGAAGCTGCTGCGCGAACCGCGTCCCTTTACGCTGCACACCAGCCGGCACATCATGCGTATGATTGGGCACAGCGATCAGAAGTGGCGGAAGTATCTGTATTATTGAGGCTTTGCCGGCTGCTGTTTTGGAGCCGGTTGTTGCTGGCTGCCGGTCCCTTGTCCGATCTCCTGCCCGTCGAATGTGATCTTGACCGATGAGCCGAAGCGCTTGTAATCAGCATATTTCACGGTCTGGCGAATATGCACATCCTGGCTCAGATAACCACTGCCGCCGGAAAAGTGGAGAACTCCTTCGCCCCGGGTATAGACCGGGAACCAGTATTTGCCATCGATCTGCTCGCGAAACGTCGTAAATGGCGGTGATAAATCTTCATGACCCTTGCGGGTGTCATCCGGGACGTTTTTCCCATTCGTAACGACGATCTGCAAGTCCTTCTGATCGACCCAGATGCGGCCCTGAAAATAGCGTTTGTTCTTTTCGATGACTTTTGGCTTTACGTCGAAGACATAGGTATCGACTTCGTCGACTTTCTGCTTACCCACATACGTCAGGTCATATTGGCCGACATCTTCTTTCGTAAGCACAAAGGGAAGGCGCTGCTCGATGTCCTGAAAATCCGCCGGGCTCATCGAGATGCGCTGGAGGGAATTCTCCGGCGCGAAGACAACTTTCTCGTAACGCCTGCCGGATGGATCAAAGGTGATGTCAGTCACCTGGTAATACTGACCATCCACCTTATTGTCGTCATCAAGTGTCTCGACTTTTACGCTACGCTCGTACGTGTAGTTCCCCATAGCCTCACGGAACTGCGACTCTTTCGCTGTAAAGTTGTCGATGATCTGCTGCGCCGGAACCGAAGGCGAGGAAGTGTCTAGCTTGCCGAAACCCTGATCGAGCGGCATCGCCGTGTAGGAAACCTGGGCGGAAATGGAAGCCGCCGTGAAAACGAGGGATGCCAGGAAGAAAAGCCGTTTGTGAACCACTGAAGTCTGCTCCTGGAGAGCCGATAACCGCTCCACTTAACAGGATAGACGTCCGGGGAGACATATGGGGATTCATATCATCCCGATTCCGGCATTTTTCAGGTCAAAATTATCGCGCAGCAGCGTACACTTGGCTCACGCTTTCGGCCCATGAATGAGTTCTATCGAGTTCCGGCGCTGACGCTCCTGAGCATGCTTTGGATCGTCTTTGTCCTGTTGTATTTGCAGGCGCGTACTCCCCGCAGGCTGCTCTGGCTGGTCGGCTGGAGTATGGCTGTTTTTCACCTGGCCACCGAAGTGGCTGGCGTCCACAGGGCAGGCTGGGGGTTCGCGCTTTCCAGCGCCAGCATGGTTCTGGCGGCCATGATGTTTCTGGGGTCGATGTCTCCGCTCAGCTTTCAGCGTTGGCCGCGATTTCTGTACGTTTATGGCTTTTCTGCTCCTCTTTTACTGTATGCAGTCATCATTTCTCTTTATCCGCAGGCCGATGGATGGCTGCGTTTTGTGCTCATGCTGCTCGCGATTGCCACCATCCTGGTGGCAATCCTGTGGGGTCTCCGCAAGAACCTTTTGCCGCGATGGTTCACTGTGTCTTTGCCGGTTCTGCTGGGGGCTGTTTGCCTCTGGCTTACGTATCAGAGAGAGTACTATTTCGTCCTGTTCATTACGCAGGCGGCAAGCAATCTGGTAACTGCCCTACTGTTTGCTGCTGCATATCGCCGATGGAGTCCCGGCGTCATCTTCGCTTCGGCAGGATTTTTCCTGTGGAGCCTGCCGGCGGTGCTGGATTCTGTATTCGCCGCGCATGTACCCCTGCTGATGATTGGGCGGGGTCTTAATCTGATTAAGGTAGCAACGGCCGTCGGCATGATTCTGATCGTGCTTGAAGATGAACTGGAACAAAACAAAGCGGCCAAGGAGCGGGACCATCGAGCGCGTATCGAGATGGAGCGCTATTCCGAGATCGATCTCTCGCTGCTTCTGGGGGTAAACGCTGAAAGCGCCTACCAGCATGCGTGCGAGGTGATGATTGAGGTAAGCCGCTTCAGTCAGGCATTGCTCTTCCTGCGCGATGTTGAAGGTCGTTTCTATGACGCGGCCCATGCCGGAATAGACGATGAATTGGCTGCCGCTCTGGATGCGCTGGGTAAACGTGTCTCGCAGAAGCAGATTGAACAGTTTCGGCAGAGCCGGAGCGTTGCCGTGGAGATAGGTAATACGTTGCAGGTGGACCTGAGGCCGCTGTTTGTGCCCAATGATCCACTGGAACGGCTGCAATATATAAAAAGCTATGTCATTCCGCTGCGAGTGCGACCGGAAATGACGGTTGAAGGCTACCTATTGCTGAGCGGACTAAAGCATCCTGAGCAACCGTTGCAGGCAGATGACCTGCTGCCGCTGGAATTGCTGGTGGCGCGATTCACCGCCATGCGCGAGCATAATGCACTGATGCAACGCGTAGCGCGATCAGAAAAACTGGCCGGTCTGGGCCAGCTTGCCGCCGGGGTTGCGCATGAGCTGAATAATCCGCTCACGGTTGTTCTCGGCTACTCGCAGATTCTGGAAGAAACGCTTGAAAACCATCCGGCACAGGAGAGTGTGTCGCTGGTTCGCAGCGAGGCGCAACGCATGCGGCAAATCATAGAAAGCATGCTGCGCTTCTGGAGACCTTCTCCCGTCGAGCATGCAGCCGTTTCCGTGGCAGAAATACTGGAAGATATCTGCCGCTTTCGTCGCGCGGAATTGACCCGGCGACAGATCGATTTGCAGCTTCATCTTCCTAAAGACCTGCCGCAGATCGACGGCAACAAGAACCAATTGCAGCAGATGTTCCTGCAGGTGCTGAATAATTCGCTGGAGGCGTTTGGTCCGGACGATGACAGGACGGCGAGGACGATACGCGTGGATGCAAGCCACCACAATTCGGGAATCCGAATTTTGATCTCGGATAACGGACAGGGCTTTACCGATCCCAACCGCGCCTTTGATCCCTTCTTCACCACCAAAAGGCCGCGGGCCAGCACCGGCATGGGCCTGAGCGTATGCTATGCCATCGTGCGTGATCATGGGGGCGAGATCACGGCGCATAATCTGCAGCCTCGCGGCGCCGCGCTGGTGATTGAACTGCCGCTCCGCGCGCGTTATGCAGAAAGCGAAATGAGTCAGGTTTTCGCGCGCTAGCATATCTGGCAACTGCACATGGGTGCCCCATCTCTCGCAGAGACATGGGGTGGTCTGCTATCAGATAATCATCTGACACCATGCCATTCCGCTCTTCCACTAAGAAAAAAAAACCTCTTGACGAAGCCGCCCTCTACGAATATGCCATCGGCGCGCTAACCCGCCGCATGCGCACAACCGCAGAGCTGAAGCGGCTGATGCGCGCGCGAGTCGAAGAAGGCGAGTCAGGTGAAGCAAAGGTTGAACACATCGTGTCCCGTCTCAAGGAGCAGCGCTATCTTAACGATACAAGCTATGCCGCTGATTATGCCCGCTTGCGGCAGGAGAATTCGAGCTTCGGCAAGAGACGTGTACGCCAGGACCTGATTCAGAAGGGTGTGCACGCCAATGTAATCGCGAAAACCCTGGACTCAGCCTATGAAAATGTCAACGAAGAGGAGCTGGCGCGGCGACATCTGACGCGCAAGCGTGTCCGCAAACCATCCAATGAGAAAGAGGCTGCGCGCGTGATGCGTATGCTCGCGCGCGCAGGCTTCTCAAGTGGTGTAATCTTCAAAATCCTGAAGAAGTGGGACGTGGATGACGACACACTTGCTGCGCTGGAGTCGGCAGATATAGACAACGAGCCAGGTCCCGAATAACCTTTCAAAAGTGCCAGATCAGATCGCCGGCAAAGGTCAGCTGCGTGGTCTTGGTAGGTGCTCCGCCGGTCGGCGCGTCATACGCAGGCTTGTCATAGGAGTGCTCGAGCCGCAGCTCGGGCCGGAAGGTCACTGTGCTGCCGATCCAGTAATTCAGCCCGACCAAATGCTCCGAGTACTTTGTCGCCGTGCCGGTGCGCTGGCCTTTGAGATCGTCAAAGAACTCATTGCGGATCGTCATCGAGGTATGGTGATTGTTCCACTCATGCTCGATATAGTTCACGATGGCCCAATCCGGCGCATAGCAGTGTGTGGCAGCAGGGTTGCACTGCGCGCCATTCGCGCCGGAGATGAGCGCAGGCGAGGTAATCTGGCTTGCATGGGCGCCGATATTCGCATTCGGTCCATAGCTGATGCAGGGATCTAAGCCATAACACAGGTTCGGAACATCGCGCTCGTATTGATACCAGTACTCGGTCGACGTATGCCAGGTTTCGTTGAACTTGCGGTAGTAGGTGAGATAGTAGGCTGACACATTGTTATACGAATATTTTGCTGAGTTCAATGAGTTGGCGCAGAAGTAAAGATTGTCGCCGCCATTGCTCCATGTATATCCGGCGCAAGCGTTGCCGGTTAGTTTTGCATACTTGCTCCACGGAGCAGCTTCGCAGCCGCCTGAGACGCCGGCCTGCACTGTCCAGTGGTTATTCAGCCTGGTCGTAGCGTTGATGCCGTGCTGCGTATAGCAGTCATAGGTGTAAAGCAGCGAGTGGCTGTAGGTATAGTTGTTCGGCGCAAGCTGCGCTTCAATATCGGGCAGAGATATATAGCGGCCTAGACGGATATCTGTGCCTTGTCCGATGTGCGGCAAATAAAAATCCATGTAATACATCACCGGATCGTACCCATAGGTATTGTTCTTCTGAAGCAGTTGCTGGCTGAAAACCCCTGCCGCCGTCGTGTAGCGGTAATCAAGCCCGTAGATGCTGGCAAAACGGAAACCCCAGTCGAAGTGTTCCTTCTGCACCGTGTCCGGCAGCCGCTCAAAGTACAGTGCAGCCTGATCAAGCTGGATCGAATTGGGAATCACATCGTAGGCCATAGGAGCGTTGGCGTATTTGCCCTTGTTCGAGGTGCTGGCGTTATAGCCGATACTGAACCAGCCATAAACCTTGAAGCGCGTCTCGTTTTTGTTTATCGCCTGCATCAGCATGTAGGTCTGGTAGTCGGGCGCTCCAATCACAGGAGTGCCGCCGATAGGCCAGTCTGCTGACGGGAATGGCGGCGAGTTCAGCGGCGCAGGCGTGCCGCGGCGCTGCGGCTCCGGAGCTGGCGGAAGACCGTTTGAAGAAGCGGTCCAGTCATTGATATAGGCGTGGCCCAGGCGAGTGAAAAAACCTTCATTGTGGTCCTGATTTGTGGTTGATTGTCCGGCGAGTTGCATTGCTCCTGCACAGAACAAAGTAACGGCGGCGAGCGCGCTGAATCCCGACTTTAACATTCTCCCGATCTGCATCTTGCTCCTCGTGGGTTTGCTTACGGAGCCGACACAACTGCTCCACAAACATCTCCAGACTAGGAACGGACCCGTAAGAGGGGCCTAAACGGGATGCAAGGAATTCGTAAGGAAAGGGTAGGTTTGCTACCTAGGAGGCTGCGCAGGCTCGTTGGTCTCAATAGGCGGCGCCACGACCAGAATGTGCGTGGGCAGCTTTTCTTTCACCGTGAAGGTGTCCGATTTCAATTTGTAACTTACGTGCAGGACGGGAGAGCAGGCAGTTGGCGGCACATTATTCGCCCAGCTGACAGACCAGCTTTCGACAAATCGCCTGGCTGATTCTGCGAGTGCAGGAGGCCCGGAGACGATATCTGCAGTGACGGTCCCATCGGCTGTGATGTGAACCTGCAGCGTTACTTCGCCCTGCAGGTGAGACGCTCTGGCTGTATTCGGATACTGGATAGAATTCTCCGCCTTGACTTCCATCCCTTTGCACTTTTGCGCAGACTCTGCATGGGCCAAAGCACAGACCAACAGAAGCATCGAAAAGCAGCGCGGTCGCATGCGGGAAATCATAGCGTGTCCACTGCTAAACTTAAAAGATGCAATACCGTTCCGGCTCTGAAATACGTGAGATGTTCCTGAAGTTTTTTGAGACGAAGGGGCATCGCCGCGTGCACTCGTCTTCTCTGGTTCCTGCCAATGACCCCACGCTGCTCTTCACCAATGCAGGCATGAACCAGTTCAAAGATGTGTTTCTGGGCCTTGAACACCGCGACTACAATCGCGCCACCACATCGCAGAAATGCGTCCGCGCCGGTGGTAAACACAACGATTTAGAAAATGTCGGTTTCACACGCCGGCATCACACTTTCTTTGAGATGCTGGGCAACTTCAGTTTCGGCGACTACTTCAAGAAAGACGCCATCGCCTTCGCCTGGGAACTGGTTACGTCTCCGGAGTGGTTCGGCATCCCCAAAGACCGCCTCTATGTAACGATCTTCAAGGGTGAGAACGGCGTTCCTCGCGACGAGGAAGCCTACAACCTTTGGCTCGCGCAGGGAGTGCCCGCCGACCGCATCCACGAATACGGCGGTAAGGACAACTTCTGGCAGATGGGCGACACCGGCCCCTGCGGCCCCTGCTCAGAGATTTTTTATGACATGGGCATCGAGGCTTCCGAGACAGGCGAAGACAAGCCCTTCGGTCAGGATGACGCTCGCTATGTCGAAATCTGGAACCTTGTGTTCATGCAGTTCGACCGCAACCAGCAGGGCGAGCTGAACCTGCTGCCTAAGCCTTCGATTGATACGGGCATGGGGCTGGAGCGCACGGCGGCTGTGCTTCAGGGAAAGGTTTCGAATTTTGACACCGACTTGTTTATGCCGCTGATCAAGAGAGCGGGGGAGCTTACAGGGCAGCAAGTCAGCGAGTCAGCGAGCCAGCAAGCCAGCGATGATCGCAATGCGGCTTCGCTACGCATTATTGCGGATCATGCTCGTGCGGCTACATTTCTGATTTCTGATGGAGTGCTGCCGGCGAATGAAGGCCGCGGTTATGTATTGCGCAAGATTCTTCGTCGTGGGATTCGCCATGGACGCTTGCTCGGGCAGGAAAAGCCCTTCATGCGCGATATGGTCTATGTCGTTCGCGACGAGATGCAGGGTGCCTATCCGGAATTGAAGGAGAGTGCTGATCGGGTTGCAAAAGTTGTTGAAGCTGAGGAGCGGCAGTTTGCGCGAGTGCTGGAAATCGGAGCACGCGAACTTAATTCTGCATTCGACGAGGCTAACACCCATAAGACAAACCAAATTCTAGGTATTGCTTTCGGCCCAAATTGGAGTGTTGATGATCCTGAGATTAAGGCCGCCATTAGCGATTCCCTTAAGGCGGGAAACTCGGTTGAACCAATAGCGGGACTAGCCGCAAAGCGCTTCGGCGTTGCGCGTGACAAACAAATTCGTGAAGCAGTAAAGACTCCCGCATCATTGCACGGTAGGGTCGCATTTCGGCTTTATGAAACATTCGGATTG
>DATGMQ010000098.1:0-22616 GCA_035293545.1 Alloacidobacterium sp. | reverse complement strand
AAACAGTTATTGAAAAACAATCCTTCTACCCCATCAGAGCAACTGTTGCTCACATAAGCCAATTATGGGAGAGGAGCGGCTCAATCTCTCTTTGGCTAACATCAAAGGTTCACGACCACTGAGATTTACCAGCTGTGCCGGCGATTGAAGGATCGGGTGGAAATCGTAGAGGATGTTCACGACACGTTCTACGGCATGCGTGAGTTCATCATCCGTGACCTCAACCGATTCTGGATTACATTTGGGCAGCCGATGCAGTAGATACAACCTGGGTTCCGCGTTTCGTTGTCGAACTTCCATGACCAGTCCAGTTCGCTGCTTTTTGTTATCGGCAGAGGTTTAGCACGGGCAGGGGTACACCACGTCTCGAAGAGACATGGGATCAGTGATATCAGCAGCATCATTTGCCCAAAAGAATAACCGCTTCAGCATTTGCAGCAGTTCGCAATTGGTCATCGAGAGTAGCCAATGGAAACCCACGCCGCATTGCCAGTTCGAGATACGCTGCATCGTACAGCCTTAGTCGATGACGCTCGGCGAGACGCAGTGTAATTCCCCAGGCCTGACGATCCGTTTCCATATCGATGCTGACAGGCAGCAAGGCGAGATCATTCAAAGAAGCATCGCGGAAGACCGAATCGTGACGCCCGCGGCGAACTCCCATTTCCAGTACATTCGCCACTTCGAGACGCCAAAGCGCCGGCACCCACGCTCCGTTATAGCTCACCGTCTCGAGAACTTGTCGCGCCGGCTCCGTTGTCTCATCGCTATAAACCCATGCCAGAGTAATGGAACTATCGATGACGATGCTCACGGACGGCCTGCATCCCGATCAGCTTTCAATACCTCCCGATCAAAGCCAGCTTTTAGCTTAGCTGCACGTGCGCGAATACGTTCTGCAGCAGCGAATGCCTGTGCGCGATCAATACCGCCGGTATTGGGCACGAGCCGAGCCACAGGCTTGCCATGTCTCGTGATGACAATTTCTTCCCCGTTCTCTACGCGGTCGAGAAGGGAACCCAGCGTATTTTTAGCTTCAAAAACGCCACCTTCTATCATTTTAAATAGTCTGGCTCAAGCCGGATGGACTAGAATCTAAATATTCGTTTTGCTCTCGGCATGCCGCCGGACCCACCAGCAAGGCTCATCTCCGGCCCAGGGAAACAAGGCCCGCACACAATCCACCTGTTGTGATCCGGTATAGTCGTACTCATTCTTCCCATTTTTCAGCGGAACAGCCGCAAACTGATTCACTTTAACCGCATCGAATGCTGTCCCATGGGCCACGCGATAGCGATAAAAGAGCCAGTCTCCGGCATAGAGCGCCGCCAGGGCTGCCATCAACACAATCACCGCCCGTTCCATAACCACACGCAAAACCTGTCAAGCCCCTGAGATTGAGGAAATCCAGCAACCTACTCAATCACAATAGCTTACGAAGCAAGCGGAGTGCATGAAATTATGCCCGGATTTGCTATAATTAGAAAAGAGGCATGGGTTGGAATCCATGCCTCTTATTATTTTGTGATTTAGCTGCGGGTGTAACTCATTGAAACTAAAAGATCTCCGTACAGAGTGGTATCTGTAAGTAATTGAAACTAAACGATCTCCGTACAAGAGGTAGGGGGAGGGGTGCTCAGGCGAACAGCCGCTCCAGACGATCCATATCGAAGCCGATCATAACTTCGTTATCCACCACAATCGTCGGGGTGGACTGGCTGTTCAGGTCCAGCAGTTCCTTCAGAGCCGTGGGATCAGCGGTCACATCTTTGTATTCAAAGGGAATCTCGCGTGAGCTGAAGAAGTGTTTGGCAGCGTAGCAGGGAGGGCATCCTGGCTGGCTGTAGAGAACGACACGTTTCTGCGACATAGTATATAGATGCCACAGTTTCGGTGCAGGCTTCAATGAATCACATGCGCCCGAGCTCTGATTGTAGGAGATTTAATGGCAGCCTGGGCCAGCTGCACCAGGTTCGTCCGGCTATCGCCGGGAAAGGCTTCCCCTTCTTTGCCCGCGATGGCCGATCGCATGAAGTCGATCCACATCGGCAGCGCAGCTTTGGCGCCTGTTTCATTGTCGCCCAGTGACTGGCGGCTGTCATAGCCTACCCAAACGCCGCAGGTTGTCGAAGGCGAGAAGCCAATAAACCACGCATCGGTGAAGTCGGAGGTTGTGCCCGTCTTGCCGCCGATCGGGTGGTTGAGTACCGCAGCATCTTTGGCAGTGCCGCTGCGCGTCACTTCGCGCAGCAGAGTCATCATAGTGCGCGCCACCTTCGTGCTGGTGGCCTCCCTGACCTCGGGCGTTTCTTCCAGCAACGGAGCGCCATCTGCCGTTGTCACTCGCCGGATCAGACGCGGGGCGATGCGGATGCCGTCATTGGGAAAGGCAGCGTAGGCGGCCACCTGCTGCTCCAGTGTCACCTCAACTGACCCGAGAGCGACGGGAAGATAGGCTGGAATGTTTGCCGTGATGCCGAACTGGTGCGCTACGTCGATGACCTTGCGCATGCCGACGTGATCGGCCAGCTTGAGCGCGGGAATGTTGCGCGAATCGGCAAATGCCTTAAGCAGCGTGATTTTGCCGAGGTAATTGCCCTCATAGTTGTGCGGCGTGTAACTGCCGAACGAAGTTGGAGCATCGAGAATTTTTTCCTCCGGAGTCGCGCCCTGTTCAATGGCCGCAGTGTAGACATACGGCTTGAACGATGACCCTGTCTGCCGCTCGGCCTGCGTTGCGCGATTGAACTGCGACATGTTGAAGTCCCGTCCGCCAACCATGGCGAGAACGTCGCCCGTAGCGTTGTCCAGCGCCAGCAGCGAACCCTGAACACCAGAGTCCTCCTCAAGGGTTCCGCGCAGCAGGTTGCCGTCCAACTCGCGCAGATGAACGTAGATGATGTCCCCCTCTTTCAGGAATCCGTCCGCGGTATGAAAGCCGGTCCACGCCCAGTCATCCGGAGTCATGACCAGCTGATCATTGCCAACATGCGCCGTGACCTGATAAGGAAGCACGCCTGTGACCAGCGCATGAACATATGCGCCCGGCTGCGGCGGAACAATCCAGTCCGGATGCTTGAAACCTTCCATGCCAACGCCGCCGGAGATGACGTTGAGCAGCCGCCCGCGCCATCCGTGACGCCGCTCATAAGCTGCCAGACCATCCAGAACCACTTGATTCGCGGCCTGCTGCAAGTCAAGATCGAGCGTGGTGTAGACCTTCAGGCCTGCCTCATGCACCTGATCGGAACCGAGCCTGCGTTCCAATTCGCGCCGCACCTCTTCAACAAACCACGGCGCAACGCTATTAGGAGGAGGCTGAATATGCAGTCCAAGTGGCGCCGAGCGAGCCACATTTGCCTGCGCTGCAGTAATCTTTCCATCCTCAAGCATGGAGTTGATGACCATGTTGCGGCGGCGGAAGGCCTTGTCCGGGTTGGTTACGGGATCATACTCCGACGGCCCTTTTGGAAGCCCCGCCAGCAGCGCTGCTTCGGGCAACGTCAGGTCTCGGGCATGCTTGCTGAAGTAATACTCTGAGCCAGCCTCGAAGCCGTAAACACCATGGCCGAGGTAAATCTGGTTGGCGTAGAGAGTGAAGATCTGCTGCTTGGTGAAATTGTGTTCTATCTGAATGGAGAGCAGAATCTCCTCCAGCTTGCGCCCGAATGTCCGTTCGTTGGAGAGAAAGAGATTACGGGCGAGCTGCATAGTCAGCGTCGAAGCGCCCTGTGCGCGATTCTTGGAAGTCAGATCGTGATAGGCCGCTCCTATGACGCGGAAGAAATTCACGCCCCAGTGGCTCTCGAAGTTCTTGTCTTCGATGGACACGACGGCCTCGCGCAGAAGCGGCGAGAGATCGTTGTAATTGACGAGAATGCGGCGTTCGAGAGCAAAGGAGCCGAAGATGCGGCCATGCGTATCGTAAAGCTCGGTCGTGGTGTTGGGGCGGTAGCGCTGCAAATCGTCAATCTGTGGAAGGTTGACAGAGTAGACAAGCATCAGGCCGGTCATGGAACCAACGGCAATGGCGAGAAGTAGCAAAACCGCGAATGCGACGCCGCCTGCTACCTTGCGCCGTCCCGCGCCGGGGCGAAAGCCGCCGTTCGTTGCTTGAGCGCGCTGATTCAACAAGAGGCCTTAAGGTGAGATGCGAAAGCGAACCGTGCGTCAGGCGTTCTTCTGCTTCAGGATGTCGAGCGCCTTGTTGAGCTGATCGTCCGGATGCGCTTCTGGCTTCTGCTGGCCTTCTTCCGCAGCCAGATACTGATCGAGATTGGATGCCACCAGCACATTCGGTGTCACGGCCTCATCCTGAATCTTCTTGCCGGATGGCGATTCATACTTTGCGACGGAGAGGATCAGAGCAGAGCCATCCGGCATTTCGATGGTCTTTTGCACCGTGCCTTCGCCAAAGGTGCGGTCGCCGACAATGTCACCGCGCTTATTGTCCAGGATGGCAGCAGCTACCAACTCGCCCGGACCGGATGTTCCATGATTGACCAGGATGACGAGCGGCGCGGATGTAATGAATTTTCCGGACTCCGCGGTGAAGGTCTGCTTCGGCACTTTCTGACCTTCGAGCGATGCAATGGTGCCGCTCTGCAGGAAAGCATTCGCCAGACGCACAGCCTGGGTTTCGTCGCCCTGGGCTACGTCACGCAAATCGAGCAGAACCTTCTTGTTGCCGTCTTTCTGCATGGAACGGAGGCGCGACTCGATGTCGTCAACGCGGGCCTTAGTAAGGACAATTGGTTTCAGATAAAGAATGCTGGAGTTCTCGTACTCCTGCTCGCCCATTGTGGGAGCGACAACCGCGGTACGCGTAAGGGTGATCTTGTCAGGCTCGGATTTGGCACGGTTCGGACGAACCAAAGAGAACGTCACATCCGTGCCCGGCTTGCCTTCAAGCAAGAGGCGAATCATGGCCAGCGACATCTCCCGAGTGCTCTGGTTGCCGATGGCCTCGATAATGTCTCCATCCTGAATCTGCTCGCGTTCAGCGGGACTGCCGGGCATGACGGATACCACCGTGGCATAGCCGAAGCGCTTGGAAACATTCAGGCCTACCTGCGCTGTGCCCTCGTTGGCATGGGTTTTGTAGGCCGTATATTCGGCCGGAGTCAGATAGCTGGAGTCGGAATCGAGAGATTCCAACAGGCCGTGCAGCGCGCCATTAGTTACGTTGGCTATATTGGGTTCGACGACGTAGTCGCTCTGAATTTTGTGCAGGACTTCTTCATAGACACCCATCTGACGGTAAGCGCCATCGCTCTGTGTTCCGGCGCGAACACCGCTCAGGCCGAATCCGCCGAGGAAGACAATAACAACCAGAATCACAGAAATTCCTAGGATGGCGCGTTTAAAACCCTTAGACATGGCAAGACTCAAGCAGCCGGGAGCTGTATAAGAAGATGATACTCCAGTTAAGGATAGTTTGGCTGTGAGTTATTGGTGGCGGCGGGTAGGATCGAACTACCGACCTTGGGGTTATGAATCCCACGCTCTAACCATCTGAGCTACGCCGCCAATTTCAGGTGGAAAATGCTGAAATACTGCAACTTCCATCATACGAATACGGTGCTGGATGGTCAAACAGCTTTGGCTATCTGAGCTCCTGGATCAATAACAACACGCCGATGATTGCTAGTCCGGCGTAGACGTACTTCAGGAAGGTTTCGCCTTCCGATCTGTGTTTACGACGCGGCCCAGCCATATAGCCGGAAGCGCTGCGGGTAGAGAGACCAGATAATAGTGCGTTACCGCCGGAACCCACAGCCCAACAGCCCAGTATCCGCCCATGCCAATGATGCTTGCGGCCGGGCAGGAAGTAGCCTTGCAGCGTCGCGCGGAAGTGCTGTGCTGACCAGCGGCGCATCGCTCCATAGATGGCCAACGGCGGCCAGTTCTCCTGGAACCAGGAAAGGCTTTACGCGCCTGACGGAACTCTGCTTGCCACATATAACAAGCACCATCTGCTTCCACACTGGGAAGACCAGTTCACGCCCGCGACAGAGCGTACGGCGCTCTCCGTCCCGTATGGGGCCATGTGCGCCGGGCCGGACGCGAAGCGCGCATCCGTCTCGGCCGCTTCTGGAAAGTGGGGCCTTGAGATCTGCAAGGACATGGACTTCCCGCGTCTCAGCCGTCAATATGCGCGCGACGGCATCGCGTTGATGATTGTTCCTGCTGAAGACTTCTATGTAGATGGCTGGCTGCACGGACGCATGGCCATCATGCGCGGCGTAGAAGGCGGGTTCAGCATTGCTCGTTCCGCAAAGAACAGCATTGTCTATGCGACAGATGATCGTGGCCGCCTGCTTGGCGAACGCGGCACGGGCTTTGTTTCATTTGCAACCGTGGTCGCCAACATTCCTGTACGTCATGATCCGACCATCTATGCGCGCCTGGGCGACTGGTTTGCATGGCTGGACCTGGCACTCCTGTTAGCCCTCCTGGGAATGTTTATGATCTCGCGCCATTGATTACACTGGTGCTCAGGAGCAAAGATTGCACATTCTGGGCGTGATTCCCGCGCGGCTTGCATCCACTCGACTGCCGCGTAAAGTCCTTCGCGAAATTGCCGGCGAACCGATGCTCGCATGGGTTTACAAAGCGGCGCGGTCCTGCAGGCAGCTCAATCAGGTTTTGATCGCTACCGATTCTGATGAAGTGATGGAATTCGCGCATGCACGCAGCTTTCCCGCTGTGTTTACCCCGGCAAACTGCGCCAGCGGTTCGGACCGTGTTTATGCAGTAGCGCAGTCGATTCCGGCAGACATCTACGTCAATATTCAGGGCGACGAGCCGCTGCTTCGTTCCGAGCATCTCGATGCACTGCTTGAGCCGATGAGGCGGCCCGAAGTTGAAGTGGCCACGCTCTCGACTCCATGCATTCCTGAACAAATTCACAATCCAAATGCGGTAAAGGTGGTGACGGCGGCGGATGGACGCGCTCTTTATTTTTCCCGCGCGACGATTCCCTTCGACCGCGATGGGACGGGAGATGTTCCATATCAGAAGCACATTGGCATTTATGCCTATCGGAAAGCTGCTCTCGAACGCTTTCCTAAACTCCCG
The DNA here is from genome assembly GCA_035293545.1 of Alloacidobacterium sp. GTDB lineage: Bacteria > Acidobacteriota > Terriglobia > Terriglobales > Acidobacteriaceae > Alloacidobacterium. The sequence goes on along the minus strand of DATGMQ010000098.1, from coordinate 15,536 downwards.
CCCAGCAGGCTGGAAACAAGCGAGCGTCTGGAGCAGCTGCGCTTCCTCGAAAACGGCATTGATATCTATGTGACTTCCACGCCTTTCGACACTATCGGCGTCGATACGGAAGAGGACCTTCAGGCAGTAGAACAAATCCTTAACACTCAGAAGAATAGCTAAGCCGGAAAATCGCTGAATCCTTTTCTATCACGGGGAATCATATTCGTTGCAACGAGCAATATGGTCGTTGCAACAATTATTTGATAAAAAGGAGGCTGTCATGGCGAATCTTCTGGTGGTTGAATCAAGTCCGCGTTCCGCGTCTGTTTCCAGTTCGGTCGCGAAGGAATACGTCACTGAGTGGCAGCGCAAGCATCCTGCCGGAAAGGTAGTTCGGAGAAACGTGGCCGCCAATCCGGTTCCATTTGTTACCGAACAGTGGATTGCCGCTGCATATACTCCGGTAGAGAACCGCACCGAGGAGCAAAGGCAGATTCTGGCTATGTCGGACGCATTAATTAATGAGCTCGAAGCAGCCGATACTGTGGTCCTCGCCGTGCCGATGCACAATTTCGGCATCTCAGCGCAGCTGAAGGCCTGGATTGATCAGGTTGTGCGCGTTGGCCGCACTTTCACCTACACGGCGCAAGGGCCGCTGGGGCTATTGCCTGAGAACAAGAAGGTGGTTGCGATTGTGGCTCGCGGCGGGGCCTACAGCGGTGAATCACCATACGCATTCCTTGATCAGCAGGAGCCGTATCTCCGCACGATTCTGGGCTTTATTGGCCTGAAAAACGTGCAGTTCGTTTACGCCGAGAACCAGTCTAGGGGAGCGGAAGCCGCCGAGCAGGGCATAAAGGCAGGCATTGAAGCGGCTCTCGCTCTTGCTTGATAACAGACTGCCCTGAAAAGGCCGTCTGGAGCATTTTTTCGTTCAGGTGTATGGCGTCGTTCTGACGACCGAAACGGGTCCCAGCACGTACGGTTTTCACGTGATGGGGTGGTGAAGGAAAGAAGAATCTCAAGCCAAGCTGGCTTAAATTCTTCGCCTGCAGCTCAGAATGACGACTATGTGCCTGGTCTGCACCTATTGAAAAATGCTTAAAAACTTATTCCGTTCAGATGGGCTGGCAATTGCAACCCAGGTCTCGTTTGAGACCTGGGGCACCGGCATTCTCCGGCTTGTTATTTGGGCTGCGGCCCGCGATAGACTACCCCGTCCTTCATAACAAAATCGACTTTCTCCATGAGAGAAATCTGGTCAAGCGGATTGCCGGGCACTGCCACTATATCAGCGAGTTTTCCCGGCTCGACTATGCCGATTTTGTCGTCCATCTTCATCAACTTTGCTGCCTGCAGCGTTGCGCTTTGAATAGCAACGGCGGGCGTCATGCCGTCCTGAACAAGTACTGAGAATTCTTTTGCCGGATCGGTGGTCCACGGAAACGCGCCTGCATCGGTGCCGAAGGCGATTTTCAGGTGAGCGGCCATCGCGCGCTTGAACGTCTCCGCATGTGTCTTGATCATTTGCAGATAGACAGGGTTGCCATCGCTGGCGCGACCTTCTGCGACAGCCTGAAGCGCGTAGGTCGTCGGCACGTACCAGATGCCTTTCTCGACCATCGTCTGCATATCTTCCGGAGCGATATAGTCACCGTGCTCCAGGGTATCAACGCCGGCGGTTATCGCATTGTGTACGCCGTGCAGTCCCATGGCATGGGCCGCAACAGGATGGTTTTCGCGATGCGCTTCGTCGACGATGGCCTTCAATTCATCGAGCGTAAAGGTCGGGATATCATCAAGCACGCCATCGGACCGCAGGAAGTAGCCGCGATCTACATACACCTTGATCCAGTCTGCGCCGTAAGAGATTTGTTCGCGCACTGCCTTGCGGCACTCGTCGGGACCATCACAGAGCTGCACTCCATGCGGCACATCGATGCCGTATGCGTAGCCGAGAAGCGGATATGAGCCCGTCACATCCAGAGCGCGCGTTGCCACCTGCATGCGTGGGCCAGGAATTACGCCCTGCTCAATAAGGTGCTTGATATCAACATCAGCGTAGAGAGCGCCTTCGGTTTCGAGATCGCGAATGGTGGTAAAGCCATAGTTAAGGGCTTTGGCCGCCGTTGCCGCTCCCACAATACCGCGATAGGCAAGAGACTGCTTCAGAAGCTGATCGGCATATTGAGCGGCAGTAGCATCGCCTTGCAGAAGAACGTGCGTGTGCGTATCAATAAGTCCAGGCAAGCAAGTTTCGTTCGAGAGATCAATGACACTCGCCCCTGCAGGCGCCTGTTCACCCGGATGTACGCCCACAATCTTATTGTCCGAAACCTCGATCACTACATGCTGGCGGAGGCTGCCGCTCGCGCTGTCGAAGAGCGCTCCGCATTGCAGGTAGTGGGTTGTACTTTGGGCAATAGCAACAGGGCAGAGAAGTAGATTGAAGAGCAGGCGGCTGATCATTTGCGGCGAAGATATCACTGCGGTTCTTCCCAGGCAACATTTAACGAATCAGAAGGCCCGCTGCAGGGTACTCAATTCCTTCAACCGTTGTTTGGAGTTGCGGGAGGGAGGGCGTAGCAGTCAGCACCTCAATCATTCCGTTTTGAAGCAGGGTCGTGTCCTCAACCTTTGCTCCGCGAATACTGGGATTCCACGCGAGCGCCTGCGTTTCAGCCAGCACTTCGTTGCCTTGCGGTGAGGCAACCCATTCGCGTTCCAGATATCCGGCCGGACCACCCTGATGATGCAACTGTTCCTCGCCCGGAAAACCGGCCTCGCGATAGGCGCGTTGCGCGGCGGCGAATAACTCCGCAGAAGTAACACCGCTGCGGCTGGCATGCTGTAATTTTGCATTCACTTCCGCAGAAGCAGCAAAACAATCCACAAGCGGCTGCGGAGCGGGTCCGAAATGCACGAAGCGCGTAATGGAGACAGCCAAACCCCATTTGCGCGCGCAAAGATTCAGCATTCCATAGCGCTCCAGCACTGCGCCGCGTGAAACGGCATGTTTGTATTTGCGGATGCGATCATCAACGGCCATGAGCAAAACCGAAGGGAGAATGCCTTCAGCGATTAATCGCTGCGCGACGCCTGCGGCCATTTCATCTTCTGTGATTCCAGGCTCAAGTTCGAGCAACGCATCCGCTGTAGCTGTTGCTGTATGTTGTGACAGCCAGCGAAAACGCTCCACTTCTGTAGGTGTAAGCGGGGCCCTGAGCGGAGCCAGATCAACATGGGTAAATCCAGACAAAGGCTGGTCCGCGCCTATGGCACCGTCTCCAGCCAACTGGCGAGCAGTTGCCAGCCCATCCTGATGCCACGGAGTAACAACAGGCTCATATCCCAGCCCGGCAAATTCTTCGTCAGCCAGTCTTGGTGCTTCATTATGTGGCGTCAGGTAGTATTTGCCGCTTCGTGTCAACAGCAGCGACGTGACTGCCGTTTCTGCCGGAATCACAACACGCGCTTCCACTTGTCCGCCGGTCAGCCATGCAATGTTTTCATTGCGTTGCAAGAGGACGGCTGACAGCTTGAAGCGGTCCATAAGGTCCATCAATCGTGACCATTTCTCAGATAACTCAGCGCTCCAGCTTTGCAAATCGTTGATCGATTGAAGCAGCGTGAGACCGCGTGTAGAAGAGTGCATTTGCTGCGGAAGAGTGGTCATGTTGCTCCTGATGGAATAAATCGATTTTCCGGGTTGTACCTGTAAATGTACATGGCTGTGCTGACTGGCGCAAAACCGGAAGTTCAGATATTGTCAGTTCGCTATTCCTTCAGGCGCAAACTGTGGCACACCTTAGCACGCTTCAGATGTGATGGTGGTGGGCACTCTCAATCCAGATGGAGGGGAATGTGTTTTAGACTCAGGTCACTGATCGGTGGCAGGCGCAAGCTAACCAGCCGTCTGGTTGTCGGCTGGCTAGCTTATTAATCGAGAACTACTCGCTCGAGCGAGCAGGTGGAAGCGTAATGGAATCCAGCAGTTTGAAGCTGACCACTGTTTCCGGCGCAAGCGTAATATCGCGGTTGTTCCCCGTCAAAGCTGCGCCTGCTGTTCCGGCTCCTGCTCCGGCCAGAGCGCCAATCGCCGCTCCCTTTCCGCCGCCCGCCAGGCCGCCAATCAAAGCGCCCGCGGCGCCGCCGCCGCCAATAAATCCGGCTGTGCGTTTGCCTTTGCCGGTCGTCTGTTGGCTATAAACGCTCGTGCTGACCGGGTAGCTGACCCCGTGAACCGAAATAGATTGCAGAGTAATACCGAGGCTGGCCGCGCCCTTGAATTTGCCCGCAGACTTCGCGTCTGTAACGGTCCCACTGACAGGTGAACCAGCCGGAATTGCTCTGACGCCGCCGACTGACACGGAATTTGCCAGTGTCCCTGTGAATCCCTGTCCGGCAGAGCTGGTTTTTGAGCTCAATCCGCTTCCCAGTGTGACTGACAAAGTTGTGCCCGCAGGAACCACAATCGGTGGCGGTGGCGGAGCCGCCGCAGGTGCTGGTGTTGCCGCCGGGGCCGCTGCTGGGCTTCCACCCGCCGCAGGAGATGCTGCCTTCTTACTGGTTCCTGCTGCGGTTGCTGGCGCAGCAGGTTGACTTGCTGCAGGCTCACTTGCTGGCGCTGCCGCAGGTTGCGATGCTGTTGCCTGCTCTTGATCCGATGACTTTTTACATCCGGAAAAGACCAGTCCTGCCGACAGCAATGTAGCGATCAGAAACTGTTTTTTACGACTCATGATTGGCTGCCTTTCTTCTTGCTGAGGGATGGAAACCAACACTTCGCACGAAGATTACCACTGTTCTGAGCCATCTGCATACAAATCACAGCAAACTTTCATCACCATCCGCAAAATAGAGGTTCTTCTGAGATCAGATAGCGCAATTCTGCGCGATTTGCATACGCAATCGTGCATCTCATTTAACGCGGAGGGGGCTGCAGGAGACAGCATTATGAGACGCATCGTCCAGATTGCGGCGACCACGAACAAGCTTTTTGCTTTGTGCGATGATGATACGCTGCACCTTTATGACTTCACCGAATTAGGCTGGGTGCTTTTGCCTCCCGTTCCCAACGGCCATGCCGCCCTCATGGAACGACTGGAGGATAGGACATCGCTGCTCGCCGATGATGACGTAGAAGAAGAAAATGATAATTGCCAGTAGTGGCCTACTTCAGGGTTCGCAGTATAAATGTTGTCATCCTGAGCGTATTGAAGGACCTGCTTTTCTTTGGCAGCCGAAATCTTCCCGCCTGAAAATCATTCAGCGCTCTACTGACCACCACTCTTCACCCCTGAATCCTTCTTCGCCATAACGACGGAAGCCGCCTGCTCCAGAGAAACATCGTCAGGCAGACGCTCGAAGGACGTCTTCTCATCATCCTCAATCTCTGAAATTGTCTTAAACAGAAGCGCGCGTCCCTGAATGTGCGTCTGTGTCCGTGTAATCTGCCATATGCCCTTGCCAATCTCCTGCCGCTCCACATCAAACCAGCCGCCCTGTTTCAGCCTTCCCAGTAACCCCCATCCAAAGGTCACATCGCGAATCAGTTTCCCCTTCAGGCTCTGGATGCGATGTTGGGTTGTATTGACCATCATGTCCCCTTCCATAGCGCTGAAGACGCGTGCTTCCCGATTGGGAGGATTAAAATGAGGATCCGGCTTGAAATGCAGCGTCGTAGTCTCCCCGTTATGGCTTGTCTCGGTCCAGATAAAAGCAGCAGGCAATAATTTCAGAAGCCGTTCTGCTTGCTGATCGTCTTGTTGACCTTGTTGCCGCTGCTGTGCCTGCGCGCGCGTGTCGTGGATGAATTTATCCACTTCCTGTTTCTGCTGCTGCTCTGGAACGGGCTGCCCATTTCTCACCAGCACCCGCTTCACATCTCCCTTGCCGGTTTGCGCCACCCATTGCGTGACGTTGTTTCCAGGCTTACGGTCTACCTCGTGAAATAGCCAGTGAGAATGATCATTTCGATCAGCCTCAAGTTCACTGTTTACCGATTGTTGAACGAATTGCTTTGCGTCCTGCGCCTGCAATCCGGGACACATGAGAACCAACAGCAGACAAAAAACAATAAATTTGATCGTGTTCATACCCTGACCTGTTCGTTCGATAATGCATACATCCGGACTTTTCAGCCACCTTCAGTAAGGAGCTTGGCCGTAGTCGCCGGCTGTGCGGAGCTTTTCTTTGGGGCGTGATGCGCAGCAACTCGCGGCATGGAAATAACCTCGAATGATTGGATGCGAATCTTTCGGAATGTGTAGTAAAGGGATCCAGTTAGCTCCTGTTATGCGCATTGTTTCGGTTTCCTCATTTTGACCACCAACCAGCTATGATCTTTTTATGTCAAAGAAACGCAATGGAAGTGAGCAGTCAGATACGGAAACGCGGCTTGAAGGATTTGCCTCAACCTGCGGGGTTCTGGTGATGGGCCTCTTTGCGCTGACCTTTGTCTTTCAGAACTTTGTGATTCCATCATCCTCAATGGCGAGCACATTAAAAGTCGGCGATCACGTCATGGTGGAGCGGGAATTGCTTGCGCCTCCAACGCGCTGGATGCCTTTCATACCCTATCGGGATGTAAAACGCGGCGATATTGTTGTGTTCTACAAGCCAGTTCCGGAACACGATGGAGACCACATTCCTCTGGTGAAACGAGTCATCGCTCTTCCTGGTGACCGTATTCATCTGCGGAACGGAATCGTTTATCTCAATGGAGTAGCGCAGAACGAGCCGGAAGTGCCACAGCCTTCTGCCCAGGCCAGCGATCCTTATATGGATAACTTTCCTTCAGTGCCGCCGGATTGGCATCCTGATGTTACGGCTTCATGGGCTGTCTCGCTGGCACAGGCAATACAAGGTGGCGATGTTGTCGTGCCGCCGGGAAGCTACTTCGTCATGGGCGACAACCGCGAGCACAGTCTCGACAGCCGCTTCTGGGGATTTGTGCCGCGCGAAAATATTCTCGGCAGACCTTTGTTCGTCTACTGGTCATTTGATATGCCGGAGAACGACGAACTGAAACCCGCTCTATCAGAGCAAGTGGGTACTATGGCGCAGGAGTTGATTCATTTCTTTGGCAAAACGCGCTGGGCAAGAACCCTGCATCCTTTACAATAAACAAGCTATTCATCAGAAGTGTTCTCTATGCTGCTCTGAGCCTCCCATCCTGGATTCGTGCCTAAGGGAATAAGCGAAAATACCGATATTTGGCTTTTATTACGTACAAGAAAGCTGGATATTCAAGGCGCGCTCTTCAAAGGCGGCAAATAACCAAAATTGGCTGGGCTCGGTAATAAGCGCGGTTTTGACGTGCCCCCTAATTTGCTTCCAGAAGGGGAGAAGGCATGCATGAAAACTAAACGAGATATTTGTAATGCAGAGCTGAGTTAGGCTACAACCGCGCTTTCACGCACAAGCACTCAACGGCCTTGTCCATTCGTTTTATACCAAACGTCCAAAGAATATCGTGCGATAGAAATCAGGTGGTTTCCTCTACTCGCAGGTCTCGAATATGCCAATTTGATTTCGAAGGAAACGCTATTACCAGCCAACCAATCATTATTCTGCTTCAGCCAGTTCGTTAAAATGAAAGTTTAAGGGTCTGAAGCAGACAGCATCATCCGGATCAGAATGACTATGTCAGAACCTTCCATTGCTTCTACGATTGACGCTCCTGTTCAGCATGAACGCAAAACCCGAACCAGGCGCCTCTTTGAAGCTGTAGGATCTGCCTTATTGAATAAGGGCATAATGGTGCTCGTCAACTTGCTGGCGATCCCCATTACTATTCGCTATCTTGGCGCAGAAAGTTTCGGCATCTGGACAACCATCACGACGGCCCTCACCATGCTGCTTGTGCTGGATCTCGGTATTGCAAATTCTCTTACTAACTTTATTTCAGAAGCATATGCCCGCAATGATCACGAGCACGCGAGCCGCTATACGACAACAGCTCTGGCTGTAATGACGTGCATCGCAGGGCTGCTGGGTATTGTTGGCTGGTTCTTGTGGCCGCATATGCATTGGGACGCTCTCTTCCATGTCTCTTCCGCTATTCAGCCAGGAACAGTGTCGCGCGCGGTTGCCGCTGCATTCATAATCTTTCTTATTGATCTGCCATCGCGTCTGGCGGTGAAGGTCCTCGGCGGATATCAGGAACTGCGAACAGCAAATATATTTGCGATCGTTGGAAGCATCTTGAATCTTGCCGGGATTGTGCTAATGGTAAAACTTCGCGCAGGCCTTACTGCAATGGTTGCCTGCACTACCGGAGCATTGGTGGGAGCCGACCTGCTTTGTCTGCTGTGGCTTATCAATGTGCATAAACCCTGGCTCCGGCCTCGCATCGCGCATCTGGACCGCAGCGCAGCGCGCCGCATGATGCAGATGGGAACGGAGTTTTTTATACTTCAGATTGCGGGTCTGGTCGTTTTTAACAGCGATAATCTTGTGATCGCGCATTATCTTGGTCCGGCAGAAGTTGCCCCCTATAGCGTGGCGTGGCGGTTGGTGGGGTACGCAGCCATGGTCCAATCGCTTCTGATTCCTGCATTATGGCCGGCCTTTAGCGAGGCCTTCGAGCGAGGAGACATGGCCTGGGTGCGCCAAACCTTCCGCCGCACCATGTGGATCACAATGGGTACAGCATTCGGATTCTCTGTTCTCTTTGCCCTCGCCGGGAGATGGATCATTCGCGTATGGGCAACCAATGCGGCTGTTCCAAGTCAGACGCTGATGTTGATGATGTGCGTTTGGGTGATCATCAGCACCTTGATGAACAATACAGCGGTTGTCTTATTCGCAAAAGGAGAAACGCGCTTGCAGGCATGGTTGGGTCTGTTTGCCGCAGCACTGAATCTTGCCCTTTCCATTTTGGCTGTACAGCATATTGGTTCTGTAGGTGTAATTCTGGGAACAATTCTTTCATATCTCGCCGTGCTGGTTGTACCTCAAAGCATTCTTGCATGGAAGGTACTCAGATCTTGATTACACTTCGATATAATGGACTCTTGATCATGCTGCTTACAGATAAACTTAGGCATCTTTGAAGAAAGCCGGACCACAAAAAGTATGTTGAATAATCGGGATTAAAAATGACACGCACCCCTTCTGCTTGTGCGCAATATGCATTCTCTTTTGTTAATAGTTTGCACTATCTAGCCGGCGATGCGCGTCTTCCTGTACGTTTGTTAGGTCGTGTTGCCCGTAAAATAGCGATACCGGTTGCCAGACGCTTGGGTAACCATCATTTGGTCACTGCGCGCGTCTATGGCCACGACCTGCTAATGCCTGCAGAGCATCCGATAGTTCCTATACTTGCAGGATCTCCCCAATATAACCGCCCCTTAGCTCTGGCTGCACAAGCGGTTAGAGAATGGAAATCGAAAGATCGCCCTCTGGTTGTTGTTGATGTCGGGGCAAATATTGGAGAGACAGTTGCGATAATTGAAAATGCATGTCCAGAAATTGGGGTATATCTGTGTATAGAAGCAGATAGGGAGATTGCTGAACTGTGTAGGAGAAACCATTTAAATAATGACCGCGTCCGCGTAGAGAGGTGCCTTATTGGCGAAAATGAAGGTGCCGCTGTATGTTTGAACGATGATGGTCGTGCAAACCCGTCTGTCAAGCTATTGGCTGGAGTACATGGCAATCCTGATGATTATGATAAGTTGGTCAGGCTTGATACTGTAGCTGATTCTTTTGCTAAACTTCATGAGGCATTGGATTTGTTAAAGGTGGATGTTGAAGGATATGACTTTTCTATAATGCGCTCTGCGCAGCAATTACTGAGCCAGTATCATCCTGCCCTTTTTTTTGAATGGTATCCAGAGCTGTTAATTCGGCAAGGCGAGGACGTCTTGAGCGGCTTTGAATATTTAATGCTGCATGGATATCATTATTATGTTTTCTTTACCAGTCAGGGAGACTACTACTGTTCCGCATTTAATCCGGGATCCCTCTTTATAAACAGCCTTGCCGCTGTTGCTCAGAACAGGCCTTTTGACTATTTTGACGTTTTTGCGTCCACGGATAAATGTGAGTACGAAGAGCTGATTCGATTAAGCGTTCTGCAGGAAACAAATTTTCATCATAGTAAGCGTGCTCGCTTTCTATAAATTCTGCTTTCATGTTATCAGCCTTATGGTTGCAGAATGACGAAATCGCTTGGAAGTATCTCCACTTGGCCCTCCAGTTTACTTGATACATGTAAAGATCATGCGCACGCAATCTCACGAGCTAACATTAAGTTACAAACCGGTAGTTAGGCTTACCATAAAGCTGAAGGCGTATGTTCGCATTTTCCTGGGACGAATCATCCGGACAGTATTACCGCTTTTGATAAGAAACCGTCGAGACAATATAAATCTCGCGGATGTCCGGCCAAAACGGATATTGCTCTTAAATGCGGCGCATATCGGGGATATCGTAATCGCGACGTCTTTATTGCCGGTATTGCGGAGTGCCTATCCTGACGTCGAAATAGGGTTCGCGGCAGCAAGCTGGTCTTCTGCCGTGTTAAAAAAACATCCTGAAATTAAATGGTTGCATGAGCTAGACCATTGGAGGCTTAACCGTTCCCGGCGCGAATGGATTAACAAATGCAAACACTACTATCAAACAAGGCGGGCAACCCTCAAGGAAATCCGCCAAGTGAAGTATGACCTTTCGCTTTCAATTTATCCCTGCTATCCCGATTTTCTCGATTTAGCATGGCAAGCCAATATTCCCATCCGCATTGGATTTAGGCAGAGCATATTCGCTTCATTGGCTACTCATTTGGTCGATTTTCCTGAAAATCCATTTATTCACCAGGGAGTCCGTCAAGCTGAGATTTTTAAGCCTTTGGGACTGAATAAAATGCATTTGCAAAAGAGGAAAGCATTCCTTCCCAATATGGATGCTGAAGCAGTGCATGAAGTATGCGCATTGCTTAACGTAAAAAATCTTGGGGGTGTGCGTTATCGTATTATCCATCCTGGATCAGGAGCAGAAAATCGTGAGCTGCCCCCCGAATTTTGGCGGGATATCGCAATCAAGCTTTCTAATAGCACCATTATCTTCACTGGAAAGGGTGCGAGAGAAGCTAAAAATATATCCAAGATTATTACGGGGCTCGGTAACTGCATTAATGCATGCGATCGCCTCACATGGAATGCTCTTATTGCTGCTATTCGTAACGCTGAAATTGTTTATGGTGTCGAGTCCATGGTGGGGCATGTAGCCAGTGCAGTAGGTACAAAATGCATTATGTTCTATAGCGGAGCTGCAGGGGTTGCGCGATGGAGGCCCGAAGGAGATTCTGTGACGGTGTATACAAATCATTTGCCGTGCGCGCCGTGCATGTTAGGTTGTGAAGCAATGTTATGCAAAGATAATACAAAGTTTCAAGATATCGTAAAGTTAGACTAATATATGACCGTAGCTATTATCTTATGCCATATATATTGATGTAGGTGGGAAGTTCTCTGGTCGTTAAAATGCTTTGTTTTAGTGCGAGCATAATGAATGCATAAACTGCAAAAAAGAGCTATTATTCCACAGCGGATCAAAGCGCTTATCGAGTTGTCTGTTTGGCTGATTCTCGCACTTACATTGACGCTTATGATGGTTGCGGATAGGTTATCCGTCAATGGTTGTATTTGGGCAGTTACGCTATTACTAATAGGGATTTTTTTAAGTTCATGGCGTAATTTCAAAGGCGGACGGCATCCATGTGTGCTGTTTCTCGGGATGCTGCTGATCTTCCAGGGGGGGCGGCTCATCGCCTATATTTTCGGCGTATTATCCAACCCCATGGACATTGAAGTGGCTACTCCTGTTCCTCTTGCAGTAAACCCGCATGCAGAAATAACTACCTTATTGTTGATATTGATTTCCGCAATCTGTATTTATGCACCGTCCAGATTTGAATATCAACCAGTGCAGTTTAGCCCGGGGTATGAGAAGAAATGGCTGCCTGCCTTATACGTGCTGGTTGTCTTAACTTTTCCCTTTGCGTTAGAGAAAAATTGGCTATATTTATCGTATATCCAATCACATGGAGGTTATCTCGCAGTCTATACTGATAATGCCGATCTGCTGCAAAGCGCCGGCTTTGCTATTCGTAGCTTAGCCCTAATAAATAATACCGCGCTGATTTTGACCTATGTTTTTGAACGGCGACCAAAGCGCATTTTTATAATCTTATTTCTCTATTTTTTACTCTCAAGCTTAGATCTACTAATTGGCTTCCGCGGCAAGTTTTTCTCACAAGCGTTGGGTTTGTGGTACATACACAAGCTCAAGACCGGCCGCCGATTCAAGCCGTTGCCTCTGATAGTGACAGCTATATTAGCCAGCATTCTCGCGGTTGTAATAGGAGGATTTCGCGAAGAGAGAAGCATCGAATTACTTAGTCCATTGGGGTTTATAGCACAACAAGGCATTTCATTGAACGTCACAGAATCGGCTGTAGCATACTATGATTTGTTTCACCGCTATGGATTAAGCTACTTGTGGGGCGGACTTATATATGGTATCGTTCCTCCTCCTGCCAGTATTAATCATCAACTATGGACAAATGATCTTACTAATTATTTAAACCCTGTCGCAGCGGATCTAGGATTTGGTACCGCATCAAGCTACTTGGCGGAGCTATATTTGGCTGGAGGCACTTTCGCAGTAATTATTGGTTCGGTTATAGTCGGCTTTATTCTGCGTTATCTGCATGTCAAAAGTAAGTATGCATTCGGAGCAGCACTGATGGCTTTTCTTCTACCCCCGCTGATTTATATGCCGCGCCTGGAATTTTTTGGCCCCCTCGCCGCATTGGTGAGAATAGGGATAGGAGTCGTTCCGGTTCTTATATTTTCAGTTATATTTAACTGGGGTATTCTAGTAATCCGTCGACTAATGAATATAAAAACCAATGCTGGACTTGTTGATGCAAAAGAAGCGTGAACATAGTTTCGCTGAGTCCCAAGGTGAAAGCAAAGCATGCGCTATTGGATGAACGAAATTGATGAAATAAATGAAGATGAAAGGAGATCTGCAGCATCAGGTCAGCGTTTTCTAATATTTAATTTTTTTGCCAATATATTGCAGCGTGGCATACCTATTTATGCGCAGAATCTGCGCATTGCTCTCGAGCAAGAAGGGATTTCTTGCCGAGAGGTTCGTTGTCCGCTATGGTTAACGCACCTTCCAAGAAGTTTGCTAAATCTGCTATTTGTAATTTGGGAACAAATTGTGACGCCACTACTCGGCATAACATATCAAAAAGTAATATACCCATATAACTCTACATCGATCTTAGATACACTGCTTAATCGATCTGTGCTAATCGTTCACGATTTTATTCCAAATGCGAAGAACCGAAATAAGTTTTCAGCTAGATATATTGCAGCTACACAGTGCATTCATAGGGCATTGGGTCGAACCGTAATTTATGCATCGTTCAGCACACAACGGATAGGGCGGCTTTTAAAACTATTTCCGAAGTCAAAGACTTTTGTATTTCCTAATACGTTTTATGAATTTATCAACAGATTGCAATCGAATAGCTATATTCAAGGGAACTATATTTTGTTATGCACAGGATGGGGAAAACATAAGGATCTGAAGGGAGCCTTAGAACTCTATCGCAGCTCCGGCCTTTACCTGCGTCGGAATCTTAAGATATTGGGTATTGCAGGTCATCAGGAGGAGGTAGAAGAATTTCGTGATAACTTTCCCGAGGTGGCCGGAAGGATCGCAGTTCTTCCCCAACTCGAGGACACTGAAGTGATCCGGGCATATAAAGAGTCAGCTTGGGTATGGGTTCATTCCAGAAGAGAAGGATATGGGCGCTGTGTTGCGGAGGCCAAGATCTGCGGCTGCAGAACAGTAGCAACAGACATTCTTCCCTTTCGTGAGCAGCAAAATGGTCAGGTATTTTTGTATTCGGGATTGAACGGCTTTATCGAGGCCTGGTCAAAATGCGAAATGGAACCGGTTGCCGGTACTTCGCAAGAGCCAAAAGAGCATGAATTGTTGCGCCTGGAAATCAGGCGATTTTTGCGAGAACAATAAGAACGATGGAGTGCCTGGTGATTGATGCTTGAGTGCGATAGGACGCATATTTGTACGAGAAACTCAGGATTACATTGGCTAAGTCCTTGTCAGCCCTAATAGTGACTGAAATGAAAAGAGCTAAAATACTAATCCTGACTCCGCGCTTTCCGTACCCGCCGATTGGCGGAGATCGGTTACGTATTTACCAGATTTGCAAGCATTTATCAGGCACATTTGATTTGTCACTGCTTAGCATGTGCGAATCAGAAGCAGAAATGGAATCTAAATTGCCAGATGATGGCATTTTTACTCATGTGGAAAGAGTATTTCACAGTAGTAGAAGAAGGTTTTTAGGCTGTCTTCGTGTTGCTCCGTCAAAACTACCTTTTCAGATTGGGTATTATCATAATCCAGAGTTTTTAATGCGGTTCCGCGCATTGGCACCGGCCCATGAAGGGGTATTTGCTCACTTGATTCGTATGGCACCATATGTTGCTGGATATCATGGTGTGAAGATCCTTGAAATGACTGACGCAATTTCATTGGCTTATCTGCGAACTAGGGACGCTGGCTTAAAAAACCGTTTTCGTTCGATACTTTACGGGCTTGAGATGAAACGGCTATTGAATTATGAAAGGTCGATTGTTGAACAATTTGATCTTGTTACGCTGGTTTCTCCTGTAGATCGCGACTTCTTATTTCCAATTGTCCATCGCGGTAAGGTTTTGATCTGCACTAACGGGGTGGATTGGAAGTCGTTGCCATTCGAATATTCTCCTGATGGGAAAACGATCATCTTTATTGGAAACAACACTGCATATCACAATATAGATGCATTGATTTATTTCGTTGAATTGATTTTTCCAATCGTCAGAACAAGGTGTCAAGATGCGATATTTAAGGTGGTTGGCCGCATAGATGATCGACTTAAAAAGAAGCTTCAAAGCTATAAGAATGTACTTGTGACAGGTGCCATAGCAGATATCAAGACCTGTGTTAGAAATGCGTCCGTAGGAGTTTGCCCAACCAGATTCGGGGCCGGTGTTCAAAACAAACTTCTGGAATATATGTCTCTCGGTATTCCATCTGTCACTTCTTTAATCGGGCTCGAAGGCCTGAAAGCCGAGCCCGGGAAGGATATTTTAGTAGCAAATAGCCCGGAAGAATGGGCAAATCATATTTGTCTTTTACTTGAAAACCCTGAAATTGGAAAAAAAATAACTGCTAATGCTCGCACCTATGTCGAACATGAACACTCATGGGAGTTATTGCTAGAACCATTGCGAACTGCCATTTTCGATAATTTGCCTTCAGCAAAGAACTGCTAAGCTGCTCCCATTCCCAATTGTCAGCATGCAGGGTTTATATGGTGGACGCGGTAGGAATCGAACCTACAACCTGTCGATTAAGAGTCGAATGCTCTGCCAGTTGAGCTACGCGTCCACTGTGGGACTGATGAAGGGAAGCGTTCCTTTATGAGCGCTCTTTCATCAATATAACATAGAGCG
>DATGMQ010000097.1:0-8934 GCA_035293545.1 Alloacidobacterium sp. | reverse complement strand
GACTGGGCTTCGGCAACGACGCCGCAGCGGGGCCGGCGACAACGCTCTACTTCTCAGCCGGAACAGACCACGAGCAGCACGGTCTTTTCGGCACGATTACCCCGGTAGAGAATACGGAAGGCAACCACCAGTAACCGCGATCTGGTTAGGAAGCAGTAGCGCTTTCGGCGCTGCTGCTTCAGAATAGCTGCAGACTAAGAACACAGTCGTCATTCTGAGCCGCATCCGGGGTCCCCGATACACGATGTTTGCGTGTTGAGTAGGCAGGCGAAGAATCTCCAGCCAGTTTGGCTTGAGATCCTTCCTCCGCTCACCACACGATCACGTGAAAACTGCACGTGCTGGGGGCCCGGTTTCGGTCGTCAGAATGACGGTGACTTACGACTATAGGAAGCTCGCTATAAAGTCGGATGTACTTTCACTCGCTTTTTCGGCATGGCTGAAAGCCATACCCTTACGAGACCAAGAGTCCTCAACATGCGGCGAAGCGATGCCTTCAAAACAACTGCTTTTTTTCGCAGCTTCAGCAGCGCTCTCAAACGCTGCTGCTTTTTTCCATATTCATACCGGATAGGAAAATCCGGCAAGATGGTTTCAGCAGCCTTGCCTGAGCGGTGAGAGGCACGACCGCGACTTCAATGACAATCAAATACAGGCATGAAAATACAAAGACGGCTGCCCGTGGTCGCACCCCGCGGGCGAATCCCTCCGCTAGAATGATTTCATTCGTCGCGTCTGGGAGCGAATCGCATGAGCCGGGTCCTGATTGTCGGGAACCACAACCAGGTGAGCCGGGAAATTGGCGAGGCCATTGCTGCCGCTGATTTCCCGATGGAGTACTCGGCCGGCAATGCTGATGCCCTGCAGCGGCTGCGCATGCGCTCTTTCGGAGTGGTGATTACCCATCCCGAAAGCGCAGTAGACGAAGACCTGGCGCTGCTGCAGGAGATGCGGTCCATAAGGCCCGGTGTGAAATGCATTGTGCTGGCGCGGCACAGCACGCCGGAAGAGGTGATTGCTGCTCTGCGGGCGAAGGTATTTGCCTGCTTCACTCCTCCGTTTGATACCGGACATATTGCCCATCTCGCCTGCAAGGCAGCGTCAGACAGCTACTGGCGAGACGATATCGAAATCCTGTCAGCCCGTCCGGGCTGGGTGTCTGTGCGCGTGAATTGCCGCCTGCTTACCGCGGAACGCCTGCTGACATTTGCAAAAGAGCTCAGCGTGCGTTTGCCCGAGGATATGCGCGAGGAAACGATACAGGCGTTTCGCGAAATTCTGCTGAACGCCATGGAGCATGGAGCAGCGTTCAACCCCGAACAGGTGGTGGAAGTCACGGCTGTCCGCACGGGAAGAGCCATGGTGTTTTACGTGCGTGATCCCGGAGCAGGCTTCCGCCGCGAGCTGGTGACACATGCGGCCATCGCCAATCCCTCGGACCCGATGGCCCATGTGGAAGAACGCGAAGAACAAGGATTGCGCGGCGGAGGCTATGGCCTGCTTTTAGCTGCAGGCACAGTGGATGAGCTGATCTACAACGAGATCGGCAATGAAGTGCTGCTGATCAAGTATGTTGAGAAATAACAGACATTCCCGATCGCGTCCACCTTAGTGGTCGATGTCTTCAAAAGCGAACCTGCCGAGATACAGAGGGTGGGAGATTTGCGCTTTGTTATCGACTGGATTCACCGGATAAGTATCAACCGTATAGGTAGGAAAGCCCCAGACCTTGCCGTTTCGCATGTCAACGACAACACGTCCATAGAGCTGCTTGGTGCCGTCAGGAACGCGCAGCATCTGCGTTCCCGGCTCAAAGTAGAAGGGATAAGGTTGTGATAATTGCGCCCTGACAGGATGTGGAACGATCAATGGTCTTGCAGCGACAATGACCAGGGCAACAGCAATGACTGCGAGCAGTGAGTTGGTGAGGGTGGTTGCTTTCATGCATTCTCCTGAAAGCTCAAGTTTAGAGCGCGGGGTCATTGCAGGGCGAGGGCGAGTATCTGGAGAGGTTCGGCCTATCAGGCAATCGGTTGACTTCAGATGTATAGTGTATTTTCTTTGAAAATGTATTTACTAAAACGTTTAACCTTGACTATCGTTTTACCGGCACTTTAGTATCAACGCGCAATCCGAAAATCTGAGGGGAACAATTGGGATGGGTGTGCTTAAAAAATGCCTGCCGCTGATGGCCGGCCTCGTTGTCAGCGCGGCAATGGCGCAAACGAGGAACTCGGCGGATAGACCGTGGATGAACAAGAGTCTGTCACCGGCTGAGCGGGCTGACCTGGTACTGAAACAGATGACGCTCGATGAAAAAATTGGCCTGCTGCATGGGAATGGCATGGCGCATACCGCGAACTGGCAGATGCCGCTGACCTATCTCTCGAATGGCGGCGCAGGCATGACGACCGGTGTCGAGCGGCTTGGGATTCCAAACATCTATATGTCGGATGCGGCGTATGGCGTGCGCAGCAGCGGCGAGAACGGTCGCTACTCGACGGCGCTGCCTTCGAATGTTGGCGCGGCTTCGAGCTGGAATCCGGAGGCTGCTTGCGAGTATGGCGCAGTGATCGGCAGCGAGCTGCGGGCGCAGGGCTACAACATGACATTGGGCGGCGGCGTGAACCTGACGCGCGATCCGCGCAACGGGCGGACCTTTGAGTACATGGGCGAGGATCCACTGCTGGCCGGAACGATGGTCGGCAACCTGATGAAGTGCGAGCAGGCGCAGCATGTCATCGGCGACATCAAGCACTATGCGATCAACGATCAGGAGACGGGCCGCAATATTGTGAATGCAGTCATCTCGAAAAAGGCGATGCAGGAAAGCGATCTGCTGGCCTTTCATATCGGGATTGAGATCGGCAATCCGGCAGCGGTGATGTGCTCCTACAACCGCATCAATGGCGATTACGCCTGTGAGAACAAGTACACGCTGACGGATGTTCTGAAGAACGAGTGGGGATTTAGGGGTTTCGTGCTCTCGGATTGGGGCGGGACACACAGCACGGAAAAGGCTTCGGCAGCGGGCCTTGATAACGAGCAGCCGATGGCTGATTACTTCGGGCCGAAGCTGAAAGAAGCAGTCGAAGCCGGGCGCGTGCCCATGTCGGAAATTGACGACCATGCGCGGCGGGTGCTCTATGGAGAATTTCTTTCGGGAATTGTGGATTATCCCGTTCAGAAGAGTGTTGTCGATGTACAGCACGGTCTGGATGTGGCGCAGCATGTGGAAGAGCAGAGCATTGTTCTGCTGAAGAATGACAAGGGAATTCTGCCGCTCAGCTCAAAGGTGAAATCAATTGCCATTATTGGCGGACATGCGGATGTGGGTATGCTTTCCGGCGGCGGTTCAGCTCAGGTTGATCCGCCGGGTGGGAACGCGATTATGCCTCCGGGACAGGGCGCAACGCACTGGCAGGATCATATCTGGTTTCCAACTTCGCCGCTGAAGGCGCTGAAGGCGAAATTGCCGGGAGCAAAGATTGAGTACAACGCGGGGACTGATTCTGCAGCGGCAGCTGCGCTGGCGAAGAATTCGGATGTGGCGATTGTCTTTGCCTACCAGTGGATTTCCGAGGGCATGGACCTGCCGAACCTCACGCTGCCGGACAATCAGGATGCACTGATTGCTGCGGTGGCAAAGGCGAATCCGCGAACGATAGTGGTGCTCGAAACCGGAACCGCCGTGAAGATGCCGTGGCTGAACGATGTATCTGGCATCGTGGAGGCCTGGTATGCGGGCAGCAGCGGGCACATCGCTTTGGCAAATGTGCTGACAGGCGATGTGAACGCAAGCGGCAAGCTGGCTATGACTTTCCCGAAGAGCGAGCAGGATTTGCCGCGCCCTGTGATTCCTCCGCTGTCAAAAGAAGATGAAGGTCAGGGCAATGGCGCGGTGAACGGGAATGACCACACGGGTTCAAAGTACACGGTCCATTACAACGAAGGAGTAAAGGTCGGATACAAATGGTATGAGGCCGAGCACAAGCAGCCGCTTTTTCCCTTTGGATTCGGGCTTTCGTATACGACTTATTCCTATTCTGATTTGAAAACAGATAGCTCGCAGAAGAGCGTGAGCTTCCAGGTGAAGAACACCGGCAAGCGCGCCGGCGCAGAGATTGCTGAGGTCTATGCGCAGCTTCCGGATGCGGCGGGTGAGCCCTTTAAGCGGCTGGTCGGCTGGCAGCGTGTGGAGTTGAATCCGGGTGAATCAAAAACGGTGTCCGTGAAAATCGATCCGCAGATACTCTCCATTTTTGATGAACAAAAGAATGGATGGGATCTGCCGAAGGGTACGTATCGGATTCTGGCTGGACCGTCTTCGGCAGAGACTCCGCTGAAGGGAACAATTGAGGTGCAGTAAATACTGATAAATGTCAATCATGGCCTGTTTGCGATATTAGGGCAATCGATTTATACACCGATGGATGTCTCATATTGCATGTGGGGCATTTCCTTCATTCGTCAGGAAATTCCTGCGAATCAAACTGAGGCCCTCTTCTTTCGATGAGATCAGGCCCTCTAGCTGCGCGTCTTCAGCGGCGGCCAGCATCTCCTTGAAGCGCGGCCCCGGCCGATATCCGGCAGCAATCAAGTCGGCTCCGGTAACGAGCAGTTTTGGCCGGACCTCTTCCTCCGGAGCAGCTTCGTAGCGCTGTTTGGCGTAGTTATAGAGACTCAGGTCACGATGGCTCGACAGGCAATCGATCCGGTGCAGTTCCAGGTGTTCGGGGAAGCGTGGGAGCCGAAAAAACCGCTTCAATGTCGATTCCTTCATGCGCATCACGTCGCCAAAACGCATGTGGTTCTCGACTAAAGATGAGATTTGAGCCGTATCCTCGGTCGAAAAACGCAGCCTGCGGCAGATGTTCTCGGCTATCCGCATGCCGACTTCGACGTGTCCGTTGAAGCGGATGCGGTCCGGAGTGCGTTCGAAGGTCGCCGGCTTGCCTACATCGTGCAGCAGCGCTCCCCACGCGAGCGTGGGTGAAACGCCCGCAGGCAGCTTTTCGAGCAGCAGCAGCGTATGCACCCACACGTCACCTTCGGGATGATACTCCGGCGGCTGCTCCACTCCGTGGAGCCGGTCAATCTCCGGCAGCACCTGCTTGAGCAATCCCGTTCGGTCGAGCAGCTCGAATGCCCGCGGCGCATGACCTTCAGTAAGCATGCGCGTCAGTTCATCGCGGATGCGTTCACAGCTGACCCGCGAAATGGCCGCGGCGTGGGCGCGAATGGCCGCCTCAGTCTTCGGCTCGATGTCAAATTCAAATCGCGCCGCAAAGCGGACAGCGCGCAGCATCCGGAGCCGGTCTTCGGCAAAGCGCCGGTCGGGATCGCCAATCGCGCGAACAATGCCTGCCGCAAGATCGGCGCGCCCGCCAACGAAGTCGAGCGTGGCCTGATTCATGTCGCCAGTCTCAGGCAGCACCAGCGGATCGAGCAGCATGCCGTTGATAGTGAAGTCGCGCCGTATGACATCTTCCTGCGGACTGTCTGAGAAGCGCACCTCGTCGGGGCGGCGTCCATCTGAGTAAGCGCCATCGGAGCGAAACGTCGCCACCTCGGTGACGATCTCGCTGCCGTCTATATCATCGGCGACAAGAACAACTCCGAAATGCGCGCCGACGGCGAATGTCCGCGGAAACATATCCAGCACTACATTGGGGCGCGCATTTGTGGCTACGTCGAAGTCCGCAGGCTCGCGCCCCAGCAGCATGTCGCGCACACAGCCGCCGGCGAAGTACGCCTCATATCCGTTGGAACGCAGGCGCTCGACAATGGCCTCAGCTGCGAGTTGTGCATGGTTCGTGGTCATACAATTGTTTGTCATCCCGACCGGATCGCAGCGGAGCGGAGGGATCTGCAATATCTGCCTATATCATAGATAGATGAGCACCGGCCTCATTCTGGGCATCGAAAGCTCCTGCGATGAAACCGCAGCGGCCGTTGTCCGGCGCGGAACCGAGACCCTGTCGAACGTGGTTGCCTCGCAGATCGCGATCCACACTCCTTATGGGGGAGTTGTCCCGGAACTGGCCTCGCGCGAGCATCTCCGCAACATTGTCCCCGTGGTACGCGCGGCGATTGCCGAAGCCGGCATTACACTGCAGGACCTCGATGCCATTGCCGTCACGGAAGGCCCGGGGCTGGCCGGAGCGCTCCTCGTCGGTATTACTTATGCCAAATCGCTGGCCTTCGCTCTGAATAAGCCGCTGATCGCCGTGAATCACCTCGAAGGTCACATCCATGCCGTTCTGCTCGAACAAGCCGAACTGGCCGAAGAGCCGGTTTCCTTGCCGGCTCTGGCTTTGGTTGTCTCCGGCGGGCATACGCATCTTTATCTCGCCCGCCGCAATGGAGATCACTGGTATTACCGCAATGTTGGACACACCGTAGATGACGCGGCTGGAGAAGCGTTCGATAAGGTGGCCAAGCTGCTCGGTCTTGGGTATCCCGGAGGCCCGTGGATTGATGCGCTTGCGCCGCATGGCGATCCCTATGCAGTCCCTTTTTCTTTTGCGCAGATCAAGCCGAAGCTCCATCGCGGCGAAACGCACGCCGATAATCCGGAGCGTCCATTCCTCTTTTCCTTCAGCGGTATCAAGACAGCTGTGCTGCGCTATGTGCAGACGCATGACCTTTTTCCGTCGATTGAGGCGCGACGCAGTGCGCTGGCGCAGATTTCGCAGGCTCGAGCTGCGGACGCTCTCCCGTTTTGCGATCAGGAAACATTAAACCTGATTGCCTCCTTCCAGCGCGCCGTCGTTGATGATCTGCGCCGCAAGACCTTTCAGGCCGCAGAAGCTTTTGATGCAGCCAGCATCCTCATCTCGGGCGGCGTAGCCGCCAACCGCGAGCTGCGCGTGCGCTTCACGGCTGAGGCCGCAGAGCACAGCCTGCCTATCGCATTTCCATCGCTGGCGCTTTCCACGGACAATGCAGCGATGGTCGCCGCAGCCGCATGGCCAAAGCTGATGGACGGCCAATATGCGCCCGCGGAACTCTCCGCGGAGCCCTCGCTTGCGCTGGGAAGGTGAATGCAACTGGTAGAATCGCAAGGGAAACCGCACGAATGACCATTCGCCTCTACAACACTCTTACCGACACCATTGAAGAACTGCAGCCCTCCGACGGCGAGGCGCTCCGCATTTATGCCTGCGGCCCCACGGTCTACGACTACGGCCATATCGGCAACTTCCGCACCTTTCTGCATGTCGATATCCTGCGACGCACGCTGGAGCTGTTTGGCATAAAGGTCCGCCACGTTATGAACATTACCGATGTGGACGACAAGATCATCCGCAACGCAGCGGCTGCCGGCATTTCCATTAGCGAATACACCCCGCGCTATGAGAAGGCATTTTTCGAGGACCTGGATGCGCTGTCTGTTGAGCACCCGGAGATCGTCGCACGCGCTACCGAGCACATCGAGGAGATGGTTGCGCTGATCCAGCGGCTGGCCGAGCAGGACATTGCCTATAAAACCGAGGATGGTTCGTGGTATTTCCGCATTGCGAAATTTCCTGAGTACGGCAAGCTCTCGAAGAAGGACTTTTCCGGTATCACGGACGGGGCGCGCGTCGATGTGGACGAGTACGACAAGGACTCTGCCCGTGATTTCGCGCTTTGGAAGGCTCCCAAGCCCGGCGAATATCGCTGGGAGACTGCTCTTGGACCGGGGCGTCCGGGATGGCATATTGAGTGCTCAGCAATGGCCATGTCTTATCTCGGCGAAGATTTTGATCTGCACGCCGGCGGCGAAGACCTGATGTTTCCGCATCATGAGAACGAGATTGCGCAATCGGAGTCAGCAACGCACAAGGCCTTTGCCCGCCACTGGTTTCATATCCGGTTTCTGCTGGTTGAAGGCAGGAAGATGTCGAAGTCCGAGGGCAATTTTTATACCCTGCGCGACCTGCTGCTGAAGGGATACAAGGCGTCTGCGATCCGGTTTTTGCTTACTTCGGTCCCGTATCGGCAGCAGCTTAATTTCACCTTTGAAGGGTTGAATGCAGAAACAGGCGCGGTAGAACGCCTGCGCACGTTTTATCAGCGCATGAAAACGACACAATGGCCGGCCAAAGCGACGGATGAAACCCTCCCGAGCCCGATTGCGCAGACGGCTCATGCGGCCCGCGAAAAATTCCGCCTTGCTCTGGCAAATGATTTAAATACGGCTGAGGCTCGGGCGCCGATTTTCGATCTGGCGCGTACCGTAAATGCCGCCGCTGATGCTGGAAATCTTTGGAAACAGGACGTGGCCGCTGTTCTCGATACGCTGGCAGATTTCGACAGGATCTTTGCCGTGCTTGAAGACAACGATGCACAGTGGACCCGCTTCGCCCTCGAATGGGCTGAACGCGAAGGCCGACTCGATGAAGCTTCGCCGGAAGTGCGGGCGCAGCTTTCGTTGACTGACGCGCAGATCGAGGCCTTGATCGAGGAGCGCAATCAGGCACGCCGCACGCGTAATTTTGCCCGCGCGGATGCGATTCGGAAAGAGCTGCTGGAGAAGGGAATTATTCTGGAGGATTCCAAAGAGGGTGTCCGCTGGAAGCGGAAGTGACAAATTATTCGATACGTGTCATAACCCATCATGAGGTGACAGATGGACCAAGTCGATATCCAGATGAGTGAAAACGGTCGCGTCGTCATACCTGCGGAGTTTCGCAAAGAAGCCGCCAGGCATGGATGATAGAGTCGTTCCGGATGCTTGCGAAAAGCTGAATCTCGGAGTTGAAATACGGCTCATCCGTTAAGCAGTCGAAGACCGAAAATAAGAAAGGCAGCCTGTAGGCTGCCCTTCATTTTTAGGTTTTAGTGAGAACTTACGCAGGAGATGGGCTCCCTTCCGGCAGTCCGCCGCCGCGGCTGGGTTCTGGCTTCAGTACCTGCTGTACGTCACCTGTAGCCGCAGCGCCTCCG
>DATGMQ010000096.1:0-4791 GCA_035293545.1 Alloacidobacterium sp. | reverse complement strand
GGTGGGTTCATTGAAAGGCTGCTGAATACGCAGATCGGCCACTCCCGGAATGTATTTCACCTGCTCTAATAAGTGATCTGCGAATTCGCGGTTGCGTTGCAGGTTCAAGCCGACGATTTGGATGTCAATAGGAGCCGGGAGCCCGAAATTGAGCGTTTGACTAACCAGGTCCGCGGGCAGGAAGTAAAACAAGGTGCCAGGGAACTCAGCGGGAAGAGTACTGCGGAGCTTTTCGACATAGCCATCGGTTGGATGATGCTTGGCGGCAAGCGAGACCAGAATATCGGCGTCGGCGGGCCCGATGGTGCCGTTGTTGCTGTAGGAGGTGTTGATGCCGCTGTAGGGAAGGCCAATATTATCGAGGATATTGACCACTTCCTCGGGCGGGATTTGCCGGCGGATGCTGTTTTCAATTTCATCGCAGAGGCGAGCGGTTTCCTCAATGCGCGTACCGGTGCGTGCACGAATATGGAGCCGGAACTGGCCGCTATCCACATTGGGAAAGAAATTCTCTCCCAGCCAGGGAATCAGCAAGAAGGAAGCCAGACACGCAGCAAAGAAACAGGCGACAAATACCCAGCCAAGCCGTACACAGCGCTCGAGCAGAGAGCGGTAGTGGAGCCGGACTTTTTCGAATCCTCTTTCAAACATCAGTTGCCAGCGCACGAACGGATTGCGGAGATTGGCATGGGCGATGGCATCGTGATGAGAATGGCCCCTCAGAAGATATTTCGCCATGGTGGGGACGATTGTGCGCGAGAGCACGTAAGAGGCAAGCATGGCAAAAGAGACCGCTTCTGCTAGCGGCACAAAGAGATAACGAGCGACGCCGGTTAAGAAGAACATGGGCACGAAGACAATGCAGATACTCAAAGTGGAGACGAAGGCAGGAACGGCGATCTGTGCGGCGCCATCGAGGATCGCCTGTTCAATCTCTTTGCCCATTTCGAAATTGCGGTTGATGTTCTCGATTTCTACGGTGGCGTCGTCGACCAGGATTCCGACCGCGAGGGCCAGGCCGCCTAGGGTCATCACATTGATGGTTTCGCCGAGAGCGCTGAGCGCGAATATGGAGCACAGGATGGAGAGCGGGATGGAAACCGCGATGATCAGGGTGCTGCGCCAGCTTCCGAGAAAGACCAGAATCATGAGCGCGGTTAAACAAGCGGCGATCGAGGCCTCCCGCAGAACCGCAGAAATAGAGACGCGCACGAAGATGGATTGATCGGCGATGGGAGTGATCTTTAGTTGCGGGGGAAGAGTGGCCTGAATCTGCGGCAGCATTTTGCGAATGCCCGCAATGATGTCAAGTGTGGAGACGTCGCCAGACTTGAGCACAGTCATGAGTGAACCGCGCTGGCCATCGGAGCGGACGATATTGGTTTGGGGCGGATAACCATCGCGCACATTTGCGACGTCGCGCACGTAGATGGTGGTGCCGTTGATGGTCTTGATAGGCAGATTGTTGAGTTCAGCAACGCTTGCAGGACTGCCGTTGATTTCGACGGCATATTCTAGCCTTCCGATTTTGGAAGTTCCTCCGGGAAGGATCAGGTTCTGATTGGTAATCGCGCTGACTACGTCACTTGGTCCAAGGCCTTTCGCCTGCAGGCGCCGCGTATCGAGATCGACCATGATCTCGCGCTGCTTGCCTCCATAGGAATACGGGATTGCCGCACCCGGTATGGTGACTAGCTGGGTGCGAATGAAATTCTGACCAAGATCGTTGAGCTGCTGCTCACTCAGACCTTCCCCAGAAAGAGCTAGCTGCAAGATGGGAACGGTGGAGGCATTGTAGGTGATGATGAGCGGAGGTGTGGTTCCGGGTGGGAGCTGTTTGAGCTGCGTCTGCGATATCGCGGTTACTTGCGCGATGGCGCTGGCGAGATTTGCATGTGGCTGAAAGAAGATTTTGACCACACCGATGCCTTCCATCGATTGTGATTCGATGTGCTCAATATCGTTGACGGTGGTGGTGAGAGCGCGCTCGGTGATATAGATGATGCGGTTGGACATGTCCTCAGGGGAGAAACCGGCGTACTGCCACACGACGCTGATGACCGGTATGTCGATATTGGGGAAGATATCGACCGGCGTTCGGGAGATCACAACCGGCGCCAGGATAAAGAGCATTAAGGCCAGGACAACAAACGTATACGGCCGTCGCAGGGCCAGGCGAACGATCCACATCTTATTTCCCTAAGGACTTCGCCTCGTGATGAGCCGCAAGCGCGAGCAAGCGGTTCAGCAGTTTTGGTTCTCCTCCTCGAGGCAAAACGCGGTATGCATCACGTTTTTTGTCCGGAACTTTCATTATCGGATATTGCTGCAGCAGAATCCATAAAAGGGTAACTATTTCAAGAGTGAGGGAATCCATTGCAGGAGAGGAACCATCATGAAAGCTGCGTTTCTGATCGGGCGTTTGATTTTTGGCGGGTTTTTTATTTACAACGGCCTAAACCATTTGATGCGAAAGAAACAGCTTTCGCAGTATGCGGCGGCCAAGAACCTGCCGCAGCCGGAGGCGGCCGTTGTTGGGTCCGGGGTCGCGATGATGGCTGGGGGCGCGAGCCTCATCCTCGGCCTCCAGCCTAAGCTAGGCGCAGCAGCCATTGCCGCGTTTTTGGCTACCGCTTCCCCGCTCTTCCATGATTTTTGGAACGCGCAAGATCCCGCGACACGCCAAAACGAAATGATTCATTTCACGAAGAATCTGGCGCTGCTCGGTGCGGCTCTGGCGCTTTTGGGGCTGGAAGAGTGGCCGGCAAGCGTCTGCGCTTAAGAAGAAAGCGGGATGGGTGGAATCGCAGCTAGCGTGGTGAGATCAATCGGCTGCCCGGCAATGGCGGTTTCGGCTGCGACTGCCTGGGCCGTAGCAGAAATGACAACAGATGCGAGCTGCGCATAGGGAGCCGCGGCGGGAACGGTTCGCGCAACAGCAGCCGCAATTTCTAGTTCGGTGAGAATATCAGACAGGGTGACGTTTGCTCTGGCTGAAGCGCGAATTTTTTCCGCCTGATTTCTGACTTGCTGTGCGGTTTGCGGCGGGACCTGCATATCTGCCTGGAAGGCGTTTTCAAGAGCAACGATGCTCACGGTCAGATTGGCGATATTGGCGGAAACCGCCGCTTGATCGGACGGATTGGTGCGGTAGAGAGTGTAGATGCTGACGGCTGCTGTATAGGAAGCTGCTGCTTCGTTGAACAGAGCGGTGTATTTCGGATAGGTGCTTGCAATGCTGGAGCGCAGGTATTCAAGAGCAGCACGAGCTGCTGTCAAGGAGTTATAGCAAGCGCCATCGAATGCATTGATCTGATTGGGATGACTTGGCTGAGAGTTACAGCCTGAGAACAGGAGCGCCCACGCCAACAAGGGAGCGGCCGCTACAATAGAAGTGGTTTTACGAAACATAGGCTTTCGCACCTGAGCCTAGGCGATGCGGCCTGGCTTAAGAGCCGCAGATTGCTCCTAAGATGCTGGCAGAAACGAGTTTGCGAATCTTGGAAGAGCCGTGACTGACGGTTTCCGGATTCGCCCGGCTGGCCGGCGCATGCTATGGTGAAAGGTGTTTCCGGGCCCTTAGCTCAGTTGGTTAGAGCGCTACCTTGACACGGTAGAGGTCAGAGATTCGAGTTCTCTAGGGCCCACCATGCCTATCAGGAAAGCGAATGTGCAAATCAGCTTCCGGGCTCTGCCGTCAGGCACCAATTGAAGAGGAGCTGCCACTCAGACATTTGTATTTCTATGGCCGCGGCTTCTGCCTCGCCGCGGTGGACTCGCGCCTCCTCGCACCAGTCGAGGAATAGCAGCGGATCCCAGGCATTTTTTAAGCGCCAGTGGCGCGGGCCGTGCTTCTCTAATATTTCTTGGGCACGCTGGAGCAAGCGGGGAAAGATTTCGTGCCTGCCTACGCGCCGAAACCAGTATGCTGCATTGGCGGTGTCCGGTTCGATTCGGTGGAGGATGCCGTGCCAGTAGCTGCCTTCGGCCGAGTGTATTGTCTGCGCTACAGAGTGACTCTCAGACCAGCAACCAAGCCGGAGTAATAAACCGGCCAAAGCACCGTGCTGGTGCTTGGCATGGGGAAAGAGGAGTGCCGGATCCTGATTTTGGATGCGGCAGCCACCGGGCCTGGCAGGCAGAAGAGTTTTCGCGAGGGGCAAGGAGGCGGGAGCGGATGCAAGGAGTTGTTCGGCTTCTGATGAAAGAAATTGGGGCGAAGATGTCACGGCTGCCTCCTTTTTATCGTGATAACCTTTGTTTTTCAAAGCTCCTACCATCTAGATGTACCGGCTATCTCTTTTCTTCCTTCTTTTAGCAGCGGTATGGGCGCAGGCGCCCGCGACGCAGCAGACAGCTCCGAGCAGCGTTCCATTGAGTACGGTAGATGGCCGAGTCATCAACGAGCAAACCGGTGAAGGCATTGGCGGCGCGAGTGTGCGGCTGGTGCCTATGGTTGCCAGGCCGGGCGTCGGATACGGAGTGGAGCATACGACGTCCACACAGCTTGACGGAAGTTTTCATTTCGAAAATGTGATGCCCGGCAGCTACGTCCTGCTGGCGAACCATGATGGCTTCATTTCTAACCGGACGAGTTCTGGGCGCCCGACCGCGATCAGTGTGACGGAAGGGCAGCAGGTCAGCGGTGTTTTCCTTCCACTTACTCCCGCCGCGGTGATTACAGGAAAGGTGTTGGATGGCGATGGCAAGCCGGTGGCAGGCGCGACAGTGGGTGCTTTCACGGTGCGGTATTTTCGCGGCCGTCCACAGATGCGGCAAGCAGGAAGCACG
>DATGMQ010000095.1:0-44210 GCA_035293545.1 Alloacidobacterium sp. | reverse complement strand
TATTCGCCGGATTTAAAGGTTGTTGTTCAGAGCACTCAGAGCGACCCGCGTTTTGGTCAGACAACGTATTCGCTCACGAACATCGAACGCAGCGAACCTGATGCAACACTGTTTCAAGTACCGGCGGGTTACAAGATCGAGAAAGAAACTCCCGTATTCGTGAAGGCGCATCACGAAAACGAGTAAGGCAAGATAATTGGCTCGTATCCCGATGGGATGGCGGGCCTATTTTTTTGAAATGACGATTCACACATCCTTCCTACTCGGCCAAACGATCAGATAGAAAATCTACCATCCCCAGAGCGGAAGCCCACGCGCACACGTCTTTACGATGAATGCTGAGAAGGAATCATCAGCAACTCCCGAAATGCTGAATGCTTTCTAAATGCCTTCGCATTTTCTTGTGACGAGAAGCGTTTGTCTGTCTGTTTCATTACTGCACTTGTCGAAATAGCTCATGCATAGTCGAGAAAAATCTGTGCATTTTTCTGGAAGTTATCAAGCACCTCAGAACAATCCCGTCAGGGGTATCTGCCTGTGAAAACTGTGATTCGTGCTGTGATCGGCATTCTGGTGGCCGTTGGAGCGAGCTCATTGTATGCCGGTGAATCTGCAAAATCTTTCTATAAACAAGGACAAGCTGCTGAGCTTCGCGAGGACTATGACGCAGCATTCGATGCTTACAAGAAAGCTATGCTTCAAGAGCCGGGAGATCTTCGATACAGGGCGTCATGTGAGAGGGCACGGCTATTGGCGTCAGCGCAGCATGTAAAACACGGCAACGAGTTGAAAGAAAGCGGAAAGATTGCCGCAGCTTTGACTGAATTCCTGCGCGCTACGGCAATTGATCCCTCGAATGCCGCGGCGCAGCAAGGAATTGCCGGTCTTACAGACCACATAACCCCGGCTGCACCGGTGAAGAGCGATATCCCACAATTGCCGAGCGACCGCGCAAAGCTGGCTTCGGTGGCTGAACCGATAGAGTTGCACTCTGTTACAGATGAGCCGATTACGCTGCACATGATCGAAGACAGCAAAGTTGTGTATGAAAGCGTAGGCAAGGCAGGAGGTGTGAATGTTCTGTTCGACCCGGAATATGTCTCGAAGCGGATCTCTATCGATCTGGCGAACACTACCCTGCCGGATGCATTGCGCATCGTGGCTACTGTTTCGGGTACTTTCTGGAAGCCGGTCACTGCTAACACGATCTTTGTTGCCGCTGATAGCAGGGGGAAACGCCAGCAACTCGAACAGGCAGCAGTGCAGGTTTTTTACCTGGGAAATGCTACGCAGCAGACTGATTTGAACGATGTCCAGACAGCGCTGCGCAACGTTTTTACGGATGCCAAGCTGTATGCCGTGCCCAGCCAGTATGCAATTGTCATGCGAGGCACACCGGATCAGCTTCTTCTGGCCGAGCAGCTTATCGATGATCTTGATAAGGCGAGGCCGGAAGTGGTGATCGACGTTGCGGTATTGCAGGTAGACAAGGACAAAGTCCGCAACATTGGTCTGCAATGGCCGCAGAGTCTTACAGCAACCCTGAAAACCACCAGCACCGACTCCAACGCCACGTTGACCCTTAATGATCTCGCAAATCTTACCGCGAAGAATTTTTCGCTCACAGTTGGAACTGCTGAAGCAGATGTGCTGCTGACGGACAGTGATACGCGCATACTGCAGAATCCACGCCTGCGAGCTACCGATGGACAAAAGGCGACCCTGAAAATTGGTGAGCGAATACCAATCGCAACTGGTTCTTACACGTACCCCACATCTACATCAGCCTCCGCAGCGCAAACTCAGTTCCAGTACATCGACGTGGGCGTGAATATGGAGATGCAGCCCACGATTCACTACAACGGCGACGTGAGCCTCAAAGTCAAAGTAGAAATCCTATCTCAGAACGGCAATACGACGATCAGCGGGGTTACCGAGCCGATCATCGGGCAGCAGAGCGTTGAAGAAGTAATCCGGCTTAAAGAGGGTGAGAGCAACATTCTGGGCGGCCTTCTTCAGGAGCAGGATAACCGTTCGGTAAGCGGCGCTCCCGGACTGGCAGACGTGCCCGGCCTCAAATACATATTCAGCACCCAGAAGCGTGAATTACAGCACGAAGAGATTGTATTTCTGCTTACGCCTCATCTGGTGCGGGGAATCGATATCGACCCGCGAAATCTGAAGCGTATTGATACAGGAACGAATAATGCGTTTGAGTTGCGCCAGACGCCTTCACGAGTCGTGAATGACAGCGATGGAGTTCCCCATGAACACTGATCTCTGCCTGAAGAAGCAGAATTGGCTTAATGGTATTAAGCTGCTGTTCGGTTTCAGCGTCGTAATCGGAGTAAGTAGCTGCAAGTGTTTTTATCGGCCTGCTTTGTCCACGATCACGGTCACTCAATGCGGGCTGTTTTTCAATGGCATTCATCTTTTTGTGACATTGGTTTAACAGTTCAACGACTATCTGCTGATCAGACATTTTCCCGCTGCCGACGTTTCTGAGTCCGAAGCGCGGGCTATGTCATGGAATGTGACCAATAGCCGCGCCCACCTAGAAAGTGGATGTTGAGATATTCCTCCATTGTCTTTGCCGGGCTTCTTAAGCTCTTGCGATACCAAACATATTACGGCCTAAATTTCGTCCATAAGAATATCTTTTCACATACAATTTCTCCGTCTGACAATTCATCTGGGGGAATGCATTGAAATTTGTTCATCGCACCATCACATCCGTTGGGGCCGGCGCTGTCCTTATCGCCGCAGGCTTAACAGGTTGCACGCAGCCAAGACAAACCACTGAGGCGAAGCCTGCTGCGAACACTACAGACCATCCAGTAGCGGCCATTCAGGACACTGAAACGCCAGCCCAGCGCGATGCCCGCATGGAGTGGTGGCGCGAAGCGCGCTTCGGCATGTTCATCCATTGGGGCCTCTACTCTATTCCCGCAGGCACGTGGAACGGCAAACGGATTCCCGGCATCGGCGAATGGATCATGAATACAGCATCTATCCCTGTTGCCGATTACAAAGCGCTTGCGCCCAAGTTCAACCCCACCGGCTTCAACGCGCATGACATCGTCGCCCTGGCTAAAGCCGCGGGAATGAAGTACATCATCATTACCTCAAAGCATCATGACGGCTTTGCCATGTTTGATTCGAAGGCGAACGACTTCAACATCGTTGCAGCCACTCCGTACAAGCGCGACCCAATCAAGGAACTGGCCGACGAGTGCAGGAAGCAGGGAATTAAGCTGGGCTTCTACTATTCGCAGGATCAGGACTGGACCGCTCCCGGCGGAGCAGCACTCAAGACGGGCGATCATCAGCCGCCTACCTACCATTGGGACAAAGCGCAGGACGGTAATTTCCAGCAGTATCTCGAAACCAAAGCCATTCCTCAATTGAAAGAATTGCTGTCGAATTACGGCGATTACCCTGCCGTCATCTGGTTCGATACGCCCACACCGGACATGACTCCCAAACTGGCCTCCGAGATCGTCTCCCTACTCAATCAATATCCCAAGCTCATCTGGAACAACCGTCTCGGCGGAGGCTACAAGGGTGACACCGAAACTCCCGAGCAGCACATTCCCGCGCAGGGATATCCTGGCCGCGACTGGGAATCCTGCATGACCATCAATGACACCTGGGGCTACAAGTCCTATGACAAGAATTTCAAGTCAACTGAAACACTTCTGCGTAACCTCATCGATATTGCCAGCAAGGGCGGCAACTATCTGTTGAATATCGGTCCCGATTCACACGGCATCGTCCCAGCCGAAGAAGTTGAGCGTCTCCGTCAAATGGGCAAATGGCTCGACGTGAATGGCGAAGCGATCTACGGCACTCAGCCAACCCTTTTTGGACCGGAGGCGGGCAGCTTCAGCACCACCGAAAAGGACGAGGACGGCAAGCCAAAATTCATTCCGGCATGGGATTGGCGCTCTACTACCAAGCCCGACAAGGTCTACATCGAAATCTTCAAGTGGCCCAAAGGCGGCTTCCATCTCGACAAGATGTCGCGGAAGGTCACTGGCGCATATCTGCTGGCCGACACCGCGCATAAACCACTCACATTCAAACAGTCCGGCGACAGCCTCGACGTTCAGCTTCCGGCGAAAGGGCTCGATCCGATCGCAACCGTGCTGGTTCTCGAAACAGCAAAATAACTGCTATGGAATGTAGGTAAGGGTGCAGTTCATCAGCACCCTCCAATTCCGCCCGGTGGCCTCAAAAAGTAATCTATGTTACTCTTGTTGCAGACACTTAGGAAGTGTAAACGAACAGAATTCAGCAACAGGAGTAACGCACTTACCGTGCTGGCACCTCAAAAGAAAACCGAAATTATCTCCCGCTTCCGCACTCACGACTCCGACACCGGCAGTCCTGAAGTGCAGATTGCGATCCTGAGCGAACGCATTGGCGAGCTCACCGAGCACTTCAAGACCCACGCCAAGGACCATGCGTCCCGCCGTGGCCTTCTCATGCTCGTCAGCAAGCGCCGTCGCCTGCTCGATTATCTCAAGACGAACGATTCTGACCGCTACCGCGACGTCATCGGCAAGTTGGGCATCCGCAAGTAGCCGCAAGCTCAAACCTTTGTCTCCTACGCGCACGCGCCGAGAATTTCGTAAAGGATGGGAAAACGTCAGCCGGGTCAAAGGCTGGCGTGTATCCCCGTTTAGGGGGTTCTGCGCTCTATCTCCGTTGTCATCCCGACCGGAGCGCGACTGCGCGGAGCGGAGGGACATGCAGTTTTCTCTCAGAATAGTGCGGGCGCTCCACAGCCTGAAAAGATGTGGAAATGTAGCTCCTACCAGGATTCAAGAAAAGAGGACAATATGAAACACGAAGTGACAGTCGAGCTTGCCGGTGGCAAGCGGCTGACCTTTGAAACCGGCCGCATGGCCAAGCAGGCCTCAGGCGCAGCCCTGGTCACGCAAGGTGACAGCGTGGTGCTCGCAACCGCCGTGGCCGCCCCCGAACAGAAAGAGGGCATCGATTTCTTCCCCCTTACCGTCGATTATCGCGAGTACGCCTATGCAGGCGGACGCATCCCGGGCGGATTTATCAAGCGTGAAGGCCGTCCCAGCGAACGCGAAATTCTTACGAGTCGCCAGATTGACCGCCCCATTCGCCCGCTCTTCCCGGAAGGCTTCCGCAACGAGACCCAGGTCATTGCGCTGGTTTTTTCCGCGGATAAGGAGAACGATCCGGACATCGTCGCCATCAATGCCGCCAGCGCCGCGCTCGCGCTCTCTGACATTCCCTTCGGCGGCCCCGTCGGCGCAGTCCGCGTCGGATACGTAAACGGCCAGTTCATCGCGAATCCGTCTTACTCCGAGCGCCGCGACAGCTCCATCAATATCACCGTCGTCGGCACTAAAGACGGCATCGTGATGATCGAAAGCGGCTCTGACGGCGTTACCGAAGAAGTCGTCGTCAACGCTATCGAGTTCGGCCACGACGAAATTAAGAAGATCGTCGCCACCATAGAGGAACTGGTCGCGAAAGCCGGCAAGCCGAAGCGCCCCTTCGTCGCTCCGGAATTCGATCAGGCCTACTACGACGCGCTCGTTGCCAAAGTGGGCGACCGTCTCAAGGATGCACTGGACACCAAGACGCATGGTAAAACCGAGAGCTACGCGCTTATCAAGCAGATCAAGGACGAATTGGCCGTCCAGATTCCTGAAGGCGAAACCGCGGCCGCTGAAAAGAAAAAGCTCGCCAGTTACTATGAAACCCTTCGCGAGCGCCTCTTCCGCGAGCAGGTCACCAAAGAACGCATCCGTCCTGATCGCCGCGCCTTCGATGAGATTCGCCCCATCACCATCGAAGTCGGCGTGCTGCCCCGTACGCACGGTTCCGCGCTCTTCACCCGCGGTGAAACGCAGGCACTTGTCACCGCGACTCTCGGCACCGGCGACGACGCCCAGCGCCTTGAGAGCTTCGAGGGCGAGCAGAAAAAGCGCTTCATGCTGCACTACAATTTTCCGCCGTTCTCAGTCGGTGAAGTGGGCCGCATGACCGGTGTAGGCCGCCGCGAAATCGGCCACGGGGCACTCGCTGAGCGCGCCATCAGCGCGGTGCTTCCTCCTGAGGAGGAATCGCCTTATGCGCTGCGCGTTGTCTCTGACATCCTCGAGTCGAACGGCTCATCGTCGATGGCCTCGGTCTGCGGCGCCAGCCTTGCCCTTATGGACGCAGGCATTCCGCTTAAGGCAGCCGTGGCCGGCGTGGCCATGGGTCTGGTGAAGGAAGGCGATGATTACGCCATCCTTACCGACATCGCCGGTGCCGAGGACCACTAC
The DNA here is from genome assembly GCA_035293545.1 of Alloacidobacterium sp. GTDB lineage: Bacteria > Acidobacteriota > Terriglobia > Terriglobales > Acidobacteriaceae > Alloacidobacterium. Next base: position 37,896 of record DATGMQ010000095.1, on the reverse strand, counting down.
GGCGATATGGACTTCAAAGTTGCCGGAACACGCGACGGTATCACCGCCCTGCAGATGGACATCAAGATCAGCGGCATCACCGGCCAGATCATGCGCGAAGCGCTCGAGCAGGCCCGCCGCGGTCGCCTCTTCCTTCTCGACAAGATGGACGAAGCGCTCAGCGGCCCGCGCACTGAGAAGTCGAAGTTCGCGCCTCAGATTCGCACGCTGCAGATCCCGACCGATAAAATCCGAGACCTCATTGGACCAGGCGGCAAAACAATCCGTGGCATCATCGAGGCCACAGCCGTCAAGATCGACGTGGACGATACAGGCCGCGTGAACGTTGCCTCATCCGACGCTGAAGGACTTGAAAAAGCACTGGCGATGATCAACGACCTCACCGCCGTGCCGGAAGTTGGTAAGACCTACCTCGGTAAAGTCGTGCGCCTCGCCGAGTTCGGGGCCTTCGTCGAAATCTTCCCCGGCACCGACGGGCTGCTGCACATCAGCGAGATCGCCGAGCACCGCGTCAAGGACGTAAAGGACGAACTGCGCGAAGGCGATCAGGTTCTTGTCAAGGTCCTTGGCATTGAAGGCAATCGCATCAAGCTCTCGCGCAAGGCCCTGCTGCGCGAACAACGCGCCAAACTCGGCCTCACTGAGCAGCCCGGTCAGATCGGCGACGTAGCTGCTTCCGGTGAGCAGGAACAGCTGGAACGTCCAGTGCGCCGTGAAGAGCGCCAGCCATCCTCAAACGCAAGCACCATCACCATCGAAGGCGGCGATGACTTCGACGATGAAGAAGGTGGCGAAGAAGGCGAAGAGATCAACTTCAATCGCGCCGATGGTGCCCCGGTACACGCCGGCAGCGGAGAACGCCGCCCGGGCGGAGGTGGCAACCGCCGCCGTCGCGGACGTGGCCGTCGCGGCCCGGGACGAGGGCCCGGTGGCGGAGGCGGCAACCGCGGTCCACAGTAGGAACGAAGTAGGGTATATGCAAGAGGGCTGTGCGTTAGCACAGCTCTTCTTCTTTATCGGCTAATGGAAGAAGCTAATTTAATTTCTCATCCAAAGCAGAGCGCAGGACCTGCTTTTTTCATGTCGTAACACGAAAGCATTGCGTGTCATGCATCGCATTGCGAAAAGCGGCGCATTAAAGGGTAGGGATTGACGATGTGAATTGAATTTTCCGAAGCGTCGCGCAACAGCCCAACACATTTCCCGATTACGCTGTACCATTTCTTCAGAATCAAAAGGCCTTCATTTCGCTTCTCGAAATTCAGGGAGAGTTCGATGCGGTTACCTGGCTCATTTAGAGTTCTTGTCTTCGTTGCCGTTGTACTTGCTGCATTTTCAAAGATCAATACTGTGGCGGCTTCTTCGAACGTGGCCGCCGACAGCCCGGCCTGTCCCAAAGATGACAGCGGATTGAAACTGCCTCCAGGATTTTGCGCGACTATCTTCGCCGACGGCATTGGTCATGCTCGTCATATGGTGGTAGCTCCGAACGGCGTCGTTTATGTGAACACATGGTCCGGCGGTTACTATCCACCGAACGAAAAGCTGCCAGAGGGCGGTTTTCTCGTCGCGCTTCAGGACAAAACCGGCTCAGGGAAAGCTGGCGTGATTGAGCGTTTCGGCGAAACCGCCAAAACCGGAGCAGCCGGTGGTCTTGGCATTGCCCTCTACAACGGTTCGATTTACGCCGAGGTGAATGATCGCATCGTTCGCTATGCACTGCCTCCGGGCAAAATTGTGCCGACAGGTCCCGCAATCACCGTTGTCTCAGGTTTGCCTCTCGGCGGCGACCATCCCATGCATCCCTTCGTCATCACCTCTGACGGTTCGCTCTATGTAGACGTGGCCACTGCGACGAATGCCTGCCAGTTGAAGAACCGCACCCTCCACTCTCCGGGCGCTAAGCCATGCACAGAACTCGAGACGCGCGGCGGCGTCTGGAAGTTTGACGCTAAGAAAACCGATCAGAAATTTTCTCCATCCGAACGCTACGCGACGGGGATCCGCAATGCCGAAGGCTTCGGCGTTACTCCAGATGGTCGTATCTACGTAACTCAGCATGGACGCGACCAGCTTCACGCCAACTGGCCCGAGCTCTATAAGCCAGAAGAAGAGGCAACGTTGCCTTCTGAGGAAGTCATGCTTCTCAAACAAGGCGGCGACTATGGCTGGCCGGAATGCTATTACGATCCGGGGCAAGGCAAGCTGGTTCTGGCGCCTGAGTACGGCGGAGATGGTGGCCACGCCGTGGGTGTTTGCGCCAACAAGATTGGTCCCGTCGCGGCATTTCCCGCGCACTGGGGGCCGAACGATATGGTCTTCTATGACCAGAAGCAGTTTCCTGCCCGCTACCGCGACGGTCTCTTCATCGCATTTCATGGATCGTGGGACCGCGCGCCCTATCCACAGGGCGGCTACAACATCGTCTTCCAGGGGCCCCTCAGCGGTAAATCAACCGGCAGATGCGAAATCTTTGCCGACGGCTTCGCAGGCTCAACTGTCTCTCCTGAAGGAGCCGTGTATCGGCCCTCCGGAGTTGCCGTTGGTCCAGACGGCTCTCTTTACATTTCTGACGACAACAAGGGACGAATTTATAAAATCATTTACGTCGGCGGCGCCGCAGCGCAATCCGGAGAGCCGCAATACACTCCCTGCCCAAGTCTTACCGCTCCGGCTGGCGAAGTCGCCCAGGCCGAAGCCAAGCCACCCGAAGGGACACATCCTGACGCAGGTGCGGCTGCTCTCCCGGTTCCTCCCGGAGCGACACACGAAATGGTTGAGTTGGGCAGCCGCATCTATCACGGAGAAGCAGCCGGAGGAACATGCACCGCCTGCCACGGCGCAAACGGAACCGGAACTCCCCTGGGCCCCGACCTTACCAAGAACAAATGGCTATGGAGTGACGGCAGCTGGTCGGGAATTACCAAAACCATCACCGACGGAGTTTCGCTACCAAAGCAATATCGCAGCCCCATGCCCGCAATGGGAGGAGCCCAGCTCACCCCCGACCAGGCATCAGCTGTAGGCGCATACGTATGGTCGCTAAGCCACCATTGATATGGTTCTCGCCTTCAGCAGTCGAGCCACCAAGGTTAAATATGCCTGCCAGGTTGCGAAACGCTTGATAATGAGAGGACTCTCGCCGGGAGTACACATTTTGGCGGCCTGGTCACCGACATGAGAGGCCGATGCGGAGCCGGCCGATTATATTCGGTTGCGAAAACCAGGCATGGTGCCCCTTCAAGACATGCTTTTTGGCTTTGAGCGAGATAATTTTGTGTCAGCTAATCTATGCTATATCATCCTCGTCTCTGAGAGCATCGGTTCCATCAAGAGTGGCAGCACAATGCGGCAAGCTACCGGAGCGACATATGCGGTTATTAGCGATGATCTCCCGAAATGCATTGATGACCTGCTTCATCGGAAACCTATCGACCGAGCGGTTCGAGACTCGCAATGCTGCGGCGAATCGTCCCTCCTGTAAAGTGCATTAATAGTCGAAATCAAGAAGCTCACCAGTTCGCAATCAAACTTGAAAAGTAGCAAGCCGCTCCTCAACCACTTTTACAATGCGCTGATGAATTTCATCGATTCTCTCATCGCCTTCCAGCGCAACAACCCGTGACGAATCACGCGCGGCGATCTCACGATATTTGTCGTAAACGCGGCGATAAAATGCTTCGTTTTCAGTCTCGAAGCGGTTCTCGTCTGTACCGCTGCTCTTTGTGCGGTCGTTACGCCGGCGTGCGCGTGCAAGCGATGCGTGAAAATCGGGAAGCAGCAGAACTGTCATATCAGGCTGCAGTCCTCCGCACATAGCCTCGTGCAGTTTTAAAACAATTTCGCTGCCAAGCTGACGGCCTCCTCCCTGGTAGGCCTCCGTTGAATCGGTATAGCGATCACAGAGCACAATTTGGCCATCTGCGAGAGCCGGAGAAATAATTTCAGCAATTGCCTGGGCGCGATCCGAAAACATCAATCCCAACTCAGAAAGCGGAGCCAGGTTTTCAGTGCCTGAATCAAGCAATAGCTGACGAATACGGTCGCCGATGCGCGTTCCACCCGGTTGCCTGGTGACGGTAACTCGATAGCCATTTGCTTGCAGCCATGTTGCCAGCTTGCGTAGTTGTGTGCTTTTGCCGGAGCCATCCAGACCTTCAAACGTGAGAAAGAAACCTCGGCCCATGGCGCGAGTGTAGCAGAGCCGATGTAGCTTATTCAGCCAGCCAGGCTGCGGGTAGTGTCGCTTCTGGCGATATAATCAATACAGTTATGGCGGACCTTGCACTTACGGATGCGTCTTTACAGGAGACAGATGAGGCGCATTTGAACAAAACTTTCTACCTGGAAACTTTCGGCTGTCAGATGAACGTGCATGACTCGGAAAAAGTCATTGGCACGCTTACGCAGCAGGGTTATCGACAGGTTGAAACTGAGGAAGCCGCCGATCTGATCCTTTATAACACCTGCTCCATTCGTGATAAGGCAGAGCAGAAGGTCTTCCATCGTCTGAATGATTACAAGAAGCTGACCTCGCAGGGTAAGCGCTTTGGCGTGCTGGGATGCGTTGCGCAGCAGGAGGGCGAGCGGATTTTCGAGCGCGCTCCTTATGTATCGCTTGTATCGGGTTCAGCATCCTATCGCAAATTGCCCGAGATGCTTGTCCGCCTCGAGCGAGGTGAGAATCGCGTCACCGGGCTCGACGACCGCCAGACAGAAGAAACATTCGAAACAGAATTTACCGCGCGCAGCAATCCGCATCGCGGATATATCACCATCATTGAAGGTTGTGACAAGTTCTGTGCTTACTGCGTGGTTCCGTATACGCGCGGGAAAGAGCGCAGCCGCACATCGACTTCAGTTCTGGCCGAAGCGAAACGCATGGCCGACAGCGGTTATACCGAGATTCAGCTACTTGGCCAGAATGTGAATTCCTATCGCGATCCTGAAGGAAAGAAATCATTCGCAGAACTTCTCGCTGCTGTAGGAGAGATTCCGGGCATTCGCCGTGTGCGATTTACAACATCGCATCCGCGGGACTTTACGCGCGATATCGTTGAGGCGATTGATGCTGTTCCCTCGCTGTGTGATCACGTGCATCTGCCGGTGCAAAGTGGATCATCGCATGTGCTGGCAGGGATGCAACGCGAATATACTCGCGACTGGTATCTTGAGCGCATCTCATGGATGAAGGCGGCGCGACGTCAGATCAGCATGACAACGGATATCATTGTCGGGTTTCCGGGCGAAACATCTGCGGATTTTGAGGAAACAATCACGCTGCTTCATGAGGTTCAGTACGATGGCGTATTTGCCTTTAAATATTCGCCTCGTCCCAATACGCCTGCAGTGACGATGCCTGATTCGATTCCTGATGAAGCTAAATCCGAGAGATTGCAGATTCTCCTTGATCGTCAACGAGAAATTCAAAGGAATAACTACAGCAAGCATATTGGCCAAGTGATTGAAGTAATGGTTGAAGGACATAATCGGGCCAGGCAGCAGCTCGTAGGCCGCACTTCACAAAACAAGACATTGAACTTTACTACGACACAGCCTATCCTTCCCGCTACGGGCAGCTATTTGCAGGTAAGAGTTACGAAGAGTTTTCCGAACAGCCTCGCAGGCGAAGCAGTTGTATAAGGGGCGCATGGCATGGAAATCGAAATGAAAATTCGGGGATTGATGGTGGATCCATCTACGAATGCGCCGATCGTCATTCTCAAGGACGTGCAGGGGGACACCGTGCTTCCAATCTGGGTAGGTCTTTACGAGGCCAATGCCATTGCCCTGGAAGTCGAAAAGGCGACTACGCCCAGGCCGATGACCCACGATCTGCTAAAGAACCTTGTTCATGGCCTGAATGCCACAGTGCAAAGAGTCGTTGTTACGGAATTAAAGAACGATACTTTTTACGCCGTTCTTTGGCTGGAGCAGGATGGCGAACCTGTCACCATTGACTGCAGACCCTCTGATGCTCTGGCGCTTGCTCTCCGGGCCGATTGTCCCATTTTTGTGGATGAAGATGTTCTGCGCGTCGCCAAAGTCATACCCAACCCTACCGATCAGGCGACGCAGGAAGAGCTGCGGCGCTGGCTGGAAAATCTGAACGATGAAGATTTAGGCCGTTACAAGATGTAATTCATCTCATATTTCAATATAAGCGGCAAAATAATTTTGCAGCTGAAAATCAAAGTGTCTCTGAACATCACTACTCTATGAGCTTACGCCGCATCGGCAAATTATTTGCCGCACAAAATGCTGGGCAGCTGGTAACAGTGCTTACACAGCTTCTTCTGCCGCCTGCCTTTCTTCATTCCTATGGAGTAAGTCTCTATGGGCAATGGCTTGCGCTGAGCGCTGCCGTGGCCTATCTCACGACGTTTAATTACGGCCTGCAGACCTTCACTAATATGCAGATGACGATCCACTACAACCGTGGTGAACTGCAGGAGACCCGTGAAGTGCAATCGGCCGGGCTGCGTATCCTTCTTGCCGCTTTCCTGACCATTGCGCTTGCTTTATCGGTCATCTTCATCCTCCCGCTCAACTCGCTGCTGCATCTTACGATTCCGCAGCGTGAAGCGCAGTGGACGCTTTATATCCTCGGCTGCCAGGTTGTTGCCGGGATGGTTTCCGGCTTTTTTATCGGCAGCTACATGGTTATCGGGCTGCCGCATCGAGGGCAGAATTTCGGAAATCTTATCCAGTTACTAGTGATGCTGCTGCAGGTTGGCCTTGCGCTTCGACATGCGGCATTTCCGCTTATTGCAGGCGCCCAATTGTCAGTTACTCTGTTAGGAGCCGTCTTTCTGGTTTTTGATTTCAGCCGCCTGGCGCCGGATATTCGTCCGACGCTGCGCTACTGGAAGCCCGGTTCTCTTGGCGCAATGCTCAAGCCGAGCGCTCAGTATGCGCTGCTTTACTCTTCCAACGTTCTGGCCTATCAGCTGCCAACATTGCTCATGCAGAGAATACTCGGGCCTGCAACGGTGGTGGTCTACAGTGTGACGCGCACGGTTTATTCGATGAGCCGGCGTCTTTTATATCTCGTCACCAACTCGATTGGGCCGGAGATTACCATCACTTTTGGGCAGCGTGACTGGAGAAAACTGCATAAGCTCTACGAATTTTCTGAGCGCATTATCCTCCTGCTGACGACTCCCATTACGTTCGGATCGATGCTGGCAACGCCGCTACTTCTGCAAATCTGGCTGCATAAAGGCAATCTCTTTGATCCCAGCGTTTGTATTCTGCTTGGGCTGACGGTTTCGGTGCTCAGCATCAAAGAGCACAAATACCAGTTTCAGTTTTCGAGCAACCAGGTGCAGGAAATCTCGTACATGACGATCCTGGCCTACAGCGCTCAGGTGATTATTGCTGTCCCGGTCATGATGCAATTCGGACTGATCGGATATTTATTCACCTGGCTGATCTGTGAAACTCTCCAGCTCTTCTATTTGCTGAGACTCAATGCAAAACTATTTGCCGGAACAGCCGAAGTAGATCGCAAGCCTGTGTATCAGCTCTTTGCTTTCCTTGCCGCCGCTACCGTGATTTTTCTCTGGCCGGTGTATCACATCGCCAGTTTCCCCTATGTCACGCAGGCTGCTGTTGCGATTGTTGCGACAGCGATTACTGCGGCCATCTCGTACTGGATATTCAGGGTTGACGAAGTTCGCGCCCTGCTCTGGAGCAAAGTTGCCGGCCGATTTCCTTCATTGGCTTCGCGGCGGAGTTAAGTTGCCCTGTTTTATAAGGTAACAATATGCTTGACGCACGAGTCAGACGAACAATGTGTGATGCTCCCCTGCGGCTGACCTTGCCGCCAAAATCCGCATGGTGCTTTTACAGCTTATCCAGGAACGCATAACGTACGGAGATGTATGCGTCTTAAACGAAAAGCGGGAGGAGTCCTCCCGCTTTCTATGGTGAAAAGGCCTGCGCTATCCCGGAACACGAGTGCTGGTTCTTAGAACTGCACCCGGACCGAGAATTGCAGCTGTCGTGGATTGGTATAGACGTTCAGCGCCGGCTCCGATGTGATAAATGCATCGGTGTCGGTGTTAGTTGTGCCCGGATTGCCGGGATTGATGTGGTTAAAGCCGTTGTAGGCGTCCACGCGGAACTGCGCCAGCAGGCTCTCGTGAATGGGGAAGTTCTTCTGCAGCGAGAGGTCGCCGTTGAAGTACCCCGGACCATAAACGGAGTTTCTGCCCATCGTGCCGATCTGATCAACGCCGGGCGTGGTGAATCGACTACTGGGCACATCCGCCGCAGTAAAGTACGTGCGCCTGTGATTCACGGGATCAAAGCTGCTGAGATGGGGTTTTACCCAGAGGCCGCTTCCGTTTGGATAACAGGGAGCGCTGCCTGGAAGAGGACAGCCACCTCCTACCCCGAGCGTAAAGGGAAGCCCACTGGACCACGTGATGACCGGGCTGAACTGCCAGCCGCCGATAATCTCGTCTACGAATCTCGGCGCATTGCCGGCAAATCGCTTGTTCCTGCCAAAGGGCAGCTGCCATGTGCCGTACAAAATAAACTGCTGTTCGCGGATTTGATCGTCGCGGCCTTTGACTGCGGATTTGTCCCAGGTGGCAAAGCTGCTGTTGAAGTTGTAGCCGCGCTGCCATGCGTAATTCGCATTGAAGGACAGCCCGTGCGTGAACTGCTTGGCCATACCGGCCTGAAGGGCATTAAACTCCGTGTCCTGATCATCGCCGTAGTAGCTGACGTTTTGCGTCCATCCGCACATGCCGGGCTGAATAAAGGGTTCAGACGGCGTTGTATAAGCGGGGCTCTGACAGGCAGGCAATGTGCCGCCATAGTAGCGGGATAGGAAGTTGGGAGTAGAAGTGCCTCCGTTTGCAGAGATTGTTCCCGAAGGAACGTTGGGGTCAAAGTGCAACGCCTGGCCGGTAACGCTGTACTGCGCCGGCAGGAAGATCGCAGCCTCATTCGGATTGGTAGTGTTGCCGTCGCCATTGCTGAGAGTATGCGTGCCTTTGTTCCCCACATACGCCAGCGTGACCGACAGCGTCGGTGTAAGCGAACGTTGAATGCTGAGGTTCCATGCATCCAGTGTCGGCAGCCGCAGCCCATTCGGTCGAGCTTTTACGTTTACAGCGTACCCGGGAGATGGAAGCAAGCCATCCGCTGGAACGGCAGGGAATACATAAGGCGCTGGGCCAGTCGCGAGGTTAAAGGCATACGACGTTGTCGTAGGCGAATTGATGGCTTGATTGGCCAGAACGGGAATGTTCTGCGTGACATTATGTCCAAAGATTGAGCCAAACACGCCGATATCGAAGCTCCGGCCATAGCCGGCGCGGATAACGGTCTTCGGATCAAGCTGGTAAGCAATACCAATACGCGGATTCCAGGCATTGGACGGCAGACTCCAGTTCATGTTGGTGCCGATATTTCCATAGCCGGCCACACGCAGGAAGCCATCCTTCAGGTTCATGAGAGCGCCATTCCCTTTGCCGTTAACCGACTCGGGGAAGTAGAACTCATAGCGCAGGCCGAGGTTCAGTGTCAGGTTAGGAGTGACGCGCCAGGTGTCCTGCCCATAGAAGAAGAACCGTTTCTGGAACTCCTTCGCATTGGTCGAGACGCTGACGTAGCGATTGAACTGGGTAACATCACCCAATACAAAGCTGGCGAATCCAAGTCCCTGTTCGTTGTTGCCGTTGGAAGTTGGACCAGGATCAAACTGCAGCTCGCCTGTACGGTTGGAATCGCTGGGCACGCGAAGGTTACGGGCATAACGAAGATCGGCGCCGAATTTAATGGAGTGGTTGCCGATGATCTTCGTCCAGTTGTTCACAATCTGGAACTGGTCCTCACGCTCAGTCAGCGGGCAATTGCAGCGGTTCACGTTTAGGCCACTGCCGTATTGCGCTCCCTGGTTCTGTCCCTGGTTGGCTGTCTGGTTTCCTACGCGGTCCGTTTCGGCGATCTTGAATGCCGGCGCCCCCGCGGTAACAGGATCGGTATTCAGTCCGTGAATGCCAAGCTGGTCAGCAAAGTTTGTCGCCTGATCGTATTTCGAAGTTCCAATGTTGTAGCGATAGTAGCCTACGCGGAAATCCGTAAGCAGACTCGGGCTTAGTGCCAGGTCAAAACCTGCGGCAAGGCTGTCGTTCGCGCCTTTGGATGTTCCGCCGTAACCCTGCAGGCCAAAACCGGTTCCACCTGCATCGCCAAAGATTGTTTTGCCGGTGAGCGTATCCGTGAAGCGGCTGAAGCGCTCGAAGACGTGCATCTTCGAAGTGGCCTGCCAGTCAACGCGCTCATCCCACTGGTCGTTGTTAAAGAGCCCGGTGCCGCTCTGGGCGTAATTGTTCTTGGTGCCGTTCAGGTCGCCGCCTGTATTCGGCGCATATGGTTGCAGAAGTTTCAGCAGAGCCATCGCCTGAGGAGAAAGCTGCGATGTTGGTATCACGTTTCCCTGGTAGGGAACAGGCGTTCCGCTGGAGTTGTCCCAGATGATCTGGGACGCGCCGCGGGCTGTCGCATACTCGCTGAAATCACAACCGGCGATGCCGTTGGCAGCAGTGGATTGCCCGAGACAGGTTGATACAAGGTGGGCCGTCGGAACAGTAGCAGTCTGTGAGATGCCGACCTTTTGCCGTACGCCCTGATAGTCACCGAAGAAGAATAGCCTGTCCTTAATCACCGGACCGCCAATAGAGCCGCCGAACTGGTTCTTCAGTCCGCCTGGAATGAACGCGCCGGTCACTGGGTCGCGCGTGGACTGCGTATAAGGATCGCGCGCCAGATTGGCATTGCTCTCGCGGTAGTCAAATGCGCTGCCATGGAAGCTGTTGGAGCCGGATTTGGTCTGCGCAGTTACGAAGGAGGAAACGGCCTTACCGAACTCTGCGTCGAAGTTCTGCGTCGTGATCTTGGTTTCAGAGAGCGCGTCGAGCGGCGGGTTGATAACAATGATTCCGAGGATCGGGTCCTGATTGTCGGTGCCGTCCAGTTGGAAGGCGACGCCTCCAAAGGCCTGCCCGTCCACCTGAATCTGTTTGCTGCCTTGTGGATTTTCGGAAGCTGCATGGCCCCAGGTCAGTGGCTGCGCGCCTGGAAGCAGCAGCTGAATGTTGGTGAAATTGCGGTCCGGAAGCGGAATATCCGAAATGGTCTGCGTGCTGAACTCAGTCGATACGTCAGCGCGGTCAGTCTTCAGGACCGGAATCGCATCCGCGTTTACCGTTACGGTTTGCGCCTCGCCACCTACTGTCATCTGCGCATCGACCTTCGGGCGGGTATCGGCGAATACCTGAATACCTTTGGCCTCGAAAGTCTGGAAGCCAGACATCGTCACTTTGACGTCGTATGCGTCGGGGATAAGGTGCTCAACACTATATGCGCCGGAATCGTTGGTCTGGACCGTGACAGCGGTCCCCTTGGCTTCATCCGTGACAGTAACGGTGGCATTGGGAATGGCTGCGCCGGTATTGTCGGTAACGGTACCGTAGATCGAGCCGTAGACGGCCTGGGCATGCATTGTAGCGGAAAATATAAGAGAAAAAAGAGCAGCACCCAAACCGAAGGCAAGGGCCTTGCTGATGCGTTTCATATCTGTGGTCTCCCAAAAACGTCGATGCTGTTGCCGCCTCTCGTATGCCGTCCTTATCTCTCCTGTTTTGGAGGCGGCATGCGTAGAAGCGTATCTGTTATCTGATCTGAAGACGGTTCTCTGTCAAATACAACAGTAAGCAGCGGCACCGCCGTTGCATAAGTACCGTTTCATGTAGCGGTGCTTTGCCGCTAACCGCCAGAAATATAACGAGCAGGTCAAACGATTGTCAAGGATTGCGGAGGGGGCCAACGCGTGAATTGTTCATCGCCGGGTAACAGTCATATCATTTCCTGCCTGTCGAAATAAAATTCCCAGGCTGTAATATTTAGCCGAGCCAATGCGTAGGTTTAATTCCATTGCCGATGCTGAAGTGATCCGTCGCCTGACTGCGCGACTGTGACGTGAAAGCCATGAAAGCACAACACGTAATCTGGGCAGGCGCAGTTGCTTTGGCAATCACATCTGTATCTATTACGGTAACAAATCGGGGCGTGTGCGCCGCCGATGCTCCGGTGACGTACAGCCGCCAGATTGCGCCGATTCTCTATAAGAACTGCACAACCTGCCATCACCCCGGAGGATCGGGACCATTCAGCCTGATGACCTACGATGATGCGCGCCATTGGGGGCAGCAGGTGATGCAGGCGACCCAAAGCCGCGATATGCCTCCCTGGCTGCCCGAGCCGGGATATGGAAACTTTGCCGATAACCGGCGGCTCTCCGATGCCGATCTCAGGTTGATTCAGCAATGGGTGAAAACGGGAATGGCGCAGGGAGATTTGGCCGATGTCCCCGCGCCTCCGCACTATGAAACGACATGGCAATTAGGTAAGCCGGATCTTGTCCTGAAGGTGGAAAGGCCTTACACGCTGGCCGCATCCGGCACAGATGTCTTCCGCAACTTTGTTCTGCCGTATCCTCTGAAGCAGACGCACTACATCCGCGCGCTGGAGATTCGTCCGGGAGCGCCGCAAGTGGTGCATCATGCGAACCTGCTGATTGATCGCACCGCATCTTTTCGCCGCGCGCATCCTGATGACTGGCGTGATGGCGTTCCGGGCATGGAACTGGAAGTGGATGCCGGAGACGCGTTCGATCCGGACAGCCATTTTCTTTTCTGGAAGCCGGACACGCCGGTTCTGCTGGAGCCGGAAGGCATGCCCTGGCGGCTTGATCCCGGCAATGACCTGATCCTGAATATGCACCTCAAGCCCTCAGGCAAACCGGAGACGGTGCAGGCGGAAATCGGCTTTTACTTTACTAATAAACCGCCGGTAAAGCAGCCGATGCTGCTGCAACTGGAAGATGACGCGGCGCTGGATATTCCGCCGGGTGCGCGCAATTTTGTTGTTCAGGACGAACTGAAGCTGCCGGTGGATGTGGAAGTTCTCGGGGTTTATCCGCACGCGCATTATCTGGGAAAAGACTTGCAGGGATACGCCGTTCTGCCTTCGGGAGAAAAGAAATGGCTGATCTGGATTCGCGCCTGGGACATCGACCACCAGTCGGTCTATCGCTATCGAGAGCCTGTGTTCCTGCCGAAGGGCACAGTCCTGCATATGCGCTATACCTATGACAATTCACGCGACAACGAGCACAATCCGAGCAATCCACCGGTTCGCGTGCGCGCCGGCAACCGGTCCGTGGATGAGATGGGGCATCTTTGGCTGCAGGTTCTTCCGGTCCATCAACCGGACAACGCTCCTGACCCGCGCTATCTGCTTGAGCAGGCATGGATGGAGAGCAAACTGCGCAAGAATCCGCGGGACACCATTGCGCTTTTCAATTTGGCCGGCGCCTATATGGGCGAGGGTAAGAATCAGGAGGCCATTGCGACGTATCAGCGCGCGGAAACAGCAGATCCGAAAGATGCGCGCGTGCTGACTGCGTCAGGCGCCGCGTTTGAAAAAACAGGGAACTGGCAGCAGGCGCGTGAAGCTTATGAAAAAGCCATTGCTCTGGATGGAGAGCAGACGAATCCCCGCTTTGATCTTGCGCGCCTGGAATTGAATCATGGGAATCCTGAACGCGCAGAAGAGCAGTTTCGCGCTGTGCTTCAGCAGAACCCGGAAGATGCTGGCGCGCACAGTGGTTTGGGGCTGGCGCTGTTGAAAGAGCAGAATGCGGATGCGGCGCAGGCGGAGTTCCAGCGAGCGCTGGCATTGAATCCACAGAATGCTGTGGCGCTTGACGGCTCGGCGCAGTTGGCGATTGCTTCCGGTGAGCCGGTGCGCGCTGCCAGCCTGCTGGAATCCGCAGTGAAGCAGGACGACAAAGATGCGGAGATGCGCGAACACCTGGCGATGGCTTATGCGCAACTGGGCCGTTTTGGAGATGCTCTTACTCAGTTAAAAGCAGCCGCAGAGATCACGCCGGATGATCCGTCGATCCATGCGCTTTTGTCGCAGGTGCTCGACACAACCGGCCAGTTGAATGAGGCAATTGCTGAGCAGCAAAAAGCGCTGCATCTGGATGCGAGTGATGCGGACGGCTGGAATAACTTAGGCGTTCTGGAGGCCCGCGCCGGCAAAACTGCAGAAGCGCGGGCCGATTTTGAACATGCGCTGCGGCTCAAGCCCGATCACGCGCAGGCGCGAGCAAATCTTAATCATCTACAGACGACAGCAGCGCAGCCTTGATTTGCTATTTCTTTGGAATAACGAGATCCACTGGCGGCGTGATCTTGTAAGTCTCTGCAAAGTTGCGCTGATTAATACCGATACTCAGCCGTCCACGTGAATCAATGTAGAAGAGCGGCTTGCCTATGGGCACATCGCTGAAAGTCTTCCGGAACGGAAATTCGTATTTATGACCATTCAGCGTAACCGGCACTGTGTCGCCAATTTGATAGCCGAGTTTCGCAAATGTGTCCGCCGGCACATTGAGAACCAGATTCCCAAAAGGACCATCGGTTCCGATGACTTGTCCATGCAGGCCCTTGTCGTCAATGGTTGCATAGTGAATATCGAGCCGGACCAGTTTCGAGACATCCAGTGCCGGACCGGCCTGCGTCCAGTCATCGCCTCGCGCTAGATGTGCTCCAGCGGGAGAAAAGATGTCGCGGCCATGAAATGTCGATGAGAGTTTCGCTCCGATCATCCATTGGGGGTTCGTAATTTCGCGGGCGGCCTCGATGCCGTCACGGTCCTGCACTAACGTCATTAGGCCGTTGTCCGGGAGCACAAAGTACTGTCCAACTTTTGACTTCGCGATGATAGCTTTGCGGGTGCTTCCTACCCCCGGATCGACAACAACGACAAAGATCGCGTCCTTTGGAAAATATGGCGCAGAGCCGGCGAGAAAGCGTGCGCCCTCGGCGATATCAAAAGGTGTGACCTGATGCGTGATGTCGATGATGCGAACGCCGGGCGCGATTCCATCCATCACAGCTTTGCAAATGCCGACGGCGTCATCGCGCACATCGAAATCTGTCATAAACCCAATCGTGTGCGGTGGAGGTGGAGGAACTGTGGTTTGCACAGTATTGCAGCCGGAAACCGCCAGACCATATGCCAGAGCACAGAAGGAAAACAACAGACGTGGGCGCAAGATATGTCTCCTGAAGATATTGCTACGACTGTAGCAGGAGTTCTCAGCGAAGTAACGCAAAAGCGACGATGGTGTCGCCGTGGCGACCCGTCTCAGTCTCTACCTGAGTGGCCAGCTCAGTTTCGATCGTCTCTGTTTCCAGATGCATTTCGCATGCGGCGATTTCTTCCTCGCTGGCGTCGTGATAGCACAGCTCACAAATGCCCAGGCCCTCTACCGACCGTACCGGAGGCCCAAAAACTCTACAGGTCATTGGCCGCTCCTCATACAAATCGCACAACCCCGTTTCCGGATCAAGCACCGGGCACGGTTCATCATTTGCAAAGTCGGCAAAGCGTTCCTGCGCTGCAGGGGAGTCATACAGAATCCCTGTCTCAGTGTTTCCGGGAAATTCAGACTGGATTCGCGAAGCCGACAATCGCACGCGGTCAAGAACGCGCGCAGCACGCTCCGGCTCTGCTTCTTCAAGCTGACGAAGCCCGGACCGCAGCCGCTCCGCATCCAACTGGCTGATGGCAAACACGCCAATGCAGCATTGCGTGCAGCCGGGGCGGCATACAAGCCAGTCTCCGCTACGGCGTGCTGAATCGGCCAGCGCCGCGTCTACGATTTGCACGAGTTGTTGGTCGCCTGAAGGGAGCACCTTTCAGGATAGCCAGAAACAGCACACGCTGCTGATTCGTTTGCCGGGTTATTCCCTGCGTCCAATTCGAACATGGCGCCCCTCTGTGATTCAATTTTCACAATGTTTTCACTACGCTTAAGAAGATGAACCAGACCATCAGAATCGGGCCGGCCGAACGCGTCTTTGTCCTAACCGGCGCAGGCATCAGCGCGGAAAGCGGTATTCCTACCTTCCGCGATCAAAATGGCTTGTGGAGCGGATATCGCGTGGAAGAAGTGGCGACGCCGGAGGCATGGGAGGCCAATCCGGAGTTGGTCTGGCAGTTCTACTCCATGCGACGCCGTGACGCGCAACGAAGCGAGCCGAATCCGGCGCATCATGCTCTGGCTGCGCTTGAATCGCAAATAGGCGAGCGTTTCTTTCTCTGTACGCAGAATGTCGATGATCTCCATGAACAGGCAGGTTCGCGTAACCTGGTCCACATGCATGGCGAGCTCTTCACATCACGCTGCGAAGCGAGTTGCGGCGCGCCCGTCTTTGCCGACAGAAACTACTATGAATCAGCTGCGCAGATTCCCGCCTGCGCCTGTGGAGCAAAAATTCGCCCGAACATCGTCTGGTTTGGTGAATATCCGTTGGAAATGGACCGGATCATGCGCGAGATCGACCGCTGTGACGTGATGATCGTTGTAGGCACATCCGGAAATGTGCATCCGGCAGCCAGCTTTGTGCATTGGGCGAATCAGCGCCGAGTTCGCACCTATTACATCGGGCCTGAAGCACCGTTGAATGCAGGCGCCTTTACGGAAGTTATTCTCGGCAAGGCGGGCGAGACGCTTCCGAACCTTTTTATTATTAGGGCGCAGCAATACTAGCGTTTGCCAATGCCATACACTTCCGGGTAGCTTATAGAGTTTTGACTTTCCATGTATCCAGGGGAGACAACATGTCTGCTGAGGTACTGAAGTATCAGTCGGGATTCGCCAACGAATTTGCCACAGAGGCAGTTGCAGGGGCTTTGCCGCAAGGGCAAAATGCACCGCAAAAGCATCCTCTTGGCCTCTACACCGAGCAATTCAGCGGAACTTCGTTCACCTCGCCGCGCCACGTCAACCGGCGCACCTGGACCTATCGCATTAAGCCTTCGGTAACGCATAAGCCGTATGAAGAATATCCGGCGCGGATGATCCGCAGTGGCCCGTTTACTGAAGTTCCTGCTCCGCCAAATCAACTGCGCTGGGACCCGCTGCCGATTCCGACTGAACCGACGGATTTTGTGGACGGAATCGTTACGCTTGGCGGCAATGGCGATCCGGCCATGCAGACCGGCGTGGGCATCCATATCTACGCTGCCAATAAATCGATGGATGACCGCTTCTTCTACAACGCTGATGGCGAAATGTTGGTGGTTCCGCAGCAGGGTGGTTTGCGCATTCATACGGAGTTGGGCATCATAGGCGTGATTCCGGGCGAAATCTGCGTGCTGCCGCGTGGTCTGAAGTTTCGCGTGGTGCTGGAAGAGAAGGCCGCGCGTGGATACATCTGCGAAAACTATGGCCAGCAATTTCGATTGCCGGAGCTTGGCCCGATCGGGGCGAATGGCCTGGCGAATGCGCGGGATTTTCTCTGTCCGATTGCGGCCTATGAAGATCGCGAAGGCAGCTTCCAGATCATCAGCAAATTTCTGGGAAATATGTGGAAGGCGGAGATCGACCATTCACCTCTCGACGTAGTTGCGTGGCACGGCAACTATGCGCCATACAAATATGATCTGAAGAATTTCAACTGTATCAATACAGTTTCATTTGACCATCCAGACCCGTCGATCTACACCGTGCTCACCGCTCCCAGCGTGATTCCCGGCACAGCAAACGTGGATTTTGCTATTTTCCCGCCGCGCTGGATGGTGGCCGAGCACACATTCCGCCCTCCGTGGTTTCATCGCAACATGATGAACGAATTCATGGGGCTGATTTTCGGCCAATATGACGCCAAGGCAGAAGGCTTCGTTCCCGGGGGAGCAAGCCTGCACAACTGCATGGCCGGCCACGGGCCCGATGCGGAAACTTTCGAACGTGCCAGCACGGCTGAATTAAAACCGCAGTATCTCGGTAACACGCTCGCCTTCATGTTTGAAACCCAGCTTGCAGTTCGGCCTACGAAATTCGCGCTGGAGACGAAAATTCTGCAGCACGAATACTACGAGTGCTGGCAGGGTTTGAAGAAGCACTTCAAAGGCGACCCTGGAACAAGAAAATGACGGCGATACGCGCGCTGTTGAGTGGATTGATCGACTATGCCGGCCTTTTCCCTCCGGCATCGCTCGACATGAAGACGGCGGTCCGGAGCTATGCCGAATACCGGGCGGGTGATGATGCCTGGATGCTGGGCCGCTTCATCGTTCCTGCGCAAAAACTGGAAGAATTTTCGACTGCATTTGCGGAAGCCTGCTGCGATGAGCAGGTATCGCCCTGGCTCTTAAGCGTACTGAGTTCCGGCAGTCCTGAAGAAGACGCGCGTTTGATCGATCCCTTCCGTGAAGGAGCCGCATTTCTCGATGCGATGGAATTCAAGGCCGCTGATGCCGCGCAGGCTGCACAGCAGTTCGGCTCTGTGCCTCAGGGCATGGCCGCATATGTCGAATTCTCGCCGCAGTTGAGCCGCGAAATATTGCTTGTGCTGAAGAAGGCAGGAGCGAGGGCGAAAGTACGAACAGGAGGCGTGACAGCAGATGCTATTCCAGACGTTCAGGAACTCGCAGGTTTTCTGACATCCTGCGCGATGGCGAAGATTCCATTCAAGGCGACGGCGGGTCTGCATCATCCGTTGCGCTCGATGCAGAAGCTTACCTATGACGAGGGAAGCGCGACAGCCATGATGCATGGCTTCATCAATGTATTTGCGGCAGCCGTGGCGGCATATCAGGGAGCGCCCGAGAGCGACGTGGCCCAGATATTGTCCGAGACATCGCCGGCAACATTCCAATGGGAAGAAAAGGCGCTGATCTGTCACAAGCATCGCTTCACAGCAAGGCAGATCAAAGCAGCCCGCGAAAAGTTCGCAATCGGCTTCGGCTCCTGCTCGTTCACAGAGCCGGTGAATGATCTAAAAGCGCTCGGGTGGCTTTAGACGATGGAAACAAGCTGGGTCGAATCCGCCAACCGGAGCACGTCTGATTTCCCGCTGCAAAACCTGCCATTCGGGGTGTTTTCGACGCGCATCCTCGATCAACGGATCGGTGTAGCCATCGGTGATCGCGTGCTGGATGTGCGCGTCTGCGCCGAACAAGGTCTATTGCGAGCGCTGGAGCCCGCGTTGCAACAGGCATGCACAGCGGTGACGCTTAACCGGCTAATGGCGCTTGGACGCAAAGCATCCTCAGCATTGCGCGCGCGCCTTACCGAATTGCTGCGCGTAGACGTCTCGCCTGAAATACGCGGCCGCCTTGAACGCCTTTTATACCCGGCGCCTGATGTGACGATGCATCTGCCTGCTGTGATTGGCGACTACACGGATTTTTACGCGTCCATCTATCACGCAACCAATGTCGGCAAGCTGTTTCGTCCGGACAACCCCTTGTTGCCGAACTACAAGCATGTGCCGATTGGCTATCATGGCCGCGCGTCGTCCATTGTCATAAGCGGAGAGAAGATCCAACGCCCCGCCGGCCAAGTCAAAGCGCCCGATGCCGACTTTCCGATCTACGGGCCCAGCCGCCTGCTCGATTACGAACTCGAAGTGGGCTTCTTTGTCGCACAGGGAAATGCGCGCGGAGAAGCTATTCCGCTGAATAAAGCAGAGGATCACATCTTCGGTCTGTGTCTGGTAAATGACTGGTCAGCGCGCGACATTCAGGCGTGGGAGTACCAGCCGTTAGGGCCGTTTCTGGCCAAGAATTTTGCGACTACCATTTCGCCCTGGGTCGTAACGCTGGATGCACTGGAGCCGTTTCGTTTGCCTGCTTTTCATCGCGAAGCCGGTGATCCGCAGCCGTTACCCTATCTCAGCTCCGAGCAGAACCAGCAGCGCGGCAGCATCGATGTCACGCTCGAAGTCTGGCTCTCTTCGAAGCGCATGCGCGAAAGCGGCCACGCGCCGATTCGGCTCAGCAAGGGCAACATGCGCGATCTCTATTGGACGCCGGCGCAGATGCTGACACATCACGCCAGCAATGGCTGCAATCTACGGCCCGGCGATCTGCTGGCATCCGGAACTGTTTCGGGCCCGGTAAAAGAATCCGTAGGCTGCCTGCTGGAAATGACCCGCCGCGGAACTGAACCTATCCAGCTTCCAACTGGCGAGGTTCGCCGATTTCTGGAAGATGGAGATGAGGTAATTTTCCGCGGCTACTGCGAACAGGAAGGTCATCCGCGCATCGGCTTCGGCGAATGTCGCGGAACGATTCTGGCCGCTTTCTGAATTTTTTATGCAGGCCGTCATTCTGAGGAGCGCCGCGAGGAGGAATCTCCCAAGACATTCGATAGCAGATAGCAATCGTTATTTGTTTGATCGAGATTGCAACTGCAGGGGAAATGCTTACTGACGATTCAGAATCTCCATTACCTTCCGCACGGCATTCTCCGGAGTCACAAATCGCAGGTATTCGCGTCCCTCCACGCCTCCCATTGGAATCTCAGCCTTGCGAAACTGCATGCCACTTTGAATCTCTTCTTCAAGCGCGATATGTACTTCGTTCGCGCCAGTTGTTTCAAGTATGGAGAGCACATTATCCGGAGTGATTCCGCAGCCGGGCATGACGATGATGCGATCTTTCGCCGCCTCCACCATCTTCGCAACCATGGGGGCGCCGGCGACAACCGAAGGCTGACCACCTGACGTGAGCACACGCGCAGCCCCAGTGGAGATCACGTCTTCGAGCGCCTCCAGCAGATCGCGCGAGACATCAATGGCGCGATGAAACGTAACCGGCAGCGGAGCGGCGAGTTCTACAAGTTGCCGTGTGCGCTCAACATCAACCGTGCCGTCCGCTCGCAGCAGACCAAGCACAATGCCGTCGGCGCCAAGCTCCTTCGCAATGCCGATATCATGCAGCATTGAAACAAACTCAGCATCGGTATAGAGGAAATCGCCGCCACGCGGGCGAACCATCACATTGATGGCTATCCGGGCATTTTCGCGGGCTGCGCGAATCGTCCCCGCGCTGGGCGTAGTGCCGCCTTCCAGCAGATTGGCGCATAACTCAACGCGCTGCGCGCCTCCGCGGTCAGCGGCGATGACGGAATCGACAGACTCAAGACAGAGTTCGAGCGTAATGGGCTTTTTCATAAAAACTATTTCGCCTGCGCGAACCACACATAATCACGCCCGAAGTACAAACGATAGTGATCGCCATCCGCATTCAACTGCAATGGCGTCGGACGCTTCATTTCAGCGTCATGAGTTATTGGTGCGGTAAACAGATCGTGGGCCGCAATGTCCATCACGATGAAATGGCCGTTCACAATGCCCACACCGTAAGCGCCCGGTTTCAATGTATGTCCGCTGAAATCGAGCGGGACCTCCGTAATGAAATAGGCCTGATACTTCTGCTGCACTCCGCTTGAGTATCCGGAGTTGTCCACGAGTGCGGTAAGCACGACCATCCCATCCGGGAAGTGAATTCCTGCCGAATTGCGCGCCTGTACCGGAGCAGATTGTCCGCGGAAGAATACAGCGTCAGGCAACAGCTTTGCCGCTTCCGCGGCATGCAGAATAGCCGGTTGTGTCGATTGAGCAAAGCCTGCAAAAGTAGTCAGCAGAAATACAGCACACCAGACGGTAGAAATACGGCGATGGAAAAGATTCATGCTCATCCAGAATATGTGATCGGGTGAAAAGAGTATAACCAGCGCCCTGGCTACTGGCCTATCGTTTCCGCAACATTCGTTTTGGGTTTGGCGGGCATGTTGATTCGCGGATAATCAACTCCGGAACAATGGCAACGTGCTCGGGATACGCTTTCCCTTGAATACGCTGCAACAGAATGCGCGCTGAATGCGTGCCCATGCTGTGCAGCGGCTGCCGAATCGTCGTCAGACTGGGATTGTGATAGGCGGCTCCCTGAATGTCATCAAAGCCAACAATCGATACATCCTCCGGCACGCGCAGGCCGTGATCGCGAAAGGCGCGAATCGCACCGATGGCAGCGATATCGTTGAACGAGACGAGCGCTGTGAACGGGCGGTTCTGTGACAAAAGCTGTTGTACCACAGGATAGCCAAGCTCGGGCGACGAAACATTCACCTCCAGTTGCACCGTCAGCTCAGGGTGGACCTCCAGCCTGAGCTTCTTCGCCACAGCCATAAAGCTGTTCCAGCGATCTTCCGAGTCAGAGCTGAAAGTTTGCCCGCGCATAAAAGCTATCTGCCTGTGCCCAAGCTGGTATAAATGATGCAACGCCAGCTCCGCTGCTCGTTTGTGGTCGAGCGTGATGCTGGTCACGCCATCAATTTTCTTGTGGCCTGCCACAGCCACTACCGGTAAAGGCAAGCTGTGCTGCAGGGCCGTATCGATGGCGATGAATCCCTCGACGGAACGGTCCATCAACAGCCGCGGATATTCCTCGATCAAATCAGCCTTGCGCCTGTGACTCGCCGTCAGATAAAAATAGCCTTCCTCCAGCAGCACTTCCTCTATGCCATCCATCACCAGCACGGAATAGCCATCGCTCAGCTCCGGCACCAGCACACCGACAGAAAACGACTGCTTCCGCCGCAGCGAACGCGCATAAAAGCTGGGCCGGTAATCAAATTTTTTAGCGGCAGCCAACACGCGGTCGCGCGTCTCCTGCGGAATGGAACGCACGCCCGGCGCGTTATTCAGAACAAGGGAAATGGTGGCGGGTGAAAGATCGAGGTAATCTCCCAGGACTTTGAGACTGATGGGCCGCCCAGGAAGAAACTCGCTTTTCTTCGTTTCCTGGGCCGGGGACTTGCGTTTAGGCATACAAGTCTTTGTAGATGTTGTAGCCAAAATGTTCAATCGGAATCAGGCGGGAGAGGCTCCTTCGCGAACACTCCGCAATGCAGGATAGAGACGGCGGAATACTTTGTAGCCGTCTGCATAGCTCTGCATGGCTGCCGTGTCCGGAGCGATCTGCTCGGCTACGCGAATGGCTTGCGCGCAGGCCGCATCCGTGTCCGCCCAGGCGCCTGCTCCCACTCCGGCCAGCAGCGCCGCGCCAAAAGCTGCGCCTTCTTCAGCGACCAGAACATCGCTGGCGTAGCCGTAGACACTGGCCTGAATGGACCGCCACAGCGGCCCGCGCGCTCCTCCCCCACCCAGGCGCACGCCTTGCACCGGAATGCCGAGTTCAGCGAAGAGAGTAAAGGTGTCCTTCAGCGAATAGGCCACGCCTTCCAAAACAGCGCGTACCAGATGCCCGCGCGTATGCGATGCCGTGATGCCATAGAACGCCGCCGTTGCCTGCGAATCGAGATGCGGCGTGCGCTCGCCCAGGAGGTACGGCGCCCAGATTAAGCCAGCGCTGCCCGGGGAGACTTTCGCAGCTTCGGCGGTGAGAGCGTCATAGCCCACACCCGGCGCAACTACATCACGCAGCCAGCGCAATGACAAACCGGCGGCTTGCGTCACACCCATCACATGCCAGCGACCTGGAACGGCATGGCAAAACGTATGCAGTCGTCCCAGAGGGTCTTTCGTCGGCGCAGCAGTCGCAGCAAATACCACGCCGGAGGTGCCAATCGTCGCCGAGACCGAACCGGGCTGCAGAATGCCCATGCCTATGGCGCCCGCTCCCTGATCACCGGCTCCGGCGACAACCGGCGTTCCCTCGATCAGTCCGGTGAGAGCCGCCGCTTCGGCTGAAATACGAGCGCAGACCTCAGGCGATTCAAAGAGCTGCGGCAGCCATGCTTCAGAAATGCCCGCAATGCGCGCGACTTCGGAGGACCAGCACCGGTGAGTCACATCCAGCAGCAGCGTTCCGGAGGCCTCCTGCACATCCATGGCATACGTACCAGTCAGCATGAAGCGCACATAGTCCTTCGGGCAGAGCACATGCGCGATCCGGGCAAAGATTTCCGGCTCGTTGTCTCGCACCCAGAGCAGCTTGGTAAGGGTAAAGTTCGGCAGTGCAGGATTGCAGGTCAGCTCAATCAACCGCTCGCGCCCGATCTTTTCATGCAGCCAATTACACTGCGCATCAGTGCGCTGATCGCACCATATCAACGATGGCCGCAGGACCTGATCCTGAGCATCAAGCATGACGGCGCCATGCATTTGCCCGGTGAGCCCAAGGGCTCCAATCTCAGACGCTGTCACACCGCTCTTCGCCAGCACTTCACGAATGGCTGTCTGCGATGCGCGCCACCAGTCTTGCGGGTCCTGTTCAGCCCATCCCGGATGCGGGCTGCGGAAGGAAGCGTGCTCACTTGCCGCTTCCTTTACAACCTGGCCCTGCTCATTGATCAATACCGCGCGTGTGCCGCCGGTGCCTACATCAATCCCCAGAAAATACACTGAAATTCCTTAACTAAAGCGAATTAGTCAACGCAATCCAAATGTATCATTTGCGAAGGAGCGGGGCATTACGAACTTATTCAGCTCGCAATGCCTTGATCGGATCGACGTTGGCTGCGCGGCTTGCCGGAACAAGGCTTGCAGAAACGGCAACACAGGCGACACCCAGCACGGCGAGCATATAACTCAACGCATCGTAAGGTGTCACTCCGTAGAGGGCAGAAGCAAGCGACTTGCTCACGAGTATCGCCAACGGAATACCAATCGCAACGCCGACGGCTGTCATAAGAAGGCTGTCACGCAGAACCATCCAGACAACTTGCTCACGCTTTGCTCCGACTGCCATGCGTACTCCGATCTCTACGGTGCGATTGTTGACGTGATAAGCAAGCGTTCCATAGAGCCCTGTAGCTACCAGTATGACGGCGAGCAACCCGAAGAATCCCGCGAGTCGCGCAAACAACAATTGCCGTGAAATGCCTTCTTCGTACTGTGCGCGCTGCGTCATCGGCTCCATCAGCGGCAGGTTCGGATCGATTTGCTGCATCACTTTGCGGACAGCCGGAAGAATTGCCAATGGATCGCCATGCACACGCATTTCAACGTGCATTCCACCAATATATTTCTGCTGGGTGTAGGCGAGCCACATCATTGGGATTGGTTCTTCATCGATGCTGCGATATTTGTGATTTTTCACTACGCCCACAATCACGACATCATTTTTCGGATCGCTCCAGCCGATGTGGTGGCCTAGAGGATTTTCGTTTGGCAGAAAACGCTGGGCGAAAAGCTCATTAATGATTGCAACTCTTGGGGATGAGGCTGTATCGGCCTCTGTGAACTCGCGGCCCGCGAGAACAGGCACTCCCAGCGTGTGGAAGAAGTCAGGTCCTATGGTGTTGGATCTCACCAGGCGGTTGTCTCCGTCCGAATTGGGAGCAATCTTGCCGTCGATCTTGCCGACATAGTTGTTGCTTGACCATCCGGAACCGATGCGCTCATCCATCAGCGCCACAGATGCAACGCCGGGCAGTACTCGCAATTTGTTCGTCAGGTTCTGATAA
Organism: Alloacidobacterium sp.; assembly: GCA_035293545.1. GTDB lineage: Bacteria > Acidobacteriota > Terriglobia > Terriglobales > Acidobacteriaceae > Alloacidobacterium. The sequence continues at coordinate 12,581 of DATGMQ010000095.1, read as the reverse complement.
AAGGCCACACCTTCGGCGTAGGAGTGCACATTTTGAGGATTGACGCCAAAGACCACCAATCCATCAGTGCGCATGCCGAGCGGAATGCTCTGGAGATTGCGGAGTGTCCGAATCAAAAGCCCACCTCCGACAAGTAAAACAAGGCAAAGCGCCATTTGGAGCGTCACAATGATTTTGCCGGCGCTGGCCTTACCGGCATCAGTGTTGCCGGTTGCCGCTGAGGTCTTCAATACCAGCCCCGGGCCGCCAGACATTGCGACACGCAAGGGCGCCAACCCGAAAACAAGCGCGGCGCTGAGCAGGATACCCAAAGTGAAGAGCATGACTGTGTGATCGGGAGCCAGGCTGGCCTCGATCTGCGACCAGACGGCAAGCGACCGTGTAGCTCCTATGGCAAAAAGCCAGGCCAAACCTCCGCCGAGCGCGACAAGCAATAGGCTTTCCGTAAGCAACTGGCGGAACAATTCTTTGCGGCCTGCGCCCAGAGCGAGACGCAACGAGAACTCACGCTGGCGCGTAGCATTGCGCGCCATCAGAAGCATCACTACGTTGCTCAATGCGATCAGCAGGACCAGTCCAACCATCGCCATCAGCATTTTCAGCGGCTTGCCATAGTCTTCGTCGTAGCCCTGAAAGTTCCTGGCATCCTGAAAACTCAGAACAGGAGGCTTTTCTCCCTGTTCAGGATTCCCGATGCCGATGTAGGCCGCCCTTTGAAAGATGGGTTGCAGTTGCGCAATCGCCTGTTCCTTTGTTACGCCGGGAGCGAGGCGGGCCAGCATGCGCAGGCACCACCAGTTGGGTCGCTGAAGATAGGTTTTGCCGTCAATCTCTGGAGAACTCCAGGCATTCAATTCGGGACGGCTTTGGAGCGGAATCCAGAAGTCTGTGGAACTGCCGGATTCGACGCCTTCGAACCCCTCGGACGCAATGCCGACAATGGTCAGCGGAACGCCTTTGACATAGAGTGTTTTTCCAAGCACATCCGGATTACGCGAGAAGCGCTGCGTCCAATAGTTGTAGCTGATTACGGCAATCGGGGCATGCTGTGCTTCGTCCTGCGCGGTAAATCCGCGGCCGCGTGTGAGGCGCACGCCCAGGCCGGAGAAGAAATTGCCGCTCACCATGTCGCCTTCGGCCTCCTCGGGTTCCGGGCCGAAGCGGACGGCAACTTTACTGCCGCCGGAGCTGACGGGTACGTATGCTATGACCTCCGATAATGTATCGCGCTGTTGCCGAAGCGTCTCGTATACCGGATAGGAAAACGATGTCGTCCAGTCACCGGTATTGCTTCCCTTATGAGGAGCGCCGGAGGTATTCAGATAAACGACACGGTCCGGATCAGCTACCGGCAGCGATCTCAGCAGCACAGCGTTCATCACGCTGAAGACCGCAGTGTTCGCGCCAATGCCGAGTGCTAGTGTCAGAACGCAAACAACCAGGAAGCCGGGTGTTTTGCGCAACTGGCGCATCCCATAACGCAGATCATTCAAAAATGTAGCCATCGATTGATATCCTTAAAATCCGGGTGCCCCATCCTATCGCGGTGCCGTTGCGCGATAGGGTGGGAGTCAGGAAATTACTCAGCCCGCAATGCCGTCAGCGGATCAACGCTCGCAGCCCTCTGAGCCGGAACCATGCTGGCAGCAATGGCAACGACAGCAATTCCGAGTACAGCAAAGCAATAGATCGGCACATCGAAAGGCTTCACTCCATATAACGAAGAAGTGAGCGCTTTGCCTACCAGCATCGCCAGCGGAACACCAACAACCACACCGCTAGCCGTCAGCATCAGGCTGTCGCGCAATACCATCCAGACCATCTGCCCACGCCGCGCGCCAACCGCCATACGAACGCCGATTTCGACCGTGCGATTATTTACCCGATATGCCAGAGTGCCATACAGTCCGGTGGCAACCAGGACCACAGCCAGCAGCCCAAAAAATCCGGCCAGCCGCGCAAAGAGCAGTTGCCGCGAGATGGTTGTTTCATATTGGGCACGCTGCGTCATCGGCTCGATGAGCGGGAGGTTCGGATCCATCGTCTGAAGGACTTTGCGCGCGGCTGGCAGAATCGCAAGCGGTTCGCCGTGGGCACGCAATTCAATCTGCATTTTCCCGACCGGAGGACCCTGTGTGTAAGGCACCCACGCCATTGGGATCGGCTCTTCATCAATGCTGCGATACTTGTGATTTCCTACGACACCGACAACTGTGAACTGAAATTTGCCGTCAGGGGTGCCGATGCTATGTCCAAGTGGGTTCTGGTTCGGTAGATAACGCTGGGCGAACAGCTCATTGATAATCGCGACCGGAGGAGACTTGGCGGTATCCGAGTCAGCAAATTCACGGCCCGCAAGAATCGGCACACCGAGCGTATGAAAAAAATCTGTGCCAATGACATTGTTCCGTACCCAGGAATCGGTTAGCTTGCCATCCACCGTCATATTGAAGTTGTCCGACCACCACGAGCCGAGGCGTTCTTCCATGATGGTCGCAGACTCCACACCCGGCAGAACACGGAGCTTATTGAGCAGCGTCTGGTAGAAGGTGATCGCTTCCGCCGTCGAATGCACAGTCGGATTCACTCCGAAGACCACAAGGCCATCGACGCGCATCCCCAAAGGGATATTTTCGAGGTTGCGCAGTGTGCTGACCAGGAGCCCCGCGCCAACGAGCAGAACCAGACAGAGCGCCATCTGTAGCGCCACGACAATCCTGCCGGTCCGCGTCTTGCCTGCATCCGTATTTGATGTAGCCGAAGAGGTTTTGAGCACCAGTCCCGGCCCCGACGAAAGCGCAGCGCGCAAAGGCGCCAACCCAAACAGAACCGCTGCCAGAACCAGAATGCTCAGGGTAAAGAAAAGAACGGTGTGGTCAGGAGCAAGATCCGACTCAATCTTCGCCCATGTCCCCAGAGATTTTGTTGCAATGACGGAGAAAAACCACGCCAGCCCCCCGCCAAGAACCACCAGCAGCATACTTTCTGCCAGCAATTGCCGGAACAGCTCTTTGCGCCGCGCTCCAAGAGCGAGCCGCAGCGAAAATTCCCGCTGCCTCGTGGCATTGCGCGCGAGCAACAGCATGACTACATTACTCAATGCAATCAGCAGGACAAATCCCACCATAGCCATCAACATGCGGAGCGGTTTGCCGTATTCGCGCTCATAGCCGGGAAAATTCTTCGCGTCCGTAAAGCTTAAAACCGGACGCTTTTCCCCCGGTTCAGGGTTTCCAAGACCAATGTACGCCGCGGATTGAAAGACTGGCTGCAATTGTGCAGCGGCCTGCTCTTTCGTTATGCCGGGAGCAAGACGGCCCAGCATGCGCAGGCACCACCATGTCGGGTTGGCAATGTATGTCTTACCGCCCTCCGGAGGACTGCCCCACGCGTTCAGATCTTGGCGGCTCTGCAACGGAATCCAGAAGTCAGTCGAGTTACCCGCCTCAACTCCTTCAAAGCCTTCGGCGGCGATTCCGACAATCGTGACTGGAACGCTGTTCACGTACAGCGTCTTTCCCAGCACATCCGGATTGCGGGAGAAGCGCTGCGTCCAGTAGTTGTAGCTGATCACGGCAACGGGAGCATGCGTGGTCTCGTCCTGTTCGGTGAAGCCGTGGCCGCGAATCAGCTTCACGCCCAGTCCGGAAAAGAAATTACCGCTGACCATATCGCCTTCGGCCTCTTCCGGCTCCGCTCCGTAGCGCACAGCAACTTTGCCGCCGGAAAGAGGCACGTAGGCCATCAGGTCAGCCAAAGCGCCCTTCTGATGGCGCAGCGCATCGTACACCGCATAAGAGAATGTCTCGTGAGAATCGATGGTTCCTGTCCGATGAGGCTGGTCTGAAGTGCGCAGATACACAACGCGTTGCGGGTCAGCTACCGGTAGCGACTTCAGCAGCACGGCATTCATCACGCTGAAGACTGCCGTATTCGCGCCGATACCAAGAGCCAACGTCAGAATGCAGACAATCGTGAATCCGGGTGTCTTTCGCAGTTGGCGAATCGCGTAGCGCAGTTCATTCCACAGGCTGGTCATGCAGTGCTCCTTGCCTTTAAGTTCTGATCATCCGAACTGCAAAGAGCAGCTTTGGAGCCAAACATAATACAAGTTAAGCTATTGAAAACGCTGAGCATTATCCTGTTGCCAAAGAGCGCCCGTGTCCGGAACCGGATGCCACCGTCCGCTTTCGGACATCGTTGAAGATGCTGACTTTGAAGTGCAGGGGTTTTCAGCCGCGCGGTAGTGGTTCAGATCAATGCGGCTTCATCAGTGATTGTCATCCTGACGCTCTCCTGGGCAACGCGAAGAGGAAGCGGAAGGACCTGCTTTTTCAAGACGCGCTCAGCAATTTTCGCTGGAAAATGCAACAAATTCTGACTCACTAAACGAGCGGATTTAATCAGCCGGACTAATCTAAGATAGTTCGTGATTTTCGAAGCTCAAGGCATCTTCAATCCCAAAGCCTTCACAATTGCCGGATCAGGAACCGCCTTCCCATCCTTCTTCGCCACGACGCCGAAATTCTCCTGATAATCCCACATCGCCCAGCCGATCCCGTGCTTCTCGAATGCAACACGCATGTCGTGAATCCATTGCGCCCGCATCGCCGGATCAGCATAATCCCGCAGTACGCCGAACTCTCCGCAATACACCGGAGCATGATGCGCCTGAGACCATTTTTCAGCAAACGCAATCGTCGCGTCGATGCGCCGCGCATCCCAGCGATCAAAACCATACTGCGCCACCCAGAACTGACCAGGCAGTGTAGGCTCCTGATTCACATTCGGCTGCACGGCGTCCGGCGTCGAAGGATAGGGAACTGAGCGCAATGGCAGCACCTGCGAACTGGTCCAGGTCGCTCCCTGATGCGTGAATGGGAACGGCTCGTAATCATGAAAGGTGTAAATCACATTCGGCAGCGCAATCGGTTCGAGCGCCAGCAAATCCCCCAGCCCTGACCAGCGCGCGCCCGCGGCGATAATGGTGTGCTCCGGCGCGGCCTCTCGGATCTGCCTGGCGACAAAGCTCTCAACACCCTGCCAACGATAAGCATCATCCTGCTCCGGCTCATTCATAATCTCGAAGAAGACCAGCTCCGAATCCGCCGAAGCAAAATGTTTCGCCAGCGCGCGCCATAATCGCGCAAAGCGCTCCACGCCGTCCGTCCCATGTAGCAACTGCGCCTTATAGCTGCTCTCCGGATGGATATCGATAATCACAGCCAGTTGTTGATCAAGCATGGTCTTCACCACGCGATCCAGCTCCGTTACGAATGGCGTCGAAACAGCCGGGTTCCTCACCCACGGAAGCAACGGCTCAGGATCGATGCTCAACCGCACATGATCGAACCCCATCTTGCGAATGAGCGCAATATCTTCAGTCGTGGTAAAGCTTTGCAGCCGCTCCACGGAATAATTACCGGGCGACTGCGCAAACCACATGCTCGTATTAATGCCATGCCGCAGATGCTGCGCTCTTTGAAAGGCGAGTGAATCATCAGCAATCTGCGCAGATGCTGACCAACCAAGCGATAACAATATCCATACCACCGCAAGCAGTTTCTTCATCTGGAGCAGGATGTCCTTCCAATGTGTGAATCAGGCATGAATTTGCTGCGTATAGCAGGAAAGTAACTATACATAGTTGGCGAAAGTAACGTTGACTTACTTTAACTTCCGCATGGCAGAATACAGACAAGTTCTTATGAGCATCAAGACACTCAGCACTCGTGAGGTTTATCGTAATCCGTGGCTCCGCGTTCGCGAAGACCAGATTCAGCGCGACAACGGTGCCCACGGAATTTATGGCGTCGTCGATAAAGATGATTGCGCCGTCATCATTCCCATCGAGGGAGACCGCATTTACCTCGTCGAGCAGTTCCGCTATACCATCCAGCAGCGCTGCCTTGAACTGCCCCAGGGTGGCTGGGAAACCGCGGACATCGATCCCGAAGAGCTCGCGCGCGGAGAGCTTCGCGAAGAGACCGGGTTCCATGCGGCATCCATGACCTACTTAGGCATGATGTACATCGCCTACGGCTTCGCCAACCAGAAGCAGCACGTCTTTCTTGCTACTGGCCTTACGCATGTGGGAACAGATTTCGATGCCGAGGAGCACGATCTCACTCTGCACTCATTCACTATTGCTGAATTCGAGCAGATGATGCTTAACGGCGACATTCGCGACTGCTGCACCCTCGCGTCATGGGCGCTTTACAAGATGTGGAAGGACAAACAGAGAACTACCGTTTCAGCGAATTGCTGACTCGGCTCCAGGAGCCGACATGCGTAAGTCGCCGCCCTCACCTCGCGCCAGCTTCTGGCTGGTGCTGGCCATGTTCAGCCTCGTTGCAATTCCCGCAGCCATTACGCTGCACAATGTCAGAGCCTCAACGCAGAACCCCACCCCGCATGGATACACCATCAGCCTGTTGCTGTTTATCATGCCAATCGTGGTCATTGCCTTCTGGTTCATTCCTCAGGAAGAAATCCAGATATCAAAGAAGGCATTCTGGTGGACAATCGCCCTGCTCTTTCCCCTCGGCGCAGCACTGGACTTTTTCTTCGCGCGATACTTCTTCTACTTTCCGAACTTACAAGCCACGCTAGGCATCAAAGCCCCCGCGCTCGGCGGCGGCGTCCCGCTTGAAGAATATGTCTTCTACCTCACCGGCTTCCTGACAGTGTTGCTCCTCTACATCTGGCTCGATGAATACTGGCTGGCCGCGTACTCCATTCCCAACGACAGCGCAGACCGCACCACCTTTCATCGCCTGCTTACGTTTCATCCCCAGTCGGTAGTTCTTGCAATCTTTCTGATTCTGGCGGCGATCCTCTACAAGCGAAACTATGGCGGGCCCGGCTTTCCGGGATACTTCACCTTTCTGGTGGTCGGTGCATTACTGCCCTCGTCCATGTTTCTGCCCACAGCACGTCCCGTCATCAATTGGCGAGCCGTGAGCCTCGTCATGTTTATGGTTGTGCTCATCAGCCTGCTCTGGGAAGTCACGCTTGCGCTCCCTTATGGCTGGTGGAATTTCCGCGATGAGCAGATGATCGGAATTCGGGTCCGCGCCTGGTCGCACCTTCCTATAGAAGAAGTATTTGTATGGGTCGCGGTTACATATGCAACCGTGATCGTCTACGAAATCCTCAGACGCTGGAAAGTCTCAGGCAGAAAACTGGGCCGCGCCCTGATGGGGCCTTAGATTTGTTCGACCCGACAAATTGGTATTTAGAGTTAATCGGGTCGATGTGAACCTAAGATGAGTTGTCATCCCGAACGAAAAGCGCAAAGCGCTGGAGCGGAGGGGCCTGCAGTTTGATTTTCCGGCGCAAGAATCAGTGCGACCTCAGACACTGATGTAACGAAGTCTTTGCAAAAAGCAAAATCGCACTCAAACCTCCGGCAATAACAACCGCAGAAAAAGAAACAACAACACTCCCGCAAAGAAGACCAGCGCCATCCGAATACCAGGCTCGCGGTTAACTTCCGGAACAAGATCCGTCGCCGCCACATATATCGCCACTCCAGCCGAGAGCGGCAGCCCAACCTCAACCCACGACGGAAGCACGCTGATCATAAGCGCGCCCAGCAGCGTTGCCGTCGCCAGCACCGACGCAGCTGTGATCGCAACTCTGCGGCTGCGTCCCGAAGCCATCATGACCGAAGCAACAGTAAATCCTTCAGGAATCTTGTGCAGAAAAATAGCAATAAAAATCAGCCAGCCCAACAGATTTGACAGAACAAAACCCGATGCAATCGCCACCCCGTCAAAGAGAGCATGCACAGCCAGCCCGCCGAGCACCGAATAGCTCGTGTGCGCAGAAATAAATTCATCGTGATGCGTCTCTTCTCCGAAATGAAAGTGCGGCACAATCGTGTGTTCCAGCAGATGAACACCGCAGTAACCCGCCAGCACCAGCACCGGGGCCCACTTCACTGAGAAGCGCAGGCTCTCCGGAAGCATTTCAAGAAATGCCACCGCCAGCATGAACCCGGCCCCTAGCGCAACCGAGTAGCGAAGATACCGCTTCTCCCAGTTCGCGCGCACCAGCACCAGGCCGCCGAAGATATCGGCCACCGCAGCCACCGCGCCGAGAATGAGAGAAAGAAGCATAAATTTAGCAATTAGCGCTTCGCGTCAGCGAGCCGGCAAGTCAGCGGTAGAGCGCAATAGCAAATCTGATTTCCATCATCAGCGCATCTGCTCTGCTTTTTAAAGCTGACTCGCTGGCGCGAAGCGCTAATTTGCTGACTCGCCGTCTTCCTACCCGCTGTGCCGAATATGCAGTACATCCCCGTCCTGCACCTGATAATCCTTGCCCTCAAGCCGCAGTGTGCCCTGCGAACGTGCTGCAGCCTCTGATCCGGCAGCAAGCAGCGTGTCCCAATGAATAGTTTCCGCGCGAATGAAATGCTTTTCGAGATCCGAGTGAATCGCCCCCGCCGCCTCCTGCGCGCGCGAGTTCACCGGAACCGTCCAGGCGCGGCACTCGTCTTCGCCAACGGTGAAGAAGCTGATGAGCCCCAGCAATTCGTAGCTCTTGCGAATCAGCCGTCGCAGCCCGCTTTCCTGTAATCCATACGAGGCAAGAAACTCCGAGGCCTCCTCATCATCCATCTCCGCAAGTTCAGCTTCCACCTTTCCGCAGAAGGCCGTCACGCCCGCATTCGGACGCGCAGCCGCTTCTTCGATCTTGTATTTCGCAGCCGCCGCTTCAAGGTCAGCCCCCAGAGTCGTGCTCTCTGAAAGATTCAGCGCATACAGAATCGGCTTTTGCGATAGAAACATGAAGCCGCGAATCAGCTTCTTCTCCTCCGCCGACATCTCCAGCTCACGGAGAGGCTTCTCCTGCTCCAGCGCCTCTTTTGCCCGCAGCAGCAGCGCATTTTCCTTCTCAAGGTCAGAAGTACGCATCTTCTTCAGGTCTTTTTGCAGACGCTCCAGCCGCTTCTCAATCTGCGTCAGGTCCGAAACCATCAGGTCGAATTCGACATTTTTAATGTCGCGCAGCGGATCAATCTCCCCCACATGGGGAATCGATTCATCCTCAAACGCCCGCAGTACATGGATCAGCGCATCCACATTCCGCAGATTCGTCAGGAACGAGGTCTCCTTCAGAGCCTCCTGCCCGATGGCAGCCACGTCCGCGTACTCCACCGTCGCGTAAATCGTCTTCTTTGGGTTGTAGAGCGCCGCCAGCTTGTCCAGCCGGTCATCCGGAACCTTTGCAATGCCCAGATGCGCCTCCCGCGAATACCCGCGGTCCTCAACCTTGGCCTTCGTCAAAATCTTGAACAGAGAGGTCTTACCCACCTGAGGCAGACCGATAATGCCTGTTTTCATGCTTGTCCTGGTATTGAAATCAGAAATGATGCCAATTCTTCATCATACCTGCTGGGCCCCCATGAAATACGAATCGGCCACAATCTTTGGGCCACCATCCCTGCGGCTCCGCATATCTAATATGTCAGGAAAGGAAGTGCACTATGAACGTCCAGAAATCTCAGAAAAACCCTGCTCCAGAGCAACAGAACCCAAAGCAGAAACCGGTTCAGGAAAGACCCTCTCATATGAACCAGGGCAATCAGACCTTCCATCCCGGTCAGCATAAAGACGAGAAATCTGAAGAGCAAGGCAGCGGGAAGGACCCCGCACGCAAAGCTTCATAGCAGTGAAATCAGGAAACACCCAGCTCCTTTTCCGCCATTGCCGTACCTTGCACGCGTGAGCGAATTTTAGCGAAAGCCGTCTCACGTCCGGTCGAGGTATCATCTGCGAAGGGGGAAAAGCCGCAATCATCCGTAGTTCCCATCTGATCCACTGGAATCAAAGACGCAGCTTCAAGGACGCGATCTTTTACCTTTTCCGGAGTCTCGGCGACTGGATCAATAGGATCAATCACGCCAATGAAGATTACCTGTCCGGGTTTGAGGAGCCGCTTGATCTCTCGCAGAACCTGTTGGCGATCCGGTTCGCTGGCCATCTGAACATAAAATCGGCCCGCATTCAATTCAAACAGGGTAGGCAGCAGCCCGCTGTAACTCACGTCTGCTGAGTGCGTCGAATCGTGATCTCCACCCGGACACACATGCACGCCAATCCGTTTTTGCTCTTCTGCCGAGAACCGGCTCAGAACGCTGTTATTCAGGTCAACAAAATTCCGCAGCAATCCGCCTGAAGGATCAAGCTTCAGCGAAAGGCGTGCCTCAGTGAAATCCATCTGCACAACCTCAGCGCCGGCGTCGAATGCTGAACGAATATCTGCTTCAGCCTCGCGCTTCAGATCCGACAGAAATTCCTCCTGTGAATAGTCCGCAATTCCTCCTGCCGGATACAACAAACTGAGCGCCGATGCCGAAATGACAGCTTGTTTCAACGGTCTGCTCGTATGTCTCTTTGCTTCAAGAACAAATGTGCCTGTGTGCTTTCCATATCGAAATGGACCGCGAGTCAGCCGGGGAAGCCGGCGCGTGTGCCCATCCGCAAACGGAATCACCACCCCATCACGAGCAAGATTCTCAATGCCCTCCAGGGGATACGTCGCGAAGCTGGACTTCCGCTGTTCTCCGTCCGTAATGATCGGAGATCCTGTTTCTTCAAACCTGCGAATCGTATCCATGACCGCGGCTTCATAGGCAGCGTCGAGCCCGTCATGTGAAATCGTGCCCGCTGCAAAGGATTCGATCGCCTGAATCAGTTCCATGGGGCGGGGAATACTGCCGATAGGTTCGGTCTGAATGGTCATGGCCGCGAGTCTAGTTGCGGCATGGCTTCAGAGCAATCCATCGAAAGGTGGAGGCTCAGGATTCTCCTGTACGCGCCGCCCCCAGCAGACCCACCAGCACAATCCCTGCCAGCAGCACGCCTTCCTCTACCCGTTCTGACACAACATGCAGCTTGTTGAAAGCCACGCGGTTAGGATCATCCTGGGCGACCGCGTCAATCGCGCCGCCAGCAGCGATTCGATAGCTTTCCATTTTGGGAATAATCCAGAACTGCGAAAATGCCGTCAGCACCAGCATCGCCAGCGCAAAAACCACCGGCAGCGCAATATTCCGTGTATAAGCGCGAATTCTCCGCGCCGCCAGCAGCAAAATCACCATCAAAGTGCCCGCAAAAAGCCCCTCATAATGCAAAATTCGCAGGCATTTTCCCACAATTGTCCCGGCCTGATGCGTATCCGGCAGCGTAGAAAATGCCGTAGCGGCAACGATGGGAAAGAACATCACGCCGCCCAGCCATAAAACAATCAGCAGCAGAATAAGCGCTCGCAGGAAAGTCTTCATCTCTGGCCGTTAAGAGCAGGTCATGGAAACTCGGTGCTCTCTGTGTTCTCCGTGGTGAAAGTTCTATCTAATTCTGCGCTCCATACAGGCTCGACCGCCCAATGAGCCGCTCAATCCGCTTCGGAATCGGCGGATGTGTCGCAAACAGACTCGCAAAATCGCGCCCGCTCAGCAGCGGCTGAACAATAAACAGGTGGGCATTCGACGGCGAAGCCTGCATCGGCAGCCGCTTCGAATACGCATCCAGCTTCTCCAGAGCGCTCGCCAGCGCATATGGATTACCCGTGATGTGCGCCCCCGTAGCATCTGCCTCATACTCCCGCGAACGCGAAATCGCCAGCTGAATCAGCGTAGCCGCAATCGGCGCCAGAATCAGCATAAACAGCGCGCCCAGTCCGCCTCCGCCGCGCTCGCGGTCCCGGCCATCGCCGCCATATCCGCCAAACAGAGAAGCCCAATACCCCATGCGCGCCAGCATCGTAATCGCGCCTGCCAGCGTCGCAGCAATCGAGCTGGTCAGAATGTCGCGATTTCTCACATGCCCGAGTTCGTGGGCCAGTACGCCCTCCAGCTCATCGTCATTCAGCAGGTTCAAAATACCCTGCGTCACCGCGACCGAAGCATGTTTCGGGTTCCGCCCCGTTGCAAAGGCATTCGGCGAATCCGACGGAATGACATAAATCTTCGGCATCGGCAGCCCGATGCGCTGCGTCATCCGCTCGACCACCTGATACACGCGCGGAAGCTCCTCGCGCGTAACCGGCTGCGCCCGATACATGGCCAGCGCCAGCTTGTCTGAATAGAAATAGCTGAAAAAATTCATCCCGGCAGCAAAAATAAAGGCCAGAATCATGCCGTTTCGCCCGCCGTAATGTTCGCCAACGAACATCAGGAAGAGGGTTAAGGCAGTCAGCAACAGAGCAGTCTTGAAAGTGTTCATTTTTTGCGGCCCTCCACCAGATTGACCGCTGTTTCTATTCTTTCATGATGCTCGGACACTCAGAAAATCTCCAGAAAATATGAAAGCCCAAACCGAAAATATGAAAACCTGTAGAGTCATGTTTACTGCTAAATTAATGCGCTTCCGGATAAACAATTCATTCTAAGAGAGTTCTAATTTGGCACTCTGCCTGCATAAATAAACGTAGATTCATTTTCCTGGGGTGTGAGTGTAATGAATATCAAAGCGAAGGCTTTTGACCTTCGGACAAAAGTCTTGACAGGAATAAGATACGGATCGCTGACAATAGCGATCACGTTCGCGGCTGCTACTACCGGCCTCCTT
>DATGMQ010000094.1:0-194506 GCA_035293545.1 Alloacidobacterium sp. | reverse complement strand
GGTACTCAGCGCCCCACTTCAGAAACGCAACGCATCGCCAGACCAGCCGGCATCAGCAATCCGGCATTCGGGCCCGAAAGCTCGATCCGAACCACCAGCGGCGTATTCTCGACCACGACCGGTGTTCCGGCAATCTCCAGCGGATACGCCAGTCGCACCGGGTTCCCGGGCTGCTCGATTTTGCCCTTGTCAATGAGGTGGAAGAGCGCCCAGGTGCCGTTGAAAGTGAGCGGCAGGCTGCCGCCCGAATAGTTAGCCGTAACCTGGGCCATCTGCGCCGTCTGCGCCGACCAGGTGAACTGATGGGAGATGCCCGAGCCAGACACTCGCTGCGCATCAACAGCCAGCGTCACACTCTGAATGCCCTTCGATGGCGGAATATTCGCCGTGAAGCTGAACGAAGGCGAAGTCGAGCCCGCCGGATAAAGCGTCGCCGACAACGCTGCCGCCTGGTTGAAGAAGCGCACGAACGCCGGATTCAGTTTGATGGGCGCATTCGGTGCGGGAACGTAAGTAGAGCCCTGTTGCTGCAGCATCGGTTTAAGAGTTTGATCGTAGAACTGCCACAACGACCCGGTTCCCGGCTGGAAGACAGCCGAAACTTCGCTGGTGCTGGCTTCGACAGTCGAGTTCGGCGCAAAGGGAAACTTCGTCATCAGCGCGTTGAAGCCACTGCAGAATGCCTTACCGCCGCCGTTTGCCTGCTCCGGCCGCGCGCCGCGTACCGCGTCCTCCACCGAGTTGATCGGCGCCTGCATCAGCGCAATAACGGTCTGCTCGACATGCGCCTGCGGGTCAATATTGAATGCCTGCGACGCCTGGCTCACTGCCCCATGCGCTGTAACGGCAGCTCCAATGATCGGTTGCGTTGCATTTGGATCGTTGGGGTTCGGGCTCTGCGCCACCTGTGACACCGCGCCCTGTAAAGCAACCAGCGCGTTGATGTACCCGCCGTTGCCCTGCGAGATCAGCTTGTCCGCGCAATCCGGAGGAACCAACGCCTGCGCCGGCTGGAACTCCTTCGAGATCTCCGGATTCGCAACCGCCGTATTATGCGAAGCTGTGCAGACCAGCGCAAGCAGCGGGGAAGTAGGGTTCGATAATATCTGCAGCTTCTGTCCGGCATCGGGAAGCCCGCGATAGCGGACGACGGATGCCTGCTTCAGGAATGTGCGCCACTCGCTCTGATAATCCGCCAGATACTTGCCTGCAAGCTGCTGCGTAAGATTAGCGCGGTCGAGCGACGGAGGAGCCTGATCGCCCAGCACCCACGCTTCGCCGCTGAAATAGCGGTCCGGATGCAGAATCGCATCCTGCATGAAAGCAAATCCGTTGCGCGTAAACGCGCCGGGAACGATGTGTGACTCAACCACAACCGCGGATGAGCCTGGATAGAGACGGTTGAAGTCAATCGAAGGATTGGCCTTGTTCGCTGCCGCCAGCATGTTCTGATAAATGCGGTCGTATCCGCCAAAACTGCCCAGATACGTGCGCGCATGTGTCACCACCGGCATTGCTGGAGCAATCGAATACGGATTCCCGCGCTTCAGCTCATTGGCATAGAAATCAAACTGCTGCTGCGCCAGTTGCTTCTGTTGTTCCGTCTCTGGAGTGCGTCCGTTAAGCCAGTATTGTGTCAGCACCGGAGTCAGGAACTCCGCCGTGCTCTTGTCCGCATTGGAAGTCGTGATCAGGTAAGCGCGCAGCGGATTGTATGCTGCTGAATAGTCCGCGCCAGCCTGCGGTGCAGCCGGCAAAGCGCCCAGCATGGCGACGATATTCGCTTGTGTATTGGTCAGCAGTAGTCGCTGAAAGCGGTCAAAGTAAATGCGCCGCGCAGCTTCGAGCAGATTATTTCCGTGGTACAGCCCCCAGCGATACATCAGCGGAGGCCCGTTCTGCTGGTAATCCTCAAGCTGTATAACTGCTGCGCGAAGCTGGTCGAGCGACGACAGGTCCTGTTGTGAAGCCAACATGGTTGCAGGAACAGTCCGAGCCGGAAGCGCCTGGGCGGCTGACGAAATCTGCTTCTCCATCCGAGAATTGTTGCCGTAGGAAATGATGAGGCATAGCAAATACAGCAACAGCAGCACGGAAGCCGTTCCGAAGACAATGCGCCGGAAGGTATGCGTTCGACCGCTGTTGCTTGTGCTGGAAAGCGCGCTGCGGTCCTGCAGAATTACGATCGGAAAAAGCTTCGGCAGGAAGGTCCATTGAGCCATCTTGCGCGCTACAACCTGCGGTGTAGGGGGCGCTTGCGCTGCCTGCATCTGCTGGACTGAGAACATGCGTGTCGCGCCCGCATCTGCGGGAGCAGCCTGTTGTACCGCAGCCGGAGCGCTGACCATCTGTTCCACTACATGCGCGCGCACTCCAGTGAAATAAAAGCCGCGAAGATACGGATTCGCATTCAAATGGCTGGGCCGCGTCAATTCGACCAGATAAGCGGATAGATTGTTGCGCAGCTTCCGCAGTTCGCGCGGAAATTCATAAACCGGATCAACGTTCCGCTGATCGTTTTCCCGCGACAGTATCTCCATCCGATACTCGCCGAGCGAGAAGATAAGCTGATCGAGCGCATTGGTAACATCGCGTGTTGCTTGTTCCGCATAGAGTCCACTGGACACACCGGTACGCGCGGCGGGAATCCCGAGCGCCTGAGAAGCTTCTTCATTGGTGAGATTACGGACGTATTCGGTGAAACCGGGTACCCGATCAAGCTTGGTGAGAATGACGTAAACGGGAACTTCGGTGCCTAACTGCTGAGCCAGGTCGCGCAGCATCTGGTTTGTCTGCCGAGCTGAGGCAGCAACGGCTTCCGCCGCCTGCGCGCCAAGAAAATGCTCACAGTTCATGCAGACGACAGCAGCGCGAATTGGTGCCTGCGATCCCATGGCAGCACGATATGCCTTTGGCCGGGTCCTGCGGATAAGCTTCGCCCACAATGCCGGGCTTTTGCGGACCGCATCCCCGGCTTCAACGATCACACACTGTTGCGTATACCAGAGATTTGCAACCGGCGTAGCTACAATATCCTGATCGCGATAAATCTGCCCGGCGAGCAACTCAGGATCCAGTCCTGATTTCATCACGGCCGTGGTTTTGGCTGAATTTGCTTCGCCCAGCAAGTAGAGCAGGGGCAGGGAATCAAGTGTTTTCGCGCCAGTACGCTGCGCGGAAGCGAGCTTCTTTTCCGCATCACGCAGCAATGTGTCGAGTTCGGTATTGCCCTGAACGTTTTTGGTCGATCCCTCTCGCTTCTGTTTGCGGAAGTGCAACACTAGAATGATCGTGGCTGCCGCTATACCCAGCAGAACAAAGAGCACCCGCAGTATGATCAGCGCAGTGCCTTCCACATGGAGGACCGGGCCGGCCATCCAGGCGAGCAAAAGCGACAGCAGAAAAATCACAATCGAGATAATGATCGAGACCACAACCGACTCCTAACGAGCGCTCAGGCTGCTGTTCTGCACCTGAGAAACACCGGAACCAAGAGCAATTTCAAAGCCGCCAAAGGCGAGCACAGTCAAAACCGCAAGCGCGCATGCGGTAATCAGCAATCCACGACTCCACGCATCTTTCGCCCGCGCTGGCTTCACTTCCGGCGCAGGCATCGACGGAATCAGATACGCCTGCCCGCGAATGCGTTGAATTTTCTCCCGCGCCTGGCGAAGAAGCTGATGCAGTTCTCCGCTGTCGCCCAGCGCATAGCGTCCGCGAAATCCCATTTGCAGGCAAAGGCAATGCACTTCCAGCACATCCGCAACTTCCGCCGAATCCGGCCTCGTCAACAGCGTGCGCAGGTTTGCAAAAAACGTTTCTCCGGCGCGATGATCGCCGAAAAGCTCTTCCTGCAAAGGACGCCGCGCCCAGTCCGCAAACACCGGGCTTTGCAGGTTCAGGACGCTTTCATCGAGATAAGCGACAGCCGCAAAGACCGCCAGTTGTACTGACTCGCTGGTATAGCCGAGGGATTTGGCCTCCTGCATCGCAGCCTGCAGAGAGCGCCGCATCTGAGCGCGGAAACTCTCTGCATCCTGCACCTGCTGGCGCTGGAAACGCACGCGCAGAATCGCAGTGAGAACTTCCTGGAACGAAAAGGCCAGGCTATTGACGCGGGCAACGCTCATCAGGACGCCTCCACAATCACGGTAAGATCAAACTCAGGCTGCGAAATCTCGCCCGGGATATATACGCCAACCTTGCGGGTCTGAAGAATATGCTCCCAGCATGGCCCCGAGGTTTCGATGACGAAATACTGCATGTCCACTTCCGCGCGAAGCGCCGTGGGCGGCACAGGCAGATGCGTCAGCGTCATGCCGGGCAGAGCGCGCTTGACCAGTTCCGGAACAAAGCGCGACGAGCAGACCTTGACCAGACGCGGAACCATTGTCAGCAGAGCCGCCTCACCCAGACTCGATCGGACACCCAGAATCCAGCGCGCGCGCCGCAAACAGCGCTCATCAACCACTTCTGCTTCCTGAATGTAAGGTTCTGTCGGCTTGAAGTTCAGCGTTACGGTGTTCGACGGAACGACAATCTCCAGATGCCGCTTGATATGCGCGTCGAGGGCACGAAATGCCGGGCCCGGATCGCGATGATCGTAAGAAGGCAAAGTGCGCGGATCTGAATCAACGGCAAAAGTGCAGAGCGCTCCTGCAAGCCGCGATAATTCGACGAACAACTCTTCCGGATGCGCGTGCTTTGTGGCGCTCAGGTGGTGCAATGGCGGAATCGCATTGTGCAGCGCATGCAGAAACCAGTAATTGGCAACGTCGAGAGCGGATGTTCCGGCCTCAAACCGTCCATGGCGACGGGCGCTGCGGGCAATGGTTGCGCTCTTTTCGCCAATCGTTTCGATCAGGTGTTTGAAGAGCAGCATAAGCTGCTCGCTGGCGCTGGCCCGAAGGCACGTAGGAATAAATTCTTCATCGTAGATGAGGCCGCCGCGTCCATCGCGCAGCACACGGGCAATCGGAATCGACTGCACCTCCGGAGTCAGCTCCGCTTCTGTAAGAATGCGGATATTCTTCTGCCCCAGCTCAATTTCTCGCTCGTCAATGCCGTTAGTCTCATCGCGCAGCACACGTTGCATGCGGGCATAACGTGTACTTCCTCCCGCGCCGTTCAGGTCGCAGTCAAAGCCATTGTCCCTGCGCGCAGGAACCGTCAGATACAGAGGCAAAACAGCATCTGTGGAAGGAAAGACCTCCGTTAGGTTGCGAGCAGGCGGAGGCGGGTCGGAGTTCGGCAGCTCAAATGTCAACCCATCGGGAAATACACCTGAAGCATGCAGAACAACCGCGCTGCCGTTGCGAATGGCTTTCTGGTCCAGCTCAAAGTGGAGAAGCCCCCAGGGCTCGTGCCAGAGGCTGGCGACGAGGAACGCAATCGAATCTTCAAAGTACCGGCTCTGGGTCTGAAAATGGTGTGGTCCCAGATACATGCCTTCGGACCAGACCACACGCGACAGAAATTTCATAAATATTGAACCATAGGGCGAATCGACGAAACGTTATTAATCAGTGGTGCACAAACACTTAGGCCGTGAAGAACGACGCCCCACATGATGGTGAATGCACCGTGCTTTTTGTTTCTGCTGCTTAAATTTCCTGCGGCCAATTCGTGTGTGCATCGTAGGGTGTCAGGGCTTTACTGTCAAGATTTTGCGATGTAAGCTGGGTCTCCAGAACTACCATTCAATTCAGAAGCCGTGGTGCGCACAGCATGGACTCATCCAGGTCACCTTTTGACAGCTCTAATTCTCCAGGTTCGGGTGAATCCACCAGCGCAACCGGAATGTTCGGTACCGTAACTTCTCCAGCTGAACAGCCGCCGCAGGACGATTTACTTCAGTCTCTTTTGCGCGCTGAATCGCAGCCGAAGAGCAGCGTTCCAGAGCCACCAACGCAGCAGTCAGCTCCTGTGCCAACCGAAAATTCAGCGCCTGCAAGTCCCGGCAGCTTCACGCAAATGTTTCAGTCGCTGAAATCTGCAGAACCCGCAAAGGAAAACGTTCCGGAGCCGCCGCCTGTACAGTCGCCAGCTCCCGCCGCCGAGCCGGGCAGTTTTACGCAGATGTTTGAATCTCTGAAAGCTGCTGAACAGCAGCCGACGAAACCGGAGAACGTTCCGCCGCCATCGATGGCGCCGACCGCACCAGTCCTTCCGGCAAAACCTGCGGCTGACCTGACGAGTGTTTTTACTCCAGTTTCGATCAACAAGCCTGCGGCTCCCGCATCTACGACTCCGGTTGCGAGTGGGCAGAAGCCAGGCGAGTTTACACAACTTCTCTCGACTCTGAATAACCCGATCCTCAAAGCGCAGAATGCGCCGCCTGAGCAGGCGGCGGCAACCGAAACGCAGCCGAGTACCGCTGCGCCTCAGGTATTTCAGACGCCATTCTCATCGCCGGAAAGCGGATTGACTCCCGTTCCTGTGCCTGATCCGGTGGCACAAACTGCGGGCCCTGGCGTGTTTACGCAGATGTTCCAGACGCTTTCTCCGAACAAGCCGCCTGCGGAAGCTGCGCCTGCCCAGGCACCGCCATCTCCCGCTGCGCCTCCGGAGCCGGCGGCAGCAGGCGGTTTTACACAGATGTTTCAGTCGCTCTCCGGAGCGAAAGAACCAGCGCCTGCACCTCAGCCTTCTCCGTCCGCCGCGCCGGTGAATTCCGGCCCAGGATCATTTACCCAGATGTTTTCGCAGATCAGCGGATCAGGCACACCGCAGGAAGACCCGCTGGCTTCGCTGAAGCCGCAAACACAACCAGCAGACGGGTTTCAATTTTCTAATCCTGTACCGGCGTCGAATCCAAACCCGTTTGGAAATACTTCCAGCCCGTCTCCTGGAGCATTTCCCGCAAAAGGAGGATTCACGCAGCTCTTTCAGGCTTTGGAAAAAGAAGAATCTTCTCTGGCGAAAGAACCTCCTCCGCTGATGCCGGCACCACCAGCCGCATCGGGTCCGCCATCGGCAGCGGGTGGATTCACCCAGCTTCTGCAGACGCTGAATACGCCTCAATCCGCGTCCGTTCCACAGGCCGCTCCTCCGTCCGTGCCAACTCCAAGTCCTGCGCCGATGCCATTAAGCGGTCCGGGCGAGTTTACGCGAGTCATTTCCAGCTCCATGCTGCGCGAAGCACAGGGACAAAACCCTGGCGCCGGAGGGCCGCCTGTCGTTCCTGCCGCAAGCCAGCCGAGTAGCGGACAACCTGTCTTCCAGATGCCGCAGACTCCGGCATTTCCCAAGATGCCTGCCGCTGCACCACCCATACAGCAGATGCCTCATCTGCATGCCGGAGGCGGTGGTGGCGCGGCGCCACAGATGCCGCATTTTCAGCCGCCGGCATTTCAGTTCCCGCCAGCTCCGGCGCCTGCGTCGCCGCAGCCGCCCGCGCCGGGAAAATTGCAGCAGTATCTGCCGCTGATCCTGATCGTGAATGTCTTTGTGCTGATCGTGGTGATTCTGATCGTAGTCTTTGCGTTGCGGCACCACTAATCAGGATTGGCAAACAAAATAATCAGCTCCATGTCCGGATTCGGAATCTCGCCCGGC
This sequence comes from Alloacidobacterium sp., assembly GCA_035293545.1. Lineage (GTDB taxonomy): Bacteria > Acidobacteriota > Terriglobia > Terriglobales > Acidobacteriaceae > Alloacidobacterium. The sequence continues at coordinate 186,949 of DATGMQ010000094.1, read as the reverse complement.
ACATACACGCCAAAGTTGCGCGCGCGCATCACCGCATCCCAAACCGGACCGGTGCGGTCCACGCTGAAATACTGATAGCGCAGCTTCACAGGAATCGCCCGTGGCGGCACAGGAACATGCGTCAGCGTAAGCCCGGGCAAGGCCTGGCGAATCAACTGCTCGATATGTGTCGCCGAGCACGTTTTTGCCAGGCTCGGTACACGCCGAATCAGTTCAGCTTCCGGCATATCCGCCGAAATTGCCAGATAAAACCTTGAGTTTTCAAAATACTGGTCTTTGTCGATGGCCGTTGCGTAAATCGAGTCGCGCAATTGCTTCAGCGGCAGCGCCACAAAGTTGCTTGGCACCACGGTGTCCAGCAACTCCGTGATGATGGCATCCAGTGCAATAAAGCATTTTCCCTGGTCCTCGTGCTCGTATTTCGGAAGATCGCGCGGTTCAATCTTCTGTGAGAATGTCGTCAGCGCTCCGGCAAGCGAGAGCATCTGCAGGTAGAGCGATTCCGGATGCGCGTGCTTTGCCTCATGCAGATGGCGCAGCACAGGCAGATGTGCGTTCATCGTGTAGAGCAGCCAGAAATTAGCAACATCAGACGCGCTGAAATCTGCCAAAGACTGGTTGCGCTGTCGCCGCGACCCGGCAAGCTGGCTGCTTCGGGCAACCAGGACCTCGATCAGGCCGCGCAGAATTCCCGAAAGCAGCTCGCTGCCTTTTACATTGAGCATCGGCGGAGAGAACTTCGCGTCCAGCCGATAGCCGCCTGCCTCGGTCCGCACGATTCTCGCGAGCGGCAGCAGCGAGGAGCCTTCCAGATTTTCTCCCTCGGCCAGAATCTGCAGGTTCTTGCGCGCCAGGGACACCGGCTTTTCCGTGCCCGTGCTGTTCTCATCGCGAAGCATCTGCAGCTCTGCGTAAAAACGCGTGTTGATGCCGCCACGCTGCAAACCAACGTTGATGCCGCCCGGCCGTTCCTGTGGAACCGCCAGATAAAATAAGCAGCTTTCCTGGCCTGGATGAAAACACTCATCCAGGGTGCGCAGACGCGGAGGAGCATCCGATGACGGCAGATCCAGCAGCAGCCCATCAGGGAGCACGCCTGAGGCTTCGGAGATGCTCAACTGGCCTTCGCTCAAAGCCGTGCCATCAATCTGCAGAGATGTAAAACCCCAATACCGAAACGAAAGTGCTTCAACCAGAAAACGCAGGCTTTCCTCGAAAAAACGGTCCTGTGCCTGCAAGTGCTGCGGGGATAAAAATACGCCTTTTGACCAGACAACCGGCTGCAACTGTCGCATGTGTTTTAGGAGTCCTATCGGGGTTTGAGTATACAGCGATGGTGAATCGCGCATGAAGAAACGCTTCATTACCAGCGGAAATCGCGCGAAACGAATTCAACTTGACATGCACTATGTGGCAGTTAATAATTGGCCCGCTCTCATCAGACGACAATCAGCGCTCCCAAAAAGTAACTTGGGAAGTTTAAGACGAGGGGCGCGGCTGGCGTTTTAACAATAACGTGAGATTGATTCGAATCAAGGGCGGGCGGTGCCTCCGCGCGTCTATCGAGGAATAGAAAAATGGCTAAGGAAAGTACGCAGCATAAACTGGACCGCGTCCGTTCGCCGCGCGTGCATATCACCTATGACGTCGAGATCGGCGACGCGATTGAACTGAAGGAACTCCCCTTCGTAATGGGTGTGCTCGGAGACCTTACCGGCCAGCCCGAACAACCGCTAGCCGCCTTGAAAGACCGCAAGTTCGTAGAAATCAATCCGGACAATTTTGACACCGTGCTGAAGGGAATGCAGCCGCACCTCGCCTACTCCGTCGCTAACAAGCTGAGTGATGATCCGAACGCCGGCCAGATTGCCGTCAACCTGAAATTTGAAAGCCTCGATGACTTCTCGCCGGAAAACGTAGCGAAGCAGGTTGGTCCGTTGAAGGAACTGCTCGATCTGCGTCAGCGTCTCTCAGATCTGCGCGGCAGTTTGCAGGGCAATGACAAGCTGGACGAGGCATTGTTCGAAGCGGTTTCCAATACCGAGTCGCGCGAGAAGCTTCGCGGCGAACTTGGCGCTACCGGGGGTGACAAATGAGTACAACCAATACCGCAGCAGCAGCCGCAGGACAGACAGTAGAGCAGACTTCAGAGCAGTCGCTTCTCGACCAGATCGTAGCGCAGGGCCGCTTTAATCGTGACGCCGCCACTCTCGAACGTGGTCGTGACATGGTTAAGGAGTTCGTCTCGCAGGTGCTTGAGGGACACATGACCCTGACCCGCGACGCGGAAGCCTCCATTCAGGCTCGCATCGCGCAGATTGATCGTCTGATTTCCCTTCAGCTGAACGAAGTCATGCACTATCCCGCTTTCCAGAAGCTGGAAGGCACCTGGCGCGGGCTGAAATACCTGCTCGATCAGTCTGAAACCAGCGACATGCTGAAGATCAAGGTCCTCAACGTTTCCAAACGCGAGTTGCTCAAGGACCTGCAGCGCGCGCCGGAGTTCGACCAGAGCGCTCTGTTCAAGAAAGTCTACGAAGAAGAGTTTGGTGTCTTTGGCGGCGCTCCATTTGCCTCCATTATTGGCGACTACGAATTTGGCCGCGGTCCGGAAGACATGGAGCTTCTGGAGAAAATCTCCCAGGTAGCTTCAGCCGCCCACGCGCCATTCCTCTCAGCGGCAAGTTCAGAACTGCTGAACCTGAGCAGCTATACGCAGCTCGGAGCTCCGCGTGATATCGGCAAAATCTTCGACTCCACTGAATACGCAAAATGGAAATCCTTCCGTCAGTCGGATGATTCCCGTTACGTTGCGCTGACGTTGCCTCACGTGCTCATGCGTCTTCCGTACGGCAAAGATACAAAGACGATCGATGCCTTCGATTATGAAGAGGGAGTCGATGGCAGCGATCATTCCAAGTATCTCTGGGGCAATGCAGCGTATGCTCTGGGCGCAAGACTCACCAACTCGTTCGCCAAGTACGGCTGGTGCGCTGCCATCCGTGGCGTAGAAGGCGGCGGACTTGTCGAAGGGATGCCTGCGCATACCTTCCGCACCGACGAAGGCGACGTGGCGCTGAAGTGCCCGACAGAAGTGGCCATTACCGATCGTCGCGAAAAAGAGCTCGCCGATCAGGGCCTTGTACCGCTCGTGCACTGCAAGGGAACCGACTACGCAGCCTTCTTCAGCGTGCAGACAGCCAACAAGCCGAAGCTCTATGACAAGGATGCGGCGAATGCCAATGCTCGTCTTTCGGCACAACTGCCTTACATCCTTGCCATGTCGCGCTTTGCTCATTACCTGAAAGCAATGATGCGCGACAAGATCGGCAGCTTTATGAGCCGCGGAGACTGCGAGAAGTTCCTGAACCAATGGATTATGAACTATGTCTGCGCGGACGACGATGCATCGCAGGCCGCAAAGGCGAAACTGCCCTTGCGCGAGGCCGCGATTCAGGTCTCCGAAGTTCCAGGTAAACCGGGAGCGTATCGCGCGGTCGCGTTCCTCAAACCCCATTTCCAACTCGACGAGTTGTCTGTCTCGCTCCGTCTTGTGGCCGATCTGCCGGCATCGGCAAGGAAGTAATAACCAGCCGGGACTATACGGTATTCCCTTGCCCTTGTGGCGGCGAAGTACAAATGAAAGGAGCCAGAAATGGCAGTAGATTATTTCCTCGACCTCGATGGGATTCCCGGTGAATCTCAGGATGAAAAATTTAAGAACAAAATCCAGCTCCTGAGTTGGAGCTGGGGTGCGTCGAACATCTCCTCTGTTGCGGGAACCGGTGGTTCCGGCGCCGGCAAAGTAGATCTGTCCGATTTCAGCACGATGACTTTCTTCGACAAATCGACGCCAAAGCTCTTTAAATCGATCGTTAAGGGCACACACATTACCAAGGGCACGTTGAGCGCTGTTAAGTCCGGCGCGGATGGCAAACCGTATTTGAAGGTGAACTTCACGGAAATCTTCGTTACCGGTCTGCAGATGTCGGCGTCCTCTGAAGTGCCCAGCGTCAGCCTGTCTTTTACCTATAACGAAATTGGTATCGATTACTCCGTGCAGGACGAGAAGGGCAATCTCGCAAGCGTCGGCGAAGTCAAATACAGCACGAAACAGAACAAACAGTCGTAAGGCGGTTTGGATGGACGGGCTCTCTTATTACCGCGATGGCCAGCTTCAGCTGGCCATCACTGCGCTTGGCGACGAGCTGAAAAAACAGCCGCTCGATCTCAAGCGCCGTACATTTCTCTTCGAATTGCTCTGCTTTGCCGGCGAATACGACCGCGCGGGCAAGCAGCTCGATATCTTGTCGGACGCCAACAAAGAAGCCGCAGCCGGGGCCATGCTCTATCGCGCCGCTCTGCATGCTGAAAGAACCCGTCAGGAAATGTTCGCAAAAGACGAGCTGCCTCTTGGAACCACCCACCCTGCGCCGTCCGGCACTTTAAACGGCGAGGAATTCACCAGTTTTGAAGATGCCGATCCGCGTATCGGAGCGCATCTGGAAGCATTTATCGCCGGCAGTTATACATGGATTCCACTCGCTTATGTGGAATCTGTAGAGATTCAGGCGCCGAAGAAACTGCGCGATCTGCTTTGGGCCCCTGCTATCCTGCATACCACAGAAGATTTCCGTCTGCAGGACCTGGGCGAAGTCCTGATCCCGGTGCTAGCGCCGCTTTCGTGGAAGCACCCCGACGATGCTGTCAGGCTTGGCCGTGCAACAGCCTGGGAAGAAAACGAAAAATACGGGGCCGTTCCTTACGGCCAGAAAATGCTGATGCGAGGGGAAGAGGAAGTGCCGTTCCTCGAGCTGCGCAATCTGACCTTCCATCACGCCAGGGAGACGGCTGAAAGTGCCACTACGTGATGACCTGCTGAACCCGATTCCGGGTGATAATCCCTCCGGAGCCAATCTCCGCTACGACAAGGTCTACGACCAGATCAAAGAAGCGCGGACCGAAGATGACGAAAGCCTTCCTAGCGGGGCCTGGGAACGCCAGATCAAGAAGGCCGACTTCAATCTGGTCATTAAGCTGGCGGGCGAAGCCCTGGCCACCAAAAGCAAAGACCTGCAGCTTGCCGCGTGGCTTACGGAAGCCCACGTCAAAAAGGAAGGTCTGTCTCTCATCGAGCCATGTTTCAAGCTCATGCATAATTTGCAGGAGCAGTTCTGGGACACGCTCTATCCACTTGTCGAAGATGGCGATGTCGGTATGCGCGCGATGCCTGTCGAGTGGGCTGCGAACCGCGTCGGCGATCTCGTCCGTGAAGCCCCAATTACCAAAAAGGGCCTGAACTATTTCCAATACAAGGAATCCCGCGCCGTAGGATATGAAGCCGACGTGGGCGCCAGCGAGAGCAAGATGGAGGCCCGCAGGCAGGCCATCGAAGACGGCAAGACCACCGGCGAGGATTTTGACGCAGCTTTTGCTGCCACGCCCAAGGCATTTTACATTGATCTTCATAACTCGCTGCAATCAACGCTGACCACGCTCGAAACACTGCAGGAATTCTGCGAACTGAAATACGGCAGCGATGGGCCGGCGTTCAGCAAGCTGCGTACCTCCATTCAGGAAGTCGATCAGGTCGTCAACAGTCTCCTGAATGAGAAAAGAAAAACAGAGCCGGATCCAGTCGAAGAGGACGTAACCAGCGCCGAAGGAGAAGCTGGCGCTGAAGACGGCGCAAGCGCGCTGACGGTAGTCCAGAAGGGAAAAGGTAGCTTTCCGGTTGCCTTGAGAAATGGCGACTTTGTTTCCGCCAAACCAACAGATTGGGACGATGCCGTCGAGCGAATCCGTGAATGCGCGCAGTTTATTCAGGAAGAGCGTCCGGCCAGCCCTACCGCATATTTGCTTCAGGCCGTAGTCCAACTGGGTGAAATGCGCGTGCAGGACGATCTTGCCCGCGAAATGATTCGCCAGGGGCAGTTGCCGCAGGCCATTCAGTTATTGCTTCGGGATGCAGCCCAGCAGCCCAATGGTCGCGCCCGTTTCCAGCGCCGGTTGCATATCGCTCAGCTCTGCGTCGATGCAGGCGAAACCAGAGTTGCGCGCGTGGTTCTGGAAGAGCTGCTGAGAGAAATTGACGAACGCAAACTGGAAGAATGGGAAACAGGAGAGATGATCGCGCAGCCTCTGGCTCTGCTTTTGAAGTGTATCGATTCCGACGATTACAGCAGAAGGGAAGAGCTGTTCTCCCGCCTCTGCCGTGTCGATCCCATCACCGCTCTGAATGTTTCCCATTGATTTGATTTACGCTTCAGGAGTTCGCCGGCTTGGCACGTTCCGCTACAGAAACGCTCATCACGCAATCAGTGCTCGACCGTCTGATGGCGGTGGAGGACTGGCCGGCCACGCGCTCGCAATCCCTGCGTTATTACAAAGAAGCCTTGAAGCGTGACCTGGAATGGCTGTTGAATACCCGCCAGCCGCCCATCGACGCCATTGCTGATTACCCTCTGGCAAACGCCTCCACTCTGAACTACGGGCTTCCCGACATATCGGCGATGGGACTGAACTCCGCATCCGATAACCGGCGTCTGCGCCAGGCAATTGAGGCATGCCTGCGCTATTTCGAGCCGCGCCTGATGGACGTGCGCGTGACGCTCGATAAAGGCGATACTGCAGAGCGGCGTCTGCGTTTTCACATTGAAGGCAGCATGAAACTCGACCCGGCCCCGGAAGAGATCTCCTTCGACACAGTACTCGAGCTTACCAGCGGCGAGTACAAGGTGAAATAAACGATGCGCGAGGAACTGCTCGAATACTATGAGCGCGAGCTTGCTTATATGCGGCAGCTGGGGGCTGAGTTCGCGCAGAAATATCCGCGCGTCGCCAGTCGATTGCTGCTCGAGCCCGACCGCTGCGACGATCCGCATGTGGAACGTCTGATCGAAGCATTCGCTTTCATGGCTGCGCGAGTCCATCTGCGCATCGACGACGATTTCCCGGAAATCACCTCGGCGCTGCTCGGCATCGTCTCGCCTCATTACCTCAGGCCCATCCCTTCGATGTCGATTGTCGAATGCCAGCTCGATCCGGAGCAGGGAAAACAAACCACGGGTGTAAATATCCCGGCGGGAACCCAGCTCGCCACTAAGCGCACCTTTGACGGCCTGCCGTGCCGTTTTCGCACTTCGTATCCGGTGCAACTATGGCCATTTTCTGTCGAAGAATGTGAGTGGCGCCACCCCGAGCGCCTCACACAGCCAATCCGCGTGCATGGAGCGACGGGCGTTATCCGCATGCGGCTTGACTGCGCCCGAGATGTTTTCTTCGACAAGCTGCAGATCGATAAGCTGTCATTCCACCTGACCGGCGAAACCAACGTCGTTCACACGCTCTACGAATTATTCTGCCGGAACTGCATCGGCATCTTCGTCCGCGACCCGCAGCAGCGAGGCGGTAAGATCGTCCCCATCTCTCCATCGGAATTGCGCCCCATGGGCTTCGAAGAAGAGGAAGCGCTCCTGCCATATCCTAAGCGTTCCTTCGAAGGCTATCGGCTGCTGCAGGAATACTTCACCTTCTCAGAAAAGTTTCTCTTCTTTGAATTAGACGGCCTCAAAGCCATCGCCGAAGCCGGTTGCAAAGAGCAGGCGGAAATTCTCTTCTACTTCTCCCGCTTCGACCGCCCGGAGCGCCAGCAGGACCTCGAAATCGGCGTCACCTCACGCACTCTCCGCCTGGGCTGCACGCCGGTCATCAATCTCTTTTCACAGACGGCCGAGCCCATCCTGGTCACGCAGACCAAACACGAATATCCCGTCATTCCCGACGTTCGTCATCAGGAAACCACCGAAATATTCTCCATCGATGATGTGATGGCCTCGAATACCAGCCGTCGCGAAAGCTTTGAGCTCGATCCGCTCTATTCCTATCGCTTTGAGGGTCGCAAGACCGCAGGTCGCGTCTACTGGCATGCCATGCGCCGCCAGAGTGTTCTCGGCGAGCGCCAGCCCTCAACCATGCACATAGCACTGGTCGATGTAGACGGACAGGTCACGCATCCCGACGCAGAAGTGCTCACCGTTCGCACCACCTGCTCCAATTTCGACCTGCCGTCGCGGCTGCCGTTCGGTCTTGAAGAGGGCGACTTCTCCGCAGAAGATTTTCCGGTCGTGCAAACAATCACTGCGCTCCGCCGGCCAACGTCCAGCTATGATCCGCCCGACGAAAAGGGTCAACTATGGCGGCTGGTATCGCAACTGTCGCTTAATTATTTGTCGCTCGCTGAGGAAGGCGTAACCGCATTCCAGGAGATTTTGCGGCTCCACAACTTCACTGACTCGTCATATCTCGAAAACCAGATCGGAGGCATCACCGCGCTCTCATCGCGTCCGCATTTCGCCATCATGCAGTCCGGATTCGGCAACATCCCCGCGCGCGGCATGCGGTTAGAGATCGACTTCGACGAGCGCCAGTTCGTTGGTGGAGGCGTATATCTTTTTGCGAATGTGCTCGACCGCTTCCTCGGCAATTACACCTCGATCAACAGCTTCTGCCAGCTGGCAGCTCGCACCAATCAGAGAAAGGAGATGCTCGGCGAATGGCCACCCAGAGCAGGGAACAAACCGCTACTCTGAATGTCGAACTGAAGACTGCGCGGGAGTTTCAGCATCTCCAGGAACTGCTTGAGCGCGACCCGTGGAGCGTCCAGTTCTTCCAGGCCGTGCGTCTGCTGGAACGCCTCTACCCGGAACGCCGCCCCATCGGCCTCTTTGTTTCGCCCGGCTCAGAAGTCGTCCGTTTCTCATCCGTCCCTACATTCGCTTTTCCCGCAAGCGAAATTCAGGGCTTGGAAAAAGGTAAAGACGGCCAGCTGAAAATGTCCGTGAACTTCATGGGTCTCTCTGCCGCTGTTGGCGCGCTGCCGCATGTCTATACGGATTTTCTCCTTGAGCGCGCAAAAGCTAAAGATCGCGGCCCGGGCGACTTTTTCGATCTCTTCAACCATCGCATCATTTCGCTCTTCTATCGCGCATGGCAGAAGTATCGCTTCTACGTCGCCTATGAGCGCACGGGCGCAGGCGACGATGTCATCAGCACGCGCCTGCTCGATCTTATTGGACTCGGAACCAAAGGCCTCGGCCGTCGCATGCAGATTGCCGACGAAGCCTGTCTCTATTACACCGGACTTCTTTCGCAGCGCCGTCCCACTGCGCAGGGTCTCAGGCAATTGCTCGAAGACTACTTCGCTGTCCCGGTTGAAATTCATCAGTTCACAGGAACATGGAACCGCCTCCCCCCGGAAAACCAGTCGTTCCTGCGCGATGCCGGTCTCTTCTGTGAGCGGCTTGGAATGGGCACCATCGTCGGCGATGAAGTATGGGACCAGCACGGCACCGTCACCATACGCCTTGGTCCGATGAAGTTTGAGCGCTACCAGCAGTTTCTGCCCGGCGCGGATGCGCATCGCGAGCTGCAATCATGGCTGCGTTTTTATGCCAATCGCGAATTCGATTTCATAATCCAGCTCGTTCTCGAGCGCGACGAGACGCCCGGTATGGAATTAGGTGCCGCGGGACCGCGATCTTCCCGTCTTGGCTTGGTGAGCTGGATCAAGAACCGTCCGCTTCATCGCGATCCGGACGACGCTACATACAAGCTGTCTTAAAGCAGATTCAGTGTATAAGGCGCTGTCATTCTGACGACCTGAGGAAGGAAGAATTTTAATGATGTACACCACAACCGGAATCTCAGGGATCAGAACAATGCCGCCCTTATAGTATTGCCGCTGAAATCATAGTCACTCTGGGGGAAGAAAGATGAGCCTGAACCTGAAATCGCTGATCAACAAACTGGACGATGCAACTCGCAGTGCCTTTGAAGCTGCCGCTGGCCTCTGTGTTTCACGCACCCACTACGACATTGAAGTCGAGCACTATCTGATGAAGGCCATCGATAGCTCCGATAACGACATTGCCTTCATCCTCAAACAGTATGGCGTAGATAAAACGCGCCTCACGCGCGAACTCGAGCGCAGCCTTGACCGCCTGAAAACCGGCAACGCTCGCAGCCCAGCCTTCAGCCCGCAGCTCGTCAAGATGCTCACCGAAGCCTGGACCATCGCAACCATCGAGTACGATGCCAACCAGATTCGCACCGGCTTTACCCTGCTTGCACTCCTGCAGAATGACGAGCTCGTTCGTCTCATCCGCGACGTAAGCAAAGAGCTGCAGCTGATCCCCGCCGAGGCTCTGCGCAACGACTTTTTCACCATCACCGCGAAATCCCGCGAAGAGCACTCCGCGGCCGGCACAACAGCTCCAGCGGCAGCAGGCAGAGACGGAGCGCCGCGCTCCACGGGTTCTGGCAAGACTCAGCATCTCGATCAATACACAGAAAACCTCACAGCAAAGGGCAAAGCCGGGAAGATCGATCCTGTCCTCGGGCGCGATTCCGAGATTCGCCAGGTCGTCGATATTCTCATGCGCCGCCGCCAGAACAACCCCATCCTCACCGGCGAAGCGGGCGTAGGCAAAACCGCCGTCGTCGAAGGCTTCGCTCTGCGAGTTGCTCAGGGCGATGTTCCGCCCGCGCTCAAAAACGTGCAGGTCCACAGTCTCGATCTTGCGTTGTTGCAGGCCGGAGCAGGCGTGAAAGGCGAATTCGAAAATCGCCTCAAAGGACTCATCAACGAAGTCAAATCCTCGCCGCATCCCATCATTCTCTTCATTGACGAAGCGCACACCATGATCGGCGCAGGCGGTCAGGCCGGCCAGAACGATGCCGCCAACCTGCTCAAGCCCGCTCTCGCGCGCGGTGAACTGCGTACCATTGCCGCCACCACATGGTCCGAATACAAAAAGTTTTTCGAAAAAGACGCAGCGCTCGCGCGCCGTTTCCAGGTCGTGAAAGTCGAAGAGCCCAGCGAAGAGCAGTGCTGCACCATGCTGCGCGGCATCATCGCCGCCATGGAAAAGCACCACAACCTCCGCATTCTCGATCAGGCCGTCACTTCCACGGTGAAGCTCTCGCACCGCTATCTCGCAGGACGCCAGCTTCCCGACAAAGCCGTCAGCGTACTCGACACTGCCTGCGCGCGTCTCGCTCTCGGACAGACCACCATCCCGCCCGCCATCGAGGACGCAACCAGACGCATCGACGACCTGAAAGTTCAGAAACAAATTCTCGAACGCGAAACCACCGTTGGCGAAGACCACGCCGAACGCCTCCAATTGATCGAAGATCAGCTCGCAAAGACCGAAGAATCTCTCGGCAAGCTGAACCAGCAGTGGCAGAAAGAAGTCGATCTGGTCAGCCGCATTCGCGCCATGCGCGAAGCGTTGGAATCAGGCGCAGAAACGTTCAAAGCCGAGGGTGACAGCAAACCTGAAGTCAAACCATCGCTCGAAGCTCTGCAGGCCCTCGAATCCGAGCTCGAAAAAGTCCAGGGCGAAAACCCGCTCATGCATGTCTGCGTTGACGAGCAGATCGTCGGCGAAGTCATCTCCGCATGGACCGGTATCCCGCTCGGCAAAATGGTCAAGGATGAAATAACATCCGTCCTCGAACTCGATCAGCAGCTCAGGAAGCGCGTTATCGGTCAGGACCACGGCCTCGCCGCCATCGCCCAGCGCATCATTACCTCACGCGCCTCGCTCGACGATCCCGGCAAGCCCGTCGGCGTCTTCATGCTCGTCGGCCCCAGCGGAGTCGGCAAAACCGAAACTGCTCTCGCGCTCTCTGATCTGCTCTACGGAGGTGAGCGCAACCTCATCACCATCAACATGTCGGAGTTTCAGGAAGCACACACCGTCTCATCCCTCAAAGGCTCGCCTCCGGGATACGTCGGTTACGGCGAAGGCGGCGTTCTTACCGAAGCCGTCCGTCGCCGCCCCTACTCTGTTGTCCTTCTCGACGAAGTAGAAAAAGCGCACCCCGATGTGCTCGAGCTTTTCTACCAGGTCTTCGACAAGGGCAACATGGAAGACGGCGAGGGCCGCTCCATTGACTTCAAAAATTGCATCATCATCCTTACCAGCAACGCGGCAACCGACACGCTGGCCAAGCTCACGGCAGACAAAGAAACCATGCCCGACGCCGATGGTCTGCTCGCCGCCATCAAACCCGAGCTGAACAAAATCTTCAAACCGGCATTCCTCGGCCGCATGATGATCATCCCCTATTTCCCGGTGCGCGACGAAGCACTCAAGCAGATCATCCGCCTTAAGATCGGCAAAGTTCAGCGCCGTCTGCAGGAGACGCACAAAATCGCGCTTACCTATGACGACGCTGTGCTCGAAGAAGTAGCCAAGCGCTGCACCGAAGTCGAAAGCGGCGCGCGCAACGTCGACAACATCCTCACCAACACCATGCTGCCCGAGATTTCCCGTCAGGTGCTCGCGCGCATGGCTGAAGAAACCCTGACAGAAAAGGTCGCTGTCAGCGTCTCCCCTGAAGGACGCTTTACATACGAATGGTAGTGCATATTCAAAATGCTTTTGGGTAGAAGCACCGGGCTTTAGCCCGGTGAAAGGAAACGCGAAATTCAGGGCTTTAGCCCTGGTTTCCGATCAGGCCCTTTGATCGACCGCGCGGCAGCGTGAAACGTTCACCGCCGCGCGTCAACTAAAGGAAAGAAGCGGCAAACGCGTATGGCATCGATACAGGCAGACCGGATTCTCAGCTTCACCAGCACGCTCGGACAAGATGTCCTCCTGCCGGAGTTTCTCGCCGGAGTGGAAGGCATCTCCGAGATGTTCTATTACCAGCTGGAGCTCGTCGCAGATGTCAACAAGACCATCAATCCAAAGAGCATTGTCGGAACAAAGGTCACCATTGGCATCCTCGCCGACGACAGCGGAACTTACCGTTACATCAACGGCATCGTCGCCAGCTTCGAATCCTGCGGCGGCGATGAAGAATACAACAACTACCGCGCCTACATCGTGCCCAGTCTCTGGCTGCTCACGCTGAACGTCAACACCCGCGTCTTCCAGAACAAAACCGTCACCGATGTAATCCAGGCTGTGCTTTCCCCCTACAACATCAGTCCCTCCATCCAGACCTCCGGGACCTATACTCCGATGGAATATTGCGTCCAGTACCGTGAGACTGACTTCGCCTTCATCTCGCGTCTCATGGAGCAGCACGGCATCCTCTACTACTTCCAGCACACAAAAGACGACCACACCTTCACCCTGCAGGACACATCCACCAAGCTCAGCGCCTGCGCCATTCAAAACAAATTCCGCTACGCGCCGCTGGGCGAGAAATCCGAAGGCTTTTACGATTTCGTCATCACCAATCTCCGCTCCAAAACCGGCATGGTCACCGGCAAATACACCGCATGGGATTACAGCTTCATCCGTTACCAGAAGCTCCCGAACCCATTGACAAGCATGCAGACCGCCGGCCCGCTCGGCGCCAACAGCCATGAGCAATACGATTATGCCGACAGCGCAGCAGCCTATCTCAAGGAACCCGGCTCCGATTCCACCATCGCTGACCTCTCCAACTTCTTCCAGACCATGCGCCGCGATGCGGGCGATGCCGAAAGCGTCATCCTCGAAGGCACTTCCAACGCCATCTCCATGCAGACAGGCTGCAACTTCACTCTGACCGAGTACCCGCAATCGGCAATCAACGGAAAATATCTGCTCACTCGCGTCGAGCACAGCGTCCGCCAGACGCCGCCCTATCGCGCGCGCGGTACAACTAACACATCGCCCTACAACAACACGTTCACCGCCATCCCGTTTGCCACGCTTTACCGTCCGCAACGCAGAACACCCAAGCCGGTCGTCAATGGCATGCACACCGGCCAGGTCGTCGTCCCCTCCGGCGAAGACTCGCACATGGACAAGTATGGCCGCGTCAACGTCCAATTCTTCTGGGACCGCCTGCGCAAGGCCAATACGCCTGACAACACATGGCTCCGCGTCGCCCAGTCATGGGCCGGCAAAGGATGGGGCACTTATTATTGGCCGCGCGTCAATGATGAGGTCCTGGTCGATTTCATCGAAGGCGACCCTGACCAGCCCATCGTCGTCGGCTCCGTCTATAACGGCGTCAATATGCCGAAGTACGATCCCGCTGGCCAGTACACGCTCTCCGGCATCCTCACTCGCAGTTCGAAAGGCGGAGGCGCGGCCAACGCCAATGAACTCCGCTTCGAAGACCTCAAAGGCAAAGAGCAGGTCTACATCAATGCCGAGCGCGACTATGACCTGCACGTCGAGCACGATCACCACACGCTCATTGGCAACCAGCAGCATGAGCAGATTACCGACGATCACTACGTCCAGACCGGCGGCGACACGCATCTGCACGTCAAGAAAAAGCTCTACGAAAAAATCGACGACGAAGTCCACCAGACCTACGGCGCAAAGCAGCTTATCAAGATCAGCGCCGACCGTGGCGAATCCGTCGGCGCAAACTCCGCATTGAAAGTCGGCGCAAATTCTGACATCAACGTCGGAGCCAACCTGACCGAAAAAGTCGGCGCAAATTACTCGCTCGAAGTCGGCATCAACGAAAACCACAAGGTCGGCATGATGTACAACATCGAGTCCGGCATGATGATCAACATCAAAGCCGGGATGTCCATCGTGCTCGACGCGCCGATGGGCGTCAGCCTCACCTGCGGGGGCAACTTTGTGAACCTCACGCCCGCCGGCATCATGATTCAGGGCATTCTGGTCAACATCAACAGCGGTGGCGCGGCCATGTCCGCTCAATCCGCCAGCACACAGTCTCCACAAGCCCCCGATTCACCCACAGCTCCCAAGGATCCAACTTTCCCCGGCGACGCTCCGCCATCGCAGGCCGCTTCCGGATCATCCAGCTCATCTACGACCACCCCAAAAGCAACCACCGGCTCAGCTTCAGGTCCTGCCGCATCTCCAGCTTCGCCTGCTGCTCCTCCAGCCGCTGCCGCAGCATCCGGAGCGGGGGGTGCAGCCTCTGATGCAGCCAATCAGGCAGAACAGGCCGCTCAGCAGGCAACACAGCAAGCAGCCCAGGCTGCGCAACAGGCGGCAAATCAGGCCCAGCAGTTCGCAAATATGGCTGAGCAGGCTGCTCAACAAGCGCAGCAACAGGCCCAGCAAGCGGTCAATCAGGTCACGCAGGAAGCGCGTCAAGCCTATCAGCAAGCCAATCAAGCCGTACAACAGGCACAGCAGCAGGTCAGCCAGGCCGCGGCGCAGGGACAGCAAGCCGCTCAACAGGCTCTGAATCAGGCGCAGCAAGCGGCTCAGCAAACAGCACAGCAAGCCGCTGCGGCCGTACAGCAGGCCCAGCAACAAGCCCAGCAAGTGGAACAACAGGCACAACAAGCTGCCCAGCAGGCTCAACAACAAGCCCAGCAAGCTGCACAACAAGCGCAGCAGGCCGCGCAGGCTGCAGCCCAACAGGCCCAGCAGCAGGCGAATCAAGCAGTTCAGCAAGGCCGGCAGGCGGCGCAACAAGCACAACAACAGGCGCAGCAGGCCGCCCAACAGGCACAACAACAAGCCCAGCAGGCGGCAAATCAGGCGCAGCAAGCTGCACAGCAGGCCCAGCAACAGGCACAGCAGGCTGCGTCGCAGGTCCAGGGAGCAGCCCAGCAGGCAACGCAACAAGCCCAACAGGCTGCGCAGCAGGCAACGCAATCAGCGCAACAGGCCATTGGCCAGGCATTGAAAGGATTCTAGTCAGCTATGGGCATGCCTGCAGCCACCATCACCAGCATGACCGCGCACGGCGGCAACGTCGTCATGGGCTTTCCCCAGGTCCTCATCAACTTCATGCCGGCCTCACGCATCACCGACATGCACGTCTGCCCCATGGTCACCGGAATAGTCCCGCACGTCGGCGGTCCCTTCATCCTTGGCGCCATGACCGTCCTCACCGGATTCATGCCGCAGTCCCGCGTCACCGACCAGCTCGTCTGCGTCGGCCCACCCGACGTCTGCGTCATGGGAGCAACAACCGTCCTCGTCGGCATGGCTGGAGCGGGCGGAGGCGCAGGCGGGGGTGGAGGAGCTGGCGGTGCAATGGGGGGCATCGCCGCCCTGGGAGCATCTGTCCCCATGCAGAACCCGGCGTCCGCCGCGGCTGCAGCTCCGACACAGGCCTCGCTGCAGCCAGACGGGACCATCGCCATGCAAACCACGGCCCCACTAAGCAGCTTGCCGCCTATGCAGTTGCAATCGCCCGGATTTCCCGATCTCCCTCCGGAAGTCACCGCCACGTTCCAAAGTGTGGCGCCGGTCACGCTTCCGCAGGGAACGCAGCTCTTTGCCGCCGCCAGTTCCGCAGCCAACAGTGTTCCCAGCTTCTGGTCCAGCATTCCTCCCGAAATCACCGAGGGAGCCAGCGACCTGGTCAAAGTCCTCACCGTCACCGCGCCGGAAGGTCTGAAGGCATGGGCCGGACAGGCCGCCACCGAAATCGCGCCTGTCGTCTCGCAAGCTCAGCAAGCTGCCCAACAAGCCGTGAATGAAGCCCGGCAAAACCTCCAGCAAATCCAGCAACAGGCCCAGCAGCAGATGCAGGCGGCGCAACAGCAGGTTCAGCAGGCTCAGCAACAGGTCCAGCAGGCCACTGCTCAGGGAAAAACCGCCGCGCAACAGGCCCTGAATCAGGCCCAACAGCAGGTTCAGCAAGTACAGCAGCAGAGCGCGGCAGCTTTACAGCAGGCACAGCAGCAATTCAACCAGGCCCAGCAACAGGCAAAGCAGGCGCTCCAGCAAGCGCAACAGGAGGCGCATCAGGCACAACAGCAAGCCCAGCAGGGAATGAATCAGGCGCAACAGGCCGCTGGCCAGGCCCAGCAACAGGCGACTCAGGTCTGGACCTCTGCCGGCTCAGCCGCGAATCAAGCTATTCAATCCTTTGCTGCACCCAAAAAGGGTTAACGCATGATCGTTACGCAGATCATTCCCCAGCCCGTCGCCGAGCGCTACTTCAACGCGCTGAAAAGCTTGGTTTTGACCGTGCAATCCGCCATTCGCAACGCAGAAAACGCGTCGGAGGCCGCCGGTTGTCAGCAAAAAATGCTGCCGCTCCTCGAAAATCGCCTCGCTTCTGCGCAAAAAGCCATGGCCCATCACGCAATCGGCGATCAGGAACCACTCGTCAGCCTCGCCCTCAAATCACGATATCTGGCCCGCGAAACCGATGGCTACTCACTTAGTTTCGCGGGCGAAGCATTGGCAACGCAATTTGAAGACCGGCGTCGTCTCGTAGTCTTTGCAGCCTGGCAGGTCTGCGAATCCGCCGGCGTTGTGTGAAAGGAAGTATTAGCAAAATACAGACATGGTGGCCCATTCAAGCCCTCTTTGGCTTGAGTGGGGCAGGTCCCTGATTTGTGGGAATAACTTGCAATTGAACTGAAGCTGTGCCTGGGTGTCCCAGATCTTGAAAAGACTTGGGATTTGCAGATTTGAATAATGACCTCTCCTCAACAACCCGCAATCCAGTCCAATGCCGCCCGCATCGGCCGATGGATCATCCCGGCCATCCCTTTCGGATGGACATGGATTCCGGATTTCGGCATCCAGAAAAGCGGCGAGAATACAGTTCCAAGCAATGTCTATCTCAAGGAAGATGAGCTGCTTGCAGGCGATCAGCTCAACCCCTACATTCAGGTTCAGATCACCCTGATGAAGCGTGCTTTTCTCAATCCCACCATCGCAGGCCCTGCGCCGTTGCAGTTCTCCGGGGCAGATGAAGCCGGACTGCTCATGCTGAAGCATCAGCCTATGAATCAGGTAACGGTTATCCAGGTCCAGCACTATATCAGGAGCGGCAAATGGATCGGCATCGCCACACTGACCACCACCGAACCGGAGTTGCTCAAGGTCCGTCCGGATTTCGAGCAGTTCATGAAGCTCCTGCAGATCAGTCCCGCGAGCTAAACCAAATCGCACTTGAAGTGAACCTGAAAATGAATTGTCATCTCGACCGAAGCAATCGGAGGGAGCGCAGCGGAGAGACCTGCAGTTTGTTTTCCTGGATACGCGCCAGGATCAAAATACATTACAGCTTTAAAGTTGCGTATCCTGTAGCAGCGCACTGAGAATGTACCCATGTTTGTTTTGTCCGACGCGACGTATCAGGACTCCAAAGCGCTAAGCACCTCTCCGGCGAAATTCAGATCACTTGCCAGCCTTTCGACACACACAAGTGATCCTTTGGAGCAGGAAGCCGAGAGAATAGCCGAGCAGATTGCAGGCCCGGCAGGCCTCCTTCCCCAACACTCGCAGAGCAGACACGAAGACGAACTGCTTCGGAGCGCTGGCAAAATACCCGGTTCAGGACAGGCGCTTCATCCAGCAGACAGAGAATATATGGAGTCCCGCTTGGGGCATAACTTCGGCCATGTCCGCGTACATGCCGGCAGCGATGCCGAAAGGGCCGCAGATAACGTAGACGCGCTGGCCTATACCATAGGAAGCAACATCGTCTTCGGCGCAGGTCAGTACCATCCCGGAACACCCGGTGGACGCCGGTTGCTGGCCCATGAACTGACGCATGTAGTTCAGCAAAGCGGCTTAAGGGGAACCGCAATCTCCGGACAGGCTGTTTCCGGAACGATGCAGCGAGCGCCGCGCAACCCTATCGATGACACAGCGAAGAAGATTATCGAAGCCGCCAAAGACACGAGCAAAGCCGTCGATCAACGCGCTATTCAGGCAGTGAATGACATCGTGAAGGCCTACTACGATTCCGGGATGGTCGATTCTGTGGTCTACAAAGAAGATCAGATAGGCCTCGAGACCACTCCGATAGGCAAAGGAAAGGACATCAAAGGAAAGATCACCGTTGGACGTGACTTCCTCGATCATATCGACTCATTCGCGCGGCGCGTGCTGCAGGTAGGCCACGAACTCGAGCATGTAAAACAGCAGCGCGAGGGAATGGGCGGGCACAACAAATCGCATGAGCGCGAGTTCCTGGCCTTCTATTGGGAGGCAACGCAGATAGAAAAAACAGGCACGGGACGGATGCCGCACGCAACCCGCGTCAGTCTGATCGATGAAGCGCTGCGAAATTACTACTGCCTGTCCAAAGACGATCAGGACAAATACGCCCCGAAGAAGGACGAACTACTGACGTTGCGAAGCTCAGAAGAGCGCAAAGGCGGCAATGACCATACCGACCCGCCAACCGCATGCCCTTCAGGGAAATAACGAGAGGGATGTTGAAAATAAGCTAAACCACAGTTCAAAAATATGCTGAAAAACCTCTTGTGATTTTCTCTGCGAAACCTTGTGCCCTCTGTGTCGGAGCTTTTTTCATTTCCACATGCTTCAAATAGATATTCACCTTTTCTTCTCCTAGAATGGAGCAGATGCCCGGCATCACCAGCAGCGCTCTTCGACGCTCCCTCAGCGAACGGAATATAACTCGTGCCCGTGAGCATGAGCACGAGCTGAGTTACGGCTCCACCCCCAGCGTGATTTATCACGATGAGGAAGGAAAGCACGGCAATTTTCTTCCGGCATCGTACCGGGCGATCTGCGCCCATCCCGAATGGCGCAAGCGGCTGGAGAAAGCCTATACAGGGTCCCGCTGGGTTCCGCGCTCATGGGAGCGGCAACGCCGCGAACTGGACTGCGCCAACAGCTCCGATGCGCTGCTGATGAATGTTTTCTGCTATCCGAAAGTGCTGTTGCGGCCTGAAATTTGCGGAATGTTGGGAATTGAGCCGGGACTTATGCCCGAATTTGGCTATAGACCGCGAATTCCGCTCACAAATGGGCGAGGAGATGCGACAGAAATCGACATGAAACTCGGCAATCTTCTCGTCGAGTCAAAGCTCACAGAGACCGGGTTTCAAACGGCCCCTTATCGGCTCGTGCTCCGCTATCGCGACCTTCACGAAGTGTTCAACACCGATGAGCTGCCGCAAACAGAGGAAGTGTTCAGTGGATATCAGCTGATCCGCGGAGCGCTGGCAGCGTATTCGACAGGTGGCTCCTTCCTGCTTTTGTGTGATGCCCGGCGAACGGACCTGATCGAATGTTGGTTTAATATCGTGCGGGCCGTTCGCTCATGCGATCTGCGCTGCCGACTCAAGCTGCTTACCTGGCAGGAGATTGCGCGAGCCGTCCCGCTAACTCTGCGACGGTTTCTGTACGAGAAGTATGGAATAACCCATCTAACTCCCTAAGCATCTGAGGGTATGCAGGTTGGCAACGACAAATGAAATCACTGGCAGACCCAACACGACTCAAACCCAAAAAAGGCGGACTGCTTCAGGTCATTGTGGAGACGCCCGCGAAGAGCCGGAACAAATTCGCCTTCGATCCTGAGCAGAGAATCTTCGCGCTCAAGAAAGTGCTGCCCGCCGGAATGGTCTTCCCCTATGATTTCGGGTTTCTTCCACAAACAGAAGCTCCGGACGGGGACCCCATCGATGTGCTGCTGCTGATGGATGAGCCTGCATTTCCCGGTTGCGCCGTGCGCGTGCATCTGATTGGCGTGATCGAGGGCGAGCAGCTGGATGGAAAGAAAAAGATCAGAAATGACAGATTGGTTGCGGTAGCGGAAGCCAACCACATGTATGCCAACGTGAGAAAGCTGTCCGACCTTCCGGAAAAATGGATCGAGGAGCTTCAGCAATTCTTCGTGAACTATCACAACCTCGAAGGCAAGAAGTATCGCCTGCTGGGATGCAAGGGCGCGCGCGCCGCTCTCCGGCTGATCAAAGAAGCAAAAAGAGCGGCCTGATGTTCACGCAGGCTGCTGCTGTGTCATGCAGTGCAGTGCGCCCAGCCCCCAGATGAAATCGCCGCAGTGGATGCCGATGATCTCGCGGCCAGGAAAGAGATCAGCGAGAATGCCGAGTGCCCTGCGGTCATTCGCATCATTGAAAGTGGGAACAAGAACCAGTTCATTTGCGACGTAGAAGTTACCGTAGCTCGCCGGAAGGCGCTGGCCTTCAAAGATGACCGGCGATGGCATGGGCAGCTCGACGATATGGAATGGCTTGCCGTTGAGATTACGGGCAGACTTGAGACGATCAAGATTTTCCGCAAGCGGCAGGTGATTGTCGTCGGCGGTGTTTGGTTCGACAACGGTAACAATCGTGTTCTCGCTGACGAAGCGGGTGATGTCGTCCACATGGCCGTGCGTATCGTCGCCGGCGATGCCGCGATTCATCCAGAGGACCTGATCGATGCCCAGATAATCGTGAAACACCTTCTCCAGCTGCTCGCGGCTGATACCGGGATTGCGCTGCTGGACTTCGCTCAACAGGCATTCTTCCGTCGTGATGAGGCTGCCTGCGCCATTCACATCAATGGACCCGCCTTCGAGAACGACGCGATGATCTCCGATTATGGGTTGCCACTGCTGCAGGCGAAGTTCTTTGGCAACATGGTCGGGAATTTCGTTGTCGAGTTGCCAGTTGTCGTACTTGGCCCACGCATTGAACTTCCAATTCGTGATGGCTAATCCTGTGTCATTCTTCACAAATATCGGGCCTGAATCGCGCGTCCAGACGCGATCAGTAGGCCACTGATGAAAGAAGACATTGGCAATGTTTGCGCCGGAGCGCTTTAGGATGCTGCGAGCGCGCTTTGCTGCGGCTGCATCATTAACAAGGATGTGAACCAGCTCGACGCGCGAGAGATGACGGACGATATCGGCGTAGACCCACGGTATAGCCTGAAATTTCCCCGGCCAGTCCGAAGCATTGTGGGGCCACGCGATCCACGTGGCGGCATGCGCTTGCCACTCTGCGGGCATGCGGTAATTGTGATCACGTGGAGTATCTTGCATCATCGAGTTCTCGAATTCATTTCATTGTTGCGTGTTGCTTCAGCATTCTGAACGAAGCAAAGGTGTAGTGAAGAATCTCAAAGCATCAATGTGCCCACTTTAGCTGTAGTCACTTGTCTCACGACGAAAGCCTCATTTCTCCAGTGTGGTTGCGTCGAGAAAGCGATGTACGATGGGCGAATACGCATCAATGCGGCGGTCGCGCAGGAACGGCCAGTTGCGGCGCACATCCTCCATCGAGCGGATATCGACTTCGCCGATCAGAATTTCTTCCTTGTCATGCGACGCCTTGGCGATGATGCGGCCAAACGGATCAGCAATAAACGAACCGCCCCAGAACTCAAGCCCCGGGCCTTCGACGCGATTTCCGCGCACATCACCTTGCTCGTGTCCCACCCGGTTGACTGCTCCTACGAAGACGCCGTTAGCGATAGCATGTGCACGCTGGATCGTCTGCCAGGCCTCATATTGAGCAGTGCCGAATTCTTCTTTTTCTGCCGGATGCCAGCCGATAGCCGTCGGATAGAAGAGGACATTAGCTCCCTGCAGTGCCGTAATACGCGCACCCTCCGGATACCACTGGTCCCAGCAAACAAGCGTGCCGACTTTTCCGAATGCCGTGTCGAATGCCTTGAAGCCGAGATCGCCGGGGGTGAAATAAAACTTCTCATAATAAAGCGGATCATCCGGGATGTGCATCTTGCGGTACACTCCGGCAATGGTTCCATCCTGCTGAATGATGGCAGCCGTGTTGTGGTAGAGTCCGGGAGCGCGGCGCTCGAAAAGGGAAGCAATGACGACCACCTTCTCTTCACGAGCAACAGCGCTCAGACGTTCAGTGCTGGGGCCGGGAATTGGCTCGGCGAGATCGAAGAGGGCGATGTCTTCGCGCTGGCAGAAATATTGCGCCCGAAATAGTTCAGGCAGGCAGACCACATTCGCGCCTTCACGGGCAGCTTCGCGAACGCGATCAGCGGCCTTGTCAAGATTCGCGTCAGGATCAGGCGTGCATGACATCTGCACAAGTCCGATTCGGTAATTGGGGTTTGACGGCATATTTTTTGCTTCTCTTTGAAACAAGTTACAGAAAAATTGTTTAAAGACAGAGAAAAGGCGCAGGCACATGCCCGCGCCTTTATGCTATGTATCCAGTTTATTCGAAAATGAGAATCGCTGCCGCGATGGTTGTCGTCCAGCGGCCATGCTTATCGCCGATTGCCGACTGAGTAACGTTAGCAGTCCGGACAATCTTGTTCGAGATGCGATAAATTTCCTTCTTCTCGTCCCAGCTTTTGTCGGGGTCGAATTCAAGGTTCAACGTAGTCGCCAGCATCTCAGCGGCAAGCTCCTCCGCATATTCGCCGGCCTGTTCCTCCGTTTCGCCGAAGCTATGGTGCTCGCTTAGATAACCATACGTATTACGGTCGCTGGGGATCGCTACGCCGATGCTCGATGCAACAAGACGATGCGGCTCGCGCGTAGAGTTTTCCGCAACGACCGCAAACACGACTTCGCCTGGATGCAGATACTTCAGTCCTTCTTTGCGCGGAATGAGTTTGGCTTGTGGCGGAAAAATGGACGAGACGCGAACAAGGTTCTGGGCGGCAATTCCTGCGTCGCGCAAAGCCAGTTCAAAAGAGGTCAGGCGCTCCTTGTGTTTGCCCACACCCTTGGTGAAAAACAGCCGCTTCGGGACCATGTTTTTTCCCAACTATTGTTCCTCCGCTACAGAAAGCCTGCTTTCTTAACTTAGGATGCAGAAAAGATAATACGGCAGAATGTAGATATATTTCGATGCCAGATTGAGATTATGGCTTCCTGCCAGCCTCTTTTCGACAGATTTGTCATCCCGGCCGGAGCGCTTTTAGCGCGTAGCAGAGGGACCTGCTGTTTTCCAGTCGCGCCCATTTTGGCGTGTGAAGGGAAACTGGAGATCCTTCGACTCCGCGCAATGCGCTGCGCTCAGGATGACAACACCAGGCAGTCAATAGCTCGCCTTAGTGGCCCATGGCATCCTGCGGAGGCTTCTTCATGGCCGGCGGCTTGCGCATGATGAACGGCAGGGGAATAAGACAGGCAATAATCATGCTCAGCCACCAGAAGGCATTCATATAGCTCAGCATCGAAGATTGCTGTACAAGCACCTGATAGGCATGGCCAACGGCAGTCTGCCCAGCCTGATCGGAGCTTTGCCCAAGCTGCATCAGGGCGTGTTTGGTGTTATCGATAAATTGGGTATAGCGTGGACTCCCCGGCACAACGTTAGCGCCCAGCACTGATTGATGCGTCTGCTGCGTGCGTTGCAGGAAGGTTGTCAGCAGGGCAGTGCCGACGCTGCCGCCCAGGTTACGCGCAAAGTTCGAGAAGCTGGAAATCTGATTGTTCTTGTTAAACGGAACGCCGACGTAGTTCAACGTGCTGATGGGAATGAATACAAAAGCCAGTCCGCAGACCTGGAACATGCGCCAGAGCACAATCGTCCCGAAATTGGTTTCAAGGTCCAGCCGCGTAAGGTTGTAAAGCCCAAGCGCGGTGATGGAGTAGCCGATAGCCACCAGCAGGCGCGCGTCCATTTTGCCAATGAGCCGCCCCGCAATCGGCATCATCAGCATCAGGATGAAGCCGCCGGGCGAGAGCGCCATGCCCGCCTGCTCGGCTGTGTAGCCCATCAGGACCTGCAGAAACTGCGGGATGAGCACCGTCGACCCGAAGAGCACCATGCCCAAAATAAATTGCAGAAAAATGGCTGTGCCGAAATTGCGATTCTTCAGCAGCTTTAAATCGACAATCGGATCTTCGTGGTTCCACTCCCATATAACGAACGCAATCAGCGTACACATGGCGAGAACAAAGAACGTCGTGATCTTCGTGTCGCCGAACCAGTCTTTCTCCTGGCCTTTGTCCAGAACGAATTCCAGAAAACCGACGCCAACCGTAATCAAACCCAGGCCAACAGTATCGACCGAGCGCACATTCCTGCGCTCTTCCTTCAAATACGGCGGGTCTTCGACCATGCGGTTACTGAGAATGATCGAAAGAATCCCGATGGGGATGTTGATAAAGAAGATCCAATGCCAGGTAAAGTTGTCGGTGATCCAGCCGCCAAGCGTAGGCCCGATGGCAGGAGCAACCACAACCGCCATTCCATAGACGGCAAATGCCTGCCCGCGTTTGCTCACGGGAAAGGTATCAGCGAGAATCGCCTGTTCGCTGGGAGCGAGGCCGCCCCCGCCGGCGCCTTGCAGCACTCGCGCCAGAATAAGCATGGGCAGCGACTGGGCGATGCCGCACATAAATGAGCAGACCGTAAAAACAACGACGCAGGTCATGTAGAAGCGCTTGCGTCCGAAGCGAGTAGCCAGCCAGCCTGAGATAGGCAGAACAACCGCGCTTGAAACCAGATAGCTGGTCAGAACCCAGGTAGCTTCTTCCTGGCTGGCCCCGAGCGATCCAGCCATGTGCGGCAGCGCGACATTAGCGATAGAGGTGTCCAGCACCTCCATAAAGGTAGCCAGCGTAACCGTGAGCGCAACCAGCCAGGGATTATGCTTCGGTTTCCAGTTGTGGTAATCGATGTGGTCAGACACGCCTTTACCTTCGCTTCATTCGGGGCAAAAATGTACTGGGTTAACTCCAGAGTAACAGCTTATGCGTGCTTTAAGATGTCGCTATGTATATTCATTGCTTCGCTTTTCGCTGGAAACCGGGTGTTACGGATGAGCAGATTGACCGTGCCGCTGTAGAGATTCGCGCGATGCAGGGACATGTTCCCGGCCTGCTCGAAACGCATGTAGGAAAGAATGAGTCGCCGCGCAGCCAGGGATACGCCTTTGGCGGAGTGATGAAGTTTGAGGATAAAGCCAGTTTTGAAGCATACGGCTCGAATCCGGTGCATCAGAAATTACTGAGCTGGTTGATGCCTTTGATTGAGCCGGTGGAATTGGATTTCCCTGCTTAGTTTTGGGAATGCAGCTTGCTGTTTGCTCATAAATATCAGTATTGTCATCCTGAGCGACGCACTGCAGGTGCGGAGTCGAAGGATCTGCTTTTCGCTGATCAAGGCATGAATAAGAGTGCCATCCTACCGCGCCTTTGCTATAGAGCCTGCCCTGAGCGAGGTCGGGAAGGTACAAAATTCAATAAACAGTGTGTCCGGTTCCGAACGATTCATACGCAATTCCGGACAGCGTTCTACCTCACAAGGCTTGCATTCGCGGTGAGAAACTCCATAAATTGAGTAGTTTGGGCACTCGCGGCTGATGGCAGCATGTTTGCTGGTCTTTCCGCGGGGGTGTGTTTCATGCCATTGATCTTCGCCGATCTGCGATATGCCCTGAGACAACTGAGAAAATCTCCTGGATTTACCATTACGGCTATTCTGACGCTGGCTCTGGGAATCGGCGCGAGCACCGCGATTTTCACGCTCTTCGATCAGGCTTTGTTGCGGACTCTGCCCGTAAAGAATCCCAATGAGCTGGTGCTGTTGCGGTTTTCCGGAGGAGCCTGGGGGCATGTTAGCGAGCAGGGCGGCGATCACGAAGGCGCGCATCCGTACTTTTCCTATCCCATGTATCGCGATCTGCGAGACAAAACGTCGGTTTTCAATGGGTTGATTGCGACGGCTGTTGGCTCCGCTGGAGTGAGCTTTCACCCCAGCACGCAAAGTTCGCGTACCGGGGACCCCGGCTGGAATAACAGTGCAGATGCAATCCACCTTGAGATGGTGAGCGGCAACTATTTCAATGTATTGGGCATTCAACCCGCAGCCGGACGGCTATTTGCGCTTAGCGATGAGACAGTTGCGGGCGCCGATCCCTACGCTGTGTTGAGTTTCGATTATTGGAAGACACGCTTCGCGGAGAATCCGCAAGTCATTGGGCAGAGCATCGCGATCAACGGAAAGCCGTTTACGGTAGTGGGCGTAGCGCCCCCGAATTTTCAAAGCGTGGTGTGGGGAGATACGCCTCGGCTGTTTGTGCCGATCACCATGATGAGTTCGATCTCGCCGGAAGAAGAACCTCTGGCAGACCGGCATTTCTCCTGGCTGAAGATCATTGGCCGCTTGCCACAGGGAATGACTATCAGCCGCGCGGAAGCGGGCGTAAATCCACTGTGGACGTCAATGCGGGAGATGGAATTCAAGGACATGCATGATCAGTCGGCGCATGCGCATGCGGAGTACGTCACCCATTCCCGAATCAATATGGTGCATGCTGCGCGAGGATTCTCGCCTATGCGCGAAAGCATAGAAACACCGCTGGAAATCCTTTTGGGAATGGTGTTGCTGATCGTAGCCATGTCGTG
This sequence comes from Alloacidobacterium sp., assembly GCA_035293545.1. Lineage (GTDB taxonomy): Bacteria > Acidobacteriota > Terriglobia > Terriglobales > Acidobacteriaceae > Alloacidobacterium. The sequence goes on along the minus strand of DATGMQ010000094.1, from coordinate 159,919 downwards.
CGTGAATATGGCCAGTCTGCTGCTGGTGCGCGCCGCGGGACGCTTGCGGGAGTTCTCCATGCGCTTTGCGCTGGGCGCGAGCAAGGCGGACATCCTCCGGCAGCTTTTAACAGAAGGCATGTTGTTGGGCCTGGGCGGCGCAGTCCTGGGAATCATATTTGCGCCGCAGATGGTCCAGTTGCTGATCGCATGGCTTTCTGACTCGAACGCGTCCGGTACTCCGTTTTCTTCCGAGCTGAATCTTCAGGTCCTATGGTTTGCCATAGTCGTAACACTGGTGGTCAGTATCCTCTTCAGCCTTGCGCCTGCTGCGCAGTTCCTTAAACCAAACCTGATTGATTCACTCAAACAGCAGAGCGGCACAGGCACAGGAGGAGCGCTCAAGTTCCGCAGGACATGCGTGGCATTGCAGATCGGCTTCAGCCTGCTCCTGCTGGTGAGTGCGGGGCTGTTCATGCGCACGATCCAGAACCTGCGCTCAGTCAATGCCGGATTTGCCACGGATCACCTCCTCCAATTCGATCTCTCGCCGGAAATGGCGGGCTACGGTGGTAATGCGGTCACATCGGTTGAGCAGCGCGTGCTGGATACACTCTCCGGCTTGCCAGGAGTGCGCGCAGTTGCCGCGACGAATGATCCGGAACTGGCGGACGACGGCATAGGCGGAAGCATGGATATTGCCGGATATACGCCCAAGCCGAATGAAAATGTAGAAGCCGAGGTCCCCTGGGTGAGTCAGGATTATTTTGCCGCGATGGGCATTCCCATGATGGCGGGCCGAGGATTTACGAAAGCAGATGCGGCAGGCGCGCAGAAAGTAGCCATAGTGAATGAAAAGTTCGCGCGCAAGTATTTCGGCACGCCGCAGAACGCGTTGGGCCATCATGTGAGCCGCAGCCATCGTCCGGTAACCGATACCGTTATTGTCGGCGTGGCGAAGGACATTAAACACGCATCTGTGCGCGATGATATTGTGCCAACTGTGTACAGGCCTTTCGTGCAGGGAGAAAAGCCCACTTCTCTGCTGATTTATATACGAACATGGCAAACTCCGGAGACAACCGCAAATGCCATCCGGTCGGCTGTGCAAAATATCGATTCAAACCTGATCATTCGCGATCTGCGCACCATGCAGAACCAGATTGACGAAACCATCAGCAACGAGCGAATGATTGCCATGCTCGCGTCCGTCTTTGGAGCACTGGCGGCGCTGCTTGCCGGAATCGGCCTCTATGGTGTGCTCGCCTATTCGACAGCGCAGCGCACGCGCGAGATCGGCATTCGCATGGCGCTCGGCGCACAACGCTTTACTGTAGCGAAGCTTATTCTGCGTGAAGTGTTGTTACTTGCTGCCGGAACGGTCCTGGTTACGCTGCCAATTGCATTCCTGTTGACACGGACAATACGAGGTCAGCTTTTCGGAGTGTCTCCGGCTGATCCTTTGGTCTACGCAGGCGGTATTCTGATGATCGGCGTCGTCGCTTCGCTGGCAGCCCTGCTGCCTGCGCGCCGAGCGGCTACTGTCGAACCCATGCAGGCGCTACGGACGGAATAATTTTAAGAGCACGTGTAGTTCCGGTAGTAGTGAAGTATCTCTCAACATTCCCCTTTGGCCGGAATGATTACTGAGCACTGGTGTGGCGCCAAGCACGAACGCCTGGACGGCGAGTTCCATCTACAATAGATGGATGGCTGATCAACTCTATCTAAGCCTCTGGTATCCGAATTTCCGCCTCACCTCGCTTGGTCCTGCGCTGCTGGGAGTTATTCGCCAGTTCACGATTGTTGGTGGCCCGGGACTGGTGCGGGCCGCCAATGCTTATCCGATTTCATGGAATGAAGCTCCGGCCTATCAGCGTGTCTACGATGACGATGAGGCGGAACTGGCTGCGCCGGAGCAGGCCGTGCCTGCCGCGCTCGAGATGCTTCACGACGACTTTGCCTATGAGTTTGAGCTGACATGGGAATTATGGACACCGGAGCAGGCTGGCGATCTCGACCCCATCTGGCGCAAAGAGCCGCGCGTAGTGCGCATCATCGGATACGGCCCTGAGTTCGATGAAGGTGCCTACGAGCAGAATGGCCAGATTCGCGTCGATTTCGGAACCGACACGCCGTTTTTGCTTGAAGACGCAGAACTTGATGCCGAGGTTGCAGAACACATTAAACAGAACATACAGATGCTTGTAGACTTCACCAACGGCGTGCAGCAACACTGCGGTATATCATCGCGCCTGTTGTGGTCCGAATCAGGCGAGAGCCTGGCACAGAAGCTGATTGCGCGATTGCAGCAGGTAAACTGAGCCGCAACCGAGCCTTCCTAAATATCAAGAGTATGGGTGCCCCACATCTCGTATTCGAGATGTGGGATCAATTCGTCCTCAGCGCAATCATAGGATCAACACGCGAGGCCCGCCTGGCCGGCAGATATCCGGCCAGCAGCGCCACAAGCGTAAGCAGCAGCACCATTCCGGCAAACGTAGCCGGATCAGCAGGCTCAGTTCTATAGAGTAGAGAAGAAATTCCTCGCGCTACGATAAAGGACGCAATTGCGCCGACGCCGATGCCGACGAGAGCCAGCCGAAGTGTTCGCCAAAGCACAGCACTCCGCACACGTCTTCGTGACGCTCCCAGCGCCATGCGAATTCCAATCTCGTGCGTCTGTCTTGTGACTGAGTAAGAAATCACGCCATAGATTCCAAGCGAAGCCAGCGTCAATCCCAGACCAGCGAAAATTGATACCAGCATCACAAAGAATCTGCGCGGCGAATTCGCGTGCTCCACAATGGTTTGAATCGGCAGGAATTCCGCAGCAGCCTGACTCGGATTCAGCTCACGCAGCGCATGCAGGACGCTTCCTGCCAACGATTCCGGGGGCACGCTGCTTCGAATCACAAGCTCCGCGCCGGCCGGATTCTGTTGCGTGATCGGGTAATAAATCTGCCAACCGGGATCGCCTTCCACATTGTCCGCATGGATGTCATCCACCACACCCACTACGCGGCAGTCGCCTCCATCCGCTTGCAGAATTTTGCCGACTGCGTCCTCGCCCTGCCAGTAGACACGCGCAGCAGATCCATTAATCATCACCACGCATTCGCTCTTCGGTCCATCCTCCCATGCGAAATCTCGCCCATGCAGACGCATCCCCATCGCCCGCAAATAACCCGGAGAGATCACGTATACCAGCGGTCCATGCAGTACGCCTTCAGGAAACGTCTTGCCCTTTGGCGTTGGTGTTCCCCACGCGCGGTTTCGTCCCAGCGGCAGAAAGTCAACAAAACCTGCTGCCTCTACCCCTGGCAGTGCGCTCACCCGTGTAATAATGTCACGAAAAATCACGCCGCGTTTCAGTGCGCTCGCCTCCCCTGTCGGAGCGCTGTCGTCATACTGTACTTTGATTGATGCAGAGTGTTCAGGGTGGAACCCAAGATCAATATCGAGCACTTTCAGAAAGCTCCGCATCAGCAAACCTGCACCCACCAGCAGCACGCATGCGAGCGCCACCTCACTGATAACCAAAACAGCGCGCACGCGCTCGTGGCTCCGTCCAGCGCTCGTTCCCGTTCCTGAATCCTTCAGCGTCTCATGCAGATAGCTATTCGCCAGACGCAGTCCAGGCATCAACCCAAAAAGGAACGCTGCCACCACAGCAATCAGCAAGGTCCATCCCAGTGCCGCCGCATCCATATGGAGCGTGTTCAGCAATGGCAACGCCAGAGACCCCTGATGCGCCAGCCATACTATCACCGCAGCCGCAAGACCTAACCCCAAAACAGCGCCGCCAACCGAAAGCACCAGGCTCTCGACCAGAAGCTGCTGTACAATCCTTCTTCGGCTCGCCCCTAGCGCGCTGCGCATGGCAAATTCCTTGCTTCGCGCTGCAGTTCGCGCCAGCAGCAGGTTCGAGAGATTCACGCATGCAATCAGCAGAATCGTTCCCACCGCTGCCCACAGCACAATCAGCGACCGTCGCAGCCGTCCGCTCACATAATCTTTTAACGTCCGCAATTTCATCCCGCCGCCTCTGCCCGCATACGACCCGCACGACTCCGGACGCTTCTCGCTCCAGCACAAATGCGGTACTACCATCGATGCTTCCGCCTGCGCCTGCCCCAGCGTCACACCCGGCTTCATCCTGCCGATCATCGTGACAATGTTTCCCCACGCTCGTTCATCATCGAGAATTTCCGGCACGAACAAATCCACCTTCGATCCAGGCGAGAATACTGCTCCAAAATCAAAGCTCTCCGGAAGCACGCCCATCACCGTTACTGGCCTGCTGTTCAGGTCGATCACTTTACCCACAATATCCGGATCACCCGCAAACTGGCGCTTCCAGTATGCATGCGTCAGCAGTGCCACCGGGTGCGAGCCTTTCTGCGCTTCCGTCTTGGTGAACAGCCGTCCTTTTTCGGGTTGCACGCCCAGTACTTGGAAGAAATTTCCCATCACCTCCATGCCTGTCGCAGGCTGTGGATCGCCATGTCCGCTTAGCTGAAAATTGTCCGGGCTTGAGAAAGCGAAGTAGCCGGTCACATCCTGATAGGCATGCGTCTGCGCTTTGAATTCGTCATAAGCATCCGCCGAATACGTTGCGCATGAAAGTCCGCACGTCTGCGGAGGCGGCGCAATCCAGACCAACTGATGCGCCTCCGGAAACGGCAATGGCCGCAATAGAATCGTGTTCACCACGCTGAAGACGGCGACATTCGCACCGATCCCCAGCCCTAGAATCAGGATCGCAATCAGTGTGAACCCACTGTCTTTACTCAGCGTGCGAAAGGTGAAGCGCAGGTCTTGTCCCAGCACATCCATCCACGGCAATCCCCGCGATTCCCGATGCTCTTCACGCGCCTGCTGCACTCCGCCAAAACGAATCATCGCCTGCCTCCTTGCTTCCTCAGGACTCATCCCGCGTCCGAGATTCTCTTCAATCGCCATTTCGAAATGAGAAGCCATCTCCGCGTCCCATTCCTGATCCAGTGATCCCTTGCGAAAGAACGATCGCAACCGGGCAAGCATTTGTCGAAAGTGATAGATCATCTAACGAGCCTCCAGAACCGGAGCTTCAACTGGTGCCGGGGAACTAATTCGTCCGCAGCGCAATCATCGGGTCAATCCTCGATGCTCTTCGTGCCGGCAGATATCCGGCAATCAGCGCCACAGCTCCCAGCAGCACTGCCATTCCCGCAAACGTAACTGGATCGGCAGGTCCGGTCCCATAAAGCAAAGACGCAATCCCTCGCGCCACTAAAAACGACATCACCGCGCCGACGCCGATGCCGACAAGCGCCAGACGCAGTGTTCTGCCAATCACGCCTAGCTGCACCCTTGACCGCGTAGCTCCCAGAGCCATGCGAATCCCAATCTCCTGCGTCTGCCGCGTCACCGAATACGAGATCACGCCATAAATACCGAGCGAAGCCAGCAGCAATCCCAGCCCAGCGAAAATCGATACCAGCAGCACAAAGAATTTACGCGGCGAAACAGCATGATCCACCAGCTGCTGAATCGGCTTGAACTCTGTCGCTGGCTGCCCCGGATTCATCTCCCGCAACATGCGCATCACACTCGAACCAAGCGCAGCCGGAGGCAACTTCGATCGCACTACCAGTTCCATGCCTTCAGGTCCGAAGTTCTTTGTAGCCGGCAGATACATTTGCGCTCCGGCCTCATTTTCCGCGCTGGTTTCGCGCACATCGGCAACAACGCCAATCACACGGACATCCGCGCCGCCTGCGATTGCGATTCTTCCAATCGGGTCTTGTCCCGGCCAGAGCTTTTTCGCAACCGCTTGGTTGAGAATGACAACGTTCGCATTATTCGTAAGATCATCCCAGCTGATGTCGCGCCCCTCCACCAGCCTCATACCCATGGCTTTCAAATAGCCGGGCGAAACAATGTAAACAAATATGCCGATGAAATCCTTACCTGTAGGCTTCTGTTCTCCCTTTGCCACAATCCCCCAGCTTCGGTTCCGGCTCATCGGCAAATTGTCCGAGATACCCGCTCCCTCAACGCCGGGAATCATTTGCGCCCGTCGCACAACCTCCTGCCAGACCACCGCTTGTTTGGCTGCGTTCCCGCAATCGTCACAATCCACGCTGATGGCCGCAGCCCGGCTCGGCTCGAAACCCAGATCGACATCCAGCACATGCAGAAAGCTGCGCAACAGTAGACCTGCGCCCACCAGCAGCACGCAGGCCAGCGCCACTTCCGATACCACCAGCACGGACCGCATCCTCTCATGCTTCCGGCCTTCGCTCGTTCCATGCCCGCTGTCTTTGAGCGACTCCTGCAGATCATTGCGCGACATCCGCAGCGCCGGCGCGATCCCGAATAGGACGCCCGCCGCCACAGCAATCAGCATCGTCCAGCCGAGCGCTCTGCCATCCACGCGCACGCTGCTCAACAACGGCAACGCAATCGATCCCTGATGCGCAAGGTACGTCGTCACCGCATATGCAATCGCCAATCCCAATACCGCCCCGGCCCCGGAAAGCACCAGGCTCTCCGTAAGCAGCTGTCGAACCAGTCGGGCACGCCCTGCGCCCAGTGCGCTCCGCATGGCAAATTCCTTGCTGCGCGCCGCCGCCCGCGCCAGCAGCAGGTTCGACAGGTTCACACACACAATCAGCAGAATCATCCCCACCGCGCACCACAGCACTACCAATGATCGCCGCAGTTTGCCGCTGACGTAGTCCTTCAAAATCGTGAGCTGGCCGGTATAGCCTTTGCCGTATTCGGGGTGCTTCAACTCAAAATAGAGCTGAGGAAGCAGTTGGTCCGCCTCAGCCTGTGCCACCCCGACCGTCACACCCGGCTTGAGCCGTCCAACCAGTGCAAGATCATTCCCGTCGTCACGGAAATCATCCATGATGTAGGGCACAAACATGTCCACCTTCGATCCCGGACGAAAAACAGACCCGAAATCGAAGCTCTGCGGCAGTACGCCAATCACGGTGACAGGCGTATTGTTAAAGCTCACCGCCTTTCCCACGATTCCAGGATCGCCCCCAAACTCGCGCTTCCAGAAGGAGTACGTCAGCAGCGTTACTGGCCGCGCGTTCTTGATGCACTCTTCCGGAGTAAAGAGTCGTCCGAGCATTGGGTCGACTCCCAGCACTTTGAAGAAATTCCCCATCACCAGCAAACCGGTGACCGGCAGCGGCACGCTGCGTCCCGTGAGCTTGAAGTTGTCCGGTCCGGTAAACGCGAAATATCCGGTCACGTCTTCAAAGGAGCGGTTCTGACGCTGATATTGCTCCGTGCCGTCGGCTGAATACGTCATGCTCGATTCGCCTGCCGTCGGGTTCTTCTCCACGATCCGAACAAGCCGTTGTGGGTCGCGGAAGGGAAGCGGCCGCAACAGAATCGTATTCACTACGCTAAAGACGGCGACGTTCGCGCCAATGCCCAAACCTAAAATCAAAATTGCGACGATTGCAAATCCACGGTCCCGCCGCAGCGTGCGAAATGTAAAGCGCAGGTCCTGCATCAACATATCCATCCACGGCAGTCCACGCGTTTCGCGATGTTGCTCCCGCGCCTGCTGCACTCCGCCAAATTGAACCATAGCTAGTCTCCTTGCCTCTTCAGGGCTTACTCCGCGCCGAATATTCTCTTCAATGACCATCTCCAGATGCACAGCCATCTCATCGTCGAAGTCGCAATCAAGCGACCCCTTACGAAAAAAAGCGATCAGCCTTTGTAAGGCTTGCCGAAGGAAATGGCCCATATCATCTGCCTTTCAGGAACTCTTTCAAACCACAAACCTGGGTGCCCATCCTAAGCCGCAGGCGAAGGGCGGGAAAGTATGAACTCCAGGGGGTTACCTGAAATTCATATAAGCGAACAGACAACTCAATCCGAACCACCCTCACCCTGCATGGACAGCACGCGTCCCATCACCCCCGCAAGCCGCTCCCAGTAAGCCGCATCCTTCGCAAGCTGCTTGCGGCCCATTCTGGTAATCGAATAAAACTTCGCTTTGCGATTGTTATCGGAAATACCCCACGCGGCGCTGATCCATCCGCGCTGCTGCAGCCGTACAAGCGACGCATAAATAGTTCCCTGGTTCAACAGCACCGCGTCTCCGCTCACCTGTTCAATCCGCCGTGCTATCCCATACCCATGCAGCGACCCCATCGCAGCCAGCGTTTGCAGGACCATTAAATCCAGCGTCCCTTGCAAAAGGTCCAGTTTCGATTCCCCCATTTCAATGTGCTCCTGTGGCGTTACCACATAAACAATCTCACATCTTTATGTGGTTGCGCCACAGGAAACTGTCGGGAAAACGTCAAATTTTCTTTTCTTGCGTCTGCGTATGCGCAGGCGTATCGTACCAGCCGACGCAGGAATGAAAGCGAAAACCCCTCGCCCCTTCTAATGCTGCGATAGTGAGGCTCCCTCACGCCCGGCATTCCTGGTCCTGTAATTCACTTCACAAGGACTGGAGCAAAATCTTCATGAACAAACTCATTCGATTCACTCTGGGAGTATGCCTCTCCACGAGCAGCCTCGTTGCCGCCTTAGCACAGGAATCCGCAGGCACCACACCGCCTCCTAAGGTTCTCGTCACTATGCGCGAGTACCTCAAGCCTGGACGGCAGGGCGGCATCCATCAAAAAAGCGAAAGCGCCTTTGTAAAAGCCTTCAACGATGCCAAATGGCCAACCCATTATTTTGCCGCCGACTCGCTTTCCGGCAAACCACGGACAGTCTTCTTCGTCGGCTATGACTCGTTCGAGGCATGGGAAAAAGACAACCAGGCGACTGCGGCCAACGCGACACTCTCCGACACCCTTGATAAGGCTGTGCTCTCCGATGGCGACCTGCTTTCGTCTTACGATTCCGGCGTATTTGCCTATCGCGACGACCTCAGCCTGCATGGCGCAGTGGACATCGCCCACATGCGCTACTTCGAGATCTCCTCCTTCGTCGTCCGTCCCGGGCATGGTATGGAATGGGAGGAGTTGGTTAAGGAGTACAGAAGCGCTTATGAAAAAGCCGTCCCCGACGCGCACTGGACCGTCTTCCAGAGCATGTATGGAGCCGACAACGGTGGCATTTTCCTGGTCTTCGTCCCCATGAAAACGCTGGCCGAGGTGGATCACTCGATGGCCGACTCGAAAAAATTTGCCGACAGCCTCGGTGAAAGCGGGATGAAGAAGCTCGATGATCTTGAAGCATCCTGTATCTCGTCCCATCAAACAAACCTCTTCGCATTCAATCCGAAGATGAGTTATCCCAGGGACGAATGGGTAAAGGCCGATCCTGACTTCTGGAGCGCGAAGTAGTTGCCATTTTCCGAAGAGGGCAGTACTCGCCTGTCCTCTTCACCTGTTATCTCGCGCAATTTTAGAAGCGTCACCTTGCCTGCTTCTTGGTAACTTCATTGAGCCACGCCCCAAACCGGCTCGTCGGAATTTTGATAACTCCACGCGCCGCATGCCCGATTTCAATCACATCCGGCTCCGGCAGAAACATCGACGCAGGGACCGGTCCCGCCAGAGATCGCATGAGCGACTGTGAAATCGTGCGGCTGGATGCAGCCGAGTTGCTGGTCACCTCGTATTCAAACTCGACCTGCTTTCGATAACGAATACCGAACTGAAACAGGTCACCATCTCCCGCCAGCTCTGCAATCTCCGGAACAAGGCTCTGCAGCGTACTGCGTACCTCAGGATTGCGGGCCGGAGCAATCATCACGCACCACGTTTCATCGTCATGGCGGAAGTGAGAGAGCTTCTTCTCAAGCGACGGATCGACACCCTTATGCGCAAGATAGCGGTCAAGCTCCTCATGCACGCTGAAAATTGTTCCGAAAAGCAGAAGATTGGAATCCGGAATTGCCAGCCAGCGGCGATCATGGAACTCCTGCTGCTCCCGTGTAAACGGCTCCAGCTCAATCACAGAAAGGCCGCGATAATCCACAGCTTTCGCCCCGCCTTCCAGCGCTGATTTATAAATCCGCTCTCGATCAAAATGCCCGCTTGCCAGCAGACCATGTTCGCCGAGGTGATTTGCGCCGTCATCCATCGCGACAAACACAACATGACCCGCGGAGCGCGAGCTGTCCGCCCCGGTCACAGCAAAAAAGTCTTGAAGATCGATCGCATTATTGTGGGTAATCATCACAAAGCTTCCGGGCTGGTCTTTCTTGGGAGGCGAATCAATTCCCGCCACAATTTGAGCGCTCGGGGGAACCAGCGAAAGCAGCCTCTGGTCTGCAGACAAGGTCCAGCTCGCAGGAGCTAAAAAGAACGCAAAAAGGGCCGCCGACAGGCCCTTCCATCCTGAAATTTGCCGCATAAAACCTCCATATCGAGGAAGAAATTTGCGCGACCACCCAGGAATAAGCCTGTTGATTCTGTTTAAACGTATGGAAGACACATCGCCTGTAGCCGGCATACACCAGCTCATACGCGCGCTCATGACCCTATCAGGAAACGTATTCCGAATGCCGGATGGGACCTCCGGCTTTATGCCCTTAGTAGGTCTACCCCCATTGTTCAGTCGTCTCCGGACGAAAGGAGAACAACTTCAGCAATACACCTAATCGCGTTGAGTCCTCGCTGGCTGAAATGATGGAGCAACGGGTCCAGTTGCTTTATGAATACGAAATACTTCGTAGATTGTCAATACTTAAAACGAAACATTTCGTACTTTTTATACATCACTGTTTACAAATACGTAACGAGCGCGTAGCGGTTCCATACTTGCCAACTGATTTTGAGCTGAATAGGGGAGCAATCATTCTGAAGACTATTGGCGGTTGCCATTGATTCGAATCCTAGAAGGCTTGACAGCCGTGTTACGTAGAACATAAAAAAGCCCGCGCATGCGGGCTTTTATTGAGCCATGTAAATAGCTGTAGAAAGAAGAATTTAGAAAATGTACGGGGCCTTCTGAGAAGCAAGCATTCTGTTCATTGAAAATTGAAGATGGAAGCCGGAAGCGAACTTCATAGGAGCACCTTACTAAGTATCGTAACTAGCTTAAGAAAGAGTAATTTAGGAAACTATGGGGGATACTAAAAGCCCTCCATAAGATCTAGGGTGTCCTTTGTATCGAATCAAGAACGCTGAGGGCTTGTGCAATGTCGTGGTCATTGGGAGCAAGTTTTTGGGCTTCCAGCAACTCCGTTCTGCCATTTGCAAAATCACCGGCGCGGCAGTAGATCAGACCGAGGTCTTTGTGCAGGACTGGCAGAGCGCTGCAGTCCTTGCAAACAGCCAGCCCCTGCTTTAATTGCGCGATGGCCTGCGGCCAATCATGCGCGTCGGCGGATGCTAAAGCAAAATTGCCGAGGGTTGAGGCGCGGTCAGTAATGTGTTCATCATTCTGGAGCTTTTCAAACCTTGCCTCTGCGTTTTTCGCTTCCTCGGGATTTGACTTTTTGAGGGCGCGGGCAAGGTTATAAAGCGCTTCGCTGTATTGAGGCCGCAGCTCGACGGCTTTGCGCCATTGCTGGATTGCGCCCGCAGTATCGCCCTTGCGCTGTAATTCCTGACCGAGCATGAAACAAGCTTCTGCATAGTCCGGCTTAGCTGTTACAGCTTTTTGAAACTGGACAATGGCCTGATCGGGCTGGTCACTCTGCCGGGAAATCAGACCGAGCAGATACCAGGCTTCCGCCTGGTTGGGATCGAGGCGCACAGCGGTTTCGAGCTCCGGTTTCGCTTCACTGTTGCGCTGCAAATCAAGCAGAGATCTGCCTTTGTTGTAATGTGCCGCGGCGTTGTTGGGATCGAGATCTGCAGCGCGGGAAAACTCAGCCAGCGCACTCTTCAAATCAAACCGGTCGGCGAGAGCGATTCCCAGATTCAAATGCGCTCCTGCTGAGTCAGGATCAAGCGCAACGACTTTCTGAAAAATAGGGAGCGCCTCGGCTCCCCGGTTCAGGCGAACGAGAACCATGCCATAAACGCTCATTGCGCTGGTGTTTTTCGGATCAAGCTGCACTGCTTTGTTGAGCGCTGCTTCAGCATCCTGCAACTTCCCCTGTCCGGCAAGGACCATGCCGAAGTTGGCGAATGCCTGACCATATTGCGGGTTATTCTCAGTCGCCAGGCGAAACATCTTTTCCGCGTCGGCATCTCTTCCGGTTTGTCCATAGAGCACGCCCAGGTTATTTTGCGCTTCGGCGTATTGCGGGTCGAGCGAGATGGCGGTTTTGAATTGGCGTTCCGCGTCCTGCGCATGACCGGCCTGCAGATCCAGAAAGCCGAGCTGGTTATGCACGGGCGCAAGCTTTGCATCGAGACTCTGGGCTTTTTCAAGCGCCTGACGCTCAGATGCATAATCTGAAAGCCGATCCAGAGCAAGAGCCAGATCGTAATAGGTGCGAGCGTTGTTGGGATCATTGGCAAGCGAAGCGCGGTACAAATCAACGGCTTTTTGCGGGTCGCCTGATTGCAGGTCCTGATTTGCCTGACTGGCGCTGACGGCCGCCACGTCCTGCTTCACGTCAGCAGCTTTTTTTTGCTGAAGAGCCTGCAATTGCTCGTGCGCCTGGTCCTGCTGCCCCAACGCGCGAAGTACAGAGGCCAGCTGGAATCGCGCTTCACTCGATTCCGGATTCAGCTTGAGCGCTTTCTCGAGTTCAGGCCGGGCCTCTGCCGGCTTTCCCTCGCGCGCCAGCACGAAACCGAGATTGTAATGCGCTTCAGCATGATTCGGATTGAGCGCGACTGCCTGGCGGAATGATTTCTCAGCCGCGGAGTAGTTACCGAGCCCACGCTCCACGATGCCAGTGAAGTACAAAGCCTCGAAATCATGCGGGTGCCTCTGCAGATATTCGTGAATAAGCGGCGCAGCGCGGTCATACTGCAAAAGCGCTGTTAATGTTTTTACATACGAGAGGCGGACCGCTTCGTCCGAGGGGTCCAATCGCAATGCCGTTTCGAACTCGCGAGCGGCTTCACTGAAGCGTTTCTGCTGGGTATAAACAATGCCCAGGTTTGTATGGGCCTGAGCATAGTCAGGATGCTCCCTGACGATCCCGGAGAGGATTTGCAGAGCCTCGTCGGTATTGTCGTTCTTTGAATAAGCAATGGCCAGATTCAGTTGGAGCACTTCATCCGGCGGCGCGTTCTTCAGCTCGGCGATGGCAGCCGTGTAGCGTTTCTGCGCGATGAGAGCTTTCGTCAGTCCGTCGAGGGCCTGGATCGATTGCGGGTCCTGCTTGAGGACGGCACGGAAGGCATCCATGGCGGCATCCTGCTGACCTGCTTCACTCAGAGCTACACCCATTGGGAGAAGTATTTTCGCGTCGCTGGGTTTTAGCGAAGACGCTGACTGAAGTTCATGCGCGGCGCGTCTGACATCGCGGCTGCTAAGCAGCGCGATTCCCAGATCGTAATGGCCTTCCCAGGAATCAGGAGCGATGCGGATAGCGGATTCAAAGGCCTGAATGGCGCAGGAGAGTTGATGATGACCGGCAAAAAATGCGCCGAGAGCGTCATATGCGGGCGCAGTGGGATGCGCTGCGATGGCATGTTCCAGGTCTTCCGGTCCCTTGCATGCGGACTGCTGCTGGGCTGCCAGCGAAAGCGAAAACAGATATATTGCTGTAATTGCAGACCGAAGAATCAAAGCCACGACGAATTCAACCTTCAGATGACTACGTTAACAAATTCCCTCATTGCGATGAGGTGCGGCCCTGCGCGCGAGCGAGCATCTCGCGCATGAACGAGTCCTGAGGAAACACTTCGAGATAGTGCTCAAGCGCTGTCTGCGCGCGCGCATATTGCTTCAATTGAATCAGCCGCACGACCATTGTTTTCTGCATGACCGGATCGAATGGGTCCATCTGGATCGCCTTTTCAAGGAGTGGAAGAGATTGCTCGGTCTGGCCCAGCTTGGCCATTGCTTCGGAAAGGTCTGCGTAGGTGGATGCCTGCGGCGAGCCGAGATGCAGAGCGTGCTGCAGATGCTCGGCAGCGCTCTGAAAGTTGCCGTTCTTAAGATCTCTTCGTCCCAGCGAAGCCTGTACCAGCGCATTTTCCGGCTGTGTTTTTTCAAGTTGGTCGAGCACTTTGAGATAAGGCACAACATATTCCGGATGATTTGCTGCCAGCTCGCCGTAAGCTTCGAGAAGCGTCAGCGGCGGGGGCGGCGTGTTTTCCTGCCCCGGAGCAGGGTTAAGGTGAATCAGGCCGGCCAGCGAGGGAAGCACTTGCTGCTGGAAGGTAATGTCCGGGAATGGCTCACCGGGCCGCACGATGATGCGGTGATTTGTTGCGCTTGAGTGCGAGATGACGCCGATATCGCGCCTGGGCATATGACAACCGATACAGTTATCGGACGGTGCAGTCTTTTGCCGGGCGCTCAGGGGGAGCCTGCAACTCTGAGCAGTATGGCAATTAAGACATTTTCCATTGAAGAAGGCAGGCGCTTCTTCGCGCGATGGCTCAATGTGCGGATCATGACAGGTAATGCAGCTGAGACGTCCGCGGCTTGCGCGATAGCACTTACTCAACGTCATGGAATAGTAGTGTTCGACGTGATCCACATCAGGCGGGGAACTGCGCGTGGGAGGCACCATCAGGATGGACAGCGTGTTGTCCAGCGGCTCGCCCGGACGAAAATCCTGATAGGTTTTTCCGGGTTTCAGCACGCGCGCATCTCCGGTTTGGTGACAGCCCATGCAGATGTTGTCCGCGAGGTATGGAGTCAGCCGGGCCGGATTTACGATGTGCAGCGATGCGTCTCGCTTGTTGCCGGATTGCCGCATGGCGGCAATGTGCGCAGCCCCGGGGCCGTGACAGTTTTCGCAGCCAATCGCGAGCTCGGAAAACGGCTCAGTTGCGAATAGTCCATCGGTACTTGTAATGGGGTGTGGACGCCCGCTGTGACAAAAGATGCAACCGGCCTGAATAGGGCGATTGAAGCCGAGGTCGATCTGCTCATAGCCTGGCGACGGTCCCCATGATCGCGGTTTGGAGTAGAAAGACTGCGGCGCCTGAAAGAGAGAATCGCCACGGCGAACGATTGCGCCTATGCCGTTTGTTCCTGCTCCGATGAGCCATTCGATTTCGTGCGTATCGCGGAAGACGTCTGCGCCATCTGCTGTGAGCTGATACTCGCTCTGGTAGAGCTTGCCGTCGCGAACAAACGTATCCCAATACCTGTCTTTCTGCTGATTGAATGAGTGGGCCGGTATGGACAGGTATTTGAGAAATGCGGGGGACAGGCTCGCGGGCGTAACGTGGGACATCGACCTGCCCATGCTTGTCTGCATGTAGTGTTTGTAGATTTCGCCGTGGCATTCGGCGCAGCTTACAGAGCCTGTGTAGCCATCGCTGGCTTGTTTTGATTGCGCGGAGATCGGGCACGCAAACAGGAAACACAACAGGACCGACAACTTCTGGATTCGCGATGCGATGTCTGCGACGTGGCCGGGAGTAGTCCGCATTTCTTCTCCGTACTGTATCAACTGTTTTGCAGCGCCGCGAGATTGGGAAACGAAGTCATTGGTTGCTGGAGAGGAATCAGCATTCAAGGGCGCTTTACGGTTAGTCGTCATTTAGACGCTTAAGTAAAACGAAATCACTTCGGCGTATTTCACTGCCTTAATAGAAAATATCCCAATATTCATTTGCCATATAGCTTGACAAGTGCGCTTTTTGTGGGTCTACTTCTGTATCAGTTTAAGCGCTTATATGGAACGAGCCGGAAAATAAAATGAAGAAGCCGGGGTAGAAACAGCTTGTCAGGCTCGATTTAATTTATGAAAACTAAATTCTATTCGTAAAAATTTCTCTTGACAGTCATTCTTTCGGTTGAGTACAAGGTCAAGCTGAAATCAGTTTCGATAAAAGAGAAAGCCGCAGCAGGAATGGCGGCAAAGCCTTGGTGCAGGCAAGACACTTTTCGGGAGGAAACTATATGCAGAATTCTGCGGCGTCACCCTATTCATTCGGCGTTTTACTACGGGCAGGATTCCTCATCGGGATCCTCTGCATAGCCGGCGCAGGCCTTGCCCAGGTCTCCACGGCTTCTCTCAGCGGATCGGCTCGCGACTCAAGCGGTGCTGTGATTACAAATGCTGCTGTAGTCCTGCACAGCGTGGACACTTCAATTGAGAGGAGCACGGTAACCAACAGCGCCGGCGACTATGTCTTTCTTAATATTTTGCCCGGTCGATACACGTTGGAGGCGAGGGCTTCAGGGTTCAGCTCACAGAAGATCCCGGAATTCGTTCTTACTGTCGGCCAGACGGCGACGATGAACTTCACTCTTGGGGTGGGAACAGAGACGCAGGTAGTGACTGTTGAGGCCGGTGCGCAGCAGCTTGATTTGCAGGGTGCCGATCTGGGCGCTGTGATCGCTACCAAACAAGTGAACGAGATTCCACTGAACGGACGCAACTTTACCCAGCTGTTGCAACTCACTCCTGGCGTTGCACCGATCATGACCGGACAGGCTGCGGGAATGCAGAACAGCGGCGGCTTCGGCGCTCCAGTCACCATTGGCGCCGACTACAGCTTCCCCGCGGTCAATGGACAGACAAACCGCAGCAACATGTACCTGATGGACGGCCTGAACGATTACGGAACCATAGAAAGCACCTATGCCGTTCCGCCGATTATCGATGCGGTGCAGGAATTCAAGGTGGTTTCGCATACGGACAGCTCCGAATTTGGATCGGTGCTGGGCGGCGTGGTAAACGTCGTGACCAAGAGCGGAACGAACGATTTTCACGGTGGCGCATGGGATTATGTGCGCAATACGGTCTTTGACGCGCGCAATTATTTTCTCCAGGCCGATCAGCCAAAACCTGCTTATCACGAGAACCAGTTTGGGGCTTCGATTGGTGGTCCTGTATGGATTCCCAAACTGTATAACGGCAGGAACAAGACATTTTTCTTCGGCGCTTATCAGGGTTTCCGCTATTCCAAAGTACAAGACACTAACCTGCTGGTGCCGACAGCGGCGCAGCTTGCTGGTGATGAGAGCGGCGCGCCGCAGATCTACAATCCGTTTACAACTCGCCCTGATCCTGCGAATCCGGGAAGCTATATTCGCGACCCATTCCCGGGTAACCAGATACCGCAGAATCTGATTGATCCACGTATGGTGGCTTACGCGCAATTTGTATTTCCACAAGCAGGGCCTTATTTCAACGGCGGTCAATCGAATGCTGTTGACACGACCCCTCTGATTCAAAACCAAGATGAGTTTGATGTTCGCGTAGATCAGAATTTCGGATCAAAAGACTCGGCCTGGTTCCGATATAGCTTTATCAACAGCCAGGTGACTACATCCGGTGGACTTCCTGCGCTGCATCAAATACACCCGATCCAATCGCGCGACTGGGGTGGGAGTTATGTGCACATTTTCAACCCTGGTTTGATTCTGCAGGCCCAATACGCGCGCATTACGGTGCTTGATAATAATGCGACGCGGTTTATTACACCGACAGGCGATATCTACAGCAAGGTAGGCTTCAGCGATGACTTTGCCAGCGGATTTGCCGGGGCAAATGGCGGTTCCCTTATTCCGAATATTGGAATTAACGGCCTCTCCGGTGGCGGCGAAAGTATTTCCAATACACCGAAAGCTACGGATGTTCACGAATTTCGCGGCACGGTTACGAAGATTATCGGCAACCACGAGCTGAAATTAGGCGGCGGATATACGACGAACAACTTCGAAAGCCCGCTTTCGCAAATTGGATTGACCTTTGATTCAACCGGCACGGAAAACCCGGAGGCTGGCGGAACCGGTGATGCACTCTCCTCGTTCCTGCTGAATGTTCCGCATGGCGCGAATCGGCGAAATGTACATGAGACAACGCGTCCTGGTGGCGTGTTGAGCGTCTTTGGGCAGGATTCATGGAAGGCAACTCCGAAACTCACGCTCAATTTCGGACTGCGCTATGACTATACCTTTATTCCTCCTTACGGAAAGGAATCTACGGTTGGTGAACAGGGCGGCATTGAAACCGGCGACATGGATTTCTCCAACGGCACTTATGTTGTGCAGAAGTTGCCGCCGCCGTGCAGCGTCCGAGGCCATGCTCCATGTATTCCAGGAGATGGCACGTTGCCGGATCACGTAGTTGTCGATCCGCGGGGAAAGATTGCGCACAATGTCGGAACGAATTTTGGACCGCGCTTCGGCTTTGCTTATGCCGTGAACGACAAGACGGTTGTGCGTGGCGCGTTCGGTATCGTGTTTGATAACTGGGCGGCAGTTACGCAGATGGCCCAGAATATCGAGGGCGCCTGGCCCGATATTGGTCAGCAGATTCAGACTCATCTGAATGAGCCGACATCGGATTCGGCGACCCCAACAGTACAGGCGCAGAATCCTCTGGTAGCAAGCGGCAGCGGCCTTTTCCCGCCGGCTACGCCGTTTACGAACAACACATGGTTCTATGATCCGCATATAAAGAACCCTTATTCCGAACAATGGAACCTGGGTGTACAGCGGCAGATCAACTCCTCCACGGCTCTGACCATCAACTATGTCGGTTCCGGCTCGCACCGGACGAACGTGGGCGGTTATTACAACACGGCTCTCAGGCCCGGGCCGGGAGATATCACCGAGCGCCAACCCTATCCCTACAGCATTCCTACCTTCTACGATCGAAGTGTTGGCTTTGCTGATTACAATGCGCTTCAGGTGGAATTTGACCGGCGATATTCGGGTGGGTTTTCGTATGGAGTTTCCTATACTTACTCCAAGGCGATGACCGAAGACGATGGCTGGTTTGGTGTGGAAGGATCGTTGCCCCAAAATCCGTACAATCCTTCGGCCAACCGCTCGGCAGCGGGTTTTGATCTGACTCACGTGCTGTCAATCAACACGTTATATGAAATTCCCATTGGAAAAGGAAAGAGGTTCTCAACCGGCAGCAACATTGCCGATTACATTCTCGGCAACTGGCAAATCAATGCTCTGATTACCGGCCGCAGCGGGCAAACATTCTCACCGGTGTACGGCACGGATATCGCGAACATCGGGGGAAGCTTTGTTTATCTGAATCAGGTGGGTAATCCACATTTATCGAAACGTACGAAGGATGAGTGGTTCAATACTGCGGCATATGAGGTTCCCGCGAAATTCACCTTTGGAAATGCTGGTCGTAATTCACTCCGATCACAGCCATACTGGGATCTCACTCCTTCGGTAATACGAAGATTTCCGCTAAGGGAGAGTCTGCAGTTTGAATTTCGCGCGGAGGCATTCAATGCGCTTAACCATACAGTCTTCAGTCCGCCAGGCGGCGATCTGAATAACCCTGCAACTTTTGGTAAAGTCAGCAGCACGGCAAACTATGCAAGAGAACTGCAGTTAAGCGGCAAGATCGTGTTCTAACCACTTCCGCAGCGCGAAAACTGGAAGGAGAAGGCATGCGGATGATGTCCGCCCGGATTATAGGCAAGCTTTCGTTGGGAATAGGGGTTTTCATTCTAACTGGATTGCAGGCAAAGGCGCAGGCCCCATCGCATTATGAGCCAACCATTGAATCATTAAACAAGCATCCGCTGCCGCAATGGTATGACGATGCGAAGCTCGGCATTTTCATCCACTGGGGGTTGTACTCGGTGCCAGGGTGGGCGACCTTGCAGCATCCGGAGCATGATTTCGGCAACAAGGACTATCTTAAGTACAACCCTTATGCCGAATGGTATTACAACACCATGCGCATTGGGGGATCGCCGACTGAGGCCTATCATCGCGAGCATTACGGCGCTGATTACAACTACTACAACTTCGCTCCAATCTTCGATCAAGAAAGCCAGAAGTGGAATCCCGACCAGTGGGCAAAGATATTTCGCGATGCAGGCGCGAAATATGTGGTTCTGACCACGAAGCATCATGAAGGATTCACGCTGTGGCCAAGTTCTACGCCAAATCCCACCCTGCCTGCTGATCGGCAGCACGCCACGCGCGACATTGTAGGCGAACTTACGAAAGCAGTGCAGGCCCAGGGAATGCGCATGGGCTTATATTACTCAGGAGGCTACGACTGGACTTTTGTTCCTGGACCGATTCGTGTTCCAGCAGACGGACCAAAGGTAGCTCCGCAGAGTCAGGCTTATGGTGATTATGCCTTCGCGCAGATCCATGAACTGATTACGCGCTATAAGCCGGCTGTTCTGTGGAACGATATTACCTGGCCAAAAACAGGCCGCCCGCTCCAGGTGATGGCGGACTACTACAACGCTATTCCTGACGGCGTGATAGATGACCGCTTCAGTGTGCCGCATTCGGACTTTACTTCTCCCGAATATCAGAATGTGGCTGAGATCAAAACCAAGAAGTGGGAAGAATGCCGGGGACTGGGTCGGTCATTCGGTTATAACCGCGCGGAAGGCGAAGCCGAAACCATTGCTCCGGACAAACTGATTTACATGCTTGTCGACATCGTAAGCAAGAACGGAAACCTGCTCCTTGATGTAGGGCCGGAAGCGGACGGAACCATTCCTCCAGTGCAAATGGAGCGTTTGCGCGCCCTTGGGGCATGGCTGCATCAGAACGGAGAAGCCATTTATGGCACGCATCCCTGGAAGCGTGCCGAAGGAAAAACAGATGAACCGATGGACATTCGCTTTACGCAGAAGAGCGGCAATCTGTATGTAACGCTTCTGGGCAAACCGAATTCATCGGCCATTACTATTAAGGACATTTCGGCGGTTCCGTCTTCGGAGATTACACTTCTTGGCAGCAGCACCCCGTTGAAGTGGGCACAGCAGGGAAGCGATCTGCGCGTAAATCTTCCGGCAACCTTGCCGGGCAATTATGCCTATGTCCTGAAAATGAAGTCGTCTGCGAATTAACAGTTCGTCCGGAACTCCGCCATATTGGATGTCTCGACGAACTGTTGATTTTTATGACCTCGATAATTTCACCCTTCCTTCCTCTACTCCTGCGCAATTGTCTAAATGCATACAGCGCGACTACTATTAGACCTTTGTGGAATCGCTACCATTCGGAGCACGCATGCAATTCAGGTCCCTCGTTTCTGTTCTTGCTCTCTTACTGGCTTCATGTACTTTCACTTTGGGCCAGAGCGAGAATACTGTCTGGCGGATTGGCGTTTTTGATGGGTCTTCGGCGGAGTTTGCTGAGGGCTCTCCGCAGCAACCGGTGGTGTTTGCGCCGGATCGGGACCATCCGGAGAAGAGCTGGTATGGCTATGCGCCTGCCGTATTCAATGGCCATTCCGACGTAACCTCAGCGCCACGCACTATTCATTTCAACGTCAACGGAAAACCTTCAGTAACATACAGGCTTCGCGTCTCTCTGCTGATTGAACATTCCAGTGTCCCGGCGCTGTATGTCTCAATCAATGGCCGCAATGGTCTTTTTTATCTTCATCCTGAGCTTGACTACAGCATGGGCGATACGATGGCGGCCTTCTTTCCAGCGTACGCGCGAGCAACGGTTGAATTTACATTTCCGGGGAGCTATCTGCATAAAGGTGAAAACAGCATTGCATTGCAGGCGATTGCGAGTGCTGCCGAAGGCGTTTCGGATGCCGGACTCAATTATGATGCAATCGAGCTGGATCGTGCGCCCACCCTTTCTAAGAAGCCCCAAGTTCGTGTAGAGCCGACAATTTTCTATCAGCAGCATGGCAACTCGCTTGATGAAAGGGTCGATGTGTTTGTTCGCTATGGAGAGCGGCTGCATACGGGAGAGGTTGATCTGGAGATTGCCGGACACCGCTATTCTCAACCACTGCATGGCGATCAGGATTTTGGCGAAGAACGCCTCCAAATAGCTGTCCCGGAATTTCAGGCGAGCACAGCAGCCAGCGTTACGGTGAAAGTCAACGGGCATTTCACACATTCCAGCCAGACAATTCAGCCGCAGAAGAAATGGACGCTCTTCCTTGTCCCGCATGTTCACCTCGATGTGGGCTATACGGACTATCAGGCAAAGGTCGCCGCAATTCAGAGCCGCATCCTGGATGAAGCGATGGACCTGACGGCGAAGCACCCGGCTTTTCGCTTCAGCACGGATGGCTCATGGAACCTGGAGCAGTATCTTAAGACGCGCACGCCGCAGGAGAAGCAGCGTGTGGTTCAGGCGATCCAGAAGGAGCAGCTCTACATTCCCGCACAGTACAGCAATGTGCTGACCGGCTTCCCTACTGCGGAGACGCTTATTCGCTCGCTGTACCCCAGCGCCAACTTCAGCCGTGAACATAAAACACCGTTTAACTATGCGAACATCACGGATGTTCCTTCTTATTCGTGGTCATACGCATCGGTGCTGGCGGCTGCCGGCATTCCATATTTTCTGGCCGGGAGCAACAATGATCGCGCTCCGGTTTTGCTGCAGGGACATCTGAACGAGAACTCGCCCATGTACTGGGAAGGGCCAGATGGGAAGAAGGTGCTCTTCTGGTATTCGCGACACTATATGCAGATGCAGTTTCTGTTTGGCCTGCCGCCACTTTCCGAGACAGGCGAGGAAATGCTGCCTTTGTTCTTGCAGATGTATCAGCGCCCGAGTTATCACGCGAATGCGGCGATTATCTTCGGCACCCAGGTAGAGAACACAGATCTCTTTCCGCAACAGGCAGAGATTGCCGAACAGTGGAATGCTCTTTACGCCTATCCGCGTGTGCAGTACTCCGGTTTTCACGATGCGCTGGCTGAGATCGCAAAGCAGTTCGGCGACAGCATCCCGACGGTTCGCGGCGATGGCGGACCTTACTGGGAAGACGGCATCGGCTCCGACGCTTTCTATGCGGCCATGGAGCGGGAAAACGAGAGCCGCGCTCCGTCTGCAGAAAAGCTGGCAACCATCAGCGCTTTTGTGAATCCGCGGCTTGCTGTCGACCAGAATGCGCTCACGCAAATGTGGAACAGCATGGTTCTGATGGATGAGCACACCTGGCTCTCATGGAACAGCGTCTCTGACCCGACAAGCCGTGAAGCGACAGAGCAGCTTCGCGTGAAGGATTCACGTGCGGTGCAGGCCTCAGAGCTTCTTGATCATCTGTTGCGCAGCAGCATGGCCAGCATTGCTGATTCCATTGCAGCCGGCGTTGGGAGCATTGTTGTTTTCAATCCTCTGAACTGGAAGCGCGATGGCGTGGTGAGCTTTGATCTGGACAAGGGGTATGAAATCGTAGACCGCACGACAGAGGCGGCGGTTGATTTTTCTGTCGTGCATGAAGGAAATGATTTTCAGCGCGTGGAATTTGTTGCGAAGGACGTTCCACCGATTGGATACAAAGTGTATTACCTGCGCCGATCTGAGAAGCCCGTCAGTACCGTCGCTGCGCCGAAAAGCACAACGATTGAGAGTCCTTATTATCGCGTTGAGCTTGATCCGGATTCAGGCGCAGTGAGAAGCATTTACGACAAGGAACTGCGGAAAGAATTAGTAAACCAGAGCAGTCCGTATCGCTTTGGTCAGTACCTATATGTAAATGGTGGCGATAAGGAGCCGAACAGTGTCCTGCAATACCGGGTGGTTTCGCCAAAGCCGGAATTGCAGATACATCCATCTGCGCAAGGCCGCCTTGTAGCAGTAGAACGCACCTCTTACGGTTGGCGCGCGGAGCTGGAAAGCTCTGCTGAAAGCACCCCGCGAATCGCCAGCGAGATACGCCTCTTTGAGCATGAGAAGAAGATCGAGTTCATCGAGGACATCACAAAGAAAGAAGCGCTGACGAAGGAAGCAGTTTACTTCGCATTTCCTTTTGCGATGAGCCATCCGCAATTTCAGTATGAAATTCAAAACGGCGTTGTTGATCCGTCGAAGGACATGTATCCGGGTGCAGGGCATGAATGGTTGTCAGTGCAGCATTGGGTTTACGTGCAGCAGGACGGAATGTCTGGAACGGTGATGCCATTGGATACGCCGCTCATTACGCTGGGGGACATTAATCGAGGAGAGTGGCCAACGAAATTCGGCCAGCGGCCAGGAACGATTTTTGCCTACGCGATGAATAATTACTGGCACACCAATTATCGCGCTGCACAGGGCGGAGATTTTCGGTTTCGCTATGTGATTACCAGCGCTTCCACTACAGATGCTGCGGCGTTGAGCCGCATGGGCTGGGAAGAGGCGACTCCGCTGGAAACGGACGAAATCCGCTCGCAGGACAAGGCGCTGAATCTGTCGCGTCCGCTGGACGGCAAGCAATCGAGCTTTCTATCTGTGGATGATCCGAATCTGCTCGTGGATACCTGGAAGCCGGCAGAGGATGGGGAGGGAAGTATTCTACGGCTTATCGATCTCGGCGGAGTGCCACGCACAGTGCACATAAGTTGCCCGCTGTTTACAGTCGAAAAAGCATTTGAGACCGACGCTGTCGAACGCAATCAGAAAGTGCTTGCTGTTCAGTCCGGCGGAGTGGATGTTGAGGTCCATCCGCACGAGATTGTTACGTTGCGCCTTTCTGGAAAGCCATTGCTGAAGCCACCGAGCGAATAAACGGATATCAATTTATTTGTGAGATGGCAGGAGTGCCTATACTGTTTGGCGAATCTGCCATCTTGTTGAGGACACATATTTACGCCTACGCTTTATAGCTGTCTTTAATTTTTTGCGCGTATATGCATATAACTGTCCTCAGTGTGCGCCGATGTTCAGCAGGTGGAAATGCTTTGTTGCTATAGGTAAAGAATTGTAATTTTCCAGTAACGCGATTCATTCATCCATCACTACAAAGCTGAATGGCTGGAAAATGAGGAAAATGCAGTCAGCACAAGGAATGAATGGCTGCGCCAGATTTCTACTGTAAGAATTTCGATCCTGCCTTGGTCATGAACGACTTAATAGATTTCTCCGGCCGCGAAATTGAATTGATGCATAGTAAGGATGTTGAAGTAGATGAATTTCCAGGATCGCGTTCAGCTTTTGAGAGTACAGCTGCTTTGCATGGCCAGATTGTCGCAGCGTGCCCTCGATTATTCGATTAAGGGATTTGAATTCGGGAATTCGGATTTCTGCCGGCAGGCCCGCAGCGCCGAGCACAAAATCGGCGAGTACCGGCGCCAGATCAAATATCTGTCCCGCCAGATCACGTTGGAAGGCGAGCCGGGTCATCCCGGCTTCCGGTTCGGATTGGCGGCATTGCGCATTGACAACGCTTTATACAGGACATACAGCACCTCTGCGCAAATGGCGGTAGATACGTTGCTGTTCTTGAAATGCAGCCCATTTAAAGAATGCGCTGAGCTGAACAGATTTGGAAGGCTGGTAAACTCTCTGGTTCGACTTTGTACGATTGCGTTGTTTGAAAAAGAGCCCTGCTACGCGGAAATAGTGATGCAAAGCCAGGAGCTATGGCGACGCTGCGAGCTGATTTTTGATCAACCCGCCAGTATCATCGACGAACAGGTTGTTACCACACAGCGCTATGTTCTGACCATGGCGCAGTCACTGGGACTCATTGCGAAACAGGCGCATGAAATGGCGGACGCCATTCTTTTCTGGCTTAAAGACAGAGGAAATTGCTTTCAATTTGATATGGAGGGGCAGGATGTCCTGAGCTTTCTCAGGATGGATGGCGATATTTACAGGGAGACCCGATATGAGCCTCCCGGAATCCCCTCATTTATCAGCGGTGAATTCGCACTCATGAAGTAGATTGCTGCCGTTGATTACAAACCTTGCGCCATTCGTGACGCTGCCGGTGGTATTGTGTTACCGAAAAGCATTTTCTGCGGAAGGTGCCTATTGTTTGCCCCGCTGGCCACAAGAAACACGAAATCGAGCGCAGCAGCCTTTGAGCCAAAGGCGCAGGATGGCCCGTGCAGGCTGAGCGCGCCTTCCGGCAAGCTTCAAGCCCGGCTTGCGATTGGAGCGGTGAATGATCCGTTGGAATTGGAAGCGGATCGGGTGGCCGAGGAGGTTTTGCGCGCGGACCACGATTCGAGTGGATTGCAGGGAGAGATAACGAATCATCCGCAAGCAGCAGGACAACCGCTGGATTCTGCTGTGCGGGCCTTCTTCGAGCCTCGCTTTGGATATGACTTCAGCCGGGTACGCATTCATGCCGACGACAAAGCCGCAGAATCAGCACAGTCGATTGGAGCGCTGGCTTATACCGTAGGCTCGAATATTACTTTCGGCGGAGGCCGATATCAGCCGTCCGGGCATGAAGGGCGCAGGCTGCTTGCGCATGAATTGACCCATGTAGTGCAGCAGGGCTATGCCACGCCCGCAAATATCGGCATAAGTATAAGTACCAGTCGTATCCAGCCAATGGCCCAGCGGGATACGCCGACTGGGCAGAATCCGCCGACAACCAATCCGGGCGGACTTTCGATCACGAAAAGATATGAGCCTGATGTGGTTTCGCGTCAGGAAGTAACGCAGGCACTGACTGATTTCCTGTATCAGGCGCAAGCTGCGCAAGGCGGACAGACACTGCACGTAACCGACACGGTGAAGTGGGCGGTAAGAAAACTGTTTACGGATGCAACGGGCTCTGCGCGTATCGAAGCATTTCTCGCCGGCTCGGCTCTGCCGGGGTCGGCGCCGGAATTCGCTGCGGCTGTCACGAAGCTTCTTCCTGACTACATACCTGCTTCCCGCATCGCGCACCTGAAGACGCAATCGCCCAAGGACACACCAGATACAAGCCCGAAATCAGTCGGCGAAGCGGCGGGTCACGTCGTAGTGGATTCGACGGTCAGTCCGATTGTGAAGAAACTTCCGATTCCGAAAGACTGGCAGGATAAGATTATCGACGGAGCGCGGGGAGCGGTGGCTGACGGAATGGTGAGCGTTCTGGATCAGGCCATGTCCGGCTCGCCGCTTAGCGACAAGGACAAAGGCGCGATTCACAGCGCAGTGGAAGCGCTGATCAAGCAGAAGGCTGGAACGCCGATGGATCGCCAGCAGGAAGGCGCAGGCAGTCCATATGCGCCGGTGCAGCCGCCCGCAACTACGCCCCCAGGTGGTTCAGTTTCAGCTCCCGGAGAACATATTTTTAATCTGCCGAAAATTCCGTGGGATATTCCAACAAAGCCGATTCCCAAGCCGAATCTTCCCCAGCCTCCGCTCGCGAGTGATGCGCAGGCGGTGGACAAGATTATTCAGGCGCTGGATGACAATTCGCTGATTCCGGCTGCGGCTAAGGGCACATCGGATGCGGGCAACTATGCCAGCGCCAAAGAGCTGGCGCGTAACGTGGCGAATCTGCTCGCGACAGCGAATAAGAAGAAGCAGTACACAGTCGAGCTGACTATCGGCATGAATTACCGGCATGTGGATGATCTGGCTGACATCTTCGACAAAATTTCAGACATTATTCGGCAGATCGCAGCCGCTATCCCCGGCGGCGTTCCCAATGTCGGCGAAGTGATTATTACGCCTGCAAGATCGGGCAAGGACGACAAGCTTCCTGCGCGCCGCATTGTGCGGTTGCAGGGCAATTAGCGCAAATAGCGCCTCCTCAAACTTCCGAGTTTTCATTGCGAAGAAATTTCTCTTCTTATTGTCGTCTTTTCACCGGTCGTTTCGATACCTAAGATGAGAGATTTCGGGGACGCCGGTCTAAAACCTTTCCTCAATTTGTCACAGAGGTAAATCATCATGATCACAACAATACGCATATTCATCGCAAGCTGTTTGATATGTATAGGGCCTGCGCTCGCAGTAGCGCAGGGACACTCAGAGCATTCCGCTGATTATCGGAATCCATCATCAGAAAATTCTGCGCGTACGGCTCAAATCGTAGCTCTGGATGAATGCGACCCCACTACCTTCAATGCCGCGCTTGGTCCCGACTTCTGCAAGAACGTTACGTTGGGCGCATTCACCGTGCTGTCAGACTTGTTTGCAAAAGCTGCAGCCGGAACCCCGGACCCGGGCTGGGATTTTGAGCCAGACACACTCAGGATCAAGGAAGGAACCAATTTCAGTGTTGTCGATCAGGGGGGCGAGCCGCATACATTTACCGAAGTAGCGCATTTCGGAGGGGGATTCATCGCAGGGTTGAACGCTCCGGGAGAAGACACTGTTCCCGAATGTGCAGGTGGCTTTTCCAACGTCGCAGTTGCGCGAACTCGGATACTGCAGGGTAGCAGCGTTCAGGTTTCGAATCTCCCGAAGGGCGAGCATTACTTTCAATGCTGCATTCATCCGTGGATGCGAGTGAAAGTTGTGGTGAAGTGAGTAGACACGCAGCTTTGTTGGATGGCCACCCCACGCACGAAGGCCGGGCTGTATGTCTAGTCTTCGGCGCGTCAAGCCAATTGTGTCCTGAAAATTTTGCAGATTTTAATCTTGACATCCGGCAACTTTCGATTACGAATCGGAGCTCAAAAAAGTCTTGACTTGAGGTGACTAAGTGCGTAATCATTCGCTGCCTGCACTTTTGTGCAGTTCTTATAGCTTCCATCCTGACTTGCACAGTTTTGCTGAGGTTTAGCAGTACCGGGCCCCTTGGGAAAGCATCCCTGGAAAATTTAATTTGGCGGACGGTCTCATACTGACCGGTCCTTTTTGGCCTCTTTGCAACGAAATGATGCAGGAGCGCCCTATTACATTACGCCGTGAAAATCTTCCATAACCGATGGAGATTCCCCGGCACGCTTCCGACATGGAGGGTTTACGTATGCCGCAGTATCTGCACCCTGGTGTCTACGTACAGGAAGTTCCTTCCGCAGTAAAACCGATTGAAGGTGTAAGCAGCTCCACGGCTGCTTTTATCGGCTTTGCCGATAAAGGCCCTGTGCCGGGAACCATCCTTCCATCGGGGCGGGCGGCACAACCCGTGCTGGTGACGAGCTTCACCGAATATTCACGTAACTTTGGCGGCTTTCGCGCAGACAGCTATCTGACTTATGCGGTTCAGTCCTTCTTTCAAAATGGAGGCAGCAGCCTTTATGTGGTTCGAGTTTTGCCTCCTCCTACGAGTCCGCCCGCCAATAATGCAGCTTTCGCCACCACGGTGGTTGGAGCAGGCGGTGGAGCGTTGAGCTTGTCCGCTGCTAACCAGGGAGCATGGGGCAATAATATCTGGATTGTTGTCTCTCCCAGCTCGGATGGTGATGCGAATAATTTCAAGCTGCAGGTGATGTATGGCGCCACAGCTGCTGAAGCGGTCGGCAATGTAGTTGAGACTTATGACAACGTCACCTTTAAAGGAAGCCCGACTTTACTACCGGGTGCTACAAACCCTTCGAGCTACGCGCGGCAAGTAGTGAACACGGCTTCAGAGTATATCGCAATCACTGCGGACCTCACTGCGCGACCCGCGAACATCAATGTAAATCTCAAGGCAGCGCCTCCGGTCCTTCCTGCGCAGCTTGCGCACGGAAGTGATGGGCTGGCCAGCGCGGTGAACTTCATAGGAGCTCCGGCAGCCAACAGCAATGTAACGGGTACCGGCATCTTCGCTCTGGACAAGATCACAGACGTCAGCCTGATTGCCATTCCAGGTCAGGGTGATGTGGTAACCGTGAATGCGGGCATTGATTACTGCAAGAATTCACGACCGTTACAGGACTGCTTCTTTATCGGCGATATGGGCACGCTTGCCGATGTGACGCAGGCGCGCACAGATAACGGCCGACCTACAGTTGCTACCATCGCCGATGCGCGTACGTTTGCAACGACAGGCATTGGCGGACAGATCGACAAAGCCGCCGGCGATTACGGCGCGATCTACTTCCCATGGATTTATGCGCCCGACCCAATCGGGCAGGGACGAAATCCGAAGATCCTGCTGCCGCCTTCAGGGTTTATGGCCGGCATCTATGCGCGTATCGACAATGCACGCGGAGTCTTCAAAGCTCCAGCAGGCACGGAAGCTGGAGTTGCAGGTGCGCTGGCTCCTTTTGTGGCAGTAAGTGATGTGGAGCAGGACCAACTGAACCCAATTCTGGTGAACGTAATTCGTTCAGTGCCGGGCAGTGGTCTCGTAGTCTGGGGCACGCGCACCATTGGCAGTGATGCATCCTGGCGATACATTCCAGTGCGCCGCATGGCCATCTTTCTGCGTGTGAGTATCTACAACGGCATACAGTGGGCAGTCTTTGAGCCGAACGATGAGCCGCTGTGGGCAAGCCTCAGGCTGAATATTCGCGCATTCATGCTGACACAGTTTCGAGCCGGCGCCTTCCAGGGCAGCAAGCCGGATGATGCGTTCTTCGTTCTTTGCGACAGCAGCACAACCACACAGCAGGACATCGACAACGGGGTCGTAAATATCCTGGTCGGCTTTGCGCCGCTCAAGCCAGCGGAATTTGTAGTGCTTAAACTCAGCCAGAAAGTGAACCAGCCTGCTTCGTAAGCGGGTGCTTAGGGAAAAGGAGGAATTGGCATCATGGCACGAATGACTGCGCAGACAAATCGGTTTGATCCCTATCGCACCTTTCGCTTCAAGGTGAAATGGGACAACCAGTATGTGGCCGGATTAAGCAAGATGGGCGCGCTGAAGCGGACCACGGAGATCGTGGAGTTTCGCGAAGCCGGCGAGAATATTGTTCCCCGCAAACTGCCCGGCAAGAGCAGCTACGCGGATGTGACGCTCGAAGCCGGCATTACGTATGACACCTCGTTCGAGGACTGGGCGAATCTTGTCAACGATTTTGCCAGCCACAGCATTACGAATCTGGGCGAGTTTCGGAAGAACATCACGATTGATGTCTTTAATGAAGCTGGACAGAAGGCTCTCTCTTACAACTTGTACCGCTGCTGGGTGTCGGAGTATCAGGCATTGCCTGACCTCGACGCCGGAGCAAATGCAGTGGCCATTACAACCATCAAGCTGGCCTTTGAATGGTTTGAACGCGATGCATCGGTGACGGAAAGCCAGGGGCCGGCGCGTATCGGCTGATTGAGCAATGAGCACCGGGTGTCTTACCGAAAATATTTTTTCTTTACCGGGCGGGTTAATGCTGCAACAGAACCAGTTGCTGAGTACTGCGTGCCTGCGCCCGCTCTCCGGGCGCGAAGAGGAGTGGCTTGCTTATCACCACGCCGTTCCAAACGCCGCGCGCGTGAGTTGGCTGCTCGGCGCATGCATGCTCTCGCTCGGAGATCGCTCGGTGAATGTCGAGCTTGTTCGCCGTCTGCTTGTTGCTGACCGCGACTATCTGATTCTGCAACTTCGCCGGATAACATTCGGAGATCAGGTCCAGGCCGTTGTTCCATGTCCGAATTGCAATCAGAAGATGGATATCGATTTTCATCTGGATGATGTGCCTGTCGAGCGCCGCCCGCAACATGCGTGCTCGTACACGTTGGAGCTTGGTGATCGTGTTGTTCGCTTTCGATTGCCCACGGGAGGCGATCAGGAGGCGGTGCTTGGAATTGTGGAGAATGCTGCCGTCGCGGAGTTATTGAAACGATGTGTTCTGGATGATGGCGGCGAGTTGCTCTCTTCAGATGAGCAGAATGCGCTGATTGCCGAAATGGAGCGCCTCGCGCCACAGGTTGATCTGGAACTGGACCTTGCTTGCCCGAATTGCGCAGGGCAGTTTCTGCTGCCGTTTGATACGACCGCGTTCTTCTTTGAAGAGATGGCCTCGAAAGGTGATGCTCTGTTGCGCGAGATTCACGCCTTGGCCTTTTACTATCACTGGAGCGAGTCGGACATTCTCAAACTTGAGCGCCGTCGCAGGCGTGCTTATCTCGCTCTTCTGAATGATTCGCTGAGACAGGATGGGGTGAACTGAGATGGCAAATTATCTTCAGCGAATTGTCGCTTCCGGTGCTCGCACCATCTCACCTGTCAGGCCGCCTGTTTCTTCGCATGCATTAATCCCACCGGTTGCTGCGCCTTTTTCTCAGCCAGCACCCGAACTAGCTATGCGTGCAGATGAGCCTGCTGAACCAATGCTGTCCAGGCACGAGGAAGCTTCACAGGTTTCCGAGCAGCCTCGCGTCGTTCAGGAACACAGTGCAATGCCTTCGCCTGCATCGCCAATACACGAACCAGGGATGGAGTACAGCCCATCTGTTCCGCCGAGAGTTCCTGCACTCTGGCCACTTACACCAATTGTGCCTTCACCGAGTGAGCGCGTGCGCGCTCCTGAAGGGCTCCGTCGC
Organism: Alloacidobacterium sp.; assembly: GCA_035293545.1. GTDB lineage: Bacteria > Acidobacteriota > Terriglobia > Terriglobales > Acidobacteriaceae > Alloacidobacterium. The sequence continues at coordinate 127,924 of DATGMQ010000094.1, read as the reverse complement.
GCGCGGTCCAATATTACGCCTCAACAGGAAACAATTCGCGAAGCCGTGAAGATGCCGCTAAAACAGAAGCCCCAGTACGCTGCAGAGTCGCCTGAGAAATTACCTCCACCAATGCGCATCGAGTCTGATCCGGTTCCGGCAGTGATTCCGGAGCAAGCACAAAGTAATTCTACTCACGACAAAGTACAACCGCTGGCGGTAAGGATGCCGATACAGCAGGTCGAGTTTCCAGTTGCCGATATGAATGTCAAAGCTGAGAAACCCCCGGCTTTAACACCAGTCAAGCCAAAGAGGGCAGCAGCGGCAAATGCGGACAGGAAAGTAGAGATTCCGACACCGCTGGAAACGCCGAAATGGCCGATAGAAACGCATCCTCTTGAAGTTCGAGCTTCTGCACCACGGCAGACCAATTCACCGCCTGTTTCCAATATTGTCGACAAGCGTAAGCAAAGCAAAATTTCTATCGGACGCATTGATGTGCAGGTGAACAATCAACTACCCCCACAGCCTGCAGGCCCCCAAATGGCAAAACCAGTGGCATCGTCAAATTTTCTGGACACGCGGTATCTCAGCAGATTTTTTCTGAGGCTTTAATCCACTTCCGGGCGCAGAGCATATGAGCAGCAATACGGCAATCAAAGACGTGACACGCGGGCTGCAGATGCTGCTTCTGAGCCAGCTCAGTGCTGTGAGTTCTACGGCGCAGGTGAGCCTTCTGCCTCCGGGCGAGCCCATGCCCTCAGGGTTGGGAGTGAATCTCTACCTCTATCGCGTAATGGAGAGCCCGTTCACTAAAAACCAACCGTGGCCTGGCGACAAAAAGACTCCGCCCTCTGATTCACCTGCGCTTGGACTTGAGCTTTACTACCTGCTGACGCCGTTCGCTCCGGCTCCCGATCCTTCGGCAACCATCGGAGATGACGCACATACGATGCTCGGCGCAGCGATGTTGGCCCTCCATCAATATCCGGTGCTGAACGATGTCCATATCAAAGGCTTCGATGCTGACACATCTCTGCCGCAGAGTATCCTGAACAGCTTCGAGCAGATCAAGATCAGGCTGGCGATCACAAGCCTTGAAGAGTTGTCGAAAATCTGGGCGACGATCAATCAGCCATATCGATTGTCAGTGGCGTATGAAGTATCTCTGGTTGAGCTTACGCCTGCATTGCCGCCGCCAGTCAACGGCAGCATTGTGCTTTCTACCGGATTGAACGTTTTCCTCTGGCAGGCGCCGCGGCTTGAATCGCTTTCTCCTGCCACTGGTGCTTTAGCGCAAGTATCCAGCAATGCGGTGGTTGCAAATACGCTCACCATCAACGGTTCTGCTTTGAGTTCGCCGGGAAAAGCGCCTTCCGTACTGATTGGTGGCCAGGCCGTATCCATCAACACTGTGCCTGCGCCAACGGATACATCTATCGCAGTTACGCTGCCGGACAGTCTGGATGCAGGCCCGAACGAGGAAGTGGAAGTCGCCATCAGCGGCAAGTCTGGAGCCGCGCTTACATTTACTGTATCGCCGTGGTTGTCATCTCTTACACCGATCCGCTCTGCGCTCGACGCCAGCTCCGGTCCACCTGCTCCCACGCTGGTTCTTAATGGCATCGGCTTCACAACTACTGCGAAGGGAGTTCGCTTCGACGGGCCTTCCGGGACGACGAATGTAACAACATTTGTCGGCAGTGTCACGGACACGAAGGCAACCATCACCATTCCTGCAAATCTGGCAAACGGCCTTTATCAGACAAGGATCGTGCTGGCAGATAACAGTGTTACCAATGCGCGCACGCTGGAAGTGATTCCGCTGTTGAATGGCCCGATTGGAGTAGCGGTGACAACTGTTTCAGGCAATCAGGTGCATCAGCTCACATTAAATGGCGCGCGCCTGAATGGAACGGATATTCGTGTGGTGATCGATGGCATCGGCTATCAGGCGAACGCAAACGCCAATGCCGCGCAATTGGTATTCACGCTGGGCCGCCTGCTGGATGCCGGACAGCATTCCGTTGCGGTTATCGTAGATGGAAGCCGCTCTCACGATGTTGCCGTGGAGGTGTCCTGAATGGCAGCGAATGGGAACAACTGGGTTGAGTACAATCAGCGCTGTCTCACTACAGCCATTGCTGCAGTACGCGCTTGCCTGGAGCGTCACCTCGACAATGCGCCACGTCCGGATTCGCCCTCTGATGTAGCCCCGAGCCGCTCAGAGCCTGCATCCGCATTAGAGATTCTTACACAAAGCTTCAACCTGTCTCCGTTCGAACGCGCCATACTGCTTTTATGCGCCGGCGTGGAACTGGATTCTTCTCTGGCTGGCCTCTGCTCTGCCGCGCAGGGCGCAACCAATAAGCCCTATCCAACGTTCAGCCTGGCGCTGGCTGCGTTATCTGCTCCGCATTGGAGCGCATTAAACCCAGCAGCCCCGCTGCGTCGTTGGCGGCTGATTGAAATGAGCAGCCAGGGCGGCTCTTCGATTACGACATGTCCGCTCACAATGGATGAGAGAATTCTGCATTTTCTTACCGGGCTGCAGTATCTTGACGAGCGTCTTGCCGGACTCTTGCGGCCTGTCCATCCAGCGGATGATATTGCGCCTTCGCATGTTGCACAAGCTCGCCGTATCGCTGATGCATGGAGCCGGCCTCATCGTCAATTACCTGTAATTCAGATGTGTGGAGCGGATGAGCTGGCGAAGCGGGCCGTTGCCGCTGCCGGCTGTGCAGAAGCAGGTTTCGCCTTATATGCTCTTGCGGCTGATCAGATTCCGGCGAACGCACAGGAGGTCGAAGGCCTGATGCGCTTATGGGAGCGCGAGGCCATCTTGCTGCCAGGCGCGCTGTATGTCGACACGGACGGACTCGATGTTAACGATCTCAAGGCTGTCGCGCAGGTTTCAAGATTTATCGAGCGCGTGCAAGGGCCAGTCATACTGAGCGCGAGAGATCGCTGGCGGCCTCTGGATCGTGCCGTAAAGACTTTCGACATAAGCAAACCGACTGCAAAAGAGCAGCAGGAAGCATGGGAGAACCAGTTGCGTGCGGCGAACGTGAATATGAACGGCCATGTGTCGAATCTGGTGGCGCAGTTCAATCTTGGATTTGCCGGGATTCGTGCATCAGTGGATGAAGCACTGGAGTCAGGGTCTGAAGGCGACGCTCTGTTGCAGTCGCTATGGGATGCAGGGCGGTCTCAGGCACGGGCACGTCTTGAAAATCTCGCGCAGCGCATAGAGCCGGTCGCGCAATGGGACGATCTGGTGTTGCCAGCCAACGAAAAAGCGATGCTGCGTGAGATCGCTTCTCATGTACAGCATCGCTCAAAAGTTTATGAGAGCTGGGGTTTCGGCGCTACAAGCCGTAGAGGGCTTGGCATCAGCGCGCTGTTTGCGGGCAGTAGCGGTACCGGCAAAACGATGGCAGCGGAAGTACTGGCCAATGCCCTTCATCTCGATCTTTATCGAATTGACCTCTCCAGTGTGATCAGCAAATACATCGGCGAAACAGAGAAGAATCTGCGCCGTGTTTTTGATGCGGCGGAAGAAGGCGGAGCGATCCTGTTCTTCGATGAAGCGGACGCTCTATTTGGAAAACGCAGCGAAGTAAAAGACAGCCACGACCGCTATGCCAATATCGAAATTAATTATTTGCTGCAGCGCATGGAATCGTATCGAGGGCTTGCCGTGCTCGCAACCAATATGCGCAGCGCTATCGATCCGGCATTTCTGCGCCGCATCAGGTTTGTAACCAATTTCCCATTCCCTGAGTTTGCGCAGCGCGAAGAGATCTGGCGGCGAGTATTTCCTGAAAAGACGCCGACCGAGGGATTGAACACGAACGTGCTCGCGCGGCTGGTCATTCCCGGAGGAAACATTCGCAACATTGCCATGAATGCAGCGTTTCGCGCTGCGAATGAAGGAGCGCCGGTGCGCATGACGCATCTGGCGCATTCTGCCCGTCACGAATTTATCAAGATGGAGAAACCCATACCTGAAAAGGAAATTTCGGAACTGGAATCAGTGTGTCTGCCGAACTAGGAAATCAAGATGGGAATGCTGGACCTCAATATCGATTCGTTGTCGCTGAATATTACAAATGCTGAAGGGCATGAGCATCGCATTCGCCCGATAGTGACGCGCGCAGCGTCAATTTTTGCCGAGAAAGCGGAAGGCTATTACGCGGAGAATCCAGGGCCGCATAGCACCAAAAGACTGAACAGCCTGAGTGCCGAGCCGGTAAACGTGAATTTGCAAGCGATGACGGACGAGCATGCTGCGCAGAGTATTGCCCGCGCATGGCTGCAGGCACTGGCATTGAAGTTGATCTAAGGGAGCGGAGAAACAAATGAGAGAAATGGTGAGGAGGACGGCATGGCGGCATTGAAAGGCGCATTTCTCAACTTTGGCGCCGGGCTGCTGGGAGCGCTGCCGAACATCGTTGTCTTCCAGTTCAATCCTGCGCAGGTATCCCGCACACCTGCCATACCGCGACGGCCTCAGCCGTGCACCAACGCCGGAGCCACAAGCGCAAAACAGCAGCCGTGTCCGCCATCAGAAAGCATGAGTTTCACTCTGCGCGTGGATGCGACGGACCTCCTGGCGCAAGGAAACCCAATTGCCGCAGCCAGCGGAATTCTTCCCACGCTCTCCGCGCTTGAGATGCTGATGGTCCCCCAAAGCTCGCTCTCGCTGAACCTGCTTTCGTTGAGTGGCAGTTCCGGATCGCACCAGTCTCCGCCTTCGAGTCTGCCGACGGTACTCTTCTTCTGGGGCCCATTTCGCATTTTTCCCGTGGCGATTACCAGCCTGAGCGTTACTGAAACGGAATACGATACGCTGCTGAACCCTATCCGCGCCGATGTTTCCGTAAATTTGGACATTTTGCAGCCGAACCAGTTGGCCGGAGACACGCTGGGCAACGCTGCCTACAACTACTCGCAGGGCGTGAAGGAGACAATGGCCGCGCTCAACCTTGCATTTGCTGTGCAGTTCGGAGTCAGCTCGTCGCTCTCGTTCTCGTTATAGAGAACAGACGATTTGGAGACGGTGAAGATGATTTTCAAAGGCAGCCGTTACGCGAACATAGCCACCTACCAGACGACGAATGCCGATGGGAAGATCGTAACGGCATTGAAGACGCGCTTTATTCCTCCAACGCCTGCTGGCTATCTGCATACGTTTACCGCGGATGAGCGGCTGGATCTGATCGCTTACAAGTTTTATCGCAATCCGGAGAAATTCTGGCTGATTGCTGATGCCAATACAGAGATGGATCCGGAGGATCTGCTTGAACCGGGACGGCAACTGCCGATTCCGCCAAATCGCAGCTAAATCGGTGCAGAGAACGAGAACCATATTTGAGCAAGATGACCGGAAGAGATGGCCAACAAGGCATACCAAATCGAGTTTCTGGGGACCGCGGTTGACGAAGACTTTTATGGAGATGTTGTGTCGCTGATTGTGGAAGAAAGCACAAATACGGCAAGCACGTTTCATCTGCAGATGGCTCTGCGCCTTCAGGACGATGGCTCGTGGACGTATCTCGATGATGATCGTCTCGCTGTATTCAACTCCACCACCATCAAGGTCGGTTTTACTGATGGTGGCGGTTTCGCAGCAGCAGTGGGAAGCCTGCTGGGCGGTGGCGATAGCAACGACGGATTAAAGGTAGTTTTTGATGGCTTCATCACGAACGTGGATGTTGAGCTGGGCAGCGAACCGGATAACGCCTTCCTTCATATTCGCGGTATGGATACAAGCGTAATGATGAGCCTTGAAGAAAAGATCACTCCCTGGCCAAACATGGCCGACAGCGATATCGTACAGCAGATTGTTTCGAGCTACGGGATATCCATTCAGGCTGATTCAACCGCCACGGTGCACCAGGAAGACAACACGACGATCATCCAGCGTGGGACTGACATTCAGTTTGTGCGCGATCTGGCGCAGAAGAACGGCATGGAGTTCTACTTCGAAACCGATGACAGCGGCATGCTCAATGCATACTTTCGTGGGCCGCAGCTTGATGATACGCCGCAGCCCGATCTTGCCATTCAATTCGGAGATCAGGGAAACCTGAAGAAGTTCTCGGCGCACCTGAGCGGTCAGCGGCCATTGAATGTAAAGGCATCGCAAATGGACGTAAGCGCCAATAGCGCGAATATCGCGCAGGCAAGCGATACCCAATTGACAAAGCTTGGCGATAAGGATGCGAATACTCTGATCGGCGGTCAGCTTGATAGCCAGGTCACGCCAAAAGATGCGCAGGCACAAATGCTTGTTCTTGGCCCGCCCACCAGCGATGCCACAGAAATGCAGACCATCGTTCAGGCCGTGCGAGATGAAGCGGGCTGGTTGATTTCAGCCAGCGGAGAAATTAACAGCGATGCGTATCAATCAGTTTTACGGCCCCGCCGATTGGTGCTGGTGAAGGGAGCAGGAGGCACATACAGCGGCAAGTACTATGTCACGCGCGTAGTGCACGAGTTTAATCACGAAGGCGATTACATTCAGAAGTTCGATGCTCGCAGGAACGCGCGTGATCGTGACGGCACCGAGCAGTTTGGCAGCAGTAGCCTGGGCCTTGCCATACCGGGGATATAGCACATGCATACCACTCAAACAGACGAAGTGTTAGCGCGACTCATTCAGCGGGTGGAAGGCCATTACTATGGCAAGTACCGTGGGCAGGTAACCGACAACAGCGATCCCCTCAACCTGGGCCGCATCCGCGCGACCGTTCCGCGAGTGCTCGGAGTGGAGCAGACAGGCTGGGCGCTGCCGGCATTTATCTATGGTGGAGCGAGCGAGCAGGGGTTGTTTGCTGTGCCCGATGTGGGAGCGGGCGTGTGGATTGAGTTCGAGGGCGGCGACCTGAGTTATCCCATCTGGACCGGAACATGGTTCACGAGCGGTGATATTCCGGAATCCGCGCAACCAGGAAAGAAAGTGTTCAAGACGAAGGCCGGCCACAAGATGGTGCTCGATGACGATGGCGGCACACTGGAAATTACCGACAGCAATGGCAACACCGTCAGCATGGATTCGAGCACAGTGAAAGTAGCAGCAGGCAATGCAACGAAGGTAGTTATCGATGCGCAGCAGATTGAGCTTGTCGAGAACTCCACGCATCCCGTCGTGCTCGGCGATGAGCTGCTGCAATACCTGCAGCAGATTGTGCAAATCTTTCAGCAGCATATGCATCCGGGCGAAAGCACCGCTGCGGGCCCGGTCACACCTGCCCCGCCTACGCCGCCCATGCCTTCGCCTACATCGAGTTTGTTGTCCACGAAAGTGAATACGGGATGAAAAGACAGTAATGAAGTCAGCAGAGAGATGCACTCAGTAGTGCAAAGCAAGGAAGAGAATGGCAGACCAGATCCAATCCGATCCATTAGCGCAGCGTTTTCTTGACTACCCATACAGCGTGAGCAGCACGGGTGTGCCGAAGCTGACCGGGTCAGACGATCACATGCGCGATCTGATCCTGCAGGTGCTCTTCACAATTCCAGGAGAGCGGGTCAATCTGCCGGAGTTTGGAGTCGGCGTGCAGCAGCTTGTGTTTGCGCCCAACAGTGACATGCTGCGCGCGAGCGCGCAATTTCTCATCAGCAACAATCTGCAGCGCTGGCTCGGTGATCGCATCGACGTCAACCAGATTAGCGTTACCAGTCAGTCCGGAGAAGAGGAACTTGTAACCATCGAAATTACATATACGTTAAAGGCGACTCAGCAGAAACAGACGCTTCAGGTGCAGGTGTAAACGTGGCCCAGAACATCCTCATGCCGACGATTCAATGCTCATCTCCCATACTCGCTCCGGGAGCGCAGGGAGTTGCGCGTGTTGCCGTGGACGATGCAAATGCGCGGCTGATAGTCACTTTCCTGGCGCCGATTACCCCAGCCCAGCAGGTATACCTGACCAACCCTCTCAGCTATACGCTTACCGGCGGCCAAAGACTGTTCCCCCGGATTCTTTCAGCAACATCCGGTTCAGATAACCAAAGCGTTGCGCTGGCTCTGAGTGGCCTCGGAGATTTCTCGATCTACACGCTCACGGTCAACGGGCCGGACATCGATCCATTCTTCGGCAGTGCGAAGTTTCGTTTTCGTCTTGCTTGTGATGATCCGTTTGACTGCGCCACTCCTTCAGCACAAGCCGCTCCGCAGCCGGAGATGGCTGTAGCCATCGACTACCTGACGAGAGATTATGCAGGCTTCCGCCAGGCTCTTCTTGATTTCATTCCTACTCGCATGCCGGCATGGACAGAGCGCAATGAGGCTGATTTAGGAATGGTGCTGGTCGAGCTCTTCTCCGCAACTGCCGACAACCTCAGCTACATGCAGGACCGTGTGGCCAATGAAGCATTTCTTGATACCGCTACACAACGCCGTTCCGTTGCAGGACATCTTGCCCTGATTGGCTATCAGATGGATGACGGCGCTTCTGCCCATACATGGCTGCAGTTTCAGGTGAACGCCCAGCAGCCACTGCTTGCGGGCTTCAAGGTGAGCAACAATCCAAGCGCCAGCGATGATCCGGTGATTGTTTTCGAAACACTGGCTGACGCGCAGCTTGATCCTGCCGGCAATCAGATGTCGCTCTACGATTGGGGAAATACCGGTTGCTGTCTGTCGAAAACTCAATTCAGCGCTGCGTTAGCTGGTGATTTCGAACATCTCAAACTCGGCGACTATCTGATCTTCGATGCAGGAGCCAGTCAGCGTGACGTGGTTCAATTGACGGCTGATCCACAGATTGTTGAGGTCTCTTCAGCAGGATCGCCACCGGCATCTGTCACTGTCACCATTGTTACGTGGGGCGAAAAGACACCGCTTACGCATGACTATTGCGTCAGCAGCACAGTCGTCCGCGGCAATGCTGTTCCCGCAACGCACGGCGAGACGGTATCCGAAACCCTGCGACTTCTTTCGGAACAACAGAAAGCCGAAGTCAATGCGGAGATTGCTGCGCGTCCAGCCGGAGCGCGCATTCCACGTCAGCGGCTCAGCCTGAGTCAGGCGCCGCTCGCGCATCTCGATAGCAGTACCATTACTCTTGGTCTGCCGGTAGGCAGCACGACCTCAACTCAGATTACAAATAGCTTCACCGCCCGTCCTCCACACAGCATCAGCACTCTGCAATTAACTGTGGATGGTGACCTGTGGCAGGAAAAGACGAGCCTGCTGGAGAGTGGGCCGAATGACACGGTTTTTCGCGTTGAAATGGATGACGCGGGCGACGCGACCGTGGTCTTCGGCGACGGAGTCTTTGGATTACGTCCATCGGAAACCTCTACCGTCATTGCCACGTATCGTGTTGGTGGAGGCAGCAGCGGAAACGTTAGCGCCGATTCGCTGGTGCTTGCGCGGCCAGGCGGCACTGCGCCGTGGCTCAATTCCGTTACGAATCCATTGCCTGCTGTTGGTGGACGCGACTGGGAGTCGCGAGATCATGCGCGCCGCATCGCTCCAGCCAGCTTTCACGATCCGGTGGTTGCTGTCAGCGCGGCTGATTATCAGGAGGCCGCTGCCGCGTTTATCGATTCCTCTGGAAAGCGTGTCATTCAACGCGCCAACGCGAATTTTCTCTGGACCGGCAGCTGGCTTACCGTAACGCTTACGGTGGATCCGCTCGGCACCGAAGGATTGACCGATGATTTGAAACAGCAACTGGCAAATTATCTGAACACCAGGCGCTTGTCCGGCTATGACATTCAAATTTCCGGACCCGTTTATGTTCCGGTCGATCTTGCGTTGCAGATTTCGATTGCCAAAGGCTCTCAGCAGAGCGATGTAGAGCAGGCGCTGTTGCAGGTATTCAGCAGCGGCACTCTGCCAAATGGCTCACCCGGGTTCTTCCATCCCGATAACTTCACCTTCGGAGACAACTTGTTCGCTAGCAGAATCTACGCGGCGGCAATGGCAGTGCCAGGCGTGCAGGCAGTGACCATCGGGCAGCTTGCGCATTCTCACTCAGCACAGCCTGCTCAGGAGACAGCTCTTAATCTGGCTCAGGGCTTTTTATCTGTGGGAACCGATGAAGTGATTCGTCTGGATAATGACCGCAACTTTCCGGAAAACGGAACTCTCACCATCATGACGAGCGGAGCGCAGGGATGACCACCAATTCCATCAACGGCTGCTGCTCGCAGGCAACAACAGCTCCAGCTACACCAGTGTTGATATCGAATCCTCCGGGTTTGCCTGCCATCCGCTATCGCATCGGAACATTCACCAGCTTCCGGCAGGCGATGCTCGATTCCATTGCGCTTCCGGATCTGATGGCCACAGCCGTAACGACATTAACAAGTGCGATTGGACCCACAGACACAACGATCTCAGTACTCGATTACAGCAGCTTTCCAACAGCTTCCAATTTCCAGATCAAGATAGACAATGAATACCTTCAGGTAATCGATGGCGCCGGGACTTCAACTTGGAAAGTCGTGCGAGGCCTCGCCGCCGCGGCGCACTCCATTGGCGGGACCATTACTTTGTCTCCTCCGAATCCGTTTGCTGCATGGCAGGCGGGAACAGCAAGCGATTATCAGACGATGTTTGTGGAGCTATGGGCCTACCTTGCTGACGTTCTGACCTTCTATCAGGAGCGAATCGCGAACGAAGCTTATCTGGGCACCGCCGCTTTGCGCGACTCACTGCTGCGGATCGTCAAGGTGATCGACTATCATCCGGCTCCCGGAGCCGCAGCCAGCGGACTCGTAGCTTTTACTGCGGCCAAAGGGACCTCGCTCGTTGTCCCGGCAAATTTCCGTCTGGGCAGTAAGCCTGCGCCAGGCCAGGCTCCCTTGACATTCGAGACATCAACAGCTGTTACCGTTTCCGGCGATAACAGTTCGGTCCCGCTCTCCCCGCTTTCGCCGGATGTTCCGTTTCCGTCGAATACCATCGTGCTGCAAGGCGTGAATCATGCGCTTGCAGTCGATGATTATGTGCTGGCCGTAGAAAATCAGGGTACCGCAAGCGAGTCGGCGCACCTGTTTCAGATTGCAGAAGCAGTTGTAGATAAGGCCGCAAGCACAACAACCATTAGCTGGGTGAGCGAAATCGGCGGTGGCCCATATACACAGGCCAGTAAGCAGGTATCGCTGTATGCGCTACGCGTAAAGGCTGCGTCGTTTGGCGCAAATGCTCCGGCATGGAGCACGCTCTCGCCCACGCTGACCAACTTCGCAAATAATCTGCCGGACCCGGTGCCGACTACCAGATTTCCGGATGCTCCATTCCAGAACAACTGGGACGTGTCCACCATCGGGTTGACTCTGACCATCGAAGGCTTTGTCTCTCTTGAGAAAAGCGCCATTCGGAGCCACGAAACGCTTGATCAGGGCATAAGCGCTTTCCCAATCGTGCAGGCAAACCCATGGTTTTATAACCCTGTTCCCGGAGACCTGAACACAGTCCTCTTCCTTGACGCGGTCTACAAGCAGTTGAACTATTCATCGCAGAACCCAGGATGGGCAGTCCTGCTGACTGGAGGAGTCTTCCAGGTCTTTCATGTCATTGACGCGCAGACTTCTACGAAGGTCGCCTATACGCTCAGTTCCAAGGTTACGCGGCTTACCTTTGCAGAAAACATGGGCACGAACGTCTTTCCTATTCGTGACACTGTTGTGTTGACGGGCGATGAGCTGTTGCCTTTGCAAATCAATCTTCCTCTTCCAGTGGCACTCTCAGGCGATCAGCTTATTTTGCAGGGCACACAGAGCTCGCTTCAGTCAGGACAAACGGTCGTCATCAGAGGAAACCTCTTCGATCCTGTTGCAAACACAGCCACAAACACACAAACAGCCGAATCTGCCATTTTGGACGGAGCGCCGATATTCGACCCCGTCAACAACATAACGCGCATAAAGCTGAAAAGCCCACTGTTGAATACATATGCTCGCGCAAGCTGTACTTTGCTGGGCAACATTGCCGAAGTCACGCAGGGCGAAACAGTAAAAGACGAAGTGTTGGGCAGCAGCGACGGCAACGCCTTTCAATCCTATGCGCTCAAAAAGAAGCCGCTCACCTATTTGCCTTCGAGCGATCCGGAGGGCCTCTCAGCAGTAAAGAGCACGCTTATAGTGACAGTGAATGGTGTTGCCTGGAATGAGCAGCCGAACCTCGCGCAGAGCACACCCGATGCACAGGACTTTACCACCACGCTCGATGATACGGCTCAGACGACTGTCGTCTTTGGCGATGGCTTTAACGGTGCGCGTCCGCCAAGTGGCACTAACAATATTCATGCGCGCTACCGCAAAGGACTGGGAAGCGCTGGCAATCTGTCGCCCGATTCGATCCAGCAACTGGTCGACAACGTTCCCAACCTAAAAAAAGTAACAAACCCTGTGCCTACAAGCGGCGGCAGCGATGCTGATTCCCCCGCGCAGATTCGCAGCGCGGCCCCGGCCAGCCTGCGCACATTCAGCCGCGCAGTAAGCGCGCCAGACTATGCTGCGCTCGCGCTGAACTTCCCTGGAATCTCGAAAGCCACAGCAGTCTGGGTCGTGAGTGATCCAGTGACAAACCAGGCTGTGGCTCATCCTTATGTCCAGCTCACTGTGGCAACGGTAGACGAGACTCCAATCAAGGGAACACTGCTCGCTTCGAAACTACGCAGCTACCTCGATAATCATCGCGATCCCAACGTGCTGCTGCGCTTTCAGGACTTCAGCCCGGTTTACATCGAGCTGATTGTCGAGGTCGAGATAGATAGTCATTTCCCGCAAAGCGCGACGCTCGCTAACGTACAAGCGGCGTTGAATCCAGGTCGGAATCCCGATGGAAGCTTTGGATATTTCGCATTTCAAAATCTGCAGTTTGGCCAGCCAATCTTTCTCAGCGCTGTCTATGCGGTCGTGCAGAACATTCCCGGCATCACAAATGCCACCATTACAAGCCTGCGCCGCGTAGGACCTCAGTTTGCCACATTCACAAATCTGGTCCGTATACCGCTGAAGCTTTTCAGCGTTTCGCGAGCATTGACTACAAACCTGAACAAAACAACAGCGGCTGGTGTCGATCCTCCAGGCATTCCTCCACATGACATTCTCATCGGTCCAACGGAGATCGCCGTTATAGGACCTCCGGGTTCAGATCAGGGCCAGTTGGTAATTACCGGCAGCGGAGGTTTCATCGATACATGAGCCGCAATCAAGCAGAAGATTTTGCCCAGAGGCTTTACTTCCGCATTCCCGGGCACTATCGCGTCTACGATGCGGAGCGCGGCCAGCCGCTGCTGGCGCTTCTACGCGTTGTTGGCGCGCAGATGGCCAACGTGCGTCAGGACCTTGATTATCTTTGGGACAACTTCTTCATCGAGACTTGCGATGACTGGGTTGTGCCGTACATCGGCGCGCTGGTTGGGGCAAACCTGCTGCAACAACCCGTTGGGCAAAGCAATCGCCTCGATGTGTGGAACACCGTTATCTGGCGACGCAGCAAAGGCACTCCGCAGATGCTGCAGGCCCTTTCGAATGCAATCAGCGGATGGCCCGCAGACCTCGCAGAATTCTTTCTCTCGCTGGGGTGGTCACAGAACCTCAATCATGTCCGACTGAACAGGCCGCTGACTCCCGATCTGCACGACCCATCGCAGTTGGGATTGCTTGGTCAGGCGAATGATCCCTTTGCTCATGCCGCTGATTTCAAGCCTTCGCGGCCTCTCGATGGGGCCCGCGTCTCAATAAGCTCTCTTGGACTGGACATTCCGGCATGGGGAACTCCAGGCCGATATCAGATCAATAATCTCGGCATCTTCGTTCGCCGTCTGAAGACATTTCCTGTCCGCGGCGCAACGCCCGCCGGCGCAACTCCGGGTGGAACGCCAGCACCCGGCACATCGTGCTTCACCTTCAACCCACTCTTTCGAGAAACCCCGCTCTTTGATCTGGACAGTGCGTCTCCGATCACGCGTGCAGCATTCGCAGCCAACCCTTGGGCAAACTTTGGGATTGAATCCAATATTGCCGTCCGACAATTTGGAGTTCTGCTGGCTGCGGAAGTCGCGCCTTCCGTACGGGCAACCTCCAGCTCCACCGCGTTTAATTTCGGCGCAGCGACAAATGTTTCGTTAGCTGAAATGCGGCTGCTCGAACCGCGTGCCTTCCAGCTGGGCAGCACGCATTTCCTGATTACCGCAGTCTGGCAGAGCGGAAGCACCTCGACGAATCTCGGCTTTCTGAGCACTTTATTTGCGTCATCCGGCAGCAATCCTGCCTTCGAAAAAGGATCTGCCGGAACAGGAACAGGGCAGCTCGTCATCACAGTGCAAACCGGACGAAATGGACTTGGCTGGCCCGGCCCATCGTTTCCGTCCTCGCCTGCCGGACGCTTTCCCGGTGCTGTCCTCTCCATTCGCGCTGCACGCAATGAGTCTGTTCATTCCGTGGATGGCTTGTATATCTATCTGCCTCCCGCGCGTGTTTCGCCGGGAGATGTGCTCACCTATTTTGTTGCGGATGACGGAAGCACCTACACAGCATCAACGCTTGTAACACCGTCGTTGGCTCGTGCCTCTGAAGGGCAGATTTATCCAGCGCGTTCCGCTGATCCGAGCACAGCGCCCGCACTTATATTTACAAAGCTCAATCGCAAACCGGGTGCAATGGTGCTCACCGATCCAACAAGGTTCGGAACGGGCTCTGTGCTCGTCGAAGCTGCCTTGTTTACCGGCCCCTCTACCTTCCAGACGATGGGAGGCATTGCGACCACCGATCAGGCGCCCGGCGTTGATCCTGATTTGCAAATACCAAATCCGTGGCCTGCATACAGCTTTGCGCCCAGCAAGAATGCTCTGGAAGGAAGCATCCCGGATCAGGGCTTGTTGAGCATTCTGTTACGTCCACTCTCGGGTAATTTCATTCCACCTGCCGAGCTGGTAGTGACCAATCGTGCTGGGCAGAGCCTGCTCGTATATCTACCGGAAGTGGCGCAGGCGCCGAATGCAGGCATTCGATTACTCGTTGCCGAGGATGGCAGCACATACTTTGCTCCAGGTGATCCAGCTGTGCAGGAATCCATTCTGCAGCAGCAAACGCTGAATGGTTTGGTTGTCGCACGTGCAGCGCAGGGGCAAGCGCTGCCCATACCCGGTCGCTGGCCATTGCAACAACGTACTCCCGTCGCCATAAATTTGTGTCGCAACGAGCGTGCTTCATTACTTGCAGTGGGAGAGCTGGGCATCGACCCCGAACTCGGGCGCTTCGCGCTTCCGCCAAATGATCTCGCCATTACTTCACCGCCTCCCGGTTTCGCATTTGACCGCACCACTCTGAGCGTGGATTTTGTCGAAGCCTTCACAGATTTTGTCGGCGCATTAAATTCAACGCAGAGACAAAATGCTCCCGGCAGCACCACCCGCTTCGTGTCGCGTTCCGGCGATGTGGATGACATCGCAGCCGACAATCTAACAGGCGCTCCTGTGCACGCGAGCATTGCCGATGCAGTCGCCGCTGCAGAAGACGGAGATGTAATTGAGATTGTTGACAGCGCGACCTACGACTCGCCGCCAAGCATCACGCTGCCGGCTGCCTTAAAAAATCTAACCATTCGCGCTGCCATCGGGCAGAGACCCTGCCTTACCTCATATCAATCTGCAGGGACTCCCAGCAGGGCAACCTTCATCGTCAACTCACCGATGTCTCTGCTCGATATCAATGGACTGCTGATCAGCGGCGGCCCTTTCATCATCAACGCTGCGATTGCGCAGCTCCAGCTCACTGCATGCACCCTTGATCCCTCCAACCGCACAACGCCTGCAATCCTGACCAACGATGCAGACCTGAACAGTGACGGCATATATATATTGTCCCGCTGCATTACAGGTGGCTTGTGGCTAGGGCAGGGAGTAGGCCAACTCACCGTAGCCGACTCTGTTGTGGACATGCAGGAAGAAGCAGCAATTGCCGGCTCTGGCGGACTGGCGAGCCCTCCTGTTTTCGCTACGACTGCTGCTCGCGCCGTGCAGTTGGAACGTGTCACGGTGCTGGGTGCCATCTTTTGCGATGTGCTCAACGCCAGTGAAAGTCTGCTGAATGACATTGCCATCGTTAACGATCAGCAATCCGGCTGCATCCGCTTTACTCGTTTTGAAACCGGATCAATTCTGCCGCGACGTTACCGCTGCGTGCCGAATGATGCTCAGACAGCCGCCTGCAGTGGAGCGATTCGGTGCGTGGCTCCGCTGTTCAAATCACTGCGGTTCGGGCGTCCGGACTATGTGCAACTGGCGGCTGTATGTCCAAACGTCATTCTCACCGCCGGTGAGGACCAGGGTGAAATAGGCGTGTTTGCCGGAACTCAGAACACGATTCGACTAAGAAACTTGCAGATCAAATTGCAGGAATTCATGCCGGTAGGCTTATCGCCGGTCATCGTCGCCGAAAGCTAGGAGAAGATTTATGAAGGGCGATTTTTCGCGGTTTACATTTGATCCCAGAAAGCACTATTCCGGGGTCCTGCACCAGCAGGGCCGTGTGTGGCTTGATTCGGATTGGAACGAAGAAGTACTGGAGCGCCTTGCTCTCTTGCAAACAGAGCTGCGCGATGTCATTGGCGCAAGCGGCGTGCCCGCTCCCGGATCAGGTTTCCAGCTGACGGCGAGCGCCAATCCCAATGCTCTGGATGACTTCGGCATTGCCGCAGGGCACTGCTATGTCAATGGCATTCTGTGCCAGCTTGATGAAGATACAACCTATCTAAGCCAACCCGACCTCCTCGACCCTCCTCGCATTCCAATACCTACCGATGGTTCTACGCTGCATGCGCTCGTGTATCTGGAAGTCTGGCAGCGTCTCATCACCTATCTCGAAGATGATTCGATTCGTGAAATCGCGCTCGGCGGCCCTGATACTTCTGCCCGCCTGAAGAACATCGTTCAGATAAAAGTGCAACTTCTGCCTGCGAATAATGCAACGCTCACCTGTGCTCAGGGTGCCCAGTTTCTGCCCACATCAGGAAGTGGAACGCTGACCACACTGCAGCCCACGAATGTTCAGCAGCAGACATTATGCCAGTTACCGGACGCAACCACCTTTACTGGTCGCGAAAATCATTTGTATCGCGTTCAGATTCATAATGGCGGTGATGTATCGGGAAATAGTCTGGGCGGAGCCTTCAACGTGCCCCTTGCTGCATCGGTTTCAATCGGAGCAGCCAGTCTCACTCTCTCCTCTGCGCTTACGAAAGCGCAGGCCGATGCGGCGCAACGCGCCGGTTTCATCACCATCTCTGATAGCACAGGCACATCTGAGAGGATTCCTCTTGCGCTGAACGGGGTTTCAACAGATGGCCTTACACTCGCTTTGGCGCAGGCGTTGCAAAATGCATACACAACCGCCAATGCCGCAACCGTAACCGGAGGAATTGCGCGTTTCAAGTGGTCGCGTGACAACGCAGCATTTGCGGTGAATGTCACGGATGTTCAGTCTGACCGGGTCACGGTTACTCTTTCCGGCCTCGGCCACGATGTCGCGACTGCATTGCGCGCCGGTGATCTTGTCGAGATCACAGATGATGCCAGCGAACTCGGCCCAGGCAGCGGCCATCTTACGACGCTCGCCAAAGATCCTGATCCGGATACATTCACCGCCGTGCTCGCAGACCCAATCCCCGGGAGCTTCCAGTTGCCCGGCGCCCTCAGCAGTCCACCTTCCGCATCAGGTGACCGGCACATGATTCTCCGCCGTTGGGATGGCATTGGCGACGCTGCCTCTGTCTACAGCGACGCCGGAACACCGGGAATGAATCTGGGCGATGGTGTGCATATTCAGTTTGGTGGTCAAGACCTGCGCGCCGGCGACTACTGGCAATTTACCGCGCGCACTGCCGACGGCTCCATTCAGCCGCTGCTCGACGCGCCTCCCGCAGGCATCAACCGTTCGTGGGCACCGCTTGCTCTGGTGACGTGGGGACCTCCACCTCCGACCAGTCCTCCTGCTCCGCAAGGCACCATTGCGATGAATGTGACGAGTTGCCTGCCGTTGTTTCCGGCTCTGGTCAATTTCCCGCCAATTGATCAGGGCTTCCACATAGTCGGATTATCGACAGTAGACCCGCAAAACAACGTCACCCAGTTGTTCAATGACAGCAATGTGCACGTCAACGCTTTTTCGGGAATCAACATACAGTGCGATGCGAATGTCGATCCGGCAAGCGTGGCGCGCCCCACATGCTTCGTCATGGTGGAATATCCAATCTTCGCGGGAGACGCATCCGGAGCAGGAGCATATTTTCCCATCGTCCTCGGCGGCACACCCAGCGTCAATGGCAATGTCATTTTCTGGAAGGCCGGCTCACAGGCCCAGACCCTGCTGAATCAGCTTCTCGCTGCGTCTCCCAACGAGAGAGGCCTGCTCATGCACCTTATCGTCAGGGGAGACTTCATCTGGTCGCAGGACGATCCAACCATCTTCCTTGATGGCGAGGCATTTGGCCAGCCCCCACAAGGCGGCAATACGAATATTTCTTTACAGCTTCCGAGCGGCGACCGTCGGCGCGGCGGAGATTTCGATGTTTGGTTCTGGATCGTATCTGCTCCATCGTTCATCACAGCGATTCAGGCTAACCCGCCAAGTCCAATCAATATTGGCGACACAACCACGCTCACCATGACTCTGAGCTCACAGGCTTCCGCTAACAGCTCCATCACATTAACATTGGACAGCGCCAACATCTCTATTTCTGGCGAAGTTGCTGGTTCGCCTCCAAACTTCACCGTCACAGTTCCAGTACAGGCAGGTGCTACATCAACAACCGTAACGGCAACCGGAGCAGCCGTAGGTTCTACGACCATATCGGCTGCATTCGGCGGACAGACGGTGGCGCTCTCGATGATTGTGCAGCCCACTCCTGTTCTCACCGGTCAGCTTGGGCTAAGTCCGGGATCGGTATTCGTAGGCGGCTCCGCCACTGGAACCGTCACGATCAGCGGGCCCGCGCCTCAAAGGGGATTGATCGTCACACTTGCTTCCAACAATCCAAATGTGGCCCAGGTTTCCGCCGCCAGCATCACAATTCCAGCCGGAGCTACTACCGGTTCATTCACCGTCACCGGCTCAAGCGCTGGAAGCGCAACCATCTTTGCCACCGCGGGCATAACGCTCTCGGCCCTGTTCACTGTAGTACAGAGAAAAGGAAAGGAAATCGTCGACAAATCATCGCAGATAGAAAAAGTACAGGCAGAGAAAATTGCTTTCAGAGAAATTCTCCCTGAGTCCAGAATCGACAAAGTCGAGACCCGTGCGACGAGTTCCATGCCGCCGTTCTCTTCAACAGGCTCAGCCTTCATTCGTCCGGAAGAGAGGCCCCCGGTTGGAGAAGCAGTTTTCAATCCGCCGAAAGCAGAAGCAGCAACTGCGCCCGCAGAAGCAGCAGATCAGGACCAATCAAAGAAACCGCTGAACGCGGAGAAAGGATTGATGGCCGAGAGGCTGGGAGAACAGCCTCTGCAGTAACCGTTCATGTTGATTATTCTTGCAAAGCGGGGAGACCCGGCTGCAGCGTGGCTCGCGGAGCGCTGGCGCAGTCATGACGCTGTGCTTGTCTCGGCGGCCGATCTTTCCATGAGCGGATGGAACATGCATCTCGCTTCACCGGGCAAGTCGAGAGCGCGCATTGCAGACCGCGACGTTGGCATCAGCGATATCCACGGCGTAATTGTTCGTGTCCCCGGCGTTGACTGCGAAGACCTTCCGCACATCACTCCTGCCGATCGGCAGTATGTCGCTTCTGAGATGACGGCATTTCTGCTCGCATGGTTGTCAGGCCTCCCATGTCCCGTACTGAATTGCCCTGCTCCGGGCAATCTTGGCGGGCCGTGCTGGCGTGCAGAAGAATGGACGCATATTGCCGCTCGTCTGGGAATCCCGGTTGTGCCGGTTCAGCGACGCTCACCCGGCGCCGCAGTGGATTGGGCAGGAGTGTCATGTGAAGTGACCGTAGTAGGCGAAGCCTGCTTTGGAAACGCCTCTGCCACGCTGAAAAATCATGCTCGCAAATTAGCGAAAGCCGCAGGGACAAATTTGCTGGCAGTTCGCTTTGCGGAATCCGGCCAGGGCAGCGCATTTGTAAGCGCGAGTCCATGGCCCGATTTGGCGTCGCCTGAGATTGCAGACGCTGTCCTTCAATGCCTGCCTGGAAAGCCTGTATGTTAGTTCTTCTCTGGGGTCTGGAAGCAGATGCGCCTCTCTCCGAGGTGCGCGATCAGCTTGAGTTACTCAATGTTCCCACTGCATTTATTGATCAGCGCCGCGTGCTCGAAACCAAAGTTGAACTCAACATAGGTGAAACCGTGGAGGGATGCATCCGCATGGGCGACGACAGCATCCGTCTTGCTGAAATCAGCGCAGCCTATCTGCGCCCCTATGAGTCCACGCGACTTCCTGAAGTCACAGCAACAGGCCTGAAAAGCGCAGTAAGGCATGCTGCTCAGGTAGATGACATTCTCGCCTCGTGGTCAGAACTTACTTCAGCTCTTGTCATCAATCGCCTTTCTGCGTCAGCCGTGAACGGTTCAAAGCCATATCAATTGGAGCAGATTCGAAGCCACGGCTGGAATGTTCCCGATACCCTCATCACTACCGACGCCGAAGAGGCACGTGCCTTTTGGAGGCACCACGGAGAGGTTGTCTATAAGTCCATCAGCGGCATCCGCAGCCGTGTCTCACGCCTGCGCCCCGAACATGCAGATCGTTTTAGCAGTCTTGCATCATGTCCCACGCAGTTTCAGCAATACATTGCGGGCGTCGACTATCGCGTACATGTAGTAGATGACAAAGTCTTCGCCTGCGAAGTACGTTGCGCTGCCGATGATTATCGTTATTCGGAGAACGAAGCTCCCGTTGTTCGAGCCGGTATACTGCCTCCCGATCTTGAAGAAAGATGCATCAGGATGGCCGCAGTCATGCATCTTCCCCTCGCCGGAATCGACCTGCGCCGCACGCCGCAGGATGAGTGGTTCTGTTTTGAAGTCAATCCATCGCCCGCTTTTACTTATTATCAGCAATTGACCGGCCAGCCCATCGGCCAGGCTGTTGCGCTGCTTCTGGCAAATGCTGCGCCGGAATATGTAGTTGAAAGTATGCACGGAGCAGCAAAGAGTTGATTATGTCTCCGATCCGCAACATCTTCGCATGTCTCGTTCACGAGAGTTCTGAGTGCGTCATCGATCTGGCCCGCAACCTGCATTTCGCCGATCCATCCTCTATCATCCTGCTCTACAACGGCGGACAAACACCCGATCTGCTCAAGACAGGCTTCCCGTTCGACACCTGCAACGCAATCGTGCATCCCTCGCCAAAGCCGATGGAATGGGGACGCCTCCACGACTTCGCACTGGACTGCATGCAGTTTGCGCTCGATGAATTGACCTTCGACACCATCACCATCGTCGACTCCGACCAGATGGCAACACGATGCGGTTTCTCCGAGTACCTGACACCATATATTCGTGATCGTCAGCGCCTCGGAATGCTCGGCAACTCACCGGGCGTCCAGCATCCAACAACATCTCAGGCACCCGCCCAGACGGCGTTTCGTGAGTTGGAGCTTTGGCGCCCATATCTGCGGCGCTTTCCGAATGGAGAGCAAAAGTTCGTTCATTGGTCTTTCTGGCCATCCACTGTCTTCACCAATGCGGCGGCCTGGGAACTCACAAGACTTTTCTCCACTGATCGGGAATTGACGTCCATTATGTCGCGGTCTGCCATCTGGGCGACAGAAGAGCTGGTGCTGCCCACGCTTCTGGCGTTGCTGGATTATGAGATCGCAGCCAATCCGTGTAGCAGCGATTACGTGAAATACAAGACGGATTACACACTCTCCCAAATCGACGCGGCGCTGAACCGGGAAGATGTCTTCTGGGTCCACCCCGTCCCGCGCAGATATGACAATTCCTTACGCAAGCGCATCCGCGAAAGCCTCGGTTATCACATGATTTCATCAGCAGGCGCCACATTCTCTGCGAAAACAGACCGCAACAACGCCATTGTTCTATCTGTGCCTATTCTGAAACGAATGAAGAAGATTCAAGGCTGGCTTGAAGAAGAAGAAGCCGATCTGTTGCTTGCTGCCTGCAATCTCGCATGCTCAACTCTCCCGGCAGATTCAGCTGTGGTCGAGATCGGCAGTTTCTGTGGCCGCTCCACAGTCGTATTAGGAAGCGTAGTGAAATCGCTGGGAGCGCAGACCAAAGTCTTTGCCATCGACAGCCATGATGGCATGGTCGGAGCTGCAGGATCGCGGTCAGGTGTCACATCGCTGGGTTCGACGCTGGATGTCTTCCGTCGTAACATTGCCGAGAACGGTTTGACTTCGGTTATTGAAACTATCGTGAAGCGCTCCTATGAAGTAGCTTGGGAAAAGCCTATCGGGCTGCTCTTCATCGATGGCCTGCATGACTATGAGAATGTCTCCCGCGATTTCCACCACTTCGAATCCTGTGTGATAGAAGGCGGATATATCGCCTTTCACGATTACGCCGACTACTATCCGGGTGTTAAAAATTTTGTAGACGAGGTAATCGCACTCCCGAATTTTGAGCTTGTCCATCGCGCAGGCAGCATGATTGTTGTCCGCAAAACCGCCGGAAACACAACACACCTCACAGATCACAGTCTTCCGAAAGAACAAGCATTAGAATCACGAATCGCGTCGTTATGGAACGGGCCTGCGTCGCTAGTCTCATGCATTATGCCGACTGCGGACAGACGCACTTTCATACCACAGGCAATCCGTCACTTCCTCTGTCAGGATTATCCCAACAAGGAACTCATTATTCTCGACGATGGCGCCGACACCATCGCAGACTTGGTCCCTCACGATGAACGCATTCGCTATCTTCGCCTGGATCGAAAGTTTTCCATGGGAGTAAAGCACAACATGGCGTGCGAGATGGCTCGTGGCGAGATCATCGTCCACTGGGACGATGATGACTGGGCCTCTCCGCAGCGCATTTCCTACCAGGCGCGCGAATTGCAGGAACAATCTGCGACCACTTCACAGGACACGATCTGCGGCCTCTCGCGTGTGATGTTTTATGATCCGCGTTCGCAGCGCGCATGGGAATATCAATACCCCGGAGGCCGTCCCTGGGTGCTCGGCTCAACCTTCTGTTACTACAAAAAGTTTTCTGAGCAGCACCGTTTTCCCGACATGAATGAAGGGGCCGACACCACATTTGTCTGGAACCTCCAGAATGTTAATGTACGTGCTCATCCTGATCACACGTTTTATGTGGGAACCGTTCACTCTCGAAACACGAGCCCTAAACGGACCGAAACCATAGGATGGCATCCGCTCTCGAACAGCGAAGTTCGCCGCCTGATGAATGATAAGGACTGGTCATTCTACGAAAACTTTGAACGGGTGATTGTATAACTTGGCTCCCTGAGGCTGATTCATTTGACGCGACTACTCACTGCCGAACCAAAACAATTCGGACAAATCCCCTCTCGTGATCGCACGCCCTCTGCGTCCTCTGGACCCTCGTTGCTTCGTCCAAAGCTGCGAATCCATAGGAAGGAACCCTCCCCCCGGCCAGAATCAAACGATGAACAGAGCACCCGGATCGAAACAGTGCCCATAAAGATTCTCACTCTGCAGCGACGCTGCGCCGCATGCGAAAAAGAAGAAGCAAAACTCCTGCACAAATGCGCACACTGCGAAGTGGAAGAAAAGAGTCGATTGCAGCGAAAGGAAGCAGGTCATGCGCCGCGCATAGCTCCGCCCATCGTCCACAATGTGCTGAGTTCTCCCGGACAGCCGCTCGACGCGGCGACGCGCTCCTTCATGGAGCCGCGCTTCGGCCATGACTTCAGCCGCGTTCGAATCCATATCGATTCACTCGCCACTGAATCCGCGCGTGCTGTAAATGCGCTGGCCTACACCGTAGGATCGAGCATCGTCTTCGATCGTCATCACTATGCGCCCGAAACCCACAAGGGCAGGGAACTGCTTGCCCATGAGTTGACTCATGTCATATCGCAGGTAAACCTCTCTCGAAGCCACTCGCATGGAACACTCGCCATCGGCCCCGAACACGATGAGCACGAGCGTGAAGCAGACCGGATGAGCCGCCAGATTGTCTCCGGCACGTATGCAATCCTATCCAGCAATCCAACAAAGAACATAAATTCTCGCCTTCAGCGTCAAATTGCACTTCCCGGCAATGTTGAGCTGGTCTCAGGTGCTTTCGTAGGAGACATCGCAGGAGCCGGAGACAACCTGCGCGAAGACGTGCTTACCGTTATGAGCCGTTTATTTTTCATCGGGGCCATGCCGGTAGCGGATTACAACGCGGAGGAACCAGCCGTTGCTGCCATTGCCGTTGGCGGCATCGTGCCGCAGGCCACCATTCCTAAAACCATTCAGGCTTTGAAAGCAGCGCACGAGCCCACTTTGACCGTATTTGGCAGCACTACCGCGCTCGGCGTGCCTATAGTCGCCGAAGTAGGAGCAGGTAAGCCCAATCTTAAGGCCGATATTCTTCAAATCCAGGACAAGCTGAGACTCTATCAGGAATTGACCGATGCAGAATACGCAGCCGAACGTGCCGCGGTGAACGCCGCCGCGGCTCCAGGAATTGCCGATGCCCTTATACCCAAGACCCTGCAAGGCATTTCGAAAATCAAACTGGACTCTCTCGCCGGCGTTGTCCGCCGCGACCTGCTCGCTGGAGCGAAAGCTGTCACACCAACGCAGCATGCTGAAGTCGAGCATATTCTCAACCCAACCACTGTTCTGGTGCCGGCTGCGCCTCCTCCGGTGGGCGGCGGTCCCGCTCCGCCGCCGGTAGTGGCTCCGCCTCCGGCACTCACCGGAGCCGGCCCCGGCGGCGCTTTCGAGCATGACATTCTCGACTATCTGAAGAAAAACATCGGAGGCTGGGCAAAAGATTTTAACAAGCTCAAGACCAAGCCAGGTCAGCCATCGTTTCCCATTGCCTCTGCCAATACCATCGCGAAAGCCGCGCAGGGAGAGGTCGAGCGCTACTTCGCTCCGTACATTAAAACAGCGAGCAGGGGAGCGGGCGATAAGTATCATCCCGGCGTGTATTCGCTGATCTCGAAGATTGGAGACGAATCCACCCGCCCGCTTACGGCCGCCGATCGCACCGGCTGGATGGGATATTTTGAGTCACTGCGCGCCCCAAACTGCCATACTCCGCCCTGCTGCCAGGAAATTCTCGATGCTCACCATTTCTTCGGTGCCAGAGACAGCGCCGAACTGGACCGCATCACCGGCGTCTATTTGTCATCGCCGTCCAATGTCACTGACCTCAATGACACAATTCATAGCTGGCCCGCGGAAGCAGGCACCGGAACGGTATTCATCCAGCCTTTTCAGCAAATGACGACTGTAAAAGAGAAGCGCGAAAAGCGCTGGGAGCTCTTCACCACGTTGATTCACGAAATGATGCACATCCTTACCCATCCTAACTACGCTGCCGCAGCAGACAAAATTGGCGGTACGGCGCGTAAGGTTCTCATTGAAGGATTCGCCGAAGTGATGCGCTCTGAATTGTGGTCGGGAGCAGGAAAATTAAGTACACGCATCGGAAGCCCGGAAATGGCTCCGCTACGCCAACAGGTCGAAGGCGGCGCAATGCCCTATGACGCGACCGCCGTCAAAGATAGCGCCTATTACGATCAGCTTGCAGATGCAACTCAAATCGATGCCAAAGTGGGACATGAAAACTCAAAGGCCGCGTTCTTCCTCGGACAAGTCGAACTGCTGGGCTTGGGGGCCGGAACTTCTACGGAAAGCGGAGGCGCAATCCCCGCTGATATCGCGGGATTTTCTGCAACCGACAGCAAAGACGCCAATATTGTAGTCGCCCAGGCTGGCGACACCTTCGCGTCCATTCGCACCCGAACAGGCGCGGGTCCGACCGGATTGCTCGACGAAATCACAGGCGCTCCGCTCGCCGCGGCTGCGCCAATACCAGTCGGCAAGCGCATCAAGGTTCCCGGAATCCGCTGGGTCGCCGCCGTAAAGAACGCTACCCTGGCCACGGTTGCTGAAGAGAACGACGTCAGTGTTGCAGCGTTAGCAGTTGCAAATAATCTTCCGGCAGGTTCGCCAGGAACAACGCCTCTCATCCCACCAAAGCGCATCCTCATTCCGATTCACACAAATCTGCCCTGATGATCTTCAGGACAGCCCGTACACATCCACCTTGCCATCGTAAGTAGGTACAAAAATCTTTCCACCGCTTACTACCGGTACGTTGAACTTGTTATAGATAAATTGAATCGCGAATCGTTCACTGTCCCACAACACGCGTAATCCCTTGCTGCCGTCGCTGTAAGTCACAAAATTATCCGGATCATACGCGATGAGCCGGCCATTAGTAACTGTCGAATTGGCATCGCCATAAGGAATTAGTGCCCACAACACCGCCGTTCCCGGCTTATTCCGATTGCTTGAAAGCGACATGAAGCCGCCCGGCATTCCACCCGGAGAGTTTCTGCTGTTCACAGACGCAATCTCAGCCGACTCCGCCAGATAAATAAGCTTCCCATTCGGCGCCATGCCCCACGCTCTCAGGTTCGAATTCTCTCCCCAGCAGAACAGCATCTTTCCGTGAATTGGGCTCTTATATTGCACTGAAGTCGAGTGCATATGCCGCGTCTTGCCTTGAAACAAAAAATCCAAGGTCGAGGAATTCTGCGGCGCCGGATCAATCTGACCCGGGTAATACGTGTACCAGTACGGCGGTTGCAGCAACTTGGCATAATTTGTGGCAGCATGCGCGAAGTCTGCTGGAACTGTCTTGCCCATATCATGCTGCTTCACCAGGTACGCGATCCCATCCTTGCCAGAGGCAAGCACCGCGCCATACTCCGAAATCAGTGACACGCCTGCTGATCCCAGGTCTTCATCACTGTACGCTCCAGTGTTGATGTTCAGCGGTTTTACATACATCAATGGGCCTACCACTCTGGCATTTTTCAGATCGCGCTCCGCCATCGAGTTTACCGGTCTCGGAGTTTCTGTCGTTTGTGTCTCGCCTGTCTTTGCTTCTTCGCTCGGCTCAGATACACCCGCCAGCTTCGGCTGTGCCGGAGCAGGGAAGGACTTCGTCGGGTCTTTCCCCACGCGCCCGCTGTCCGTGTAGGGGGTCCACCAGTCCACCACCGCAAGGCTCTTCGCGGCGTAATCGTACTTCACCTTGAAGATCGTCTCCCCCCAGTCGTTCTTCGCATCGAACGAACCATTTCCGGTAGACCCATAGATGAAGCCATCGGAATCAACACACAACCCCGACCCAGCCATCCAGATGCCCGCGCCATAACCGGCGCTCATCGCCAGCGCAGCCGAAATCTTGTTCGTGGCTACATCGTAGGCGAAGATCCATCCTGCCGCGCCGCCCACCGTCTCCAGCACTGTGCCGCTGGCAAAAAAGATCGTCTTCCGTCCTCCAACAAGCGCCAGCGCCAGAGATGTCCGCTGCTTGCGCATCGAGTCGCCATATTTCTGTACCGATCCGGAAGGGGTGGTATACGTCACGTCCTTCAGTGAAACCGCAGGATTAGCAAACGACCCGTCCGCAAGATGCAACGAGAAAATCGAGTGTGTGCCCTTCTGTGGGGTTCCATCCGGAGAAATCCACGCCACCACATACAAAATCTGTGTCTGCACATCGATCACTCCGGTAGAAAGAATGCCCCAGTGATCATTGATAAGGTGCATATCGATAGCTGCGCTTCCCTTGATTGGCGTGCCGAGCGAAACCGTCCACAGCACCTCATAGGTATTGGCGTCGAATGCGCGCACGCTGTTGTTCATCGAGCACAGAACAACCACGTCGCGCAGCTTGCCGTCCTTCATCTTTACTTTGGGAAGAATCAGCGGTTGCGCCTCCACGCCGCGCGCGTCTCCATCCATCACCAGGCTCGTGAGCCGCCGGATGCCCCGCTGCTCCACATTTGCCTGAGTAAGAGTCGTCTCTCTGGTATTCGCTCCTGTGCGTGAATTGTCATAGGAACGTGTCACCACCGGGGACATCACCCCGCTTACCGTTTGTGCGCAAAGCGGAAGAGAAAGAAGGAAAAACGCCACGGTATAAATTGCATTCTTCATAAAAATTATCCTTGTTCGGGAGCGAAATATCCGGCGCGAAATATCAAAGCATGGCCGGAGCTTCATAAGTTACGGCAAGCGCAAATGGCACAGCTTTTTCTGATTTTGTGTGGACCATCACGGTGTACCAGCCGTCTTTTTCAACCTGATTTCCAGTAACTACAGCTGTACCATTCATGAGAACACCCGTGACATCCTCTTTGGTTGAGAACGCGACCTTGCTCTTCGCTCTCACATAGATACGGCCCGCTGTTACCGGCTTCGCCGAGGAAACCGGGGGAATATCCAGATCATTTGCGCCATAAAAAATCTGCGTATTTTTTCTTGGCCTGGTCCGGATCGGCTTATCGCTGCCCGCACGCGAAAAGCACAGATAGCTCTGCCCATTTGCGAATGCATTCGACGGAATTGTGAACGTCGCATTGCCGAAACCATCCGTCCAGATATCACCATGATGCCCGGTGTAGTCGTGCAAATGAGCATTCGGACCAAACGTGGTCGCACACGTAATGGTTCGTCTGTTCCATGTGTCAAAGTTAAGGCAGGTCAGCAGTCCGGGACTGTTGCCTACCGGACCGCCGTTGCCGTCGCGCTCCAGCACAATGACTTTATCGTCCACCCATCGCGTAATGCAGTTGCCGTAAGCGAAAGTCCGATTGATATAAACAAGATTGTCGATCCACGGCTTCAGCCCGTAAGCTCCGGGCCATACTTTCGGTCCGTAATAGTCCTTGCCGTACACCAGAACTTGCCGGCAGGGAATCGTGAGCAGATACGCATACCCGAGCAGTTTCGACAGAATAACGCCCTCGCCCTGACTCGTGTCCGTATCAGGATTATCGACAAACCCATACGCCAGGTCCGGACGCCATGAGAAATACCCGCCCCCTGCAAGCGCTCTCGCATCGAAGTTGTTGCACGCATTTGCAACCGCGAAGTGAGCGGTAAAATCTTCCGCGCCTGACCGGCTGTTCATGGGGCCGCTCGTCGCCCACCAGTTCAGGTTCGCCGGATTCCCGTCAAAATACTCCGAATAAAACTGCTTTCCACCCATCACTCCATGATTCATGAACTGCGCCACAAACGGTGCCCACGCGCCCTTCGTATCGTCGAAGCGCGCGCCATCGCCGCCAGTCGTATTGAACAGCCACTCGCCGTAATCGAGAGCATCATTAATCGTGTATCCCGGCGGATCACACTTCTGGTACAGCTTCTCGTCCCCAAACGCAAAATCATCCGCCGGTACCGGAACATCATCCCGCACCTTAGCCGAGCGAAAGCATCCCGGATGCATCGGCCCCCGGCCGTTCAGAGATCCGTCCCATGCCTTGTAGCGGTATACGCCGCCCTGCCCGCCAATAAGCTGGTGCAGAACAATATCCAGGTCAACGGCCAGCCCGTTCTGGTGCGCAATGGCAACCAGCCGCCGCAGCTGCTCCGCATTGCCATATCGGGTAGGTATGCTGCCTTGTTGATCGAGATTCCCAATATCGCGCGGATGATACACGCCATATCCATCGCATCCTGCGCCCGCTCCACCCTGCGCCTTCGAGCAGGGCGGAAGTTGAATGCGATCAAACCCGATTTCCGCCAATTCTTTGGCCTGTGAAGCAAGGAAGTCCCACAGCCACGGCTTACCTGGATCGGTCGAAGGAGCGGGCACGGTGATCCGGTTGCCCTTCTCGTCAAAGAATCTTCCCCAGCCAATAAGACTGACGCTCATGCGCGGTCCTTGTGAAAGAAATGGGAGCGAAAAGCAAAATCAGGATCAGGGCCCGTGAAACGGTCTTATAAACGATGGGAACTGCTCGGCGGCAACGTCAGTGTACACACTTTCCCATCCCGGGTTAAGGCAAATCGTTGCTCGACTATCTACTCAGCCGTTAAATAGTGTGGCAGGGAAGAAGGTCGTTTCGCGTATTCAGACGGCAGGTTTTGTGCGCTGCATATCTGATTT
Organism: Alloacidobacterium sp.; assembly: GCA_035293545.1. GTDB lineage: Bacteria > Acidobacteriota > Terriglobia > Terriglobales > Acidobacteriaceae > Alloacidobacterium. Next base: position 97,880 of record DATGMQ010000094.1, on the reverse strand, counting down.
CATTAGGTCTGTCGCTAAATCTCGCAATATAAATGCTGTCATCCTGACGCTGAACGGAGTGAAGCGGAAAAATCTGCATTTTTAGTGATTTATCCATGTACGGATTTTCGATTTTATGACAGGTAATTTCAGGGACAGAGCACTAAATAAAGCTCATTATAAAAGCGAAAGGGCAAGCTCCCTCGCGGAAGCTCGCCCTTTCTTTCCGAATTTTTTGAAGGTCTGGTTCGGCTTCCAGACCACAACCGCCTTCACTTCAGAATCACACGTAACCTTCGTGTCTTGCGACTCGCGTTTTCGTGATCTTCTGTCGGTTCCAGCTATTGCAAAAGCTTCCTCGGTTTCCATCCAAGGCTTTCAGTTTCCTGTCCGCCTCGCGAATGCCGTTACCGGCGCTCCCGATGGAGCCCTTGTCCGCTTCTTCTTCTGGAAGATTTCTCTTCCGTTGAAAGGAAGCATACTCGCCAATAGGAAGATTACAAGACCCTCCGGCAAATTTTTTCGTGTGGAAATAAAGCAGGTTTTGTGGAAATGTGATCCGGCTAATGGCTCCACTGATTACACTTTGAGCAGATAAAACCAATCGAGGAAACGATGAGCCAGAACCTGTTGCAAACAATCGCGCTGCTCGAACGCACTCCGGCTGCTCTCAATGCTCTGCTTCGTGATCTCCCTGAATCCTGGACCATGCAAAACGAGGGCGGCAGCACCTTCAACGCATTGGATGTAGTCGGCCATCTCATCCACGGCGAACGAGCCGACTGGATGCCGCGCGCGAAAATGATTCTGCATTTCGGCGAAAGCCGCACCTTTGAATCCTTCGACCGCCGTGCGCACGTACAGGAAAGTCAGGACAAATCGCTCCATCAACTGCTCGACGAATTCGCCCGCCTCCGCGCTGAGAATCTCAACGAACTCCGTTCATTCAACCTGCAAAAAGAAGACCTCAGCCTCCGCGGACGCCATCCTGTCTTTGGGTCGGTTACGTTATCGCAACTCCTCGCAACATGGGCTGTGCACGACATGACACACCTGCACCAGCTATCCAGAATCATGGCTCACCAGTACCGCGAAGCCGTAGGGCCCTGGAGTGCATTTCTCGGAGTTTTGCAATGCAATGGACATAGCTCCTGACCGGCCTTCCTACGGTGTATCCTCAAAAGCATCTATGCGAACACAACATTTAGCCTTCCTCTCGTTGGCCGTTCTGCTTTCTGTGGCTGCTCCGCTTTTCGCGCAGGAAGCCAAGCCTAAACCTCAGGATACGGAAGTATGGGAACCGGTGCCCAAAGTCGTCACGCCCGGAGCCACCTGTGGCGCCCCTCCTTCTGATGCCATCATCCTATTCGATGGCAAGAATCTCGATGAATGGGTATCAGCTCAGGACCACTCCCCCGCCAGATGGATTGTCCACGATGGCATCGTGACCGTAAGCAAAGAAAAAGGCGTCGGCAATATAGAAACCAAACGAAGCTTCAAAAACTATCAGCTGCATGTTGAATGGCGAATCCCGGAAAACATTACCGGCTCCGATCAGGCGCGCGGCAACAGCGGTGTCTTTCTTGCCTCTACAGGCCCAGGCGATGACGGCTACGAGCTGCAGGTTCTTGATTCCTACAACAACAAGACCTACGTTAACGGCCAGGCAGGCAGCATCTATAAGCAGGGAATTCCGCTGGTAAACCCAAATCGCAAGCCGGGCGAATGGCAAACCTACGATGTAATATGGACCGCTCCCACCTTCAATGACGACGGCTCATTGAAAACGCCCGCCTACGTCACGGTTCTCTTCAACGGAGTCCTCGTTCAGAACCACTTCCAGTTAAAGGGCCAGACGCTCTACATCGGCAAGCCGTTCTACAAAAAGTATGACAGCGCTCCCATCAAGTTACAGGCGCATGGTGATAAAAGCGAACCCATCAGCTACCGCAACATCTGGGTCAGGGATTTACCCTGAACTTCAAGACTGTACATAATGGTGGACGTATGCGAGGGCGTTTAGCCCTCGCATGCAACTCATCCGGGGCTTTGATTCTGGATTAGCGCGAACGCGCAGCTCTCTTCGCATGCGAAGACAAAGCCTGCCGTGAAGCCGAGGCGCGAGTCTCTTTCTTCAGCGCCTTCACTCTCGAACTCGAGCGCTTCGCCGATGTCTTCGCCTCTCCGCTTTGTCCCTTGCTGTAATCCCGTTCAGCACGCTTGCGTGTAGACTCTTTCACCTTGCCCTTCGCAGGTGGTTTCAGCGGAATCCCCGCGCGTCGCGCCTTGCTTAATCCAATGGCAATGGCCTGCTCGGGTGACCGCGCTCCATGTTTGCCTTCGCGTACATGCTCAATTTCCTCGTGAACAAACTCTCCTGCAGCCGTGGTCGGCGATTTGCCCTCGCGGAGGTCCTCCTTAGCTCGCTTGATTGTCTCTTTTTCCGGCATATGTAATCTCCTTCTGGATAGGGATGCTCAAGCAGCCCGCGCCGATGTCAACTCGTGATTCAACGCATTTAAAGGCCGCTCAGACGGTAAAGAGTGTGAATGGATGCGGCTCCTGTCGATCACGCAAAATAGGCAGCGCCACGTTGTAGACCTTGACTCCGGTTTTCGTTTCCGCGGAGAAATATCCGTGATGTGCATGTCCGTGCAGGGCCAGAGCGGGTTTATGCCGTTCCAGCGCCCGTTCCAGCCGTGAGCTTCCCAGGAAGGGAAAGATCGGCTCCGGCTCTCCCACCACTGTCTCTTTAATCGGCGCATAATGCGTGATCACGATCTTCACAGCTGTTTTCAGCTGTGCCAGACCGTAATCCAGCTTGATCGCCTCTCGTTCCGCAATCTCGACAAAATTCTTGATTCCGCCTTCGCCAAAAGGCATCAGCTCATAGGGCGCAAACCCTCCGCAGAAGCCCTTCGTCCCTGCAAACCCGACGCCGTCATGTTCAAAACATTGGCCATCCAGTACATGAATCCCGGCTACGCGAGCCATCCCTGCCAATTCATCCTGATGACCGCTTTCATGGTCATGATTCCCAAGCACGGCAACTATGGGAATTCGAATGTGTTCCAGCACCGAAAGGCAGGCGCGCATCTCTTCCGGCATGCCGTGGTTTGTCAGGTCTCCGGCAATTACCAGCAGATCGGCAAGTTCGTTTACTGGAAGAAATTGCCGGATATTCTTTTCACAATCCTCTTTTTTCAGATGAATATCGGCCACCGCCGCCAGTCTCATCCTCGGCTCCTGTGCGCAGATTCAATCGCCTGCAGCAGAAACGGATGGCGCTCGCAGTATTCGCGGTAAAGATCGCGCTCTCCCCACTCCGCTGCATCAATTGCAAACATTAACGGATCGATGAGAGTTCCCCGAAAAGGCTCGTCCGCTTTCGGATGCTGAATATGCTCCTCGAACCGGTGCATCAGTTCACCCCATACATGCCGCGGAACAAGCCCGACATGCGCGGGATAAACATATGCAAAGAAAATCAGGCTCCAATACAGCAGCTCCCAATGCGGACCTAGGAGCTGTAGAACGCGGTTCCAGTCTAAGCGGTCGCCGCATGCGCGAATGACATGCGCCAGGTCTGCGCCATCAAAGCGCTCTCTTCGCGTAATAAATACCTTTGAGGCCACAAATTCTTCAGCGCTTAAAACACGGCATGGAACACCAAAAATTTCATGCGGTACGGCCCTCTCAATCCAGCCGGCATCCACCACCAGGGCCGCATTGCCCATTGCCGTAATCAGATCGACGAAATACTCGCCGCATATCGCCTTCGCCAGCCAGATCGGGTCTTCAATGCGCGTCTCAAAGCCTTCCTGATCAAGACGGGCCAACGCCTTCGGAACCGACCTCGCCTCCAGCATAATATCGAGGTCTTTCGTCGTTCTCCATATGCCGGTATGTTTGTGCAGAGCAAAAGCTCCCGCAATCGCGAACGGAATCTGCTCCGCCTGCAATGCCTCGAGAAATCCCTGATAGCATTCCAGCGCCTCCGGCGAGAATTCCGGCGGTGTCGATGAGCTTATCGGCAGGTTGGATCTCTCCACAGCCATAGGACTGTGAGACGCACATAGATATCGTTGTGTTGTGTCGCCACTCTTCGCAAAACTCCGGACAAGCAACCCACGCCGGAACGGTTTTAGAGGCTGCGTGCAACCGGTGATCTACAGGCAAAAAAAAGGGGGGCTGAAGACTATATGTCAACAGCCCGGTCATTAAGTCTTGGCAGTACCAGTTTGCTCATTATGATGCATGTGATTCCGCGGAGTGGCCTGCATTATGAGAACGCGGCATAATATGACGTGTCGCCCGTGCTGGTTCCCCGACATATTACGGATTGCTGCAAGAAACCACTTTCGATCAGCATCGACATTCCGAGTGTGTGAAACTGAGGCCCTCCCGCCATGAGTCAAACCATTCTTCTCACATCTCGTGACGAGTTGCCCTTGCTCACGCGTGCCGCCATCCGTCGCTGCGTCGGCTACAGAATCATATCCGCCCGCAGCCCTTCCCGAAGCCAGGTCGATGTCCTTCGAGCGAAATCCCGACCTGATCATTCTGGGCAACACCTTTTCAGATGCCGAGCAGGCTGACTTCATCGAAGAAGTGCATGAAAGCCAGCCTGGCATACTCGTCATGTCCCTCAAATACAACCTCATCGATCCAGTTATGCTCCTCGCCGTATGCAAATCCATCTTCTCCAGACAGCAGGCTGTGCATCTGCGCGCCTGTTGCAGGCGAGCTGAGGTCATATGAAGACTTGTTCGGATTTCGCGCGTGCCTACGTCAGATACTCTTTGAGAAACGGATCGTCGGAGTGAACAAGGTCATGTGTCGATCCGTCAAAAACCAGCTTGCCGTTATTCAGAACAAGAAAGCTGGTCTGTGGATCGGAGTGTCCCTCAGGAAGCGGCTCCATCTGGTTCTTTTCAGGGTTGAAGCGGTGCGAGGCGAGCACAAAAGCATCCTGCAGACGATGCGTCACCAGCAGGGAACTGGTGTGATAAACGTCGCGCTGTTTGATGACTAATTCCATGATCGTAGTAGACGTGATTGGATCAAGCCCGCCGGTAGGCGAGTCGTAAAGGATCAAATCCGGTTTTGTGATAATGGCGCGTGCAATCGCGACGCGGCGGCGCATACCCCCGGAAAGTTCTGATGGAAATTTGTCGAGTGTGTGTTCAAGCTCAACAAAGCGCAGTGCCTCGGTAACGCGCTGATCTATTTCCTCATCAGGCAGGTGCTCCTCCATTAGCCGATAGCCGACGTTATCGCGAACCGTGAGTGAATCAAAGAGCGCGCCTTCCTGAAAAACAATGCCGATGCGCGCGCGCAGTGCAAAGAGCTGCTCTTCAGGTATGGCGCTGATTTCTTCTCCGAAAACGAAGATACGGCCTGAGTCGGGGCGCAGCAGCCCATCGGCCAATTTGAGCAGTACGCTTTTACCTACGCCGGCAGGCCCGAGCAGGATTCGGGTCTCACCCGGTTTGACCGTGAACGAGATGTCATCGAGGACCGGCTTATTTTCGAATCCGATGGATACATTCTCAAAGACAACAACCGGTTCATCCGGTGAGTGCTGCTTGATTTCCGGAGCGACGGCAGCCTGGCTCATGCGCGCGTCACCTGCCGAAGATACCAATCATGAAACGGCTGATAACGAAGTCGGATGCAATGATGAGCACAGACGAAACGACAACTGCTTGTGTTGTGGACCGGCCCACACCCTGGGTGCCGCCGCGCGTCGTCATTCCGTAATAGCACCCGATGGTGGCAATGATGAGTCCGAAAAAGAGCGGCTTGACCATGCCTTGCACAAGATCGGCATAGCGCAGCGACTGGTATGCAGTATGAAAGTACTGCGAGCCATCCTGTCCGAGAAGAAAAACAGAAACAGCAGCGCCGCCAAGAATGCCAATGGCATCGGAAATGATGGTCAGGAAAAAGAGCATCACAATCGTAGCCACGATCCGCGGCATTACCAGCTTTTTCAGCGGATCGGTACCCAGCGCCCGCATAGCGTCAATCTGCTCGGTCACCATCATCGAGCCAAGCTCGCTGGCCATGCCCGAGGCGTTGCGCCCTGAAACCATAAGGCTGGTAAGCACCGGCCCCAGTTCCTTAATCATGGAGAAACTGACGAGCTGTCCGGTAACAGCAGCCGCCCCAAACTGCGCGAGCGTTGAAGCCGATTGCAGCGCGAGCACACCGCCGGTAAAGAAGCCTGTCAGGATAACAATGGGAATCGAGCCGACGCCGATGATGTCCGCCTGCGTGATAATGTCCGCGCCATAGAACGGTCGTCGGAAGAGATTAGCGAGGGCGCGGCCTGAGATCAGCGCATACTGCTGCACCGCGCTCACACCTTTTTTTGCTGCTCGATCAAGCGTAGCTATAGCGGCCATGATTCAGTTCATTCGCTTAGATGCGCAAAGGAGATTTGTGACTCACAAGGCTGAGGTTAACACATGGGCAAGGGTCCAGAGGATAGGGGAGAGAGCTTGATACTGTGTGAAGCGAAATTCGTTTTATCTATAACGGGCAGCGTTCTGGACGAAATGTTTTTTCATCCGTAAACTGCAAACACTTCCTGACATCAAGGAGCAAGCCGGATGTTCGCATTTCTCGATCGCTTCCGCCCTATGGGAGTGCTCATTGCCCGCATCGTCCTCGGGGTCATCATGCTCGTGCATGGATGGCACAAGATCTTTCCGCGCGGCTCGCTCTATAACTTTGCGCAGATGGTCTCGCACATGGGCCTGCCTTACTGGCTCGGTTACGTCGCTGCATTTACGGAATTTTTCGGCGGTGCGCTGCTCATTCTTGGTCTGCTTGTCCCGATTGCCGCGATTGGAATCGCGATTGATATGGCTGTGGCTATTCTGAAAGTTCACCTGCATCATGGACTGACCGGCTCGCAGGGCTTTGAGTTCCCGCTTTCGCTTTTCGCGCTGTCTCTGCTGATCCTGGCCAGTGGCTCCGGCCATCTGGCGCTCGATTCGCGCCTAGGGACAGGAGCGGGCAGACGCTAGAAAGACAAAATTGGTGCTGACAACAGGAAACCGGGCAAAGCAGGATACTAAAGTCAAGCTTTCAAAATATTCAGAAAATGACCGCTTTGCAGGTGTGCTCCAGGAAACACCAGATCGAGATTTCTTGCACCTACTGTCTTGTAAGCCGCTTCGCCTAAGACTTGCCGGAAGTCCGTAGTAATCGCCAGATCGCGTCCTTCGTAGAGCTGGTCCTGGCGCATTCCCGGCCATTTGCCGTAGACCTTTCCGCCCTGAACACCGCCGCCCATCACGAACATGACATTGGCATGACCGTGATCCGTGCCGCCGGTGCCGTTCTGATGAACTGTCCGGCCGAACTCCGACATTGTGACAAGAACAATGTTCTCTGACTGTTCGCCCATGTCGATCCAGAAGGCCGCAATGCCCTCGCTGAAATCCTTCAGCCGGTTAGCGAGCTGGCCGTTCACGTTTCCCTGGTTCTGATGCGTGTCCCATCCGCCGATGTCGGTAAAAGCGGCCTCGACTCCCAGATTTGCTTTCAGCAACTGCGCCACTTGTCGCAGGCTGTTGCCAAAGGGCCCGTTGGGATAGTTCGCTCCAGGCGCAGGCGTGTACTTCGCGGGATCAGCAGCCTGCAGCATCTTGACCGCTTCAAAGGTTTCTGATCCGGTTCCGTGCAGGACAGCATTCACGCTGTCGGCGTACATCGTCTCGAAACTTGCAGCCATGGGAGCTACCGCTGGATTCTGTCCTCCCACGCTGAAATCTCGCACATTGTTCACTGCAACCGCAGGAATTCTGCCTTCGAGCGTACGCGGAACCTGCGTGCCCAGCGCAACTGCGCGGAAGGCTGAATGCTTTCGAGCGCAACATGCGTCTTCGGCCTGCAAAGCACGGTTCAACCAGCCGTCATTTGTCGCCTTCACGCCTGGAGTGCCGCTTTCCATGTAATCCTGGGCGTCAAAATGTGAGCGTGTCGGATCGGGCGAGCCGCAGGCGTGTACGATGGCCAGATGATGCTGGTCCCAGAGTGGCTTGAGCGGCTGCATCGCCGGATGCAGCCCGAAGAATCCGTCCAGATCGATGACCTGATTCGGCTGGATAGCAATCGTGGGTCGCATCTGATAGTAGGCATTTTCGCGGTGCGGCACCACGATGTTCAGCCCGTCGGCTGCTCCCCGTTGAAAAACGACGACCAGCTTCTTGCCCTGTGCCTGCGCTGTCGTGGCCTGCGCCATCACAGTCCGCGTAAGAAAGCTGGGAATAGCGGAGGTGCCGACGACGGCCATCGCTCCGCCCTTCATAAATGCTCGCCGCGTAATTGGCATGGAACCGGCTCCTGCTGATTACAAACAAGCCGCAGTTGGAAAAGTTGTGTTCGTCGTCAGCACAATTCGATATCGGTTTGGCGGAAGTCGTCGCATTTAGCCAACTGAGGCTCCATCGGAGATTTTGGCTAATGCGTAGCTGAAGCAGTCGTCAAGATTGAGAGCGGCTGATGATTTCCTTTGCCATATTTGCGCCACGCGTGGCCGGCAGTATCCACCTGTTCTTCCCGATGAACTCAATACAACAAAATGTCTGCAAAACGCCTCTGAACAAGGAACTACATTACGACGGAGGCCCTTGCGGCATGAAAGCAACCGGAATAGTCCTGATTATTGTCGGTGTTATCGCTTTGATCTACGGCGGTATCACCTACACCACCCATAAAAAGGTCCTGGATATGGGCCCGATCCAGGCGGAGAAAAAGGAAACTCACAATATCCCGTTGCCCCCAGTCCTGGGCGTCATTGCCATTGTCGGTGGAGGAGCATTGCTAGTTTTCAGCAGCAAGAGCCGCTGATTTTTAAAGAACCTTCTTCCTGTACCACCCTCTATTTGTAAAATACTCTAATAAAAGACTTTACAAGGGCCCCCAATTTTCAAAGAGCATGCTGGAAATGAGAAAGCTCGACTTATGCCGGGCTTCTTTCTTCTCCTTTTAGTACATCGTGTCGAGTATGAGCTGCTGAACTGCCCCACTCAGCCCAAAATAAGGGCCCGAATGGGCCACTCGGCCAGACGATTGAGCCGTCTGAGCGACGAGACCTGCGTCCTACCCCCCTCCCTCTGGTTTTGTACGGAGATCCTTTGTTTTCAGCGGTTTACAGCGCTAATTCTATACGGAGATCCTTTCTTTTCAATAACTTGCAAATTGCAAGAGAAAAGGCATGGCCGAAACCATGCCTTTCCATCTCTTACGACTCCATTATAAGAGAGCTGTCAAGTATTGCTTGCATACTTTTGAGGATCACACCAGGCGGTTTGCAATCAGGACATGTCAAAAGAGTCTAAGCGCCAACGCTTTTAATCTCGTGACGAATGCCATTTTTCGGCCAGTATGCAAGAAATGCGGAAATTTAAAGTTCCCGGGTTTACTGAATGTTCTTCGCCAGGAAGGACAATATGTACTTTGCGATTTCCGCCGAGTCCTCTTCGAGGGCGAAATGCCCCGAATCAACAAAGTGGATCTCCGCATCGGGCACGTCGTGCCTGAATGCCTCTGCGCCCGCGGGAAGAAAGATCGGGTCGTTCCTGCCCCAAACCGCGAGCACTGGCGGCTTGGCCTGGCGCAATGCCTCATGCCACCGCGGATACTGTTTCACGTTGTTCTGGTAATCGTAAAAGAGAGCCAGCTGGATAAGATCATTTCCGGGCCGATCAAGCGTCATTTGGTCGAAGGTGTAGCTGTCGGGACTGACATGCTCCGGATTCCGGAATCCTTTAGTGTATTGGAACTTCGTGGTTTCAGGAGTTAGCAGACTCCTGACCTTTGTTTCGGTCTCGGGATTCTTGTTCTTCCAGTAGGGGACAATGAACTCGGCCCAGAACGAACTCAACCCTTCCTCATAGGCATTCCCATTCTGCGTAATGATCGCCTGGATGCGATCGGGATGTTTGAGAAAGAGGCGGAAGCCAATTGGAGCGCCGTAATCCTGGATGTAGATGCTGTACTTTGTGACGCCGATCGAGTCCAAAAACTGGTCCATAACCTCTGCTATGTGATCGAATGTGTAGGCAAATTGATCGGTAGACGGCTGGTCACTGTACCCATAGCCGGGCATGTCAGCGGCAATGACGTGGTATTCATCAGACAGTTCAGGAATAAGATCTCGAAACATGTGGGATGACGACGGAAAGCCGTGCAGTAAAACAATCGTCGGGCGGGACCGTGACCCAGCCTCACGGTAGAAAATTCTGACGGTTTCCACCTCTGCAGTCTTGTAGCTAGTGCGATTCATTTCTTCTCCTTTCGCTTGCCACGGCCCTAAGCGCAGTCGCCAGTACGCTGAAGCCGATTCCAGCACTCCGAAGTATTTTCGTCCCTGGTCTGATCTTCGGAGCAATGTGCGTTACAAATCTCAAGTCCGAAGACCACTGAGAGTACCGATCTCCGTTCCGTCACCTCGGACATAGCGACTGCTCCGGGATCGCATGAAACGGACACCATTCATTTTCTGCTCTTTTGATACCGATCGATCGGTAAAGATGCAAAAATATCTCCCCACTGAGGATATTTTTCTGTGCGACGGTCTGCATCCCAATCTGTCGTTCAGAGTCCATTGGAATGAAGAGGTGGTGGCTGGAGAACCTGTGAAGGCGGTCAGCTGCTATCCGGGAACAGCGGGACCGCGGTGAGCGGGATGGTGCGCAGCCGCGAGGTTTGTAAAGATAGGATCAATCCCTGCCGAACGTCCGGAATTCCAGACAGAGGTACCTATGGCCCATCGAATGATTAGCGACGAACAACTCTATGAGACAGCGCTCGACCTGTTTCGGACCTATGGTTATGAAGGGGTGAGCCTGCAAAGGCTTTCCGCGGCCACGGGGCTTGAGAAGGCCAGCCTTTATTATCGCTACCCGGGAGGGAAGGATGATATTGCGAAGTCCGTCGCGCAGGGCGTCGTTCATTGGTTCCAGAGCAATATCTTCGCGGCGCTTCTTAGTGATTTGCCGCCGAGAAGGAAGGTCGCGACAGTGGCTGACAGGCTGCGCGCATTTTATGGGGGCGGCAGAAAATCCTGCATCACGGATATTCTCTCGATACCAGGAGGTCCGGAAGAGCTGCGGGCTGGCCTGAAAGCAGCATTGCAGGCATGGATCAAAGCGTTTGCTGAGGTTGCTCGTCAGAGTGGAATGTCGACGCCCATTGCCAAAGCAAGAGCCGAGGAAGCGATTTCTCGAATTGAAGGGTCGCTGATCCTGGCGCGCGTCCTTGAGGATACCGGACCGTTCGAGCGAGCGCTCAGACTTCTCCCTGATCTATTAACCAAGGAGTAGTCTCCCGAAAAAGCGCCTATAAGATATGCCGAGAATCACGGCTAAAACCGAGCCGGTGATCCTTCATCGCCAGATTCGAACGATGCGTGAGCATCCTGCGGAGACTTGAATGCCGGCCAAGCATTTTGCCCATAGTTTCATACCAAAGCAACTCCCTCGTGCATTACCTCGATTAGCCGGAAGTCGAAGAGCCAGAGCCGAAGTCATACGGCGGAATTTATGGAGTTGTCTGAGGGCGGGAAAATCGTGCTTGTTGTGGCAAATTACGATGCGGCCTGAGTTGAGAAAGCTGCGATTGAGAAGGGACCCGCTCAAGCCAAAAGAAGGCTTGAATGGGCCGCCGCCCTTTCGGCAGGAATACATGAGCTATCGCAAAGCGAGCTGTATATAATTCGCCATATTGCTGTGTTCTTCCCGGAGGGTGTCGATGAATTTCATGCACATCCTGCTCAGCTCCTTGAAAGGCATGTTTCCGGATATCTTGTACTGGACCATTCCTCCACTGATCCCCTTCATCATTGCTGAACAGATCTGGCCTGTGCATGCGCGTCCGCGATGGCGCGACTACGGAATGAACATCATCATTGCGCTCACCACTTCGTACCTCGCTCTGCCCCTCGGCATTCTGGCCGGCATGTGGAGCGCTGATGTTCGCCGCCATCTTCCGTGGAAGACATTCTCCGTTTCCTTTCACAATATTGCCGCCGTTCCTTACGTTGGCCGTCCGCTTGAGATCGCGGCCATGATTTTTGTCCCGCTGCTCGCGCATGATTTCTGGTTTTATTGGAGCCATCGCCTCGAGCACAAAATTTCGGTCCTGTGGTCATTTCATAAACTGCATCACAGCGATGAGCTGATGAATACGTCGACGTGGGCGCGCGATCACTTTCTGCAGAACTCCTGGCGCGCGTTTTTCTCGATTTTTACGCTGGGCCTTTTCTTCGATCTGGATTTCTCCGATGCCGGCAAAGCGGCGCTGTACTCCTTCATGTTTCTTGCGGGCCTCTCGCTCTTCTATCACTCGGCGATTCGCGTGAGACTGCCGTGGCTTGACCGCGTTCTGGTGACTCCGCAGGTGCACCGCATTCATCATTCGATTGATCCGGAGCACCACAACAAAAACTTCGCAGACGCGCTGCCCATTTTTGACATTGTTTTCGGCACCTACCATCGGCCTGCGAAGGAGGAGTTTCCAGCTACCGGCCTGGGTAATGAGTATCGCGCGCCGCGATCCATCTGGTCAGCCCAGATGGGGCCGGTTCTATCGGCGGTCAAGCTGTTGTTGCCTGGGAATGGGAAAAAGAAATCTGCGCCGGTTATTGCTTCGTAGTCTGAGCGTATGGTTCCCCATCTTCCTGAGTTTAGAATCCCAAGTCTCTGCAAGATATGGGGCACCCGAAGTAACGGCTGACTAAACCTTCAATTCTTTCAGTAGAAATGCATAGTCCATTGCAATCTCCTTCAGGTAGTCGTAGCGGCCGGATGCGCCTCCGTGGCCGGCGGTCATGTTGGTGTGCAGCAGCAGGGGATTGTTGTCAGTCTTGAGAGTGCGTAGTTTTGCCACGTACTTGGCCGGTTCCCAATACATCACCTGGCTGTCATGGAGTGAGGTCTTTACCAGCATCGCCGGATATGGCTTCGCTTCAAGGTTGTCGTAAGGCGAGTAGCTGAGCATGTACTCGAAGGCTTCTTTCTCATTCGGATTGCCCCACTCTTCGTATTCAGGCACAGTGAGCGGCAGGGAAGCATCGAGCATCGTGTTCATTACGTCTACGAATGGAACATGCGAGAGGACGGCGCGGAAGAGATCGGGCCGCATGTTTGCAACTGCGCCCATCAGCAAGCCGCCGGCGCTGCCGCCTTCAATGGCCACGCGTGTGGGATCGGCATAGCCTTTGGCCAGCAGGTGTTCGACGATGGCGATGAAGTCGGTAAAGGTGTTGCGCTTCTGCATGAGGCGTCCGGCATCGTGCCAGGGCTTGCCGAGGTCGCCGCCACCGCGAATATGCGCGTAGGCCATGACGAAGCCGCGGTCGAGAAGACTGAGGCGGTTGCTATTGAATCCGAGGGGGAGCGAGTAGCCGTAGGAGCCGTATCCATAAACGTACAGCGGGTTCCTGCCGCGCTCGAATTTATCTTTACGGTAGACAAGCGAGACCGGGACCTTCTCGCCATCCGGCGCTGTCGCGAAGATGCGCTCTGAAGCATAGAGTGTCCGGTCGAATCCGCCGGGCACTTCAAGCTGCTTGAGCAGCTTCGATTCGCCCGTTTCAGTGTTGTATTCATAGACGGAACTTGGCGTGACCAAAGATTGGTAGGCGTAGCGAAATTCTGTCGTATCGAAGATGCGGTTCTGATGCGGATGGGCGCTGTAGGCAGGCTCGGGGAAGGTGATTTCCTGAGCCGCAAGTGTATCGATGCCATCGCCCGTAAAGCGCATCACACGAAGATGCGGCAGTCCATTGTAGCGCTCACAAGCTATGTAAAATCTGTTGAATAAATCAATTTCTTCAAGCATTACATCTGCTCGATGCGGAATCAGCTCAGACCAGTTTTCCGTGTCTGGATTCTCGACTGGAGCCGTTACGAGACGGAAGTTGCGGCCCGTATCGTTGGCGCGGATGAAGAAGAGTCCATTGCGATGGTCAACGTAGTACTCGATATTGTCGCGGCGCGGCATGATGAGGCGGAATTGGCCGTCCGGAGTGTCCGCAGGCAGAAACTGCGCTTCGCTGGTGGTGTGGCTGGCGGATTCGAGGATGAGGTATTTGTCGTCGCGCGTGCGGCCTGCGCCGATGTTGAAGCGTTCATCGGTTTCTTCATAAACCAGAACGTCTTCGGAGTGCGGCGTGCCGAGGACATGCCGAAAGAGCTGATACTGGCGCTTCTGCTCCTCATCTTCAACGGTGTAGAAGATGGTTTTGTTATCGGCAGCCCAGACGATGGAGCCGACACGCTCCACACGCTCAGAAAGCAGCTCTCCTGTGCGCAGGTCTTTGATCTGCAGTGTGTACTGGCGAAAACCGGTGTTGTCGAAGGAGTAGGCGAGCAGGTTGCCGTCATCAGAAACAGACATGGCGCCGACGGCCATGAAGCTTTCCCCTTCAGCCAGCTTGTTTACATCAAGGATGACAGCTTCCGGTGCTTCCAGTGATCCATGTTTGCGGCAGAAAATGGGATACTGCAGGCCTTCTTCGGTGCGTGTGTAATACCAGTAGTCGCCGTCGCGAAAGGGAACCGAGACGTCGGTCTCCTTAATGTGACTCAGCATCTCGCGATAGAGCTTTTCCTGCAGGTCCTTCGTCGGCCCAAGAACGGCAGCTGTATAGGCGTTCTCAGCTTCGAGGTAAGCAATGGTTTCGGGGTTCTCTTTATCGCGGAGCCATGCGTAGTCATCCACCAGCGTGTGCCCGTGGAGTGTGGTAGCGGTCCGCTGCGGCCGGGCCACAGGATGAGTCAATCGTGTCGCAGTAGTCATACATAGTCAGGATATCGTTCCTGCCTGTGCGCGCCAAAGTTATGGATAGTCGAGGCCGACGCAGCTGTGTTATGAATGGGAACACCTCTCAGGCATGAAACGCTATGGCTGACTCCGGCACCATCGGAGCAGAGCAGTGCGCTGTATCCAGGCATTGAGAAGACATATTAGAGTTGAGCACCACGCGCTTGTTTTCTGATTGACTCGGGTTAGACCCTTTAGTACCATTCGACTGCTTTTAGTTCGTTTCTTTTTACATAGTTTCCCCCTTTGGCCTGCACAGCTAAGACTTTGTAAAAGGCCCTTCCCGTAACAGAAGTGTTAACGACGTGCTTCGTGCGGTTTTTATGCCTTCGTTCCAGACAAATTGGTTGAGACTCTCCTCCGTGCGACCAGCTTATTGGCTCGCTTTGCTCTCATTGCTTTCATGGACCGCAGGACCTGCGCTTGGCCAGGACGGAAAGACGACGCCTGTCAGCGCCCGGTTGTTCTCAGCTGTTCCGATGGCCTTTGAACAGAATCAGGGGCAGCTGCCGGCCGGAGTTTCGTTCCTGGGTCGCGCGCAGAATTACTCCGTCGCCATTGAGCCGGACCGCCTGCAATTCATGCTGCCCGAGTCGACGGTGGATGTTCGCTTTGCCGGAAGCCGCGGCGGCGCGCCTGTTTCGCTGTCAGGGGTTGCTTATCGCAGCAACTACTTTATCGGCGCAGACCGCTCGAAGTGGCGCGAGGGAGTGGCGAACTTCTCGCGCGTGGGTGTTCGCGGAGTCTATCCGGGCATTGATACCGAGTTTTATGAAAAGAATGGCGAGCTGGAGCATGACTTTGTCGTTGCTCCCGGCACGGATGCTGATTCGATTCGTCTGGATCTGGAAAGCAAACAGCAGGCAAAGCTGACGGCGGACGGCGATGCCGTGATCCCGGCAAGCACAGGCGAAATCCGTTTCCGCAAACCTGTGGCATATCAGTTTGACGCGCAGGGAAGGCGTGTTGCCGTCGATGCCGCTTATCGCCTTACGGGGAAGAGCCTGCGTTTTGCTCTGGGGAGTTATGATCACAGCCGGACGCTGGTTATTGATCCGGTAATAGTATTTGCGACGTATGTTTCCGGTTCTGCCGGTTCGACTCCGGCGCAGATGGCGACGGATGGAAATGGAACGCTGTTTCTGACCGGAACGACGACCTCTATCTCAGGATTCCCGCCTTCTGCTGCTTCGACCGATCATTCCGGAAGCGGCGCTTCCAATGTCTTTGTGGCGGCATTGACGACCTCGCAGCTTGGGTCGGCCTTGCAGTGGATTACCTACCTCGGCAACACGGGAGCATCCACCGCAACCAGCATTGCGTATTCGGCCAATAACAGCGGCACCGTATACGTGGGCGGCACGACTACGAAGGGGAACTTCCCCGGCACACAGTCAGGCGCATTTGAAGGGACCTTTCCGGACGGGGCCGCGAGTCAGACCAGTTTCGTAACCACGCTGACCGCAGCCGGCGGAGCCAGTCCCAACTCCACCTATATCTGCACCGGGTGCGCCAGCGCAGCCACCGCTCCCGGCGTTGTGGATGCGACGACCGTGACCAGTTTAGCCGCGGATGGCTCTGGGAATGTCTACATCGCAGGTTATGGGCCGGGGACCGTGTTGCCCGTTACCGCTAATTCGCTTGGCGGGACATCCGTTTTGCCCACAACGGCGGGCGCAAACAACGCCTTTGTCATTGAGCTGAATCCCACACTGAGCGCCGCCTCGTTAGTAACCTACCTGCAGGACCCAACCGGCACCGGTGTTCATGTTAATTACCAGGCAACAGCCATCGCAGTTGACGCCGGCAGCCCTGCCAACATCTATGTCGCGGGAACAGCAGGCGGGATAAGCGGAACATCCGACGTCGTATTTCCGACAATCGAGTCGTTTCCCGGGGACGGAACCTACACAGCCGGTAAGAATTTCGCTCCCTGTACCAGGACCGGAACCAATACCAGCGTTTTTCTTGCGCAGATCAAGCAAGCCACGCATGACACCCTCGGCTTTTCCATGCTCACCTGCTCAGACACGACTTCGGGATCGGATACAGCGAGGGGGCTGGCAGTCAGCGCCGATGGTCTGTACCTTGTGGGCGATACGCTTTCCCACGGACTAGCCAATAATCTGTATTTCACGAATGCAGCTAATACGACGGCCAAAAATAACACGATCACCGGCGGCCTGCAGGACACCTTTGCAGCAGGCAACATCAACGGCTATGCCGTCCAGATACCGATTTCGAGTGGAGCTGTGCAGGCACCGGCTGCGTTTACCTTCCTGGGCGGCACTTCCGCAGGCGGGAACACGACGGTCTACTCAGTTGCCATAGATTCGACCAATCACCTGGTTCAACTCGCTGGACAAACAGCAGCCACGCGCGCCACCATGCCCGGAGCGCCCGCCGCCGGCTTGCCCGCTGCTTCACAACAGGATCTCTCCGGCAACGCTGTAAGAGCATTCCTCTATACCTTTGAGGATAGCTCCTCGCCACCGCCGGCTGCGCTGTCAGGCGCGGCGCTGAAGTCGATCAGCTATCTCGGCAATGCCACCACGGCCAGCAAGGCTGTCAGCGTGGCTGCGGACACAAACGGCGCAGGCGCTTTTGTTGTGGTTCAGGACACGGATGGAGCCAGTGGATTCGGCTACTCTCCATCGGCGGCTGCGGGTACTGCGGCTGCCAATCAGACGAACGCTTATCTGGCGGATATTCAGGGTACAAACGTTGCCGCTGCTTCTACGGGATTATCGTTCGTCAAATCTACCGACAGCCCGCAAGTGGATGGCACGCCCTGCAATCAGCTGTTGGCCTGCCTGATTGATTACGTCAGCGGGGGAGACTTTTCCACCATCCTTTACAAGTGGGACCTGAAAGTTCCCAATGCTCCGGCCAGCAACGTGGTACTCGATTTTCCGGCGCAGCCGGCGTTGGCATCAGGGAGTTCGCCTGCTTACACCATCCAGCTGGATGGCGCCAGTATTGAGTGCGCCTCGAATCCTTCCAGCAACGGAACAACTTGCACAGTACCATCGTTGAGCGCGGGAAGTCACACTGTCACGCTGCAGGGCACAACGAATGCAACCGCAGTCGTAGGCACAGCCTTCAGTTTCGACGGCAGCGCCGCTGACGCGGAAGGAGAGTTCTCTGATGGTCAGCAGAACCAGGTGACGGTAGCTGCCCCTGTATCGATCACAACGACTCTCACCCAGTCCATCGCTACGATTGACGCCGCGGCCAGTGCCGCTGACACGGGCAGTGCAGGTCACACCACAGTTGTCCTCTATACGGCAACTGTCACCAACACAAGCGCGAACGATTCAAAATACACGGCGCTGAAGATCACACTGCCGCCGGCTTTCAGAGTCACTACTGCTCCGACAGTCTCGGGCGCTGCCTCGTCAACATGTGACCTCACAGGAGGCACAGGTTGCACCAAGGCTGATTTGCCGGCCGGAGCGACACTGACTTACACCTTCGCCGGCGTTTATCTGGGGTCTGCTCTGACCGGGCAGAATGCAGACGGCACATTCACCGAGACAGTGAAGGCGGACGCCACTGCGCTGCCTCATACTGCCAACAGCACGGCGTCGGCAAATGTTGAGACTACAGTTCACGGCTATGCAGCATTGTCGCTGAGCGTTACGTCGGACAAAGGCACCTATAATCTGTCGACGGCAGCCGCACCCGACATCGTTACGTACAAAATCACGGTGGCGAACGGCGGCCCGAATGCTTCCGGACCTATCACGGCGGCAGCTCTGACCAACACACTGCCTGCGAATTTCACGGTTACAGGTATTCCCAATCCGCCGGATGCCTCCTGCAGGGCCGACGGAACCGGATGCGACAAACTGCCATCGATACCCGCAAATGGCTCCGCGATCTACACGGTCACGGGAACATTCCCGGACAACGGCATCAATCCTGACGCAGTGCCGCCGACAGTCGCAAGCGCGCAGGCTGCGGACACCGCGTCATTCACGCCGCCGGCCACGACCTACAATCCCAACACCGCCACTCCCCAGACCCTGAATGTGACAGTGCAGCGTAAGTCTGATCTCACGTTAAGCGGAGCAGTGACGGTCCTGAACGCTTCACCTTCGGCTCCGTGCGACAAGGCCCCGGGCACCGCCGCCTGCGTGTACATGGCGAATACAGGAGGAGTGAACGGGATTGCGGGAACAGGAATCAACGACAACCCGCAATACACCGTCACGATTCAGAATGCTGGACCGAATCTGGCCACCGCGGCCACTGTGACGATTCCGCTGCCGACAGGTTTTCAGGGGCCGATTACGGCGACGTCATCGACCGGGCTGACATGCCCGCCCGCGGCAGGATCGACGGTGACATGCACGGGCTACGTTCCTGTAAGCGGAACCAACCCGAGCACCGTGGTATTTTCCAGCAAGTTTGCTGATAACACAGTGCCCGCGCCGCCGCCACCGCCGGGGGCAAAATTTATCACCACGAATCCTCCGGCAAATTCCGTGACTATCGCAGCAGCGGTTGTCGGCGCGAACAATCCCGGCCAGCTGCCCAATGTGACCGTCGAACGCGCTGCGCATCTCGTAACCCTGAAGTACGTCTGCCGGTCTGCGGGCATTGCGAATCCCGCCCAGCCCTGCCCGGCTACGCCAGGAACCGTGAATCTGGATGAGCAGGTGGCCAACAATGCGCCGGGAAGGAATGATCTGGTGCAGGTACAGCTCCAGATCGGCAATACACAGCTCGATGCGGCATACGGCGTTGCGGTGAGCGATCCGCTGCCGAATTACTTCACCATAACGCAGCTTCCCGATCCGGCTGTGGCAACATGCACCATTACAGGAACTGTGACGAGGGACCCTGCCACCGGTGATTACAAGACCGGCGCTGCGGCCGCCGCTCTGTCCTGCAGCCTGAATAATCCAATTCCTGTTGGAACAGCAACACCGGGCACGAGCGCCACCAGCCACGGAGTGATGGTTCCAAACAGCGGCTATGCTCAGCTGACGTACTATGGAAAATTCCAGGACAACGGACTGAATCCTGATATCGTGCCTCCAACCAGCGGTTCCATCTCTCCGGCCTTAGCGCAGGCACAGGCGTCTTCCTCGCTGGCAGTGCTGGCCGATACGGTAGGCGATGCCACCAGCCCGGTTCCAGCGCCGCTGACAGTGCAGCGCGCCGCGCACCTGCACTTTACTCTTACTCAATACGTTCAGCCGGGAGATATTCCATTGAATCCGGTTGGCGGCCCGGTGCCGGGCAGCAGTATTTCACCCGGCATCGCGGAAGCCCAGCCAGGCATAAATGGTGGACTGGTCATTAACCCGGTTCGCTATCAGGTAAAGGTCACAAACGACGGACCGAATATCGCGATCCATCCCATTGTGAATACGACTCTGCCGGTAATGTTCGTGAACGTTACGCAACAAACAGAGCCTTCACCGGCTCCAGGTTCTCAGAATGCCGGTTGCTCAGGACAGACCTGCCAGCAGGATGTAGGCATGATCGCTACCGGAGCATCCGCCCTGTACAACGTGGACGGAAACTTCGGCCTGAATACCCTCACAGAAGGGAACGCAGGAACGCGTACTTTTGCCTCCGCTATTGCGGATTCCAGCGTTGTGGACAGCAATATGGCGGCCACACAATCAGGAGATCAGCAGACCAGCGCGCCGATTACAGTCGTCAATACACCGGCAGGCAGCAATTTCTCGCTGCTGCCTTTTGACAGCAACCTTGCCACGCCGCTGAACTTAAAAGTGAACTCTGTTCAGGTTGCCGGCGTGACCAGCCTTGTGCCCAGCGCTATACCGGCCCTGCCTTCCGGGCCGTCGCCCTATCCTCCGGATGGAGGCGCGACGAAGCCGCTCTACCAGTTTGCTCAGGGTGGGGCCTATTACACGCTGGGCACGACAGCCGGCGTGTCTACGGCCAGCAGCAATCCCACGACGATCTGCCTCAGTTCTATCCCGGGAACGTTCCAGAAGCCGGAGCGCGTTCTGATGTGGGCCTTGAGCAATGCTCCGGCGGGAACCGCCTTCGGCACAGTTCCGCACTACACCAATAATGGAAGCGCGGGAGACATCACCATTTCCGTAACGCCTCTGGGCGGTGGAAACTACACCGTGCCGGGCCCAATCACCTCGTATCCGCCGCCGGTCGAACCGCAGCCGGCGCAGGTATGCGGCGTTCTTAATGGATTGGCAGATGCGGCCAACCCGACTACTCTTGCTGTGCTCGAGCCGGTGAACTTTCCTCCGTATGTCCGCTCCACGATTGCCCCGGCCAGCACGCAATACGGCAAAGGCGTGACCGCAGGAGCGGCCCTCATCGACCTGACCATCGCTCCGGATAAAAACTACGATTACAACGACGCCGATCCCTGCTATGCGGGGGATGGAGGCAAGCGCACAACCTGCAATGACAATGTTCAGCTGACCACTTTCCTCTTCGGCGGACAGAACCTCATCGGCGACTCCCAGCAGCAGCACTCGTATTTCTACAGCGAGTTGCAGCCGGGCACCAATCCGCCGCAGTTTAACCTGCCCGCGGGCGGCCCCCAGGTTTATGTTCTGCTGGCCGACAATCTGGCAGCGCAGAAATATCCCGCCATTAACAACGATCCGCTGCATCCTTTAGGCTGCGATCCGGGCACGCTCTCCGCAACCTATACGCCCAGCGTACCGGCGTGCACGGACAAGCCGGCTTTGAGCACGGTCGAGAATCCACCGCAGCAGCTGCCGCTTACTGACAATCCATCAGCAACGGTAGCTCTGGTCGGAAACAATGCGCTCTTCGGCGGATCGGCGGGCCTGATCGCTATCACCGCGCCTCCGATACCGGAAGCAACTGCACACATTACTGCCGGACAGACCGCCGGATTCGTCTGGAACCTGCTGACGGAAAATCCACTGGTGCAGGGCAATCCGCTGCCGAACTTTACCCTTACCTGCCAGAGCGCGGACGGTAAAGACCTCGCTTCAGTCGGCATCAAGTGCAGCGTAAGCCCGACTTACGTCTACTCGACCATATCGAACGGCACAGCCGTTATCACTGCACCGCCGACGGTGTATGTGTCCACCAGCAGTAACACTGCCGTAGGAGCATTGCAGGAAGCGCCTCTCAGCCGGGATCTGCGGATTGTTGCCGCCGTTGTCTTTCCGGTGGGCGCAATTCCGCTGGTTCTTCTACTGCGGCGCCGCAGAGCATTGAAGCTCTCCGGCTGGCTGGCTGTCATGTTCCTGGCGTCGCTGGTCGGGTTGGGCATAGGCTGCGGCAGCAACTCCAGCTTCAACAACCAGGGCGGCACCACGACTACGGGAACGACAGCAGGCTCGTATGAATTCGTCATTGTTGCCTCTGGAACTGATGGCAGCGGAAACCCGATTAACATCAAAAGCCCGGCCTTCGCCGTAACCGTCAGCGCGGTCCACTAAACCGCGCCGGCGTAACGCCTGCCTATCGACCAGCACCATTCACTGTGTTTGGACGCGGGGCAATAAGGCCATTCCAAAGAATGGTCTTTTCGTGGTAGCTTGTCCGCAGCGCTTCTTTGCAGACATCTTTACGCGTCTATGTCCCAGCCCCAGGGATTTCAAAGATGCTGCGGATCACAAGTTGATCGGAATGAACGGGCTAGAGGGTAGTAAGCGCGGATGAGTAACGAACCTTTGGGAACGCCGACTGTCACCCGGATCGGTCGGTACGACGTTGTTGCGGAGCTGGGCCGTGGCGGCATGGGCGTCGTCTACCGGGGTGAAGACCGTCTCATCGGGCGCGAAGTTGCCATCAAGACCCTTACCGAAGTAACTGCCGAGCTCCGCGACCGCTTCTACGTCGAAGCGCGCTCCGGAATCCTGAACCACCCCAACATCGTTACTGTTTACGAATTCGGCGAGCACGAGGGCATGCCTTACATCGCCATGGAGTTTGTCTCCGGCGATTCGCTTGAAAAAATCCTGCGCTCAGGCCGCAAGCTCACGCTGCTGGAAACGCTCTCGATCATCGAGCAGCTTTGCTCCGGTCTGGGCTACGCGCACCAGAACCGCGTCGTCCATCGCGACATCAAGCCTGCGAACCTGATCGTGCAGCCCGACGGCAAAGTGAAGATCGTTGATTTCGGCATCGCGCGCCTGGCAGATCAATCCACGCGCCTGACCAAGACCGACGCCGTTATCGGGACCTTTCATTACATTGCACCCGAGCGCCTAAAGGGCGAGATGAGCGATGGCCGCTCAGACATCTGGTCCGTCGGCGTGATGCTTTACCAGATGCTCAGCGGCGAGCTGCCCTTCAACGGCGAAGATGTCTCGACGCTCTATAAGGTCATCAACGAGCCGCATCCGTCGATCAAGGCGCTGGTTCCGGATATGCCTGAGGAGCTTGTCGCCATTGTTGACCGGTCACTGGCCAAGAACCCCGACGACCGCTACGGCACGGCGGAAGAGATGGCCTTCGATCTTCAGGGCATCTCCGAGGGCCTGAAGAAAGAACGCGTCGGCGATCTGCTGACATCGGCCAAGCGCCTGATGGAGCAGCGGCAGTTCGCCAGCGCGCGCACAGTACTCATCGACCTGCAGCGCATTGACCCGCAGAACCTTGAAGCCAAACGCCTCACGCGTGAAGTGCAGGACCAGCTCAATAAGCTGCAAAAGGCCGAGCAGGTGCGGCAGATTGTCGAACAGGCCGAAGAAGCCGTTCTCTCGCAGCATTACGATGACGCTGTTTCTTTCTATCGGCAGGCGATGAAGCTGGATGCAGACAATACTCTCCAGCTCAATGAAAAGCTCGAAAACGCGCTGCGTCTCAAAGAGAAGCAGGACAAAATACGCGCGCTCTGGAAGCAGGCTGGCGACGCTCGCGAGCGGGGCGATCTGATGTCGGCGCAGGAATTCCTGGGTCAGGCGCTCAAGCTCGACGAAAAAAGCACCGACCTGCGCAATGCCTATTCCACCGTTGTACGCGAAATGGAGCGCAAGGCGAAAGAAGGCAAGTTGCAGGAGTTGCTGGCCGGCGCCCGTCAGGAATACGCCGCCCGCCGCTTTACGGAAGCGATCAGCCGCCTCCAGGCCGCCGCAGAAATCGATCCCGCGCACCCTGAAGTTCAGAAGCTGCTGCATGAAGCCGCAACACGTCAGGAAGAAGAGCGCCGCCGCGTCCTCATCGAGCAGATGGTCGGCGAAATTCAGGAGTCGATCTATCGCGAAGACTACGACCGCGCGCTGAACCACATTCATCGCGCGCTGGAAAAGCTGCCCACGGAAGGCCGCCTGCTTCAGCTCAAAGCCGAGACAGAAAAGAGAAAGCGCGAGCACGACGCGCAGCAGATTGTCCAGACTGCGGCGCAGAAGGCGCAGGAGATCTTCTTTACATCGCCGGTAGAGGCCATTTCCATCGTGGACAAGGCCCTCGAACAGGTCCCCGGCAATGATCGCCTGGTGCAGATACGCGCCCAACTCGACCAGCAGCTCAGGCGCGTTAAAAAAGACGAGCTGCAGGCGCAATATCTTAAGAGCGCGCATGCCGCCATCGATAAACACGAGTACGATGAAGCCATCCGCACGCTGGAATCCGCCATCATTGACTGCGGCGAGACGCAGCAGCTGACTTCGCTCCTTGATTTCGCGCGGAAAGAGCAGCAGGCGCAAATCCGTCAGCGACAGGCTGCCGCCGTGCGCGAAGAAGCACAGGCGCTGATGCGCAGCGGCAAGTATGAAGCCGCCATTCAGAAGCTGGAACCCGCAGTGGCAGCTACAAACGATGCCGGCCTGAAAGCATTGCTTGATCAGGCGCAGCAGACGCTGCGGGAAGCATCGCAGCGGGTCGAAGCCGTCATGGCGCGCACGCGCACACTGGCTGAAACCGATCTGCGCGGCGCGATGAAACTGCTCGACAGCCAGCCGCTGGAGATTCTCGGATTAAGCCAGGTCAGCGCGCTACGGCAAGAACTAGCCCGCAAGCTCGAGGTTGAATCCGCCCTTCAGGATGCGATCAAGCGCTCGGATGAAGCTCTGGCCGGCAAGGACCTGCATGGCGGCATGGATGCGCTCGAATCCGTTCGTCGCGCCTATGGCGATTCGCCGCAAGTTGCGCAGGCCATTTCCGCATACGAGGCGAAACGGCGGCCGGCGGCAAACGCGATGTTCGCGTCGGCCATTGAAGCCGCCCGCAAAGCGCTGCTGCGCAATGAAGCAGCAAGCGCCCTCGAAGAACTGCGCCGTCCGGCCAACTTTCTTGAATTTGCCGATGCTCAGGTACAGGCCGACTGGAAACGACTGGTCGAGGAAGCAACGAAAGCAGCCGGAGTCAAGGCGCGCACCACGGACTCTCTGCCGATCATCGTCCAGACCAAATCGCGCACCGGGCTCTACATCACCATCGGCTTGGTTGCCATTGCAATCATCGCAGGAGCGCTCGTGCTCTTCCTGCGCTCCAGCGGGCCAACGCTCCCGCCTACCTATATGGTGCTGAATGGAACACCATGGGCGACCGTCACCCGCGTCATCGATCCCAAAGGAAATAGCGTACAACTACCCGCCGGCGATCACACTACGCCGCTGCGCCTTGATGGCCTCAAGCCGGGCACATATAAAGTCACATTTCAGGGGCCGGATAACAGCCCGCAAATCATAAGCTGCACGCTTCCCGGCGACCAGAATCTCTGCGCGGTCAGCTTCGGCGAGCCTGATATTCAGCAGTTGATCGGAGGCCAGAAATGAGCCGCCGCATCCTGCTGCTTCTCACTTTCCTCATCTGCATGCCCGCTGCTGTTATTGCTGACCAGCAGGCAGACGATCTCTACAAGCAATATCAGGCGGCTTATGCCAAAAACGACCTGCAAACTGCAGTCGATCTTTTGTGCAAAGCTGCCAAGCTCGACCCGGCAAGTTACGGCAAGAAATGCGAAGATGCGCAGCAGTACTACAACAGCCGTGTCGAGAAATTCGAATCGTACTTCGTTTCCGGCAAGGCCAAATTTGAGGCGAAACAATATACCGACGCGATTACTGATCTGAGCAAAATCTACTTCGGTCCGCGCCGCGTAGAAGCGCAGCAGCTGATCGCGCAGGCAAACGATGCCATCAATCATCCGCAGCCGGCAGACAACAGTCCCGTAGCCCTGAAAGCGGCACAGCAGGCCTATGACAACGGCGATTTCGCTACTGCTGAAGCCAATGCCGGTCTGGTCAAATCGCCCGACCTTCTGCCGCAGGCGCAGACGATCCTCGGCAACATTCGCGCCTACCGCGATGACATGCAGCAGGCCGAAGCCCTTAGAGCGAGCAAGAACTACCCCGCTGCGCAACAGAAATACAATGCAGCGCTGGCTATTAAGAGCAACGGTCCCGGCAATCCTTCAGGCAAGCTGCAGGAGCTTGCAGTGCTGATGAAGCAGCCTAACGGTCCTGCGTCCGCGCCTAAAGATAATTCTGCCCGCATTAATGCCCTGCTGGCCGACGCCCGCGACCACATGGCAAAGGGAGACGCGCAGGGCGCTCTGACTTCCTACAACCAGGTCCTGGTCCTCGATCCCAAACAGGCCGAAGCGCTTTCCGGCAGACAGCAGGCCCAACAGGCCATGCAGGCAGCGCTGGCCAAAGATCCGAAGGCGCTCGAAGACACACTGGTTCGCGGCGTCCGTGACTTCTACCAGTCACATCTTGACGACGCCCGCGACGCTATCTCGCTGTATCTCACGGCTGGTGGCACGCGCAGCAAGGGGGCCGCGTATTTTTATCTCGGCGCAACCATGCTCTCGGAAGCGATTCTCAGCGACCCTAAGAGCGGAAATCATGATCGCCTGCGGCAGGATGCTTTGCAGCAATTCCAGCAGGCCAAACAGCAGGGATTCAAACCGGTAGAAAAATACGTCTCGCCAAAGATTCTGGCTGTCTGGAACCAGCCCGGCATGTAACCTGAAATACAAAAATAACGAACCTTTTCAAGCACTTTAGCTGATTCGATTCTTCTGGATTCTTCACCATCTGTTGTGATATTGCTTTCTCGGTCACTTATCCGTGCCGGTGACCGGCCTTAGTTAACTGCTGTTCTTTACCGTTCTGTCATTGGCTTTCTGTATGTCCCGGTGAGCTGTTCCCCCCATGATGGTACGTTTTCGCAGGGTCCGTAAATCCCGTTAGGACGGCAACGAGAGGGGCGGATTTCGAGACCCTAAGCACAGTCAGGGATGAAAAGATGCGATATCTGATACGGTTTTTCGTCTGCATAGGGATGCTCGGGCTGGCTGGCGTATGCGTCCATGCGCAAACGCGTGTCGATGGTCAGGTACAAAATGGAGACCAATTCCATCCTGTCGCCGGGGCCACCGTCCAGCTTGTCAATCCGGCCACAAAATTTCTCCAGACCACCAAGACCGACGATGATGGAAACTTCGAGTTTCCCGTCGTTCCTCCCCAGTCCGGATACGTCATCCAGGTCCTCGATTCCAGCGGAAAAGTCCTTATCACCTCTGATCCCTTTGATCTGAACGTCGGCCAGGCGCATACCACGCTGCCACCTATCGATATCGCGCCGGCTCTCGCTCCGCCACCGCCGCCGAAGCCGGTAGCGCCTGTGGTTGCGCCCACAACGCCAACAGCTCAGACTCCCGCGCCGCCTGTGGCCCAGGCAAATCCGCCACCGATACCAAAACCAGCGGTCCCCGCGCAGCCGAAATCGCAGGCCATCCAGAACGATCAGAACATCGCTCTCAGCGCCAACATTACGCGCACACAACTGAGCGAGCTGCCGCTGTTCAACCGCAACTTTCTCGCGCTCGGCCTTTTTCTGCCCGGTGTCCATGATGTCGATCCTGGGTCGCCGCTGGCCGGCGCAGCCTTCAGTATTGCCGGCTCGCGCACCACTTCCAGCAATTTCCAGCTCGATGCCAGCGACAACCTCGCGTCCAGCACCAATCAGGCCATTCCATTCCAGGTCAACGATTCTGTGCAGGAGTTCCGCATCGTCTATGCCAACCCTGACCTGCGTTATGGACAAGGCTCAGGCGGCGTAGTCGATGTGGTTACCAACCGCGGCCAGTCAAAGGGAAGCGCCTGGCATGGCACTCTCTTCGGCTACTTCAACAACGACGCGCTGAACGCCAACAATCATCTGTCCATTTACTCCGGAACCACTTTTGCGAAAGCGGCCGCCTATGCAGGCAGCACAACCGGATCTCCGAATGAGATTGCGAACGAGCAGATTACTGCAACCAACGTCGCGAATGGGCCAACCATCTTCACCTCCTACGCGCCAACAACGTACAACGCGCTGTATCGTCTACTTCTTTCCGGCCAGCTGGCTTCTTCGCAGGGACTCACAAACTGCATGTCCACTGCCGGATCGATCTGTACCTCCGGCATGTTCGACGGCAATGCCGCGCTAGCTCAAAATGACAGCCGCACGCAGCCCTTCGACTCCAAACAATTCGGCGGCAATATCGGTGGCCCCATCGGCAACCGGCTCTTCCTCTTCGGAAGCTATGAAGGCACTCTGATCGACAATCCCAACCCGATCTTCGAGCGCGTGCCCACAGCCGCAGACACCTCCACGATAGGCGGGACCGATTCCGCCATTGCCAACAATGTTCTTGCGCTTTACCCAAAGCCAAATGTGCAGGGCGCAAATCTGGGCACCTTCGGCTTCTATAAGGGAACAGCGCCGAACTACACCCATGTCCACAACGTCCTCGTCCGTCCTGACATCGACCTCGGCAAAAAAGGGCAGCTGAGCATCCGCTATGCCGGGCAGCTGCTTGACCAGTTGCATGACGATTCGCTTCCGGCGCATTCGCCCTCAGGCTATCCCGGCAACGGCGCTGACCGCCGCGCGCAGAACCAAAGCGTCGCTCTCGTGCATACGCTGGCCTTCGCCAATGGCAAAAGCGTGAATGAAGCGCGTCTCGGCTTCACCCAATATCGCGTGGACGAAGTCGCCCAAGACCATAATTTCTCTTCACCTGCAACCGGCGGAAAGGTAGAAACATTTGTCCTGAGCGGTGTGGACGATCGCCTTGCCGGCGCAACAGCAAAAACGGCAGGCGCAGTCGGCGGCTGGTATGATGCCTTCTGGCAACAGCAATTTGACGATCACGCTCTTTCGCCTTCGCGCGTCATGCCGTCACTTGATGGCGACTTCCCGTTTGCCCGTATCGGAGCACCGTTGAGCGCGCCATCCGCCCATCGTGACACGCAGGTCCAGGCAGCCGATACCTTCACCTTCCCGCTCGGCTCGCGCCACCGCCTCACCGTCGGCGGAGATTATCGCTACATTCAGAACTTCAGTTTTGAAGGCGGAATGGCGCGCGGCATCATCGTCTCCAATAACATCGGCGAGTTCACCAGCGACAGCGAATCGTGCATCAGCTGCGGCCTGCCTCAATACAATCTGCTGTGCGATCCGGCCAACCCGGCTGCCTGCCAGGTCGCCTTCACGCATCCTTCTTTTGACTACGAGCTGAAGCAGCCTGCGGGATACGTCGGCGATCTGCGCAGTTATGTTGCCAGCGGCTTCATCGAAGATAAGTTCCAGCCCAAGCCGCGCCTCACTATCAGCGCTGGCCTGCGCTACAACTTCTTCAGCCAGCCCTCAGATACAAACAACCGTCTCTGGAACTTCTCACAGGATGCGAACGGCCTCGTCCATGAAGGCGCAAGCGGAGCTTATGATGCCTTCGCTTACCAATGCGATCCCACCGGAGGCGGCCAGACGCATCTCGACTCTCTCTATGGCGACCGCCGCATTACCTTTGCCGGCAGCAGCTGGAATTGCAATCCAAACGCGAAGTTTTCACTGCCCGCCGACAAGAAAGATATCGCTCCGCGCATCGGTTTCTCCTATGCGCTGGACTCACAATACAAGCAGGTCATTCGCGGCGCATTCGGCATGTATTATGACCACCTGCCCGCCAGCTACACTCAGCAACTGCTGATCAATCGCCCCAGCCCCTACAACGTGAACTCGCCGAGCGCGATCTATGGGCAGAACTTCTATTCGTCAGGATGCCCGGGCGGCATCAATGGCGGTCAGTGCGCCTTCGGTCTGAGCACTCTCAATCCA
The DNA here is from genome assembly GCA_035293545.1 of Alloacidobacterium sp. Taxonomy (GTDB): domain Bacteria; phylum Acidobacteriota; class Terriglobia; order Terriglobales; family Acidobacteriaceae; genus Alloacidobacterium. Next base: position 68,009 of record DATGMQ010000094.1, on the reverse strand, counting down.
GCGAACCTGTCGCCTCAGCAGCAGGCCACATTCAACAGCTTCCAGGCTGCCAGCGGCGCAGGTCCTATTTTTGAGCGCGATACGCACCATCTTCATAATCCGTACACGATGCAGTTCGATATCGACTACCAATACCAGTTCGCGCGCAGCTGGACCACAGAAGTCAGCTATATCGGTACGCTCGGACGCAGGCTGCCCCTGATCTACGACGGTAACTTCCTGCAGGAGTTTTATTGCACCGCTGGCGGCAGCACCACGCAGCCCAACCCGATTTGCAACAACAACACCTTCTTCCCGGTCTTTACCGAGTCCAACTTCGGCGCGTCGAACTACCATTCGCTTGTGCTCCAGTTGCGGAGCGAGACCTGGCATGGTCTGCTTCTCAACGCTGCCTATACCTTCTCGAAGTCGATGGATAACATCGCGGGCAGCTATTTCCCGCGCACAACAGACGCGCTCTGGAACCAGATATTCGGACGTCAGCTCTATGGCCTGGGGAACCCAACCGCCTTTGCACTGGGGGCGAATCCACTAGGCGTAGGCGGAGAAGGCGGACGGGGCGGCGAACTTCAGCCGGGCAATTGCGCAGGCAATCCGACCTGCCTCTACAGCCGGGTTCTTGCTCAGGCCACTATTCCTTCGTTTGACGCGATCTCGTCGGCACTTACCACCACCGGCAGCCGTCCCGTCATTGTCACGGAATACAACCTCCCGCAGGATCCTCTGCACTTTTCAACAGACGACTACGGCCGCTCCGACTTCAATGTAGCCCATCGCGTCATTGTGGACTTTGTATATGCCGTGCCTACCTGGGGACACGCATTCCTGAATGGCTTCTCGCTCTCGGGCGTCTTCTCCGCGCAAACCGGCCTGCCGTACACCATCTTCTCCGGTCCGGCTTATGGACAGATCACGCAACGGCTCAACATTCCGGGAGGAGTAAAGACCACGGGCAATCCGAATCAGTACTTCGCCGCGTCGAACAATTTCCAGTTGCCGGGGACTACGGGCCTTGCCTCCAATACCTGCCCGAATCTCTATGCCTCGCCGACCGTCTACAGCGGCACCGCCGGCCAGCCCTGCATAGGAACAAGCCGCAGGAATCCCTATACCGGGCCGGCCTTCATCAGTCAGGACCTCGCCGCGCAGAAGCGCTTCCATCTCTTCAGCGAGCGCGGAGCGCTCATCCTTCGTGTTGAGTTCTTCAACCTCTTTGACCGCGCCAACTACTACAATCCCATCACCGAATACAGCACTGACGGCGTTCACGTGAACCCTGAGTTTGGCATCATCCGGTCAGCCCACGATCCGCGCCAGATACAAGTAGCGGCGCGCTTCGATTTCTGATGAATGTTGTTTACAAATGCGTTGTCATGCTGAGCGGAGCGCGCCGCGCGGAGTCGAAGTCCTGCTCTCTTAGTTGGAAAGATGAACTGCGTGTGCCCCATCCTATCGCGCAGTTTGCGATAGGGTGGGAGATCACAAGCTCGATCAGCAGCGGTTAAATTCTGTGAAAATATGAGAAAGGTATGCCCGACCCCACACCCTCCGTCGAAGTCTCTTTCTCGCTGAAAATCGGCGAAGGAACCCTCAACGCCAGCCTCACTGTCCCAGCAGAAAAAACCACGCTGACCGGACTGCTCCCCATCCTTCAGGACTTCGACAGCAGCATCATTCATCACGTGGTGAATGAGGCCACCGAGGCCGGCCACCCGATCTCCTGCCGGGCAGGCTGCGGCGCATGCTGCCGTCAGATGGTTCCGCTGAGCGTCTTTGAAGCCGAATTTTTAGGCCAGTGGTTCAGCACCCTCCCGGAAGACCGCCAGGCCGAACTCGCCGAACGCTTCCGCCTGGGCCTCATAAAGCTCAAAGAAGCAGGTGTGCTCGACAAGCTCATGAACCAGGACTGGGGCACAGACGAAAAGTCCTTCGTTCAGATGGCCGTCGACTACTTCCACGCCGGCGTCCCATGCCCTTTCCTTGAAGATGAAAGCTGCAGCATCCATCCCATCCGCCCGCTCATCTGCCGCGAATATCTCGTGACCTCTCCGGCAGAGCTGTGCCAGGACCCATCCATCAACCAGATCAGCGCCATCCACCTGCCTCTTATGCCTTCGCAGGCCTTATTCAAAATGAGCAGGGAACTGACGCGCGACAGTCGCGGCTGGATGCCGCTAATTTTTCTTCTTGCCTGGGCAAAGCGCGGCGTAAAACCCGGCGATTACTACTCCGGAACCGGACAGGAAGTCCTCCGCATCTTTATGGACAACCTCACCACCGAACCGCCCGCCGCGGGCGCAGGCATGATGCAACCGGGATGATCAATGTCGTTCTCAACGCTATAGGCGATCAAAATATCCGGCATAGCATTCCTGAACTTTTCTAATTTCGTCCCTCTGCAAATCCGCGAAGCGGCTTTGCATCTGCTCAAAAGCATCACGAGAGATCTGGAAGAACTCGCGTTCAGATATGCATAATACCTAGGCTACTCACAGGAAACCTTTTACACATATTCGCGTTCCTGGCGGCGGATTTCCTTGTAGCGCGCAAAAGCTTTGTAATCGGGTTCAAGCCCGAGCATGTTACGCCAGGTACTGCCGCGATAGGTATGCTTCATCATCTTGCGGCCGTTGCGCAGGACAAACCATGGGTCATGTTTGATAACGGGCAGGATGTGGTGAGTCTTCATGCGGCGCTCGCTTTTCCAGCGCAGATATTCGATCCGATCGGCGGAGAGATATTTGGTTCGCACAACAGCAGTGGTGCCGTCGTATTCATGAAGCTGATTGTTATCGATAAGACCCTGCTCGTGAAACTCGCGCGTCATGGGCGTGCGCGGATACGGAGTTGGGTGCTGAATGTAAGGCCAGTCAATATACTTGCGCGCGAAGGCGAGATTTGCTTCGATGGATTCTTCTGTATCGTCGGGATTGCCGATGATCAGCCCTCCGACGACGAGCATTTTGTTTTTGTGCAGGTAATCGATGGCCTTTATCGTCGCATTGCCGACCTTTTTGCCGTGGTCGCGTTCGGTGTTTTTCGAAGAGGCTTTGAGGAAGGCAAGGTCGCCCTCAAGAATGTTTTCAATGCCGAGAAAAACATAGCGGAAACCGGCTTTACGCATGAGCGGAGCAAGCGTCTCGCCATGATTCGCGATAGCTGAAGTCATGCCCTGAACAAAGTAGTCGATTTTATTCAGGCCGGCTTCGATAATCGCATGGCACAGGGCTTCGAAACGGTGCACGTCCAAAGTGATGTTGTCATCCACAAGGAAGATGGTTTCCGCGCCGTGATCGCGAGCATCGCGAATATCAGCCAGCACGCGGTCAAATGAGTACGTGTGGAAATTGCGCCCGCGCATTTCGATTATGGAACAGAAGCTGCAATCAAAAGTGCAACCGCGAGAGGTTTCGACCACATCGACTTGACGGCCAAGCAGCGTATATCCCTTCAGAACACGCGCTTCTCGATTTGGTAATCGGATCTCACTATCTTCCAGCCGATGCACAGTGCGATCAGGATTGTGCACCCAACGGCCGTTTTCTTTGTGCGAGAGCCCCGCGATGAAGTGCAGCGGAGACTTCTTTTCCAGGGCCCGAAGCAGTTCACGAAATGTGACCTCGCCTTCGCCGCGCACAATGTAATCAAATGAAAGGGCAGCATAATCTTCCACGGCGAGGCTGGGATCATATCCTCCGGCAACTAGTTTTGTATCCGGCTTCAGAGTTTTAATCAGATCAGCGATGCGACCAGCCGTGCGCCGCTGAAAAGTCATAATTGACATACCAACAACGTCGGGTTTGTATTGCTGAACGAGATTTGTTACTTTCTCGCGGACGTTATTCTGGCAAAGAATGAGGTCAGCGACGGCGACCTTGTGATGCGAATCGACATTGCCGGCCAGAGATGTAAGAGCTCCGTTGGGCATGCGGATAGCCAGCGCAGGCATGTGCTCGAAGGAATCCGGCATGGATAAGAGAAGAACGTTCATTCATTCCCTTCTTTTTTGCCCGGTAATTTAGCCCTGATTCTGCTTTATGAAGGTTAATGCTACTTTGTTGCTGCTTCAAGTGTTAAAGCAGCACGATGAATAGCTTCGGTCAATGCTGCAAGCTGAGTTGCGGCTCGGCCACTGTCTTTTGCGTCAATAGCCTCGTTTACGCCGGGGATCACGACTGCGGCGTACCCGGTATATTCACCCGGCGCGTAGATGGTGTGCTTGAACCACGGGCGGTTCGGCAGACCCGCCGATGAAAGAAAGTCATCTTCGACCTGACGCAACTTCGCATTCAGTGCTGCAGGATCAGCAGGCACAGCGCGCTGCTTCTGACTCACGGCCTCGGCAGCCGAGGTAAATTGCTGTGCAGCGGCCAGAGCCGGAGCAAAGTCGAGACCCGAGAGTTTCGCGTCATCTGCTTTCTTCTTAGCTGCGTTCAGATATTCAGTGATTTCTTTGCCATAGGTAACGTAGTCATAGGGCAGAACATCGGCATCGGCCATGTGCAGCACTTCAATACCGAAGACGCGCGCCTGCTGCTGTTCGTAAACAAAGGTTGGATCGGCGTTTTTAATGAACCAGTTGTAATTATCAAATACGGAATGGTAAACGCCGTAAGGGCCGCCGGAGCCGATATCTGTCGAAGGCACGCCGAGGTGCTGAATAAACGGTGTGTAGTCGGAGCCGCTGCCGAGATCGCCGATTTCAACATCACTGGTCTGCTTCGATTCGCCTTCGTTTACTGAATGGCGACGGGATTGTCCTTCGGCCTGACTCTTTTTCCACTGGGCATAAACGCTGCCGCCCTTAGGGCTGGGTACCTCTTTTGTGACCTCACGAACGAATGATTTCAGCGAAGGCACTGCCGCCGAATCAAAGTTCGGGCCGGATACGCCCACATCGGTATTGAAATAAGCAGCGGCTTTGCTCAATGCTGAGGCATTGTCTTCTGCCCATTCGGTTGAACCGATCAGGCCTTCTTCTTCAGCATCCCAGCTGCCGAAGATAATGGTCCGCTTCGGCTTCCACCCTGTTTTCAGCAATTCGCCGATGCCATGAACAGTTTCGAGCATGGCCGCGGTGCCGCTGTTGGGATCGACCGCGCCATATACCCAGGCGTCGCGATGATTTCCGGCAACAACCCATTCATTGGGCCATTCAGTCCCGGGGATTTTTCCGATCACATCCCAGATATCGCGATAGGCGTAGTCCTGCTTGAGGACCATGTGCACTTTTACGCCACCCGGACCCACGTGATACGTGAAGGGAAGCGCACCTTGCCACTCGTGCGGAACCGTAGGGCCAGCCAATGCTTCGAGAATAGGCGCCGCATCATGGTAGGAGATGGGCGTGGACGGAATCCGTGGCATGTTGGCTGCGGTTGCCGGGTTCTCGCGTTTAGAAGACGGCAGGTCAGGCGTGGAGGCTATGCCGGGAGTGCTGGCATCGCCGGGATACTTGAAGAGGAACTGCACTGCGCCGCGCTGTACTCCGGTGTCGGGCCGGTATGGGCCTTTTGGGTATTTGTCCCCACGGAAATAGCCGTCATCGGCGGGATCAGAGTAGATAATCACGCCTGCTGCGCCACGTTCCTGCGCGATATAGACTTTCACTCCGCGAAAATTGCCTCCGTAGCGGGTGAGAACGATCTTGCCCTTCACACTGATGCCGAGATCATCGAGCTTTTTGAAGTCCTCCGGACGCCCGTAGTTGGCGTAGACCACCTCAGCGGTCACGTCTCCTGAAGGCGATGACCCATTGAAGGCATTTACCACGCGCGGATCATTATCGAAAGGATCGCCTTCCACATGCTCCGACGTGGGGCCGGTCATCAGCACCTTACCATTCGAGTCTGTTGCCGTAACACGGATTTCTCTCGGCAGATTCAGCCATGCCTTGTAAGTCACGATAGAGGTATCGAGTCCTGCCGCCTTAAATTTTTGTGCGACATAAAGAGCTGTGTCGTGGTCTTCTTTTGATCCGGCGATATGCGGAGCTGCAGTGAGTGTTTTCAGCTCTTCGCCGGCCAGCTTTGCATCCGGAACAGCGAGAAACTGCTGGTCAATCTTTGCCTGGGCAGAAAAGTCACGATAGCCGAAAACGGACTTCGGCGTGTCGGCATTTTGAGCGGGAAGAGAAATAGCAAGCGCGAGGCCGAGGCAGCCAACAAGAGCACGACGGGTCAAATGGATGCTCCTTAAATTCGGAATGAGTGTGTAAAACACACAGATTACACTATGAGATAAGGGAAATAGCCAGGACTCGGTAAAGAATCTGTTCGTCTCGTTTTGGGCAACTCCTGACAACTTTTTACAACTTGTGACAACTACCGCCCTGAAATTGTGCTGCACTCTATAAGAAAGCTTTATGTCCGGATTGAAAACACGATGTAGAGGGCTGGAAAGCGAGCAAAGCCGTGGCTGAAGAAACAGCACAGGCTGAGCTTGAGCCCGAGCTAAAAGCCGATCTTGTACTTGAGCTGCCGGTTGCCGGCGCGCGCTGGCCCCCGATTGTGCGCGCTCTGCGCAATGAGGATTACCGCCTCTTCTGGGGCGGGTGCCTGCTTTCGAATGTCGGCACCTGGATGCAGAATGTGGCGCAGGGATGGCTCGTTCTGGAGCTTTCGAATTCATCCTTCTGGCTGGGAATGGTTGGGTTTGCGGCATCGGTTCCGTTCCTGCTGTTTACGCTACTTGGCGGAGTAATTGCTGACCGCGTGAGCAAACGACGCCTGTTGATCGGAGCACAGACGGCGCAGATGGTCCTGGCATTTGTGCTGGCGGGCCTGACTTATTTCAAAGTCATCAACATCGGCCAGTTAGCGCTGATCGCCTTTCTGGTGGGAATCTCGAATGCGGTGAATGCGCCTGCATACCAGGCAATGGTGCCGAAGCTGGTTCCTCCGGAAGACCTGCAGAATGCCATCGCGTTGAATTCGGCGCAGTTCAACATGTCGCGTATTGTGGGGCCAACACTGGGAGGCTATGCCATGGCCTGGGTGGGCATGGCGGGAAATTTTTTCCTCAACGGGGTAAGCTTTCTGGCTGTGCTGTGGCCGCTGTTTCGCATGCGATACCCGGATGAGAAGCCGGAGCGCGGCACGAGCGTCCTGCGTAGTTTGCGCGATGGCATTGTGTATGTAAAGCGCTCGCCGCAGATGACCGCGATTGTGATGCTGATCGCCAGCGCAAGCCTGCTGCTGCTGCCATTCATCACCTTTGTTCCTTATTTCGCTAAAGACGTACTCCAGGTGGGCGAGCGCGGACTGGGATTCCTGATGGCGTGTTCAGGGATCGGCGCGCTGGCGGCGGCGGGGGTGGTTGCGGCGTTTCCCAGAATCCGCTGGCGCGGACGTGTGATCGTCTTCAGTGGATTGTTTGTCATGACAGCGATGATCGTCTTCTGCTATTCGCGCAGCATGGCTCTCTCTGCGGTGATGGCATTCTGCGAAGGCTTCGGTATGATCATCAGTCTGTCCACTGTCAACGTGACTATGCAGCAACTTTCGAGCGATGAGATGCGCGGGCGTGTCATGAGCATTTACGCGACCAGCTTTCTGGGACTGCCTCCGGTCGGGTGCCTGATCGTTGGGGTACTTTCACGGCACATGCCGACGGAGCATGCCCTCGCCGCCATGATCGGGTTAGCGATGGTGTACTATCTTGGCTTTTACGTGCGCTCAAAGCCATTGCGCGAACTGGATTAGCAGATTACTTCTGACCGGCTGTGCGACGACGGCGCCCACTCATGAGATAGACGGTGGCTCGCGGCTCGAATAAAGGATCGCCGGCGGTTTCAATACCATCGACTCGGGGAATCGGGTCAAAGATGATCTGTCGCTGCTCCGCTTCATTATTTGGAGCGAACGCGTTCAGAGTGATTTCACCAAATTTCAGCAGTTTGCGCTCTTCCGGCCATTGAATGGTGGCGTCATCCACAACATCGCCCTTTTCTGCGAGCTGAACAAATATCTCGAACCTGATCGGCCCCGCTGCAATTCTTTCTTTCAATTCGTCAAAAAGGTAATTCGGGCTTTTGGCAGCCGCGGCGTCGTTGTCGAGATATTCCGTTCCGAGCGCGGGCAGGATGCGATAGCGCCCATACTGGACGATTCCGTCGGAATTCGTAAATTTGAAGGCGCTGACCGCGAAGAAGTGTTCCCTGGCGAAGCTTGCAGGAAACGGTTTAGGCATTTGTATATAGGCTAACGTCACCGGGTGTGCGCCGAGGTAAGCTTCTACCGGATTCGGGTGCGGCGAGTCCGGGCCGGTTGCGGCAACTGCGTGCAGGAATTCAACAAGTTCTTCAGCAGTGCGGGTAGGGAATCCATTTGCGGAGTGACTGACAATATCTGTATGCACGTGCTCGCCAAGATGGAACCGGAGAGCAAAACCGCGCGGGCCGCCACCCTGCGGGTCATTATCGGGAATGGTGGGAATTCCGGCAGAATCGGAAAAACGTACAGAGACAGCCGTGGATGCGTTTTTGACGTGTGGCGCGCGTGTCAGCGATGCGGCATCTGGCGCGGGCACGAAGGTCCCGGTCAGGAGCGCGCCCTTTGCATGCGCGGCGCGAAAGCCGGGATACGGCCCATGAAAAGCGCCATCAAATGCTTGCAATATGTCTTTACCGAGAGCTAAGGCTTTTTCGTCAGTTGGCAGGGGCATGAGGCGGGTTCTCCAGGGAAACGTAATGCTCTTACTGTATCTGCTGCCGGCTTTATTACAAAGTTGCAAAACCTGACAGGAGCCTGATGGCCCTGCAGAGACCTACGCTACAGGTTGCGCGCAGTGGGAGCAGCGCTTCGCTTCCAGCGGAATGTCGCTGAGGCATTCCGGGCAGGGACGGGTCTTGGGCGGCTCAGACTTTGCAGGGAAGAAGCGCGCCATGAGCTTGTTAATTGGCAATACGAAGATGAAGTACACCGCCGCAGCGATGAGAAGGAACGAGATGAGCTGATTCAGAAAATTGCCATAGGTGACCTTTCCTCCATTGATATCAAGCACGAGATAAGAAAAGTCTGGTTTTTTGAAAACAGCTGAAATCAGTGGGTTAATGATGTCTTTTACCAGCGAGTTGACTATCGCAGTAAAAGCGGCGCCGATGACCACGGCAACCGCCAGGTCCACTACATTGCCGCGCAGAATAAAATCACGGAATCCCTTCAGCATGCCTGTTCCCTCCAGAATCGCAATACGCTGACATCCTATCGCACAACCGCATTTTTCGCTGAACAGGTTTTATATGTTTGTCGGAAGCGCCGCGCGTCCAGTATCCTGCTCGGTGCTTTTTGAGAAGCATGGGGGAAGCAAATTGAACAAAGTTGTAGCATCCGCAGACGAGGCTGTGCGCGATATTCCTGAAGGCGCAACCATCATGATCGGCGGTTTCGGTCTGTGCGGCATTCCGGAAAATCTGATCGAAGCGCTTGTGCGTCGCGGCGTGAAGGGGCTGCGTACGATCAGCAACAACATGGGAGTGGATGGTTATGGCATGGGCCGCATGCTCGAGTCCGGGATGATCGTTGCGCATACCGGAAGTTATGTTGGCGAGAACAAGTTGCTTGAAGACAAAGTGTTAAAAGGAGAGCTTGATCTGACGCTTCTTCCGCAGGGTACTCTGGCTGAACGCATCCGCGCCGGCGGAGCCGGTATACCTGCCTTCTATACGCCCGCGGGCGTAGGAACGCTGGTGGCGGAGGGCAAAGAGACACGTGAATTCGACGGCAGGCCATATATTCTGGAGCGCTGGCTGCGCGCGGATTTTGCGCTCGTCCGGGCGTGGAAGGGTGATACCGCCGGAAACCTGGTCTATCGCAAGACGGCGCGCAATTTCAATCCCATGATGGCAACCGCCGCTAAAGTAACGATTGCCGAGGTGGAACATCTTGTAGCGCCCGGTGAAATCGACCCCGACCATGTCATCACACCAGGGATTTACGTCAAGCGCATTCTGCAGGGAGAGAAATATCTCAGGCAAATTGAGCGCCGTACGCTGCGTTAAACCCTAAAGTTTTAATGGTCCGTACTCAATGCGAAGGCGGTTGCATCTGCCGTATCTGTTCCTGCAACTGTGAGCATAGGCGGCGATATTTGAGGACGAAGCGGGCATCGGCGAAGAGCGTCGCGCCTGCGAGAACAATGGCAACAGTCAGCAGCCATTTCTGAGCGGCTCTTTCGGCCCTGGCCAGCTGTCTGAAACATAATGCAATGACAAAGGCCGCCAGCACGGCGCAGACCGTTACAGACGGCAGCCGGTCACAATAAATCCCTGCTGAACCGAGTGCAAGCCATGCAGAAGCGCCTGCGACCAACACGGAGAGGATCAGCGTTATAGAGGATCTTGATCGCATGTGGTTATTTCATCATGTTGTCCCTGTTACGATGGGAAAAATAACGCGGCATGCGTCACTGGACAGACAAAATAAATCAGCCTTGATGAATTGAAACCGGCACGTCTCCAGAGCCCAAAACAAGAAGCGTTGACTGAGAAGAATCCGGAACCTGGAATGAATGCCTACGAATTCATTCAGGAGAATATTGACAGCGTCCCGCATCTGGAAGCGCTTGTGCTGCTCTGGAACAGCCGGCCTGTCGGGTGGACTTGTGAAGAGCTCGCATCCCGTCTGTATATCCCTGATGAGAAAGTGATTGAGTTGCTGCGCGATTTAGTCAGGTTGCAACTGATTTCAGAGTCAACCACTGTTCCTTCGAAATACTCCTATTTTCCCCGATCAGAAGACCAGAATGAAATGATGCATCAAGTAGATGCAGCCTATCGCCGCGATCTGGTCCGGATTTCGACCATGATACATTCCAAATCATCCTCTCCGGTACGTGAATTTGCTCGCGCATTCCGCTTCAAAAAGGATCGTGACTAATGGCGCTCGCCATCTATGTCCTTACATCTCTGACCACGTTGCTGTGCGCCGTCCTGCTGCTTCGCGCTTATGCAAGCGTACGCAGAAGGCTGCTTCTCTGGAGCGGTCTCTGTTTTGTAGGAATGACAATCTCCAATCTTCTTGTGATTGCGGATCTCGTGCTTTTTCCGGAGATTGATTTCTATACGTATCGACTCGGCTCGGCCGCTATCGCAATGGCCCTGCTGTTGTATGGCCTGATCTGGGAGAGTCAATGAATCCGATCAATCATCCGCTGGCAGACATCTTCCTGCTCGGCTTCATAGCGGCCTCTTCGCTCGTTGCGGGTTTGTTTTTTCTTCGATTCTGGAAAGCAACGCGTGACTACCTGTTTTTGGCTTTTGCTCTGTTTTTCGTCATTCAAGGCGGCAGTGACGCTATTGTCGTCAATCTTTCCCATCCGAATGAGGGCAGCCTTTGGCTGTTTCTGCTGCGCCTGGTTTCGATATTGGCGGTGCTCGGGGCCATTCTCTGGAAAAATGCCAGCCGCTCCAGGTGATATAACAAGCTTCAGCATGCCAACCAGCGACCAACCTTCCAGGAAGCCCAAATCCGATGATGGCGGAATGGCGACGCTGCTAAAGGCTGAGAAACTGACTCAGATTGCCTTCATTCTTCCTGCCGCGGTTTTTGTGGGCTGGATTCTGGGCGTTGGGCTGGATAAATGGCTGCACCAGAACTGGATCTATATCGCCGGCATCATCCTCGGATCGGTCGCCGGATTCGTCCAGATATTCCGGTTAGTGGCCGCGTCAGGAAAAGACACAGAGTGACGGAAAGCAGCCAGCCCATATTCGACTTTACCGACGCCGATCTGAAGGCTGCGCTGCGTCGCGCTTTCAGGACAACGGCCGTCATAGGCGTGGTGCTGGCCGTCGTGCTGGGGATTGTGTATGGCTGGCAGACAGGCGTTCTTGCGCTTGCGGGCACAGTTATTTCCGTTACCGGATTATGGGAATGGCAGCGGCTGGTGGCTTTTATCAACGCGCGGCTTGATAAGCAGAAATCAACCGGAGCGGCGAGGGTGGTCAGCGGATTTTTCCTCCGTCTGCTGTTCGCCGGAGGCATACTTTATGTTAGTCTAAAGTGTTTACATGGATCGGTTTACGCGCTGGTAGCGGGTTTGGTTTCAGGCATATTTGCTCTTACCGTCGAAGCCGTGCGCATGATTCGCTCCTGACAAAACATCCGCGGCAAATTACCTTACAGGGATTGATCACGTTTAGGAAGTCATGCACAGCTTACTTCTGGCACTTACAGGTCTGCTCAACCGGCTCTTCGGCGCGTCCATTACGGCGCTGCTTAATAAGTTCCACATCTACCCGCTGCATCCTGCCACGCCTATCAGTGACCGCCTGACGCTTGAGCTGGTCGTGGCGCTGGTCATGGTTCTGTTTTTTATCGCCGTCCGCGCAACGCTGAGTGTGGAGAAGCCGGGAAGTCTGCAGCATCTGGCAGAGATGGTGCATGGGTTCGTCGATGAACAGGCGCAGTCGGTCATGGGCCACCACGGTTATGAAGCGCACCTCCCGTTTGTAACGACGATTCTCGTCTTTGTCCTGCTCTGCAATGTCATGGGCTTGTTGCCGCACATTGATACGCCTACGGCGAGCCCGGTTGTTCCGCTCGGCATCGCTGTTGTTACCTTCTTCTATTACAACTGGTACGGCGTGCGCACCCAGGGCCCCATTGGTTACGCGAAGCATTTCATGGGCCCGATCTGGTGGATCGCGCCGCTTATGTTTCCCATCGAAATCATCTCGAATCTGGCGCGCGTCATGTCGCTCACAGTTCGTCTTTACGCCAACATGTTCGCCAGCGACCTGCTTACTCTGGTCTTCTTTTCGCTGGTTCCCATTGGAATTCCGATTATTTTTCTGGGATTGCATTTCGGCGTCGCGCTGATTCAGGCGTATGTCTTCATGCTGCTGGCAATGATTTATCTGGGCGAAGCCACCGCAGTACACGATGCCCATTAAACAGTTTCGCGTCCGGAGTTCTGCTTCCACTTCGGCACAGCGGCCGTAAGCGTGAGGGGGCCAGCACGGTGAGCCTCAACCACCCACTGACGGCACATTTTGAAGGAAGCAAGGAGAAATACAAATGCGCAAACTGCAATATATCTTCATGACGCTGGCCGTGCTCTGCATGGCATCGCCCGCGTTCGCACAGTCAACCGGCGGCTCTGCTCCCAGCTGGGTTCCCATAGGCGCCGGCATCGGCATGGCCATCGCATCCGGACTTTGCGGTCTCGGACAGGGTCGCGTCGCCGGTTCGGCTGCTGAAGCCCTGGCCCGCAACCCTGGAGCACGCGCCGGTATCCAGCTCATCCTGGTCCTCGGCCTGGCCTTCATCGAGTCTCTGGCTCTCTTCACTTTGCTGATCATCTTCGCCAAAGTAAGCTAGCGCAGTTTGTATTGAAAGCAGAAAAGCCTCCGGTTCGCCGGGGGCTTTTTCTTTTCATCCGACATTGCCCAAACGCGTCGTTTATCGGCGTATTATTCGCATCACACAGGTAAGAGACAAAACATCTCACACCTAATGAAAGGAAGAACAATGCCCACAGCGCAAAAGACAGGTGTATCGCTTGAAGACGCGCGCCGCGTCATCGCCGCAGCAGAAAAGAAAGCGCAGGAAATTGGCCAGCCCATGAACATTGCTGTCGCTGACGAAGGCGCGAACCTTGTCGCTTTTATTCGTATGGAAGGCGCCTGGATCGGCAGTATCGATATCGCGCAGAAGAAGGCCTTCACCTCACGGGCTTTTGATATTTCTACAAAAGACCTGGCCCAACACTCGCAAAGCGGCAACCAGTTTTTCGGAATTCATGCCTCAAACAATGGCAAAGTCATGATTTTTGCTGGCGGAATCCCGCTGAAGAGCGGCGATAAAGTCGTAGGAGCCATCGGTGTAAGCGGCGGTTCAGGCGATCAGGATCACGCGGTAGCCGAAGCAGGCGCAGCGGCCTTCTAATAAAACTCATTCATCACAGAATCACGGAGGAACCATGGCCACCAATCGTGGAGTCGTCTACATGGGCCCCGGCAAGGTTGAGGTCCAATCCATTGACTATCCTAAAATGCAGACGCCTCAGGGCCGTTCCATCGAGCATGGCGCGATCCTGAAGATCGTCTCCACCAACATCTGCGGCTCTGACCAGCATATGGTTCGCGGCCGCACAACTGCTCCAAAAGGGCTGATTCTCGGACACGAAATCACCGGTGAAGTCATCGAGAAGGGAAAAGACGTTGAATTCATCAACGTCGGCGACCTCGTCTCTGTTCCATTCAACATTGCCTGTGGACGCTGCCGTGCGTGTCGAGAGCGCCACACCGGCGTCTGCCTCAATGTAAATCCACAGCAACCCGGAGGCGCTTACGGTTACGTCGATATGGGCGGGTGGGCCGGAGGCCAGGCTCAGTACGTGCTTGTTCCATATGCCGATTTCAATCTGCTCAAATTTCCTGACAAAGATCAGGCCATGGCGAAGATCAAAGACCTCACCATGCTCTCTGACATTCTGCCAACCGGCTATCACGGCGCGAAATCTGCGGGCGTAGAGGTAGGCTCTATCGTATACATCGCCGGAGCAGGGCCGGTAGGAATGGCGGCTGCGGCAGCGTCGCAGATTCTCGGAGCAGCCGTCATCATCGTTGGGGACAAAATCGCGGAGCGCCTCGCTCATGCAAAGAAGATGGGCTTCGAGACCATTGACATCGGCAAGCACGATAATCTTTCCGAACAGATTGAGCAGTTGGTCGGCGTGCCGGAAGTGGATGCCGCCGTAGATGCTGTCGGCTTTGAAGCCAGCGCTCATGGAAATCCTGATGAACCTGCGCCTGCAAGCGTGCTGAACCAACTGATGGGCATTACTTTCGTCGCGGGCGGCATCGGTATTCCGGGGCTGTATGTTGTTGAAGATCCGGGCGCGCCGAATGAGGACGCGAAGAAGGGAGTTCTGAAAATCCGCTTTGGCAAAGGCTGGTCGCGATCACTGCACTTCCACACTGGCCAGGCACCCGTGTTGCAATACAATCGTCAGCTCATGCAGGCAATCCTGCACGATCGCTTACCGATTGCAAAAATTGTCAACGCAACCGTCATTAACCTCGACAAAGCGCCGGAGGGTTATAAAGACTTTGATAGAGGCGCTGCTAAAAAGTACGTGCTCGATCCAAACGGTTATCTCGCAAAAGCAGCCTGATTGGAACAAATTTTCGTGTAGGTGTAACCGCCGTCATTCTGACGACCAAACCGGGCCCCAGCACGTGCGATTTTCACGTGATGGGGTGGTGAAGGGAGGAAGAATCTCAAGCCATGCTGACTGGGGATTCTTCGCCTGACCACCCCAACACGCAAAATTGCATGTCGGGGACCCCGGATGAGATACATTCAGTGAGCCAAAATTATCGGATCGCAAAATCGGCTCTGCAGCCACGATCTACCCAGATGCCGCCGCGATCATAACCCCAGCTATAGCCTTGACGGCATGGAGCATCGCTCCGCTGCCGAACCAGGCGCACTCCGCGTCCTGTTGGCACGCTGCAGTAATTTCTGCCTCCATTGTCGGAGGAGCATGTGATTACTCTCGCCGGTGGCGGACCACCAGGTCCTGGTGGGTAGCCCGGTCCCGGCCCATAAGCCATCACTCTGACGATAAAATCAGCCCTGCATCCACGGTCCACCCAGATACCGCGCCGGTCGAAACCCCAGCTGTATCCCTGGCGGCAGGGAGCATTGCTCCGCTGATTCACGATGCGCACTCCATATCGCGTGTCGGCTGGGCAGTAGTGACGGTTACCGTCATCTGACGCGCAGGTCAGCCTCGGACCATCTCGATATGTTGTGCCGCTCTGCGCAGTAACGCGCGTTCCACTTAACGCAATGAAGCCGGCAATCAGAAGAATGAGCCTGAGCGTCTTCAAGATGCCCTCCTTATCCGATAGGAAGCATACCTTTTCTAGCTCTTCTGAACAAATTCTCTAAGCAGGTTCTGGCGATTCCGTTGCCAGCATTAGGTCCAGACGCGCATGCAGCCGCTTGCTGAAGTCGATGGGCAGCTCAAAAACACGGTCATCCGCCATCAAGACAATAATGTTGCGTGTTGAATCGAGTACCGCGGAGCAGATTTCACAGTGTTCAAGATGTCTTTCCACATCGGCGCGCACTGCGGGATCCAGCGTCCCATCAATGTATTCGGAGATGCGGTCCCACACATGTCTGCAGTTCAGAACCATGGCAACCTCCTCAGCATCCCACGTTTGGCCTTCTCTTTCCATTCAATGCGCAGCAGGGGAACGAGCCTTTTCTGCAACAGCAGACGGGCGCGGTGCAGCCGGACTTTTACCAGAGAAATAGATATTCCCAGCGCTTCCGCCGTCTCATTGACACTGAGCTCTTCCATATCGCGCAGGATCACGACCTGACGAAATGTCTCCGGCAATTCAGCAACGGCCTGTTGCATCAGCGCGCGTATTTCCTGCCGTTCCAGCGCTTCCGAGGGAACTTCGCGCCAGTCAGTCAGCGCAGCCGGCGTGTAATCACCTTCTTCGGAATCATGATTGTCTAACGAATCGAAGCTGGCACGCTTTTCCTCGCGCAGCCGGGTGCGGGCCTCATTCAGAGTGATGGCTATCAGCCATGTGCTGAACTTCGCATCCCCGCGAAAGCTGGCCAGTTTGCGATAGGCGCGCAGAATCGCTTCCTGCGCCACATCCTCCGCTTCCGTTTCATTCTTCACCAGAGAAAGCGCAGTGAGATACACCTGCCGCTCATAAGGGCGGATCAGGTCGTGAAATTTTTCGCGTTCCCCGGCAAGAATTGCGGCAATCAGCGCTGCCTCGCGCTCCTGCTGCACCCCCGCCATAGCTTCAGAGATCGTCATTAGCTACCGCTTGCGCCGATGCGTGAAATAGTAGTCAAGCGAGAAGAATCCCGCGCCGAAGATCAGAACCATCAGAGAAGCAAAGAGAAATGTGAATGGATCGGCATTATAAAACTTGCCCGGATCATGAAAGATCGATCCCAGCGCTTCGCGATCTGCCGTAAGGTAAGCAGTGAACATATTGCAGGCCAGCAGAAATCCAGTGAGCCGCGTTGCCAGGCCAAGAATCAGCAGCATGCCGCCGAAGAATTCCAGAGATGCAATCGCCGGGGCCATCAGGCCAGGAGCAGGAATTCCCAGGCTGGCAAAAAACTCCTGCACGTGTGGAAGGTTGTGCAGCTTGCCCCAGCCGGTCTGCATGAACTGCCATCCCCAGTAGAGCCGCACCAGCAACAAAAAGGGCGAATCCAGTCGCGCCGCATAATGCTTAAAGCGGCAGTAGAGGCCGCTAAGTCTTCGAAATATAGAAGGTCTTCTGGGCGTGGAAATGGATACAGGTTGCGTGCTCATGGGAATACTTGCCTTTCTCCTGCGCATGACACTCTGTCATTCATCACAAACCGCATGTCGTCCTGAGCGTAGCGAAGGGACCTGCTTTTTCAATACCGGCTTTTGCAGATTCACTTTGTCCGCGTGAACCAGCCAAGCGAGGACCACGTTTGAAAAGCTGCCTGAAGAAATGACGCGCGTTCGTCTTCAGGAACAGCGCTGTCTTCAAACGCCAGATCAATGGCCCTGCCGATAGGCTCGCCGGCGATAAGGGCTGATAAGAGCCGATAGTCTTCACGGTTGAGCCGTTTGTAATACACAGAATTCTCCAACCGATGCAGCGCGAGATAGATATCTTCCGGCTCCAGCGCCGCAACATGGCGCGCTCTCCTGCGCTTGCGCGCGATGCTTGCATTATTGCTGCTGGAATCACTGCTGCCGCTTTCACTGCGTATGTCAATGATCAGATCGTCGACCGGATATTTCAACTGGAGTACCCGCAAGTACGGCTGCAGATGCAACTGCGAGCCATCATGAATCTCCGCCAGATCGTCTGCATCAATCAACGGCTCCGCAGCGGAATCGAAAGCTTCAATATGAGCCCATTCAAGCCGGGCCATATCCAGCGCCAGATCAGCGCGCGGCTCGATCAACTCACGATGCGTTACCAGCCAGTTTTCAAGCTGCGATCCCAGGTTCCTCAGGGAAAATGATCGGGAAGGGAAGTCGGTCAGATAAGCTCGCGTCAGTGCATCGAACTTCTTTCGTCCAATCACCGCCATCAAGCCGGGAAAATCCTCTTCGAACGAGGAATAAAGCCGGAACCAGTATTGCCGGTTGTAAATCTCCAGCCGCTCAAATGATGTGAGCCGGTCGTTAGGTTTGATAATGGCATCTGCTTCGCTCTTGTTCGACGTTCCGTCGTGACGCTTGCGCGGCATTGTCTCCTGCTGAGTCAGCGGGTGCATGATTGCCGCTGCAACCCGGCGCTGAATCTCAAGAAGCTCGCTCATCGCGCAGCCTCCGTAAGCTCCGGAACCACAGGATTTGCAGCTGCGTTCAGAAATCGATTCGCCTTCAGCGCTTCGGCATGCACTTCTTCGAATGATGGAATATTGTCATCCCATTCCAGCAGCGTCGCGGTAGGTCCTGCGCGCTCAATCGTCCGCGCATAGAGCTGCCATACAGGCTCCAGCACTGGATGGTCATGCGTATCGAGAATGTACTTCTCGAACTTTGAGTGTCCGGCGATGTGAATCTGGGCGATGCGCTCAGCGGGAACAGCATTCACATAAGTGAACGGGTCAAAGCTGTGATTTTGTGACGAGACATAAATGTTATTGACATCCAGTAGAATGCCGCAGTCCGCTCGTTCAACCACTTCGTTCAGAAATTCCCATTCCGTCATTTCCGAGACGTGGTACTCGGCATAGCTCGAAACATTCTCAACGACAACAGGAATCTCAAGAAAATCCTGGACGTGCCGGATACGTTCCGCCGTGACTTTCACGGCTTCCCATGTATAAGGCATCGGCAGCAGGTCGTGTGTGTATCGCCCATCCACTGATCCCCAGCAGAGATGATCGCTCAACCACGGCGTCTTCGTGCGTTTCACCAGATGCTTTAATCGCTTCAGATGTTCCGGATCAGGCGCAGTGACGGAACCGAAGTACATGGAAACGCCATGCTGCACCACGTTGTATTGTTCCAGGATCTGATCGAGCACCTCAAGAGGGCGTCCGCCGTCAACCATGTAGTTTTCTGAAATGATCTCGAACCAGTCCACCACCGGCTTCTTATTCAGAATGTGCCGGTAATGCGGAATACGCAGCCCGATCCCAACGCCGTATTCCGTAAAGCCGTTAAAGCGATTCGCAGGCACAGCAAACTCTCCCAGCAAAACAGCAAGTGAAAAGGGCCATGCCTTGCAGCGCACGGCCCTCCTCGGTGAACAAACTACTTCGGCATCTTCGAGCCGTCAGTTGCGCAGCCGCCTTTGCCTTTGCAGCTGTTCTTTCCCTTGCAGCCATTGTCGCTGCTCTTGCAACCACCCTGTCCCTTGCAATCGTTTTTGCCCTTACACGAATGTTTGCTCGTGTCCTGGTCTAACGCGCTCTTGGCAAACGACGCTTTGCCCACCTTCACCACGGACGTGGTGCTGGTTGACGAGGCCGCTGCCTGCATTGTGGCTGCGCCGCCAAGCATGCCGGATACAGCCGCGGCAACCATCAAGGTCTTCATTGAATGCTTCATACGTTGTCATTCCTCCATCGATTTGAAGGTCTAAGACCAGGCGTTTTGAAAGCGCCGGTGGGAGACCTGCTGCCCATAAGAATATGGGACGGTGAAATAGTTACAGCATTTCTCGAAGAAGTAAACACTTCAACGAAAAATTGACGCTCTCGGTGGATTCATGATGTCCGCAGGACATTTCTATAGGATGAACAGACATGGCAGAAATCCGGACACAGTCGTATTCCAGCTACAAAAGAAGACAGCCTGTATTTCATTTCTTCATCATTCCAGTCCTGATCACAAATCTGATCATTGTTATTGTGTACCTTGCGCTGCATCCGGGGTTAGCCGCTGCATGGCTTCTCGTTCTCTCGATTGCGCTGCTGTTGCTGGCATTTCTCACACGCATCAATCCGAACAAAGTGCAGGACCGCCTTATCCGGCTGGAAGAAAGATTGCGGCTTACAGCATTGCTTCCGGAACACCTGAAATCACGCGTTCCGGAACTCACAGAAAAACAGCTTATCGCGCTGAGGTTTGCATCTGACGCGGAAATTCCACAGCTCGTCGAAGCGACACTGAAAGAAAATCTAAGTCCGAAAGACATTAAGCAGAGAATTCAAAACTGGCGTCCTGATTTTTTTCGAGTCTAAGTCTGCTTTGCTTCCAGCTTTGCCCATCGCGCGAAGAGTTTATCCACCGCCGATTTTGTTGTCTCAGCTTCCGCGAGTGCTCCCTGCAGTCGCGTAGCATCCACGACTACATCCGGGTCTTCCAGAACAGCCTGCTTCCGCCGCAGGAGTTCCTCTGCCGCAGCAATGCGGTCTTCCATATCAGCCCATTCGCGGGCCTCAAGATAGGACAGTTTCTTTTTTGATACCGTCGAAGTGGATTTTGGGATCTGTCGTGCCGGAAGCTCTTTTTCTGCCTGCGCTCAGACAGCCACGACTTCCATTGCAGGTAATCTGCAAGCACTCCACGCATATTCCAGCCTTCAACTTCCCATGGAAAAATTGATTTCCCCTCGAGAGTTCTCTTTTTGTCAGGGTGATTCTGGCCGATTATCTGACAAATGAAAGAAAAATATTAAATTTACGGATGGATCTTCTCGCCACGCTCGAGCATGTCGATAAATAACGCGATGCGTTTTGTTCGCGTTTCTGCCTTCTTGGCTGTTTGTATGCGCCACAAAATGGCATAGCGGTTGCGGCCCTCCAGAGTTGCGAAGAAGGCTTTTGCTTTCGGGTTCTTATTCAAAGCAGTCTGCAGGTCTGGTGGGACAGTTGCATTACCGGGCGAGTCATAGGCTTTTTCCCAGCGGCCGTCCTGTTTGGCGCGTTCTACTTCGGCAAGGCCGGCGGGTTTCATCCTGCCGTTCTCGATGAGCGCTAGGGCCTTCTCGCGGTTGATCTTTGACCAGATGCTCTTTTTGCCGCGAGGAGTGAATTTCTGCAGCCAGGCGGCGTTGCTGTGGCTGCGTTTCTGGCCGTCAATCCATCCGTAGCAGAGAGCGACTTCGATGGCTTCAGGATAGGTGACGGACGGCGTTCCGGAGGCCTTCTTTGCAAATTGCAGCCAGATGCCCGGTGATTTGCTGTGATTTGCCTTCAGCCACCTCTCCCAGTCTTTCTGGCTGGGAAAGGCGATTTGCGGCAGTTCCGGTTGGGATTTATCGGGCATGAGCAACACCTCGGACCTTTCCAGTTAACGCGAAACGGCATTTTGTTCTTACAAAGAGGACGGCCCTTTTGGCACTATAAAATAGACTATATTTCCCGTGGAGGATCACCGAAATGGCCGCCCCCAAAGCCGAGAAGACGCCAAAACCCCGTAAGGCTCCTGCCAGAAAGAAGACTGCTGTCGAGGCAGCAGAGCCGACTGTCATTCGCCCAACGCACGATCAAATTGCCGAGCTTGCCCGCAAATTCTGGGCCGAGCGCGGATATACCGATGGACATGCCGAGCAAGACTGGCTTCGCGCAGAACGCGAACTGATGAAGGCTTCCTAAAACCTGGTTTTATTCGTTTTCATAACAGGCGCTGCAGGTTGCGGCGCCTTTTCTATTCTTAATTCATGCCGAAAAGCATGACCGCAGAGGGCGCAGAGGATGCGCTGAGGGTCCGCAGAGGATCGCTCTCCTGTTCTATCCTGCCTTTGAGTGACTGTTCATCAGGCCGAAGCCGTTGTTCTTCGTACATGGCCCGTTCATGAGGCCGACCTTATCGTTTCTCTGTTTACGCGCGATCAGGGGAAGATCAAGGGAATAGCAAAGGCTGCCAGCAGGAGCCGGCGGCGTTTTGGCGGGGCGCTGGAGCCGATGACGCATGTACTGGCCAGTTACGTCGAGAAGCCGCGACAGGAGTTGGTGCGTCTGGATTCGCTGGAGATTGTGGCTTCACCGCTTTCTTCTCCGGTGGATTATGTGAGGTCGGCGGCGCTGGCGTTTTATTCCGAAGTGCTGGAGGAAATTCTACCGGACCACGATCCTCATGATGCGGTCTTCCGTCTGCTGCTGGCTGTCCTTGAACAAACAGCTACGAATCGAATCTGGATGCCGGTGACGTATTTCGGGTTATGGATTACTCGGCTGATGGGCTGGATGCCTGACGTTCTGCGCTGCACGGTTGGCGGCGAGCCGTTTGGCGGTCGTCAGGCCTACTGGCATGCGCATGCGGATGGGCTGGTCTGCGGGGAGCATAAGCGCCTGGCCAGCTCGGCGCTTTCGCCGGAGTCGCTGGCGCTGGCGAGCCGGATTTTCCGGCAGCCGATTGCTGCATTTTCTGACGAGGAGTGGGGGCGCAGCCGGGCGGCTGACCTGCGGCGGTTTGCTGTTCAGGGACTGGAACGGCATCTGGAGCGCCGGCTTACATCGGCGACTGCACTGGCAAAACTTGGCGGTTGACAAGGAGCGGCTGCGGTTGCGAAGCTGACACTCTCTCAGAAATATGGCCACTGCGAAGAAGAAATCCCCCGCATCAGTTAGGCAGAAGGTTGCGCCTGAAGAGCTGCGCGCAGTTGCGGACAAGGTATTGTCTTCTGTGCCCGGCTCGGCTGTCAGCTGGAAATTTCACAATGCCTCGTTTGATGCCGGCGGCAAAGTATTTGCCTTTACACGCCCCGCCGGCATGGCGATGAAGCTTCCTGAGGCAAGAATCCGGCAGCTTGTGGAGAGCGATGGCGCGGCCAATCTGGTCATGGGGAAGAGAACGATGCGAGAGTGGGTGGTTGTTCCAGCTGACGACACCGCGTCATTGTTACCGTTGCTTAAAGAGGCGGCAGCATTCGTCACTTCATTGCAGAAACGAAAGTGATGCTCTCGTTTGCTCTGGATTCCGTTTAGAATCAGGAACAGTAATCATTTCTGCCTGATAGAGAGACTCGCGCGTGGCATCTGCCGCTGTTCTGACTAAGAAAGAACCACTTACTTTTCAACAATTGCTGTTCCGCCTGCAGGGCTTCTGGGCTGAGCGCGGATGCGTGCTGCAACAGCCCTACGACGTGGAAGTCGGCGCGGGTACGATGTCTCCGGATACGTTTCTGCGCGTGCTCGGGCCGAAGCCGATCAGCATAGCCTACGCGCAGCCATCGCGCCGCCCGGCGGATGGACGCTATGGCGAGAATCCGAACCGGCTGTTCAAACATACGCAGTTTCAGGTGATTCTGAAGCCACCGCCGGCGGACATTCAGGATGTGTATCTGGAGTCGCTGGCGGCCATCGGGATTGACCTGCGCGAGCACGACATCAAGTTCGAGGAAGACAATTGGGAGTCGCCGACGCTGGGCGCATGGGGCATTGGCTGGCAGGTGATGCTCGATGGCCTGGAGATTACGCAGTTCACCTATTTCCAGCAGTGCGGCGGGATTGATCTTGATCCAATTTCGGGTGAGATTACCTATGGTTTGGAGCGCATTGCCGCATTTCTGCAGGATGTGGATTCTATCTACGACATTGTGTGGGCACGCGATCCCGTAACCGGGCGCGCTGTGACCTACGGCGAAGTGCGCTTTGAAGAGGAGTTGCAGTTCTCAGTCTATAACTTCGAAGCGGCTGAGGTTGAGAAGCTGTGGGAGCATCTGCGGATGTATGAGACAGAGTGCCGGACACTGCTTGCGGATTTCCAGGAAGAGCGGAAGAAGCTCTCGCGGCACGAGAAGGCGCATGAGCGGCTGCTGCATGACGATGCTGCTACAGATGCGAATGAAGCCAGTCTGAAGCGCTTTCCGGTGCTGGCCGCTTACGATCTGTGCCTGAAGTGCTCGCACCTGTTCAACCTGCTCGATGCTCGCGGCGCAATTTCTGTCACGGAGCGCGTGGGTGTCATTGCGCGTATTCGCAATCTTGCCGTTGGAGTGGCTAAGGCGTACGTGGCGCAGCAGGAGTCAGCCATTAGCTACTAGCCTCCGGCTCTAGCTAAAACGAATCAGCTTTATTTGAGATTGAAAAAGAACCAGCTAGTAGCTAAAAGCTAGTGGCTAGAAGCTAAAAAGATGCCAGATTTTCTCCTTGAAGTTGGACTTGAAGAGATTCCCGCGCGCATGATCGCAGCTGCGCAAACGCAGCTTGCGCGTCGCGTGGAGGAGTTGCTGACGCGTGAGCGTTTGATCGGGGTGTCCCATCCTGAGCAGAACGAGGGGTGGGTAAAGAGCTATTCGACGCCACGGCGTCTTGCGGTGCTTGTCAGCGGAGTATTGGCGGCGCAGGCGGATGCGGAAGAACAGTTGACCGGGCCCTCGTGGGCGGTCGCGTTTAAGGGCGGCGAGTTGGCTCCGGCTGCCCAGGCATTTGCAAAGAAAGCCGGTGTCGAAGTCAGCGCGCTCAGGAAGGTCACGACGCCTAAGGGCGAGTATGTTTCGGCCACGGTGCTGCGCAAGGGACGCTCTGCGGCGGATGTTCTGGCGGAGCAGTTGCCGAAGGAACTGGCCGCGCTTTACTGGCCGAAGAACATGTACTGGCGCGCGGGCAAGCCGGAGCGGTTTGTGCGTCCGGTGAAATGGCTGCTGGCGATTCTCGATCATGCGATTGTTCCGGTGGAGTTTGCCGGAGTCCATGCAGGCAATCTGAGCTATGGGCATCGCATCCTGCATGGCGAGCATGCGGTCACGATCAACAGGCCTGCCGAATATGTTACGGCACTGGAATCGGCCAAAGTGTTGGTCGATGTGGAGGCGCGGCGGCATCGGATTCGCAAGGCCCTCGATGCGGCGACTCGTACCGTTCCGGGGGCGCGCTGGCGTGAGGACGAGACGCTGGTCGATACGGTCACTCATTTGACGGAGTGGCCTTCGGTGCTGCTGGGCAACTTCGAGGCTGAGTATCTTTTTCTGCCGGAAGAGGTGCTGGTGACGGTGATGCGCGATCACCAGAAGTATTTCGCCGTGGAAGATGCTTCAGCCAAGCTGGCTCCGCATTTTCTGGCAGTGCTGAATACCGAGGCAGATGAGCGGGGTATTGCCGTTATTCGCCACGGCAATGAGCGCGTTTTGCGGGCGCGATTCAATGATGCGCGGTTCTTCTGGAACTTCGATCAGAAGATCAAGCTTGAAGACCGCGTTGAGATGCTCAAATCTGTGACATTTCAGAAGGATTTGGGGAGCTACTTTGTAAAAACCGAGGCGAATCTGCGGATCGCCGAACAATTAGCTCTTTTGGTGAAGCAACGCGGTATTGAGGTGGAAGAGTTTTCGCTGTTGAAGGCCACAAAACTGGCCAAGACCGACCTCACGACTGAGCTGGTGAAGGAATTTACTGAGCTGCAGGGTGTTGTTGGCGGCCTTTATGCTCGCGCGCAGGGGCTTGGTGAGGTTGTTGCTCAAGCGATCTATTCGCAGTACACACCCGCGTCAATGGACGATGCGATTCCGGCGACAGTCGAGGGGCAGATTCTCGGATTGGTCGACCGCATCCAGACCATTGTGGCGATGTTTGCAATTGGGCAGGCGCCTACAGGATCAAAGGACCCGTTTGCGCTTCGGCGTGCTGCAAATGGAGTGGTGAAGATACTGGCGGAATCGGAGCTGCCCCTGACATTCATTGAGGTATTAACGACTGCGGTTCATCACGCAATTTCTCCAGGTGTTGGTTCAGCATTTACGCAGCCCGATCTGGAGAGCTTCTTCCGTGAGCGCGTCGAGTTCTATCTGCGTGATGTGCGCGGCTTCAGCTACGACGTGGTGAATGCCGTCCTGGCTGCTGGGTTTGATAGTATTCGCGATGCAATTGCGCGTTCCGAAGCGCTGACGGCAGTCCGCGGCTCCGATGACTTTGCCGCCATCTCGGCAGCATTCAAGCGCATGAAGAACATCGTGCGGCAGGCTTCGGAGAAGCAGCTGAGTGTTGATGGCGCGGTCAGCGATTCTCTTTTCGCCGATGCGGCCGAGCGTGGTCTATATGAGCAATCGGGCAAGCTGGCACCAGTCGTTGAAAAATTGCGAACCGA
Source organism: Alloacidobacterium sp. (assembly GCA_035293545.1). Lineage (GTDB taxonomy): Bacteria > Acidobacteriota > Terriglobia > Terriglobales > Acidobacteriaceae > Alloacidobacterium. The sequence goes on along the minus strand of DATGMQ010000094.1, from coordinate 42,047 downwards.
GCACAAATATCGCGATGCCCTGGAGCAGATTGCCACGCTGCGTCCGCATGTCGATCTGTTCTTCAATAAGGTTATGGTGATGGTCGATGACCCGACGGTGCGTCAGAACCGACTCGCTCTGATTGCTCTGGTGCTGACGGGATTCTCTTCCATTGCCGACTTCTCCGAGATTGTCACCGGATAAAACGGACGGAAGCTGAGCGTAAAAATGGAGTGCAGGAAGCAGGGAACCAATGGCCACAGCGACCCAGAGACACTTCGTTCCGCTTAAAACCTACCTCGCCGCTACTTACGAGCCCGACATGGACTTGTTGACGGCGAGCTTGAGGAGCGTTATGAGGGCGAGTACGAGCACATCTGGTACAGCGGGCAGTTTTGTTCTGGTTTTATCAGCATGAAAAAGAATGGAACATTCGGGCTATTCAGGAACAAAGAACGCGGCTTACGCCGACGCGCTATCGCATTCCCGATGTTTGCGTCTTTCGCCGTGATCTGCCCAGAGAACAGATATTCACCCATCCCCAGCTCGTCGCCATCGAAGTGCTTTCTCCTGAAGACAGGCAAACCAGGCTACAGGAGAGGATCGACGATTTTATAAATTCGGAGTGCCGAATATCTGGACGATTGATCCTGCCAGGAGAATCGGATGGAACTGCTCGGACGGAACTGGATTGATCAAGAGCGGTTTGAGGTCGCCGGCACTCCTGTTTGTCTATCGCTCCATGAGCTGTTTCAGAAGATCGACGAAGACGAAAAAGACTGACTAGTTGCGAGCAAGAGGGAAGAGGGTTTCCTGTTGGCCTTCTTCGGGCTTTACAGCAGCGGCGGGTTTTTTGCGGGCGGCGGTGCCGATCACCGCAACAACTTCCAGTTCAACAAGCGATGCGCGGGGCAGCCAGACTCTCTGAGTGTTGCTGCGGGTATCGGGGGGGGTAAGGAAAAAGCCTTCTTCGGCCAAAAAGGACATGTTATTTTCTGCCAGCCCTTCCAGAGTGTCGCCATCGCGCAATTGCATGCGTAGCCAGAGGCCTTCACCGCGAGGACGCCCGGCGTAGGTTTTGCGGACAAAGCGTTCCGGGTTATCGATCTCCCCTGAGTTAAAGTCGCGGACAAGGCAGACCCATTTCACATCCTGAACCGGAGTGGAGAAGACCTTGCCGCTGAGGTCGAGAATCTCCAGCATACCCTCGCGCACGAAGCTGGTAGTAGAGATGTATCCGGCCATCCAGTCACGGGTAAATCTGCGGATAATCGCTTTTTTGCGGCTTGAACTCATGTTAACGGAGGCAATTGTCGCATGGGGAGCAGCGGTTCGCAGCGAAAATTGTGCAAACCCATAGCCAATCGGGTTCCCTTATGTTAGAGTATTGCTTTGTATTGCGGAACGCTGTGCCTGTAAATAATAGTAAATAATAGATTTAGGTAAGGGCAAGCAAGCCGCGGCGGCTTCATCCAGAATTTCTTCTCAGATTGTTAAGGCATGCCCGACTACATTTACCTCCTCGAAAATCGTCTCACTTCTGCCCAACAGAAAGCAATTCAACAGATTCGCAACGCAGCCCGGGATGCCGGGATGACGGTATTTCTGGCGGGCGGCGCGGTACGTGACCTGTCCACTGGCACTTCTGTGCGCGATCTTGATTTTACGGTTCAGGGAAATGCCACTAAGCTTAAGAAACCACTGGAGAAAGCCGGCGCTAAACTTTGGGGGGAATATGAGCCTACCCGCACCCTCTTCTTCTGGTTTCCGGGCAGTGTGCGCGTAGAGGTTTCGAGCGCGCGGCGGGAAGAGTATCCAAAGCCAGGCAAGCCGGTGTATCACTGGGCCCCCATTCTGGAAGACTTGCGCCGGCGCGACTTTACAGCAAATGCGATGGCGATTTCTCTGAATGAGGGATCATATGGGCTACTGCTTGATCCCCTGAACGGAATGGCCGATATTGAGGCGCGCCACTTGCGGCTGGTGAATCCATACGGATTTATTGAAGACCCCTCGCGGCTGCTACGAGCGGTGCGTTTCCGGACCCGTCTGGGCTGGGAAATGGATGAGCGGACGCAGACCCGTTATGAAAACGCGAAAAGCGAAGGCATGATTGATGCCATTCCCTCTCATCTGAAGGGATATGAGCTGGAAGAGATCGGCCACGAGGAAGATGGCCTGCGCGCGCTGAAGGCTCTGGAATCCGAAGGATGGATGAAACATATCTGTCCGGCATGGACCAGCTCGAAGGCGGACGTGCATGGACTGGAGCATCTGCGGGAAAATTATTACCAGTTACTCATTCAGGGTGTGCATCCGGACATTTCCGCCGCGCAGATGGAACTTTTGACTGCGAAGATGCAGCCAAAGGACATAGGAGCGCTGAAGAGGAGCTTTATCCGTCCGGGCTTTGTGGAGCAGTGGAACCATCTGGAGGCGGAGACCAAAGAGTTCGCCAAAATTTTTACCGGCAAGGAAACCGCGACTGCTTCGGCTACATGGAAACTGCTCACTTCGTATCAGCCGGAGCCGGTGCTATGGCTGGCGCATACGGGTAAGGGCGCTGCGATCCAGAACAAATTCAAAAACTTCTTTACTGTTTGGCCGGAGGCGAAGCAGAAAGTCCCAGCGGCGCTGATGCAGGAGATGCGCATTACCCCGGACATTGAAAAGTACGATGAGCTGCTGCGGGAGCTGTTCTTTAACCTGATCGACAACAAGCTGCAGACCGAAGAAGAGATGCGGAAGTTTCTTGAGCCCTACTCGCCTCCGGCCCCTCCGCCTCCGGTGACAATTCGCCGCTCGCGCAAGAAGGCGGCTGAGCCGAAGATCAAGTCAGAGAAGCCGATGGATGAGGAACTGGACGAGGAGATGCCCCGGATTGAGGATCTTGATCTGGAAGGCGAAGATCTCGACGAAGAAGAGCCGGAAGAGAGCGAGGAGGAAGAAGTAAAGCTTCCGGCGAAGAAAGCTGCGCCTGCGGCTAAGACCTCCGGGGCTGTGCCGCCAAAGAAGGAAGCTGCTGCAAAAAAAGAAAGCCCGGCAGCGCCGGTAAAGCCAGTCAAATCTGAAAAGAATGAAGCGGCAAAACCGGCCGCAAAGAGTGCCCCGTCGAAAAGCGCTGCGCCGTCCAAGAAGGCCGCGACAAAGAAATCTCATGCAGCACCGGCGAAGGTTGCTGGGACAAAGAAACCGGCTGCCAAAAAGCCTGCTCCGAAGCCCGCGGTGAAGAAGGCGACGAAGAAAGCTGCTTCGAAACCTGCGAAATCCGTAAAGAAAGCAGTCAAAAAGAAGCGATAACGTGGGTTTCTGCCGAAGAAGAGAAAAGCAGATCCTTCCCCTTCTTTCCCACTCAGAGTCAGGATGACAAATTTCATCTTTTATCGATTCAGGTCTACTTAGGAGGACAGCATTGGAATTATGTTGCGCTGCAGTCTCTACGCATCCTTCTCGTGCTATTGTCGTAAGCAACTTCCGATACGGAGCATGACGGCATGGCAGGCAGTTTCTCTTCCGGCTGTAACTGGAGACGTGTAATCGCGTTGGCGCTGGCTCTCAGCACCATTTCTGTATTTGCTCAATCTTCCGATCATCATGACAGGCGGCTGGAAGGCGCTTATACCTTTGAGCGCAATGGATGGACGTATGTGCATTTGCAGGGAACGCCGGAGCAGATCGGGTATCAGCATGGCTATCTGCTCGCCGCGAAAATTGAAGACGCGGTCGCGGTCTACAAGCTGGAGAATGAGCACAGCACACACCGGGACTGGGCTTTTTATCGCGATGCAGCGAAAACGATGCTGTGGCCGCATATCGATCGTGAGTATCAGGAGGAGCTTTCCGGGATTGCCGAAGGCGTCAAGGCCAAAGGCGTGAAGCTGGATGCGTGGGACATTGTTGCGCTGAACGCGACGATGGAGTTGTCAGAGTATTACGTTCCGTGGCTGAACAAGCAACAGCATGCGAAGAATGCTCCGAAGATTGATGCGCCGGGGAACTGCAGCGCGTTTATTGCCACAGGGAGCTACACGAAAGACGGTAAGATTGTCATCGCGCACAACAACTGGACATCATATGCGGCCGGCTCGCGATGGACGATGATCTTCGATATTCAGCCGGCGAAGGGGCATCGCATTCTGATGGACGGAGTGCCCGGAATGATTACCAGCAATGATGATTTCGGCATCAATGATGCGGGTATCATGCTGAGCGAGACGACGATTACGCAGTTCGAGGGTTGGAATTCAAATGGCAAACCGACGTTCATGCGGTCGCGCAAAGCGCTGCAGTATGCCAACTCGATTGACGATGTGGTGGCCACCATGCGCGATGGCAACAATGGCGGATATGCGAACGACTGGCTGATTGGAGATCGCAAAACAGGAGAGATTGCGTATCTGGAACTGGGTCTCAAGAACACGCCGCTCTGGCGTACAAAAGACGGATATTTTGTCAGCTCGAATTTTGCGCGTGATCCTAAACTAATCAAAGAAGAGACAGACGGTTTTGACTATAACGATCTGTCGACTTCGCCCAATGCGCGTCGCGTGCGTTGGGAACAAGAGATGAAATCGTATAAAGGCTCAATCGATGCGGACGCGGCGGGAAAATTTCTTGCTGACCATGAGGACACTTACCTCAAAAAAGAGCAGGCAGACCAGCGCACCCTCTGCGGGCATGCGGACACGGTGAAGGAAGGGATTCCGCAGTGGGACTGGCCTCCGTACTATCCGGGCGGAGCGGTGCAGGGCAAGGTGACGACGAGCGATCTGGCGGAGAAGATGAGCCTGATTGCTCATGCGGGGCATCCGTGCGGAGAGGATTTTCTGGCTGCTCCGTTTCTGGCGGCGCATCCGGAGTATCAGTGGATGAAGCCGATTCTGCGCGATATGAAGGCAGGACCGTGGACGGTATTTACGAGCGGGGAGAAAGAAGCAGGACAGCCTGGCAATTTATCAGGACATGTTTCTCGCTGATCATTGATCCATAAGCGCTTTCATCCTGAGCAGCGGCTGCGTTTAGCAGCCGGAGTTGAAGGACCTGCTTTTCTTGACTTCAGCAGTAGTTTCTCTGAGATGCTGATACTTTTCCCGAACCGAGCAAGAACGGGCCGATACCAGAAAGCAGGTTCTTCGCTTCGCTCAGGATGACAGGCCCTTTTTTTGAGCACATTAGTATTCAATTTTATTTGGACTGTCGATCCATGCCTGAAAGCTTTCCCAGGCCTCTTCGTGTAGGAGCTCGTGTTCTGGGATGATGCGCTGTTCGCGCGGTAAGGCCAGTTGCTGATAGAGAAAAGCATCGGCGAAATGGATGCGGGCCGCATCTTCCGCGCGATTGCCATAATAGATGGTTTTGATGTGCGCCCAATATGAGGCGGCCCAGCACATGGGACAGGGCTCGCAACTGGTGTAGAGGTCGCACCCCGTCAGGTCAAATGCATTGAGATTACGGCAAGCGTCACGGATAGCAGTGATTTCGGCATGCGCGGTGGCATCCGTGGTTGCCGTAACGGTGTTGACGCCTTCGCCGACGATCTTTCCCTCTTTGACAATGACAGCGCCGAATGGGCCGCCACCCCTGACACGAACATTTTCGGTTGCCAGGGCGATGGCGCGCCGCATGAAATTTTTGTCCTGATCATTTGCCATACTGTTTTTGACCTTCAACAGTATGGCATGTTCATTCGTGGCGCAGGGCCTGTATGGGATCGACGCGGGCGGCGCGGCGAGCGGGAATCCAACTGGCGGCGAGTGCGACGAAGGCGAGCAGCAGTGTGGCTCCGCCGAGCGTGAGCGGATCATAGGATTTGAGGCCGTAGAGCATGCTGGCGATCAGACGACCCATAGTGATGGCGGCTCCGAGGCCGATGACGACGCCGATCACTGCCATCCATGAGGCTTCGCGCAGGATCATGCGAAGTACGCGGCCTGACTGCGCGCCGAGCGCCATGCGGATCCCAATTTCGTTGGTTCGACGCGCGACGGTGTAGGCCATGATGCCGTAGATGCCGATGCAGGCGAGGATGAGGGCGAGGATTCCAAAGCCGCTGGTGAGCGATGCGAAGATGCGCTCCTGTCTGGTCATGTCGGCGATCTGCTCGTTCTGGGTGCGGATGTCCTGAATGGGAATGTCTTTGTCGATGGACGCAACGGCATTGCGAAGAGAGGGAAGAATGGCTTCCGGCTTCATTCCTGTGCGAACGGCAAAGGTCACGAATTCCTGATCATCCTGCTGCCGGTAGGGTATGTAGAAGGTCGGGGGCATGTCACGGCGGATGCTGTCGTATTTTGCGTCTCTGCAGATGCCGATGATCTCGACGTGTTCGGGGTGGTCGTGATCGCCGATTTTGAAGGTCTTGCCAATGGGGTTGGTATCCGGGAAAAACTGTTTAACCAGCATCTGGTTGACGATAGCGACTTTGGGTGAGGTTTCTGTGTCGGTTGTGTTAAACCCGCGTCCGGCAATCAAGGGGATTTTATAAGTCTGAAAAAAATCTGCTCCGACTGGGTTGAAGTCGGCTACCTGTTTGTTTTTTGACTTTTGTGGTTGACCGTCGGGAACGAAGTATTGGTTTGACATGCTGCCTGCGATCAGCGCGTTTTCTGACAAGGTAATTCCGTCAACACCGGGCACAGCAGCAAGCTTTTCCTCCACCTGATGATAAAAAGCAATTCTTTTCGCGGCCTGATAGCGGGTCTGGGGAGGTTGCAGGTCAAACAGCAGAATGTTGTTCGGATCGAAGCCGAGATTCGTGTTGTTAAGATTTGCCAGCGTGCGGGCAAACAGTCCTGCGCCGACCAGCAGCAGCATCGACAGCGTCACCTGAGTGACAACCAGCGTCTTGCCCGTAAGATTTCGTCTGCGCTGCGTAGCCGTCTGAGCATTGTCTTTGAGGCCGGAGCTGACCTGCGTGCGCGTGGCCTGCCAGGCGGGAGCAAGGCCAAAAAGCAGGCCGGTAAAGATGGAAATCGCTGCAGTAAATCCGAAAATCCTCCAGTCGAACTTGCCGTTCATGACCGGCGGCTGCCATGAAGACGAGAGCAATCTGGGAAGGAAGTTGCGTCCAGCGTAACCAATAAAAAGGCCCACAGCGCCGCCTACTATGGACAGCAGCAGACTCTCGGTGAACATCTGGCGCACTATGCGCGCGCGCCCAGCGCCCAGCGCAAGACGCACACTCATTTCCCGCTGGCGGCTGCTGGCGCGGGCGAGCAGCAGGTTGGCGAGATTGGCGCAGGCCAGCAGGAGCACGAATCCGGCAAGAGACATGAGCACGTAAATCGGCTTGGCGAGGTCACCGCCTATCTCATTCTGTCCGCGGCTGCCGTCTTCCAGAAGCATGCGGGGTATTTCGTCGTTCTTGCCGACATCCATGGTGGCATGAACTGCAGAGCTTAGGTCCACGTCAAGCGCGGCGCGCGCTGATTCAGTGGACTGGCCAGGCTTCATACGGCCCATCATCATAACCCACCAAAGCTTATTGTCAGTAAGCAGGGAAGATTTGAATTTAGGCGCGGCGATGGGCTGCATGCTGAAGGGCAGAAAGATGTCAGGAGAGCTCTGGACGCCGAAGGCTCCGGTGAAGCCGGGCGGATTTATCCCGATAATGGTCATCGGGGTAGAGTTGACTAGAATTTTTTTGCCGATAACATCAGGCGAACGGCCAAACCGTCGCGTCCAATATGGATAGCTGATGACTACTACTGGGCCACTGCCAACCGCGGCATCATCGGAATCTACAATGGCGCGCCCCAGCACCGGGCGAACGTCCATGCCGCGGTAGTAATTGCCTGAGACCATCTCTGATGTGACCACTTCCGCCTTGTTGTCGACAGTCGCCGTCATGCGGCCATAAGGCTTGAAAGCGAAGATGTCCTGGAGCGCGTGGTTGTGCCGGCGCAGTAGCTGATAGACAGGATAGGAGAACGACGTGCTCAGCCATTTGCCGTCCGGGGTCTGGTCGAAATCTCCCCAGGAGCTTTGGACAATTCCTTTGTCGCCTTGCGTGAGCGCCAGCAGGCGTAGTTCATCGGGATGCGGGACGGCAAGCTTGTCAAGCAAAACGGCCTTGGTCACGGTGAAGATGATGGTGTTGGCGCCAATGCCGAGCGCGAGCGAGACAATAGCAATGGCCGCGAATCCGGGACTCTTCGCCAGCATGCGAACGGCATAACGAAGATCAAAGCGCAGTTCATCCCAGAAGCGAGTGCCCCATGCGGCACGGCAGTTTTCCTTCTGCGCGGCGATGCCGCCGAGTTCGATGCGCGCCCGCCGGAAGGCTTCCTCGCGTGGGATGCCGCTATGCATCAAGTCTGCGGCATACGCTTCGACATGGAAGGCAAGCTCATCTTCGATTTCGCTGCCGAGTTGTTCAGAACGGGTGATGGCTTTCCACCATGTTCTAAAGCGGCTTTGCAGGCTCATATCTCCTCCGGTTGAGCGCTGAGAATCGCGCCAATAGCGTCAGCCATGTGGTTCCATTTTTCGGTTTCGGAGCGGAGGCGCCGTCGTCCGGCCGCGGTGAGTCGGTAGTATTTCGCCTTGCGGTTGTTCTCGCTCTGGCCCCATTCGCTGTCGATCCAGCCTTCGTGCTCCAGGCGATAGAGTGCGGGATAGAGCGAGCCTTGCTGAATTTCAAGCCGGTTGCCGGAAATCTGCTGGATGCGCAGCAGCACGCCATAGCCATGCAGCGGGCCTAGAGAGACGGCCTTGAGCACCATCATGTCGAGTGTGCCTTGCAGGAGATCATTCTGCTTTGGGGCCAAAGGTTCCTCCTAGATGATCTAGGAAGGTAACGCAGATTCTCCTAGAGAGTCAAGGAGAAAAAGCAAATCCCATTTGGTCGGGATGAGAAGGGCTGTCCTGCCCTCAGGCTTTGGAACAATCGTTGAGAAAGTGCGCTATCTGCGCCCCTATGACCCGTTCGTGGCAATGATTCTGCCACCAATCGAGGCCGGCCTGCCGATAGTGCTCCAGCACGTCGATGTCGCGGGCATATTTCCTTAAGAGACCCGGCAGCTCTTTCCAGTGATCGATCTGAATGATGGGCGCTCCGCGCAGGAAAGACTCGTCGGGAAGGTGGTTAGCAATAACGAGGCAGCCGGCGCGAAGTCCTTCGTAGAGGCGAAAAGTTTCAGCCATCGAACCGCGCGGAGCCAGACAGATACGGCTGTTCATCATTTTTTGCGAATAGGTATTGAACTGAGCGGCGCGATGAGCGGCATCGCCGACGCCGATATTTTCAAGGTCAATGCACCATTGAGAATCGCGTTTCAGCTGGAGCAGAACGCGCCAGAGCTGCTTGCGCGCCTCGGCTTTCGAGGTCGAAACCCAATAACGATAGGTGGTGGGTGGGAGTTTAGAGGCGAGCTCGCCGGCGAAAAAGAGATCGAGTTGGCGCTCGCGCATGGGGATCTGCGGCAGATCCTGCTGGCTGTGATAGCCAAGAGGGATGGTGTGTATGCGTGGCATTGTCTGCAAAGGGTCGGGCCATCCGGGATGTGGAGCACGCAGGGCGCGGCGTGACCGATAATGCAGAGCCCAATCCCGCGCATATTCAAACGCGAGCACCGTAGTCAGACGGCTAAGGGGTGGAGGGAACCGGAATCCGATAAAGGGGACTGAGTGCAGATTGCGAATTACAGCGCGCACGTGCAAAGCATAGGCAGGAATTTTGCAGCGCTCCTCCTGCAAAAGCACGGCTACGACATGAGGCCCATATTCCGGTAATTGATTTGGGTCTTTAGTCAGGTAGAAATGCAGGCCGCTGTCACGTATGTTTGGCTCGGCCTCAGCAAGCACTGCGAGCGGATAGCGCCATTCGGCCAACAAAGTATTGTCCCATGCCGAACCATTCGGCAACTCAGCTGGCGGGCGATTGGCCAGAGGCCATGCTGCGAAATAACGATGAAGAGATGTCACTTGAGGTCTCTCTGTCGATATTGTCATCAAAGGTGTTCATGCCTCCGCATGGCGATAGCAGAGCTTCTTCAACAAATTTGTATAGTTTTCGCCATACTGATGCCAGCCGCCCAAAGACTGGACAATGCGCAGAGAGGCTTCACCCATGCTTTGCCGAAGCGCCGGATCATCAGCAAGCTGCTGCAAGGCGGTGTGAATGGCTTCCGGCGAACGTATAGGCACGATAAAGCCTTCGATCCTATCGCGATAGAGATCAGGCCCCCCGGTATTGATAGAGCTGATAACCGGGCAACCACAAGCCATGGCCTGAGTGATCACCATACCAAATCCGTCTTCAACGGAGGGAAGTACGAGCACGTGGCTTCGGCTCATAATACTTGCCAGTTCTGATTGGGGTCGGGGGCCGGTAATTTCAACATCGGTGAGATCCTGACTTTTAAGAAAAGGCTGGATTTCTCGCGTGATCGCTCCCACAAGTCGAAGGCGCTTTCGTGGATGGCGCAGACGGCGAAAAGCTTCGAGCAGATATGGTATCCCTTTGCGGAAGCTGAGAGCGCCGACGAAGAGAACTTCAAAGGTTTCAGCAGAGGGCTCAGTGACGGGTCGGAATGCATCGATCTGAACGCCGAGCAATGTCTTGTGAATTTTGTGGGCAGGCACGCCATTTTCAATAAATGTGCGACGCGCAAACTCCGAAAGAACCGTGATGGCGTCGGCAGTCTCGTATTCGCTTTCTTCATGTGCGAGGAATCGCGGATCGGGTTCTGGAATGGGTACCTTCCACCGGCTGTACTCTTCAAGCATGATCTGTCTTTGATACCGTGCATGTGATGAGCCGCGATCGCAAATGTACCTGGCGCCGAGTTTTTGCGCATGAGGGCCGCTCTTCTCGCCGGCTCCGGAAAGCGCAACGTATGCATCGCATTCGGTAATCTGACTGCAAAGCCATTCATCAAACGAAGTTCCCACAGTCCTAAGGAAGAACGCGTTCACTCTGTTCGGGAGCGGCAGATAATGTCTGGCTGCAAGATGCAGGACGTGCATCCAGGGAAATGTGGTCACATATTCATGTGGAATTCCTTCGCGTCTAAGTCGTCGCCAGGGATAGGTTGAATAAATATGCTGCAGATGGCCGCGCGATCTCAGCTCGCGGGCCAGATGGAAATGATGAAATGTGCCAAACGTTGCCTGGATGACCTGCATGCGTGGTGCGTTGAATGAGCGTGAATCTTTCTTCATCTTATATGACGAATAATCCAAACGTGTGAAAGGCCGAGTCATTCTCATCGTCTGCTAGCATGAGGTTATTGAACCATCTACAAATCAGAAAGCGCTCAGATGAATAAATTTCCCGGCCATCTTTTGTTGGTCACGCTGGAAGATCCATATGATCCGGGATCCTGGAGCGGCACCGCATATCAGATGAGAGAGGCTTTAGAGGCGCGGATTGAACGCGTTTCTGTGCTGTCGAATCTCAAGCCTAAACGTACTTTGCTCAATGTCGCATTGCGTGCGGCATTAGGGGGCAGGCCGCCTCGGTATCCGCTCTATCTGACGAAGGCGGCGCAGAAGCAATTTGCGCAGGAAACGGCTGAAGCAATCCGCAGGCATCAGCCCGATGCCGTCTTGTCCATTTCTACGCATTGTCTGCTTTATCTTCCGGACATGAATATCCCAATTTTTATGGTCAGCGATGCGCCCTGGATGACATGGAAGGAAACGTACAGTGCATTTGAGCCTCTACCGCTGACCGGGAAAAGATTCGCAAAGTTGGAGGCAGCGGCTGCGCAACGATGCGCGAAAGTAATTTTCGCCTCGAAGTGGGCCACGGATGAGGCGCAGCGGCTGTACGGCATTTCTTCTGAAAGGCTGCGCGTTCAACCAATGGGCGCAAACTGGACACCTAAAGAGGACAGCGAGCAACTGGCGCAGATAATTGAATCACGATCCCGGAATGAACTTAATCTGTTGTTCGTCGGCAAGGACTGGGAGCGCAAGGGCGGTCCGCTTGCTCTCGAAATAGTTCGAGGCCTCAGAGCTGCAGGCGTTCCGAATGTGCGGCTTCATATCGTTGGCGGCAATCCAGCGGTCCCGGAGGATTTACAGGACATTGCCGTAGTGCATGGATTGTTGAGGCGCAGCGATCCGGTTGAGAGCGAAAAGCTCCGCCGGCTTTTCCTCTCATCGCATTTCCTGATTGTGCCGACCCGCGCTGAGTGTTTCGGCGTGGTATTTGCAGAAGCACACGCTTTTGGATTGCCTGCCATTTCGCGTGCGGTGCATGCTGTGCCTTCTATCATTCTGGATGGAGAGACGGGCATTCTGCAGGCTGAAAGTGATCCTGCTTCCAGATATGTGGAGCGCATAGCTGCGCTCGCCGGTGATTGGGATGCTTATCTGAAAATGGCACATGCTGCGCGATTACGGTATAAATCGATGCTCAATTGGGAGAGCTTTGCGAACGCGATTGCCAACGAGATGGAGCAGTTTGAGAAGATCATTGCCTGAAGGCCGGTTTCAATAAGCAGCAGGAGCAACTCTACGCTTCAAAATGCCAGATTGTGGCTGGCGGCGTCCCTGTGTAGGAGGCATTACGGATTCTCTAAGTTTTAGTTCCGTTTCAAGCACACGGTGCTTTGCAGGACCTTTATCGCCGCCCACTCTATCCAGAAGAATTTGCGCAGCTGTCGTGCCAAGCTGATAGCCTGGCTGCGATACAGAGGACAAAGGCGGGTTTGTCATTTCGGCAAGTTCCAGATTGTCAAAGCCCATAAGTGAGACATCTTCGGGGCAACGTAAGCCAGCCTCGCGAATGGCCAACAGCGCGCCAAACGCAATCATGTCATTGCCGGCAAAGATAGCTGTGGGGCGGGGAAGCATCCGTAAGAGAAGCGTAGTTTTCGTGTAGCCGCCGCGTTTATCGAAGGTTGCCTCCTGAATGTATTCAGGTGCGATTGATATCCTGGCGTGGTGCAGCGCGCGCCGGAAGCCGGCCAGGCGTTGCTGAGCATTCGTGAGGTGAAGCGGGCCGGTAATGGTTGCAAGTTGCCGATGACCAGTCTGGATCATATGCCGGACGGCTCGGTAAGCTCCGTCTTCATTGTCGGCAGTGACGCTGTCACCGTTCCAGTGCTTCGGCAGGCGATCAACGCAAACGACTGCCGTTCCCGCTTTACGATAGTGCTGTGCCTGAGCAGTGAGATCGCTGAAATTTGATGGGATTACGATCAATCCCGCAGGCAAATAGGTGCGAAGCTCATTGAGATGAACCAGTTCTTTGGAATGATCGTTGTCAGTGTTGCAAAGCACCAGCCGATAGCCATTTGCAAAGGCGAGATCTTCGGCACCGCGAACAACTGCCGGGAAAAAAGGATTGGTAACATCGGGGATAATCATGCCAATCATGTTGGTTTTGTCCCGGCGAAGACCGCGCGCCAGCTGACTGGGCTGATATCCAAGAGATTCGACAGCTTCCAGAACGCGCTGCCTGAGGGGCTCGCGCACACGTGCAGAGCCATTCAGGACATGAGAGACCGTGCCGAGTGAGACCCCAGCCATTTTCGCGATTTGCTTCATGTTTGGCATGCGTATGAATACTCACGTGCTGAATCAAGCCGGCGTGGATAGAAGTATAACAATGATGAAAGCATTCAAAATTACAAACGGGGTGTCCACTTGGACCACCCCAGGACTTGCGCACGATGGAAAGGAATAAATTGAAAGAGAATCAGCGCAATTAAAGCTGCCATTGAACTGCCGTTAAAAAAATCAATTGACAATGGTAGGCACGCATATCTACTATCGCAGCTGCTTGTTTTGAAAGCTTTCAAAAGACTTTGAGGCTATTTATGAGCAGAAGGGAGTGCTCTATGAATTCCAAACGCGGGTGTTTCGTTTTGTGCATAGCTTTGTTTGCTGTCGCATTAGCGGCACAAGTGGTGATTACCAGCACTATCGTGGGGACAGTGACAGATCCGCAGACCGCTGTGGTCCCATCTGCGCAGGTAGTGCTGAAAAATCTGGATACCGGAGTGGAAGCTAGAACGGTGACGGACAGCTCCGGTAATTACCAGTTCTCAAATTTGCAGGCGGGTCACTATCAGGTTGAGGTGGATGCTACAGGCTTCGGACATGCTGTCTCTACATCCATTCCGTTAGAAAACGGAAAGACACAGCGCGTTAATGTCACTCTGAAGGTCAGTCAGGTAACCCAGCTCGTATCGGTTTCGAGCGCAGCCGCCCTCGTGAAGACAGAAGATCCGAACGTCTCTGAGGTTATCGAGAATGATTACGTGCGCAACCTGCCAATCGAGGGCCGCAATTTTCTTAACTACGCCGCGATTGTGCCTATGTTCAACAGCGGCACCGGCGATAACACGCGTGTGCAGTGGGGACTGGCATCGGCGACAAGCAAGGGGGCCAAACAGCTCAACGTAGGCGGGACAGAGTATGGAGTTGGCTATTATATCGACGGCTTAAATAACAATGACAACTGGGTGGAAGGGCCGGTCACCAATGTCAACATGGACGGCGTGCAGGAGGTAAAGGCTGAGGTAGTTAATTACTCAGCCGAATATGGCCGCGATGTGGGCCAGATCAGCCTGACGACGAAGTCGGGAACTAATTCGCTGCACGGCACAGTCTATGACTTCTTTCAGAATGCAGGCCTCAATGCGAATGACCCGTATTCCAATGCCTATGGCATACCGCGCAGTGGATATCACCAGAATCAGTACGGGTTTACGGTGGGCGGCCCTGTATGGATTCCGAAGGTGTTCAATGGGCGTAATAAGCTGTTCTTCTTTGTGTCCTTCGAGCAGTTCCGCAATCGCAGCCAAAATACTATCCACGCCTATGTGCCGACGGAGTCGGAGCGAACTGGCGATTTCAGTGATTGGCTATCTCGCTTTCCTGTAGATCCTTCGCAATGCGACGGTACAACGGATGCTCCCGCCAATTGCCGCTATGTTCTCTACAATCCATTTACTTATGATCCGAACACGCAGACCCGGCAAGTTTACGCAAACAACGTAATCACGAACCCCGACGCACGCGCGTTGGCCTACCTGTCGCACTTTCCTACGCCCAACTATACTTCTCAGGTCACAGGAGATTTCAATAACTGGGCCGGCGGGACCCAGGGTGGCATCAATAACAATAACTATTCCGCCCGCGGAGACTATACCTTATCCAGCCACGACAATTTTTACTTCCGGTTTGCGCATGACTACGGGACTCTGCTGAATGAAGGCGGATTGATTCCGGATCTGGCGTTAGGTGATGGCCCGGTCCACACCACCGACAGTTACCAGGTGCATTGGGTGCATACCTTCGGGCCTACCTTCAACAACGAAGCGAATTTCAGCATTACGCACGCAAAAAATGCCAGCAATCAGGCGGGGCAAATCAACCGCTTCATGCAGTCGTCGTGGTTGCCGAGCCTTTTTCAAAATACATCGACGGGTGGGGCGGGTTTTACTTCATACGATTTGTCACAGCTAGGCATTACAAATGACGGCACTTTCTCAGTAAATTTCGCCGATCCACTGTTTCAGTACAACAGTCTGGGGACAACAGAATACTGGTATCAGGCGGTTCCTATTTACCAGCTTTCCGATAATGTGACGAAGATTTTCGGCCGCCATACGTTTAAGGCCGGGTTTTACTGGCAACGCCGCGATGAGCGCGATAACGATGTGATTCGTTCGCTTAACATTGGAGGCGAATGTTCAGGCTGTGGCGAGGTCACAAACTACACGGGGCGCGGACCTTTCAGTAACGATGGCTCGGGATGGAACTCAATGGCTGAATTTGTAACCGGCGCCGTTGCTAATATGAATCAGCGCACGCCGCTGACCGGAGGCGACGGAAGTTTGTGGTTTCGCATGCCGGAGTATTCTGCATATTTCAATGATTCCTGGAGCGTGAGCCCAAGATTGACGTTAACGCTTGGTCTTCGTTATGACGTGGCAATTCCGGCCTATAGTGTGGACAACTACTGGGGCGTAATGGATCTGACGTATCCCGGATACCGTATGGTGATGCCGGGACTCACGCCTGGAACGCACAACCCGCCCTATCCAGCGGACAAGAATAATTTTGCTCCCCGCATCGGCTTTGCCTACCGGATGAACAACAACACAGTTGTGCGCGGTGGTTACGGCATCTTCTATGAGACGGGAAGGTTTAAGTTCCTCGATCAGATGTTCTGGAGTTCCCCTGGATACGGTGGTGTAACGTATGACTCGACAACCTATGCCCCGGACCCGAATGAACCTTATTTCACGCTGAACGATGTATTTCCTGCCGCCGTTTCGATTCCTAAGGGAACATGGCCGATTCCCATTGGCAATGACGGCGGTGAACTGTATCAACGCCAGTCTCCGCAGACGATTGATAAAGACAGCGCAACCACTCCCTATTTGCAGCGCTGGAGTCTGGATATTCAGCAGGAACTGGGGAAGTCTGCTGTTGCCACGTTGGGCTATGTCGGTTCTGAAGGCACCAAGCTGACAACGCAATATGATCTGAACCTGCCTCCGCAGGGCGTTTATCTGAACAGTGATGAGTATTACAACGCGCGGCCACTGACGGCGATTGCACCCGGGCGATGGGATTCCATCTGGTCCGTACACCATAATCGCAGCAATAATTATCATGCGCTGACCGCTCAGTTGAAAACACAGGCCTGGCATAGCCTGACCAGCATGATCGGATATACATGGTCGAAGCAGATGGACACGTTCTTTGGCGAGAGTGGAGAAAGCGGTGTGCAGTCCATTGGCGGCCAATGGCATCCTGAATGGTCGTATGGGCCATCTGATGCAAATCATAAGCAGAGGTTCGTTGCCGCTTTAATGTATCAACTGCCTGGCAATAATATCTCCAATCGACTTCTCCGTGAGGCGATTGGCGGATGGCAGCTCAACACGATTGCCACGTTTGAATCTGGCAGCCCGAAGACTGTGTGGAACCTCTATACCAGTTCATTTGACTATATGGGCGACGTGCCCGATCAGACATGCGACGGAAACCTGGCGCGCAACAAACGCACATTTACGCATCAATTCAATACGGATTGCTACGTGGAGCCGGCACCGGATCCGGTCACGGGGATTGCACTGCATCGCGGAAACGAGCGCCGCAACAGCCTGGTAGGCCCGGGAATCAACAACTGGGATGTTTCGCTGAATAAAGATTTTCCTTTATTCAGAGAGTCGCAGAAGTTACAGTTCAGAGCTGAGTCGTTTAATACGTTCAATCACACGCAATGGTGGGACATCAACACAAATGATGACCGTGCAGTAAATTCTGCAAGCCAGTTTGGATATGTGACCAAAGCGCATGATGGTCGGCATATGCAACTGGCGTTGAAGATCATCTTTTAAAAATGTGTTGTGAAGACAGACGCGGACATCGGAATACAGGAGACATTTTTGTACCAGCCAGAGACTTATGTGATTGCTCTTTCGTTCATGATTCTCAGCATGTTGTGTTGGGGATCATGGGCAAATACGGTCAAGTTATGTCCCGGTTATCGTTTCCAGCTTTTCTACTGGGACTATGTGATTGGGCTGATTCTCGGATCATTATTTTGGGGATTTACTCTAGGCAGCGTTGGAGGAACTGGACGCTCGTTCCTCGCAGATATGACACACAGCAGCGGCCAGCACATTTGGTTTGCGGTTTTAGGCGGAATCATATTCAACGTTGCCAATTTACTTTTGGTGGCAGCAATTGATATTGCCGGACTCGCTGTTGCATTTCCCATCGGAATAGGCCTTGCGCTGGTAGTGGGAGCCGTGAGCAGCTACTGGATTTCGCCAGCCGGTAATCCGGTTATTCTCTTCGGCGGGATCACTCTGGTAGTAACCGCCATTGTGCTGGACGCAGCGGCCTATCGTCTGCGCGAAGCGACACAGCAGAAAATGAGCCGGCGCGGAGTCACCATCAGCCTGATTGCAGGTCTGCTGATGGGTTGCTTCTATCCTTTTGTCTCGAAGGCTATGAGCGGTCAGGATGCTCCTGGGCCGTATGCAACGTCATTCTGGTTTGCTTTGGGAGTGGCGGCATGCTCGCTGATTGCGAATTCATTGCTGATGCGGAACCCGCTCGATGGCAAAGCACCGGTAACGATGACGGCCTATGTCACTGCGCCGGGACGATGGCACGTATGGGGTATCGTTGGCGGCGCGATCTGGTGCACGGGAGCAGTTCTGAATTTTGTCGCATCGCGGGCGCATATTGTCGGGCCTGCTGTTTCCTATTCCATCGGGCAGGGAGCGACAATGATCTCGGCTTGCTGGGGCGTTTTCATCTGGAAGGAATTCTCAGCTGCGCCTTCGCGCTCGAAATCGCTCCTTGTATGGATGTTTGTATTTTTCATTTGTGGGCTGACTGCGGTTGCCCTTGCGCCGCTTTTCTAAGATAGGGTTTTCGTATGTCAACCGATCAAAAGCCGATAGTTGTCGTGGGCAGTATCAATATCGATCTCGTCGCGAGCGCGGAAAAGGTCCCGTCGGCCGGGGAGACCGTGCGCGGTGCGGACTTTCAGATTCATCCCGGCGGTAAGGGCGCAAATCAGGCTGTTGCGGTGGCACGTCTCGGCTATCCCGTGCAGTTGATCGGGAAAGTAGGAACGGATACATTCGGCGAACAACTGCTTGCTTATTTACGAGAAGCAGGCGTTGACGTAGATGCCGTAGAAAAACAGAATGGCACTTCAGGTGTTGCGATGATTTCTGTGTCGCCGCGTGGCGAAAATAGTATCGTCGTCATTCCCGGCGCAAACGCGAACGTCACTCCCGATTTTCTGAATGCTCATCGAGAGAAGATCCGCGCAGCCGGAATCGTGCTGACACAGTTAGAAACGCCCATTGAAACCGTCCAGCATCTGGCTCATTTATGTCAAGAAGCGGGTATCCCGTTGATGCTCGACCCCGCGCCGGCGCGTACATTACCGGAAAGCATCTTTCGGAACCTGCAATGGGTAACACCCAATGAAACAGAAGCGGCCTTTTTTGCCGCGCAACTTGCCGATGACGTGCGTCAACTTGAGGCGAAGCAAATAGCCAATGCGCTGCTTTCTGCAGGAGTTGAAAATGTTGTCCTGAAGCTTGGGTCGCGCGGTGTGTATCTATCAACCGCGAATAACGCCCAGACGATTCCCGCATTCTCTGTGCAGGCGGTCGACACCACCGCTGCAGGCGATGCCTTCAACGGTGCATTTGCTACTGCGCTGATGCTTGGTATGGAACAGGTGGAAGCTGCTCGTTTTGCAGTGGCAGCAGCGGCTATTTCTGTTACGCGACATGGCGCTCAACCTTCCATGCCCACGCGCGCCGAAGTAGATGAACTGCTGAGCGTACATCGTTAATTGCAACAGCGAAAAATTTATTCAGGAAAGGAACCGATACAGCAATGCGTTTGAAAGCTTTTAAAACATTCCTTGCGCTTACGCTTTTTGCTCTCCCCCTCTTGGCCCAGGACTCACATTATCGTCCGGAAGGCCAGCAGATTCCTGCTCCCGGATGCATTGTGCCAAGAGGCGCATGGGAAGGCGGATCGAAGGCGTGTACACCGGAAGATTTCGAAGCATGGCTGAAAGACATTACCCATTGGCGCGCCGAACGGAAGATTCGCATCGGATACAGCAACGAACGGTATCTGAAACCGGAGTTCAAGTGGGCACAATCCGCATTTATGCAGCCGCAGATGATGGTCCAGGACCGGTATTTTTATGATCCGGTAGCTGGAAAATATACGGTTGATCGCTACCTTGATGACCTGGAGAAGCGTTATGGGGGAATTGATGCGGTCCTTATCTGGCCCACTTATCCAAACATGGGCATTGATAACCGCAATCAGCATGACATGATCCGCTCCATGCCCGGTGGCATTGCAGGGGTGCGCCAAATGGTCGCGGACTTCCATCGTCGCGGAGTGCGCGTATTGTTTCCCATGATGATGTGGGACCAGGGGACACGCGATCCAGGTAAGCCCTGGCCGGAGGCCATCGCTGAAATTATGAAGGAGATTGGCGCTGATGGCATCAACGGTGATACGCAGGATGGAGTGCCGCTGGCCTTTTCTCAGGCTGCGGATCAATCGGGGCATCCGCTTGTATTCGAGCCGGAAGGCAGTCCAAGTGATGAGGCTCTGGCATGGAACGTGCTCACCTGGGGGCAGTACAAATTCGGCTTTGTACCGACTGTGGATCGTTTCAGATGGTTGGAGCCGTTGCATCAGGTCAACATTTCGCATCGCTGGAACCGAGACAAGACGGACGACCTGCAATATGCCTTCTTTAACGGCGAAGGGTGGGAAAGCTGGGAGAACATCTGGGGCATCTGGAATGGCATTACACCGCGTGATGGTGAAGCCACCCGCCGCGTAGCCACTATCGAGCGCGCAGTCGCGCCATTTTTTGCCAGCGAACAATGGCAGCCCTTCTATCCAACGCACTTATATGGAGTCTTCGCCAGCAAATGGCCTTTAAGCGATAAGACGGTGTGGACGATTGTGAACCGCAATGAATACGACGTTAGCGGGCGACAAATATCTGTCCCTTATAAACAAGGTATGCGGTACTTCGATCTTTATCACGGTATAGAACTCACACCGGAACACGATGGCGATCAGGCAGTCTTGTCATTCCCAATAGAAGCGCATGGTTATGGCGCTCTGCTGGCGACCACTGGTGAACCCGACACACAGGTAACGCAGTTGATGGCGAAGATGAAGCAACTGACGGCCACGCCGCTCTCGAGTTATTCGCATGAATGGAAGCCTCTGCCTCAGCAAATAGTTGATATTCCAAAGACGGAAACAGCAAGCACTGTACCTGAAGGCATGGTGAAGGTGCCCGCAGCGGATTATTTGTTCAAAGTGCAGGGAATCGAGATCGAAGGCTCCAACGATGCCGGTGTCGATGTGCAATATCCGTGGGAAGATATTCCGCGTCGCTATCACGAGCATAAGATGCACATTGCATCTTTCTATATCGACAAGTATCCGGTGACGAATGCTGAGTTCAAAAAGTTCCTTGATGCGACGCATTACCATCCCAAAGACGATCTGGACTT
Organism: Alloacidobacterium sp.; assembly: GCA_035293545.1. GTDB lineage: Bacteria > Acidobacteriota > Terriglobia > Terriglobales > Acidobacteriaceae > Alloacidobacterium. The sequence goes on along the minus strand of DATGMQ010000094.1, from coordinate 21,059 downwards.
TCTTAAGGACTGGAAAAACGGCAAATATCCCGATGGATGGGGAAACAAACCTGTAACCTGGGTCTCGCAGGAAGATGCGCGGGCGTATGCGAAATGGGCAGGGAAGCGGCTTCCCCATGAATGGGAGTGGCAATACGCGGCGCAGGGTACCGACGGCCGTCTTTATCCATGGGGCAATGATTGGGATTCGACCAAAGTGCCCGCTCCTGACCGCAGCCGGACGATGCTAGCCCCGGATGATGTAGACGCGCATCCTGCCGGAGCCAGCCCATTCGGGGTGATGGATCTCGTTGGCAATGTATGGCAATGGACCGATGAATATATCGACGAGCACACGCGTGGCGGAATTCTGCGCGGCGGCAGTTATTACCAGCCGCAGGGATCGATCTGGTATTTTCCGCAAGCCTATCGCAATGACCAGCACGGCAAACTGCTGCTGATGGCTCCCAGCTACGACCGATCAGGAGGGCTAGGGTTTCGCTGCGTAAAAGATGCGGAGTGAACCCTGTGGTTAGGGCTTCGATGATTTTCGGGAGAATTCAGCAAATATTCCTGACAAAGATGCCGAAAACTGAATCCTGATCCAGCACCAATATTGAGTCAATAACTGCATTTGTCTGCCGCAATGTTCCGCGGCGCTTTACAAATCAGTGTGAGAATCGGTAGCCTTTTATCGGCAAACGTTTACTGACCAGGCGAATGTTTGATTAGAGTCTCATTTACAGCAGGTATTAACAATGAATGGAAAACAGCCGTCAGAAGATATTTCAAAAAATCTCGCTATGAACGCCGCAGGAATCGAGCCGAACAGGCGAGAGTTTCTGACCGGGCTAGGAGGCGCGGCTCTTTGGGCAGCGCTGAGGACAAATGGAGCATTTGCACAGGTTCCTGACAGCACCCTGAATCTTGCTCGGGTTGCAATTCCTACAAGCCGATTCATGATGAGCGAGAACAAGATATCTGCTTTGAATGACGGCTTCACCCCTGAGAATTCATTCGACCGCATGCACGCGCTTTATGCATTGTGGGCTGAGCATTCTTCAAATGAACGTACAAGCTGGGTGCAATACGAATGGAGTGAGCCGGTCAGTATCAACAAAATCGACGTCTACTGGGCAGTCGATCATCCTCGTCCAGGCACGCTGCCCGGCAGCGGCGGCCCAAGAATCCAGGCGCCCGTAAGCTACAAAATCCTTTATTGGAATGGAAGCGATTTTGTTCCGGTTTCTAAGCCTCAGGGGCTCGGAGTGGCTCTGGACAGGTTCAATACCACTACTTTCGCACCTGTGAAGACAGCCAAATTGCGTCTGGAAGTTGTTCCGCCTCCAAATCGACTGGCTGGGATTCTCGAATGGAGAGTTTTCAATTATGGCCCCGCTCCCGTGCTTCCACCTGTGGTGGATGCAGGAGTGGACCGCTCGGTGGTGAGCGACGGAAAGACCTATCTTTCAGGCAAGGTAACCTGGCTCGAAGATTCGCGACAAAACAAGGCACAGTGGATAAAGGCGGCAGGTCCCGGGGCAGTTGCATTCGCAGATGTTTATTCACCTGTTACGACTGCCACATTTTCAACGCCCGGTGATTATGTACTTGCGCTGGAAGCATCGGGGAGTAAGGACAAACCGCGTGCCATTAACGTCCATGTAGAACCGGCTCCGCCTGCTGATCGTCTTGATGTGGTTTATACACGCAGATATTCCATCGACAGTGAATTATGGAATCAGCGCGCCAGGGCCCTCATTGTGGACTGGATTCCACACTGCATTGCCATGTGTGAGCGCACTGATATCGCTCCGATGCGTGGCGATGGCGGAATCGACAACTTTATCGAAGCAGGCAAGGCGAACCGCGGTGAGCCACACGGGAAGCATAAGGGATACGTATTCTCGAACGCATGGGTACACCAGACCGTCGAGTCGATGTGCATCGCGCTCATGGTAGATCCGCAAGGTGATGCCGAGATTATCAAGGCGCAGGAGTTAATGCGCGCGACCCTGGAGCGCTGGATTCCGATTATCCTGGCTGCGCAAATGCCGGATGGCTATTTGCAAACTGCCTATATTCTGGCGGACCGGAAAGAATGGCCGGAACGCTGGTCGCCGGATCATCGGGGCAATCATGAAGGTTATGTTTCCGGCTACTTCATTGAATCAGCCATCAATCACTACACACTGACGGAAGGCAAAGACCTGCGTCTGTACAACGCTGCGAAGAAGCTCGCCGACTGCTGGGTTGCGAATATCGGTCCGGGCAAAAAGGAGTGGTTTGACGGACACCAGGAGATGGAACAGGCGCTGGTGCGTTTCGGGCGGTTTGTGAATGACCAGGAAGGGAATCATCGCGGAGACGCCTATATCGCTCTGGCAAAATTCCTGCTCGATTCCCGCAAAGGCGGATCGGAATACGACCAAAGTCATTTGCCGCCGGGGCAGCAATACGAAGCAGTCGGCCATGCTGTACGCGCGATGTATTTCTACTCAGGCATGGCAGATATCGCGGCTGAGACCGGCGATCGCGACTACCAGAGTGCAGTAATTTCGCTCTGGGACAACATGGTGAATAAGAAGTATTACGTGACCGGAGGAATTGGGAGCGGCGAAACCTCCGAGGGCTTCGGGCCGAATTACTCTCTACGCAACGAATCTTACTGCGAGACGTGCTCGAGCTGCGGGGTTGTCTTCTTCCAGTACAAGCTCAACCTTGCATATCACGATGCAAAGTATGCTGACCTTTATGAACAGACAATGTACAACGCCTTGCTGGGCGGAGTGGCGCTCGATGGGAAGAGTTTTTGCTATACGAATCCGCTTGTAAATACCGAACGCGCAAAGTGGCATGTGTGCCCCTGCTGCGTTGGCAACGTTTCACGCACGCTGCTGATGGTTCCTACCTGGACGTATGTGAAGAGCAAAGATGGTCTCTATGTGAATATGTTCGTGGGCAGCCGTATTCACGTCGGGCAAGTCGGCGGCACCAATGTCGAGGTGGTGCAGAAGACGGACTATCCATGGCATGGATCGGTTTCAATCACGGTAAATCCGGAGGAGGCAAGGACATTTTCGGTCTACGTACGAATTCCAAACCGGACCACGAGCAAGCTGTATAAAGAATCGCCGGCGGTGAGTGGCGTGAAACGGTTCGCCGTTAATGGGAAAGAAGAATCTCCGGTTATCAGCAAAGGCTATGCCGTTGTCACTCGTGAGTGGAAGCCGGGTGACCGCATTGAGCTCGAATTGCCAATGGAACCGCAGCGAATCGTGGCGGATAATCGAATCAAGGCAGATGTTGATCTGGTGGCTTTAAAGTATGGGCCACTCATCTATAACGTCGAGACAGTGGACAACGAGAAGATCGACCGCAAGCTGGGCAATGCTCCGCTTCGTGCCGAATGGCGTCCCGATCTGCTTGGCGGCATCATGGTGATTACCGGCAAATGGCAGGATGGCTCTACGATGCTGGCTATTCCTAACTTTGCGCGCATGAATCGAGTGGGTCCCCCACCTGACTATCCCGACGACCGCGACTACCAACCCAATCGTTCGATCGACTCAAAAGTGTGGATATAACGATCGTGTAGAGCTTATCCTGCGCATCGACCTCTGCTTACCAGAATTCCCGGGTTGCTGCACCTCCCATGGCAAAGTTTCCGCAAGCGAGCTTTGCCATGCACAGCGTGCTCTACACCCAAAAAAACGATGCCCTTAGAGATTGCCCGCCTGACCAGCACAGCAGGATGGCTTACATATAAAAAGGATATGTAGTTGGCAACCGGCCCTGATGCTGTCTCTGCGAACGGCCCCATCTCCCCGGCTTTTTATTTATATCGAGACCATAGCGATTTCTTTTTATATCGTTTTATTACGAATTGCGTTCTAAAATGGTCTCCTCTAACAGATTAAAAATTCAGCTGGAGCAAACGATGATCATCAAAGTCTTTCCTTCAAAAGCCGTGCTGGCTCAACAGGCAGCCGACCAGGCAGCAGCGTCCATTAACAAAGCTATATTCGAGCGCGGCAGAGCCCGCATTATCGCAGCTACAGGCGCCGCGCAATTTGAGTTTCTGGATGTTCTGACGAAAAAACCCGGAATTGATTGGAAGAATGTGGAGATGTTTCACCTCGACGAGTATGTCGGTATATCTGATCAGGCTCCGGCCAGTTTCTGCAGATTTCTTAGAGATCGTCTGATCGATAAAACAGGAATAGGAAAATACCATCTCCTGAGCGGGATGGAAGACCCCGCAACTGTAATTGCTCACGTAAGCGCGGAGATTCGCAAGGCTCCCATTGACGTAGCATTTGTCGGGGTTGGCGAGAACGGGCATCTGGCGTTCAATGATCCACCAGCGGATTTCGAAACCGAGGAGCCCTATATCGTCGTCACTCTTGATGAGGCATGCCGCAAACAACAAATGGGAGAAGGCTGGTTTGCCACATTTGCAGATGTTCCTCAGCGGGCGATTTCCATGTCCATCAAGCAGATTATGAAGACGCGTCAAATCATCGGCATTGTTCCCGATGCGCGAAAGGCAAAAGCGATCAAAGCATGCTTTGACGGCGACGTGAGCCCACTTGCGCCGGCTTCGATTCTGCAGCGCCATCCGAACGCAACCATCTGCCTCGACAACGAGTCAGCCTCATTGCTGTCACGGGCTACTGTAGAAGCACATAGTGCTTGAGATAATCCTGATCCGCGAATCATTGACTTGAATTTGTGAGGTCTATGAAGACGATTTCTGCCTATATATTGGTGCTCGTGGGAGCCTTCGCAGCAGCATGCGGACCTGTAATCGCACAGGTCAAAGTGTGGCAGGGCAGCATTACGCTGCCTACCTATGAAGAAGGAAAGCCCGATCCCAATCCTCCATTCGATATCTACTCGACCACTCAGTTCAGCTACCCCTACACGCTGAGAAAAAATTTAACGGGGCAGAAGGCGGAACATATCTGGCGCGCTGTGTTTCTCGAAAATGAATACCTGAAATGCACAGTGCTTCCCGACATCGGCGGCCATGTTTATTCATGCACTGATAAGATCAGCGGTCAACCAATGTTCTATGCGAATCCTTCGATCAAGAAGGCGCAGATAGGCTACCGAGGAGCGTGGGCCGCGTTTGGCATCGAATTCAATTTCCCGGTCTCGCACAACTGGGTCTCCATGTCGCCGGTGGATTTTACGTTCGCCAGGAATGCTGATGGCAGCGCCTCGGTGACGGTCGGCAACATTGATCGCGTATACGGCATGCAGTGGCGTGTTGAGCTTGTTCTCCGTCCGGGTTCGACACTGCTGGAAGAGAAGGTCACGCTTTTTAACCGCAGCGATGTGCGTCATCGTTACTATTGGTGGAACAATGCCGCCGTTGAGGTATGGGACGACTCGCATATCGAATACCCCATGCGATACGTGGCATCTCACGGTTTTACAGAGGTCCAGCGCTGGCCCGTTGCGCCGGATGGCAGCGATTTGAGCATTATCAAAAATCAGCAGAACGGCCCTGTGTCGTTCTTTGTGCATGGAAGCCACGAGCCATTCATGGGAATCTGGAACCCGAAGACGAATACCGGCACCGTGCACTACTCCGAATACAGCGAATTGCCGGCGAAAAAGATCTGGTCGTGGGGTGCAGATGCCGAAGGCATGGGATGGCGGAAGGCCCTCTCCGACAACGACAGCGCCTATGTTGAAGTGCAGGCTGGCCTCTTTCGCAATCAGGAAACATATGCATTTCTCAATCCCGGCCAGACCATCCGATTCAGCGAATATTGGATGCCTGTTCGTGACACCGGCGGCATCTCCCGCGCGAACAGGATCGGCGTCATGTGTTTTCATGAGCACGGTCCGAACATATCCGCCACTCTGAATCTGAATCAGCGTATACCCGGTGCTCAGATTCGGCTCACGCAAAAGGACCAGGTTCTCTGGAGCGAAACAACTGATCTTGCGCCCGAAAAAACATGGTCACATAGCGTCCCAGTCCAGGATCAATCCGCCAAAGTGACATTTGAGCTCAGAGATCATGACGGCAAACTACTGCTGCAGCATACTGATGGCCAGTATGACTGGGATCCGGATTCGTCAATCAAAGTCGGCCCGCAAACGATCTACGGAACGCCCGTTATCGACAAGCGAACCGAAGGCGACTGGCTGAAGCTGGGCACAGACCAGGAACTGAATGGAAAGATCCTGCTCGCGATGCAGACATATGAAGCAGCGCTGGCAAAATATCCGGACAGTTTTATTCTCCAACTCGCAGCGGGAAGACTGGCCGCATCCTTGCAGCGATATGCTGAAGCAGAAAAGCTGCTGCAATCAGTTCAACGGCGCGATACGCCGAATGCCGAGGTCGCCTACTATCTCGGAATTGCCGAAGAAGGCCTCGGGCATACGCGAGATGCACAAGTCGCATACGAAGTCGCGTATCGTCAGGCTGAGTTCCGGGCAAGAGCAGCGGCGCGGATCGCTGCATTATGTGCCCGGCAAGGCGATTTGGAGCAGGCGCAAGCCTTCCTGAAGGATGCGGCTGCTGCTGCGCCTTTGGACCTTCGCACCATAGAGCAACTGGAAGCAGTGACGCGGGCCATTGGCGATAGCGCCCAGGCGGATCAGTTCGCGCATGATGGCCTGGTAATCGACCCGACAAGCGATTTCCTGAAGGAAGAAACTGGCACATCTGACCTGCAACATCTTGCCGCTGATCCCTATCGTGTGCTGCGAGTATCCAGCGAGTATATGAATCTGGGACTTTATCAGCGTGCTCTGAATGTATTAACCCGAAGCTATCCCGCAGTGCCCGAAGACCAGACCGAGCCGGGAGCAGTCCTGCCGCAGAATCATCCGCTCGTTCTCTACTACGTCGCGTATTGCAAAACAAAACTCGGCAACGGCGCATCACAGAACTGGCAAGCAGCCGAGCGCCTCTCTCCGGCTCTGGTATTTCCATCCACGGCGATGGACCAGACTGTGCTGGAAGCTGCGCTCGCCGCAAACAGCAGCGACGGAACAGCGCATTATCTGCTGGGAAATCTGCTCTTCTCCAAAGGCTTGTATGATGCGGGAATCGAGCACTGGACCGAAGCAAAAAAAATAACTCCGCAACTGCCTGTTCTGGATGCCAGCCTGGGGAAAGCATGGCTGCATGTGAAGGACGATCCCGCGCGTGCTCGCGAATCGTTTGAAGAAGGCTCGAAGAACGATCCTACCAACGCCGACATATATGTAGGACTTGATGCCGCCATGAGTCTGACCGGCGCATCTGCTGAAGACCGCGCAGCGGCACTTGATCGTTACCCATCAGCTGAGGCTTCCGCAATGCCGGCGAATCTGGTGTATCAGCTGGCTCTCACGCGTGCCGAAGCAGGTCAATATGAGCAAGCTCTGGCACTCTTTAAAGGCCGTTTTTTTCCGAGCGAAGAAGGAGGCATCAGCGCTGCACAGGTTCTCTTCGAAATCAAGCTCATGCAGGCTGAAGCCGAAGCCGCAGCCGGAAAGTGTACCGGCGCCGAAACGTTTCTCATCGCTGATCATCCGGGTCTCGCGCTGAATGGGGCCGTTGCTCACGCGTATTTCAGAATGGCCGCCATTGCAAAGCAGTGCAGTCGCACTAAGGAATCCGAACAGCTGCTGCAAAAGGCCGCAGCCGGCGAAAACATAGCCGACGCAGTATGGGCATCCAAAGCCAGGCAGCTGCTGGGCAGCTATGACGCCGTTCAGGAGCAGCAAAAGCTCGAAACATCGCTCACGCATGCTCTGCATGCGGCCGACACCAGTTCATATACAGGTTGGTGGTGGTACAACATCGCAGCCATCGAGCTGGCATTAAATCAAAAAAACGCTGCTGGTGAGTCTCTCAGGAAAGCTCTGTTATTTCCGGACAACATGATGTCGCACCATCTCACCCGCGCCTTGATGGCTGATTCAGGAACAAACTTGCTGATCCATTAATGGCTTTCAGATAACAGTAAGCCGCACTCTGCTGGCAGCAGGAAAGAAGCTGGTGCGCGAATCAACCTGCGCAATGCCATGCTTGTTCGCCCGAACATGTTGTGAGACCAGAGGAACACCCGGAGCGGGCTGATCTCCGCTCGCCAGATTGCTGCCTGTGAATTCCAGATCATAGACGCGATCCGCCTCCAGCCCCGCAATCCAGAGAGTGTGGCATGGAAAAGAGGGAAGTGTCACCTCAACAGAATGGAGTGGCGCATCCTGAGTCGAGAACAGAGCAACAACACCGGCCTCTCCCGATACAGTCCAACCAGCTCCCGCGCTGCCTGCGCCTTGAACCAACTCGACAGTGAATCGTCCAGTCTTCCCACGATCGTTAATTTCGAACAGGTGAAGAAAGTGATCTTCAATCTGTGGCGGGGAAGGCGATACCTCAACTCTCCAGGCTCCGGGTACGACATTGCGGCGATTGGAAGACCTGATCTGCGTGAAATCGTCGCCCCAGAACTTCTTCCACATGGCGCGTTCAACAGGATCGGCAGGCAGAGGACCGCCCTCAGCAGGCTCCATCGGCCAATTCCGCCCGCTGCCCCAGGTCCCACCCTTGTCATCTCCCGGAGTCCAGAATTCATAACCAGGTCCGCCGCGCCGCGCTATCACGTGAGTTTCAGGCAATAAAGTGTGAACGAGAATCTCGCCTTCACCTTCCTGCAAGCGAAATTTCGATGCATTTCCAAAACGCTCTTCGCCATTGCCTGCCGAAGTACCCGTTCCTTCAATCCACGGCATGTTCACGCCATGCAGCAGCCAGACTTTGCGAAACGATGGATCAGTGCTCACCACCCGATCAAAAACCAGCAGCACATCCATCTCCGGCAGATAAAGCAACTGCCGTGTAAAAGCGCGAAGTTTGCGGGCCGAATAAGCTTGCGTAGCATCTCCAAGAGCATATTGGTAGTCGCAATCGACGACTCTCATCTTGCCCACTTCCCACAGGTCGCGCGTTTTTTCCCAGTCCTCCCGGCTGCGAATCGTGTTCCAAAAGCGCGATGAATCCATACGCTGGCCGCCATCATTCGCAGCCTGCATCAGATTTTCAGACCAGAAAAAATGCTCCTGAGGATCGAAAACCAGCATCGTATTGTGGGCAACGGTGCGCCGATAGTAGTTCAGATAGTGCGGACTCTCAGACTCCGTGTAATCTGCGCCGCTGTCGATGGCCAGATGTCCTCGGTGGAAGATGGTGAAATGACCGCGATCCAGATGCTGATGCTTCGCAAAATAAGGTCCGCAATCAAATTCAATCCGCGTGGCGCTGGGTCCCCATCCATTCCGAAAGATAACCTGATCAACGCCGGGGAAATACCGGCACAGCGGCAACTCCTCAGACGTGGTCAAGGCTGGGCTTCGCGGTGTAACGTCAGGATCATCCCACAGAAATTCAAGAACAGGCAGGTCCCACTTCTGTACCGCAAAGCCGCTGGCACGCAAAAGCCACGCAGCATAAGGATTCTTGAAACGATTGACCGCATAGCCCAGCACAACCGTGTCGCGGTCATCCAGAACGGGATATTCGTTATCTCCTTCGCGTGAAGGAGTGCCGTCCGGCAGCAGCTTGTACAGATACGTATCGGCAATGCTGGAGTAGATTCCGAAGCGCAGCGCAGGATCTACGCCCGTCGTAGTACGCTGCAATTCGGCAAGCATGGTCATGGGAACATATGTGATCCGCATGTAGTCCATCGACTCGTGATAACTGCCCATCGGACAGACGATATCGGATACCTGCAGAATGTTCTGAAATGCCTGCGCGGCTTTTTCCTTCAATTCCTGAACGTGTGCTTCGCTCGGCCGATGCCTGGCAACTGCGCACAAAGCAAATGCCGTCAGCCCCAGAAATCTGGTCGTGTAGTTATGGAACGAGGCCTGCTCCGGATGCTTGAGATCAGGAGTCGAGGCCACCAGCGCTGTAGCGCCATCCAGCAGTTGTTTGGCTGCCTCGTCCTTCAACGCCTCATCAAAACCAGGACATTCATACAACCAGTCAAAAGCCAGCGCCCGGTTGGCATATGTCAGCCATGCGCGCGATCCCGGCGACGGAAGCGATGACCTGCGCATTTCGGCCAATGCCTTTTCTGCGAATGCATCCTGTCCAGTGATGAGCCATGAAAGCGCGTTGCCGGCAATTTCATGAGAAGGCCGCCCTCCGGCAGCATAGCGCATGCGGAGAATATCGAGGCCGCAGAACGCATCATGTGTCCCTATCAGCATCGATGGTCCGTGCCTTGGCTCCGAGTGTGCTCTACGCGTGAATACAAACGCAGCCGTCGAAGCAAGCAGCTGGGTAAACCGGCGGCGCGAAAGCAGTGCTTCAGAATATTGAGGCTCGCAATGGAGTGAATTCATGAGAGAAGTGTCGGCGCCACAGATTTCGTTATGTATATTGTCACTTTCGTTTACCTATGAATAGCCTGTCAAGAAATTATTAAAGAAATAAAACGAAATCAAAGCTGCGTTATCCATGCTAAACTCAGCGCGGCTGCGAACGACATACATCTTGCTGCGTCAGGCAAAACGACATGAGGAGTAAAGCGTGCAGTCTCAGACTCTGAGTAAACCGGCAAAGACTCGAAACATGCGCTGGTGGATCTGTGCAATGCTCTTTGCCTCTACGGCCATCAACTACATCGACCGCCAAACGCTCTCCCTCCTCGCTCCATTTTTGAAAAATACCTATCACTGGACGAACAGTGATTACGCCGATCTCGTGATCGCATTCCGCGTAGCTTACGCCATCGGGCAAACTGCAAGCGGCCGATGGCTGGACAAAGTCGGAACGCGCCTGGGTGTCACCTTTACCGTCCTGTTCTACTCAGTTGTTTCCGTGCTCACACCTTTAGCGAACGGGTTCTTCAGCTTCATGGGTTTTCGTTTTTTGCTCGGAGTCGGCGAATCGGCGAACTGGCCTGCTGCAACGAAAGTAGTTTCGGAGTGGTTCCCGGCAAAAGAGCGGGCATTAGCCACTGCGTTCTTCGATAGCGGCTCCTCCATTGGAGGCGCTCTTTCTCCCTTTCTGGTGCTGTGGATCTATTTCCACTGGGGCTGGCGGCCAGCCTTTCTCGTGCCGGGCATACTCGGATTTATCTGGCTGCTCATCTGGCGCCGATTTTATTTTCCGCCGGAGCAGCACCCGTCCATCTCCGCACAAGAGCTGGCAATGCTGCGCCGGGAAAACTCTCTGATGGAGTCTGCCGAAACGACGGCAAAAATCCGTTGGCGCGAATTGTTGCGGTTGCCGCAAACCTGGGGTGTCATGGCCGCGCGAGGACTCACCGATCCGGTGTGGTATTTCATTACGGATTGGTTTCCGGTTTACCTGGCAGGGAAGGGAATTGATCTGCGAAGCGGCTGGGTCGCCATCTGGATCCCGTTTCTCGCTGCCGACCTCGGAAACTTCGCCGGCGGCGCACTGTCGGGCTACTTCGTGCGCAGAGGCTGGTCGCTGGGTTGGTCTCGTAAAATCGTGGTGATCATCGGCGGCTGCGGCACAATGCTGCTCATTCCCACTGTCTTCACCCAAAACCTGTGGCTTATCACCGCTCTGTTTGCAATCTCGACATTCTCTTATGCAGCTTTCAGCACCATCGCCAATGTGCTTCCATCCGACCTGTACTACAGCAATGGTGTCGCTACCGTAAGCGGCTTGAGCGGATCATGCTCCGGAGTTGGCACAATTATCGTGATGAAGGCAGTCGGATATATCTCAGACGCCCGCGCCGGGCGTGGAGGTCACGCCTTCGACCCTGTTGTCATCGCAAGTGGAATCATTCCTGTCATAGCAATGCTGCTCGTTCTTCTCTTAGTCCGAAATACAAAGGCCACGGAAGAAGGTCTCGTGCGGCCTGTCTGAATGTGCGCGCAGCATACATGCTGTCATCCCGAGCAACGCGAAGGATCTGCTTTCCCTAAACGGCTAAACAATTGTCGTTTCAATCCCCGCATCCTGAATGGCCTTTATCTCTTCCGGCGAGAGATTGCTGTCCGTAATCACATGGTCAATGGCTGCGGTTCCGACAATAAGCGACAAGCTTCTCCGATTAAATTTGCTCGAGTCGCAAACTGCCACCACCTTCTTCGCCGCCTTCACCATCGCGCGATTCACACGCGCTTCAAGCACATTGGGAGTGGTCAGGCCGATCTCCGTATCGAATCCGTCTACTCCGAGAAAAACAATATCTGCGTTCATTTCTTTCAGCACATCCTCTGCCAGAGGACCCACGACAGACAGTGAATTCTTGCGCAGTGTTCCGCCAATCATAATGATTTCGAAGTCGCTGTATGCCAGATTTGCAGCGATATTCAGTGCATTTGTAATTACAGTTAAACGCCGAAACGATGAAAGCGCGCGCGCAATTTCCGTCGTCGTGGTGCCTGAATCAAGAATGATGCATTGGCCTTCGGAAACCATCGCCGCAGCTGCCTTGGCGATCCTGACCTTCTCCTCATGGTGCAGCTCTTCTTTCTCCTGGATGGTCGGATCAGATAATGCCTGCACCGGCAGCGCCCCGCCGTGTGTCCTCACCAGCAGGTCTTTCGATTGAAGGTAATCGAGGTCCTTTCGTATGGTGATTTGCGATAGCCCAAGTTCCTCCGAAAGCTCATCCACAAGCACCCGGCCATTTTTTTGAATGAGAGACAAAATATGTTGACGCCGTTCCCCGATCAACATCGGTGACTGCGATCGGGCTTTATTTTTTTTCATCCAGTTGTCCCCTGCCACCCCTTTTATCTGAACTGTAAACAAAATCTTCTCATGTCTGCGATTTTGCCTGTCTTCAGATTGCCTTACGCCACTTCGGATCGTCCATCTTCTTCACTTCAACCTCAATCGAACCGTCTTTATCAACAGGCTGTTCGCAAGCCCATGCTAATGGCCGCAGCACACCGGGCCGCATTTCGATCTCAGCCGACAGCTTCACTTTTCCCGTGTAACCGGATGGCAGCATGCAAGAGCCGAGACGGATGCCGCCCCCATGCGGATAACCCGGATCCAGCGAGCCCCTGAGCTTGAACGATTTGTCAGCGCCTTCGACCTGTAGCCACAACACGCCGGGAACGCCGGCCACCCCTCGGTTTGAAACAGCGATAATCAGCTCTAAAGTTCCCGAACGTTTGCGTTGCCAGACCCAGGAGGGCCGCAGTCGATACCCCATGTTTGCTCGCAGCCGCTCAAATCCTCGCGGAAAGCGCTCATTGTAGCTGGAAAGATGTTCTGATTCCGTCCACAACGACCAGTAGTTTGCCTTCAGATCCAGGACATGCAGCATGTAATTTTCGAGCTCATTCACTCCTGTCGCATCTACCGCCAGCTTCGATACGTCATATGCGCGAAAGTATCCATCTTCGAGAATTGCAGCCAGCCACGGCGGCCTGTTGGCCAGTTCTTCAATCTGAATTGGCTCTTCAACAATGATGCTGTCCGAGCGGACCCACGCTCCACCGCGCACAGCTCTTTCAATCGCCTCGCTATTCCCCGTATTGCTGATGTCCGGCTGCGTATTCATCGCCAGCGGAGTTTTCTTCCAGATATCCAGCTGCATCTGGACCATCTGATCGAGTGTGCGCTGCGCCGTCGCAAAATCAGGAAAGGGACTGGGATAACCGCCAAAATGTCCTTCGCCCCAGAACCCCACATGCATCACATCCACCCACTCCATCAGCGGATCGCCATCAAACCGTTCCGCCAGCAGCTGATTCAGTTCCTTCAAAGCCTTCAGATATTCAGGATGATCGTAGCGAGGCTCAACCCAATAGCCGGCAGCGCCGCCTGAAAGATCATTGCCGCCATGCTTGCCCATTGCGCCAATCTTCACCATCGGAACTTTCTCGCGCAGAAATTCCGGCAAAGCAAGCTGCTGCGGCTGAAATACCGTGTTCGACGACTGAATACGAAAAGCGACGCGCAGCCCATGCCGCTTGGCCGCTGCAAAAGTCAAATCCCACACAGGATCGAGATCCAGCCGTCCCGCCTGCTTCTGCACATTGCGCCAGTCGCATCGAATATAGAGCACATCCACAAACGGCAGACGTGCCATCTTCTCAACGTGATCTTCAAGTGTCTGCCGCCCCTCGCGCACAGCTATCGACGGTCCGCCTTCTTCCCACGTGTATCCAACCAATCCCAGTCCCGGATTCCGCAGAGGCTTTTCCGAAGGCGTGGTGTAGAGGACCGTCTGCCATCCTTCGTCCTCATCGACATCAAACGGCCCCTGATTCAGCCGCTCCCGTGCCGGAAAGACAGAGCCAAAATCATATCCCTGCCAAAGATGCTTCGAGTTATCCGCAAATGGCTTCAGCCCGCCCAGCATCGGCAGCAGTGCCGCGCCTTTGGTCAGATCTCTGCGATTCATCGTCCCGGCTCAAGCTCCGGCGTAGCAATATCCGGCCTGCGCTCTGCGCCGCTGGATGGCCCATGCCACACGCCGCCGCCAAAAGTTGAGATATAGATCATCGCCGGATTTTCCAGATCAGGCATCACCCGCTGTCCCCATTTGAAGTTGTACCCGGCAATGCGCTCCCAGTGTTCTCCGCGATCCTTCGATCTCCACGCCGACGACTCAAATCCCGCCGCATACAGCAAATCCGGATTGCGCGGATCAATCGTCACGTCATACACATGCTGATCGCAGTCCAGCACGTGTTTCCAGCTCTTGCCTCCGTCGGTTGACAGAAAAATTCCGCCACCAACTCCATGCATGCCCGTCGCTCTGGTCCACGCAGCAAGATAAAGCCGATTTACATCGCTGGGATCGACAGCCAGCCCATTCGGCCCATTGACCTCCTCCGGCAGCTTCACCGGCATCCACGATTCCGCGCCGTCAACAGATTTATACAGCGCGCCATCGCCCACATTTCCAATGCTTCCATCTTCGCTGCGCCGCGCAATTACCAGATACAACGTGCCATCCTTCGCGAGCGCCAGCCGCCATGCCAGCGGCTCATTCTGTGTAATGCCAGCGTTCTTCAGCGCCCACGTCTTGCCGTCATCGGCGCTCTTATAGACACCACGCCCCATCGCCGCAACCCACAGCGTCCTCTTTCCAACCGGGCTTGCCTCATCGAGCAAAATATGCGTCGGCGCAGTCTCCGGCATGCCTTTGTTCGATACCTTCCATGTCCGCCCGCCGTCCACGCTCAAAGCAACTCCGCCTCGATACTCCGTCACCGCCGTATGCCGCCACATCTTGGGCCGCGGCAGATCATGCGTCCCGCTCATCACGCCCCACATCTTTCCCTTCACTTTCGGATCGAAGACGACCCAGTACGTCGTATTGCTCCACTCTTCGGGAATGCCACTTACTGATCGCGTCCACGAGCGCCCATCGTCTTCGCTTCGGAACAGCCCAATGTCCGTCGTCGGAATAAACTGCCGCTTCGAGTCGAAAGGATCGAACAGATATCCATAATTCGTCGTCACATCCAGCCCTGTGCTTGTCCAGTCGCCGCCGGGAACCTGCTTTGAATACGCCGCATGCCATGTCGCGCCGCCATCTGCGGTAATCATCGTGCGGCCAAAGTCTGTGCCATAGCACAGCTCCGCATCCTGCTCTGCCACGCCCAGCCCCAGCGGATTCTCTCCCCACTCCACGCCCATCTGCCTGGAAATCCAGGCGTCATGAATGTTCGGTGCGGATGTTGTACCTTCCTTCCATGCAAGTGACCACGTGCGACCACCATCCCGCGTGCGCGCCACACCCATCCACGTTTTCCCATCCAGTTGAAGATGGCTGTACGACACATAGGCCGACTCAGGATGGTTGAGGCTCGCCGCGATGGCGCGTACACGCGCGCCGTTGCCGGGCAGGGAAGAGGACGCCCACGAAACGCCGCTATCCCGCGACACAAATATCCCTGCATCGGAAACGGCATAAAATATATTCCCGTGTTCTGCAGAGAACCCGGCGCTGACATCCGTAAATGTCATTCCTTTGGGTGCCTGACGCTCCTGCCATGTGCCGTTGTGCCGGGCCTGAATCCCGCTCTTTCCGGCAACATATATGTCTCGCGCCTTTTTGTCTGAATGAGGATCGATCCAGATTTTTTCCGGGGCCCCCGGCAAATCACGTTCCTTCTTCCATGTTTTGCCGACGTCCGTTGAGACGAACACTGCCGCCGCGCCGCCTTTTACAGCACCCGCAACCAGCACATCGGAATCAGCCGGATCAATTGCCAGTGCGACAACCTCTCCTACGGGATTCGCGTCCGACAGAAATGTTTCATCCGCATGATCGGAATTCATGCGTATGTCTCGCACTGTAGAAGGCTGCGGCCAGACCAGTTTCCACGACTCGCCGTCATCCGTGCTGCGCCACAATCCCTGCGTCCCCGCATACATCGTCCCCGCCCGCAGCGGGTCAAATGCAAAAAAGCGGACCGTGCCGCGCAGGTTAAACATCCGCCAGGAACGCCCGCCATCATGCGTGATGTATGACCCCGTCATATCGCAGGCAATCAGCGCCTCGTTGGCATCACGCGGATTGATCGTCGCATGGAACATCGCTCCCCCGCCGCCCGGGCCAACGACCGTAAAGCCATCAGCCCGCACCGGCGCGGCTTTGAGGCAGATCAAGACCGAAAGGGCCAGAGCTATTTCTATTTGTTTTGAAAATGTGCTTTTCATTAGGCGACAGGTTTCCATTGCCATCGTTTCTAGTTTCTTTTTACCTCCCCGTCAAGCATTGTCTGTGGCCGTCTTAAGAAAAAATGCATTTCTCTGAATGTGAACTAAAAAGGCAGAGCACCGCGAATAAGCCCGCCACCCTGATAAACAGCACAGGAATCAGCCGATGGGCACTTTATATCGAAAAGTTGCGTATTATTACTTTCTGTTGCTTTTTTAATTGCTTTGTCTTTTCCCGTGTGATATCACTTCTAGCCATCCAGAAACCTAAGGATGGCCATATGAAGTCCCGACGCCTCTTGTCCTTGTTTGCAGCCCTGCTCCTGAGCACAGGAATCATCACATCAAATCTGCTCGGTCAGGGCACCGATCTCGGCACAATCCGTGGAACCATAACTGACTCAAGCGGCGCAGTTGTCCCCAATGCGCGCGTCGATGTCACGGACCTCGCCACCGGCACCCTGCACACCGTCACCACCAACGAGCATGGCGATTACCAGGCTTCCGCCTTGCCCAGTGGACATTACAAGGTCGCTGTTACAGCTTCGGGCTTCGGCACATCCATTGTGGAAGGCATTGTCCTCGCCGGCTCAGACATAGCCAATGCCAATGCCGTATTAAAGGCCGCGGCAAACTCCACTACCGTGGAAGTCACTACCGACGCCCCCATCATCAACACGCAGGACCAGTCTCTCAGCCAGACCATCAGCTCAAGGGCCGTCATCGAGCTGCCCCGCGACAGCCGCGACATCTATTCCTTCCTCTATATCAATCCGAACATCACGCAGAGCAGTGAGCCGGGCGACTTCAAATTCATCGGCGCACAGAGCTACGGCGCCAGCTTTTCCGTAGACGGCCAGCGCTCAAACGGCGGCATCTTCGGTCAGGCCACGCAGAGCGAGCCCTCCCTGGAAGCCGTCAGCGATCTCAATGTTCTCTCCGACACTTTCAGCGCTGAATACGCCGGCATCGCCAACATTCGCGTCACCACCAAGCGCGGCGGATCTGAATACCACGGCTCGCTCTTTTACAACAACAAAAACTCCGCGCTTGCCGCCTGGACATTGGCCGACAAAGATGCGGCTGCAAGTTTCGCGCCAACCATCTTCCAGCCGAAATACACTAAGCCCTTCTTCAACATCACTGATGTCGGCGCTTCCGTAGGCGGCCCCATACCGAAAGTGAAGTCCACATGGTTCTTCATGGCCTACGAGCACAACTGGACCGTCGAGCCATCCCGGGAGACCTCCAAATCCATGCCGCACCCCAGCCTTCTCGCCGGCGACTTCTCGCTGTTGGATGACTCAGCCAAGCCTCCTGTCGGCGGAGCAGTCTTGACCCCGGAAGAAATCGCTACCGACACCATCACCACACCCGACGGGACCATGCGTTTCATCCGGCTTCCCGACCGTCTGCTGAACCCAACCACGTCAAAACTCATCAGTCTCTATTTCCCGAAAATCGGCATGTCTGCTCCCATTGATCCCGCGACAGGTCGCATCCCTCTCTACACCGCCTCTGTTCCCGGCCACTCGGGTCAGGACATGGGCACTCTGCGCGTCGATCATGATTTCGGCGACGCCAATCATCTCTATGGCGTCTACCACGCCTCTTCGGAAAACATTGCGCTGACTCCCGTCGTTGCGCCCTTTACCGGCCTCGGCCTCAGCCAGACCGACCGCCGCAACGACACAGTCTCGTTTTCGTATTCGCATGTCTTTTCGCCTAATCTCGTTAATGAGGCCCGCGGAGGCTTCAACAAACAGCACCTGTTCACGCACAGCAACACCACGCTCAGGGGCTTTCTCTCCAGCATCGGCTTTTCTTCCGGCGATATTGATGCCTACGGCCAGGTCGTCGGCCCGCAGGAGCTCGACACCTACGGCCACGTCGGCATCAGCTTCGGCAATGCCTTCCAGACCTTCGGCACTGGCGGCCGCAACACCGACCGTCCTCTCGATCAGAACCTCATCACCTTCGGCGACACGCTTACCTGGATCATCGGAAGGCACAATCTCCGCATCGGAGCCGACTTCGTTCGCAACCAGGCCGTCGATGGATTCGCTTTGAACCGCGGCAATCCCCGCGGCCTGATTACCTACCGAGGCAGCGGCGCGGCAGCTCTCTCCAGCTTCCTTCAGGGACTCGCCCCTGCCACTGCCAGCTTCGTCAATCTGCCCAGGCCCGCAATGAAAGTCCACAACTGGGAAACTGGCTATTTTGTTCAGGACGATTTCAAGATCAACTCGCGTCTTACTCTGAACCTCGGCCTGCGCTATGAGCTCTTCACGCCTTTCATCGACGAAAACGACCTGCTCGCCAACTTCGATCCCAACTACCAGAGCTCCACGCAGAACGGACGTTTCGTCATTCCTTCAAGCAAAACTCTGAAGTATCTCGATCCCAACATCGTCAACTTCGGTTATGTCTTCGCCGATCAGTCCGGCCTCGGCGTTGGCCGCGGTCTGGTGCGCACCGATAAGAGCAGCTTCGGTCCGCGCTTCGGCCTCGCCTTCCAGCTCACCAGCAAGAGCGTCCTGCGTGGCGGATACGGCATGTACTACCCCACGTCAGCAGCCCAGGGCATTCGCGACCCCATTGCCACCAACCCGTTTAACAATGGCCGCACCAAGCAAAGCGCGCCGGGAGCTCCGTTAGAGGGATGGCCAACCGGAAGCAGCGGCTCCGGCACCAGCCCCGTTTCCGGAGGACAGATCAGAGGCTTCGGCAATACGCCGTCTGCCAACTACGTTCCCGTCGATCTCCAGAACCCGCGCATCCAGCAATGGAACGCAACCTACGAACAGCAGATTCCCTGGCAGTCATCTATCAGATTTTCCTATATAGGCTCGCAGCAGTCCGGCCAGATCATCGGGCGCGACCTTGACATGATTCCTCCCAATAACGATCCCTTCGGCACCACCACCGGCGATGGAGTCACTCCATGCGATCCCATCAATAACGGTGACTGCGCCTATTCCCCGGCAGACATGGCCCGCATCCGCTTTCCCGCGTTGGGTGATTATGTAACCGGCTTCGGCAATAATGGCCATAGCTTCACCACTTCATTCCAGGCCCAGATGCAGCGTCAGGCCAACGGCGCTACCTTCAGCCTGGCCTACACCTATCTCGACCAGAAGTCCTCAGCCGTTGACGTAGGCAACAGCAGCCTCGGTGGCGCGGCTTATAACCCGTTTCAACCTGAGAGCGACTACAGCCGGGACGGCTACATTTCGAGCAATCGCCTCGTAGCCTACGGCATCTTCGATCTGCCCGTAGGACGCGGCAAGCGCTTCGCCTCCTCAGCCTCGCGCTGGATGGATGCTCTTATCGGAGGCTGGCAGGGCACAACCAACTTCTTCGTGAAATCCGGCACCGGCTTCACTCCCTTCTGGCTCTGCGATGACTGCGATCCTGTCGTTCCCGGCAATATTGCTTCCGGCGCCGTTGACGCTGTCGGGGATTTCAATGGTACATCCTTCCGCCCTGTCAAGGTCGGCAATTTCAAAAAAGCGCCTTC
Source organism: Alloacidobacterium sp. (assembly GCA_035293545.1). Lineage (GTDB taxonomy): Bacteria > Acidobacteriota > Terriglobia > Terriglobales > Acidobacteriaceae > Alloacidobacterium. The sequence continues at coordinate 918 of DATGMQ010000094.1, read as the reverse complement.
CGGATATCAGTGGGATGCTACCGCGTTTGGCCTTCCCTCCATTGGCGCTGATCTCTACAGCCAGCCGGGAGTGGTCAAGCGCAACACCCTCGTGGGCCCTTCGATGTATGGCGTCAACCTCGGCGTGCACAAGGCCTTCCACGTCAACGACCGCATAGCCATCCAGATCGGGGCCGATTTTGACAACGTCTTCAACCACCCCATCCTCTCGCCTGACGCAAACGATGGCGGCGGCGGCGGCACCTTCGCGCAACTGGGCGATTTCTATGTAGGAGTAGACCAGAACACGCCGCCCGCGCCCGGTAAACAACCGGCGCTGCTGCCCATCACCTCCGACCTGGTAAACCTCAACTCCGATTTCGGACGCCTCTACCGCAGCTACGAACAGGAAGGAGTGGACAGCAGAAGATCCATCCGCCTCAGAGCGCGCATCACCTTCTAATTATGGATTCGCTGAAATGGTTTACGTGGTTACTAAAGGGCTCTGGCCTTCTGTAGGATTGACAAGCCATTTGCAACATGGAACCGTATTCGTCGTGTGCGTTGTCAGTAGTCTACTCGGGGATTTTCAGAGCATTTGTCCATGCGTAGTGTAACGAGGCCGAGATAGATTCGCGTTTTTATCCCGGGGGCGGGACGCCAGGCCTCGTTGCTGGTGTGAGTGCTGCTCAGGCTAACATTTCTGTGCAGTACATATACAGCGATCCTGCTTACCCTAGTTATTGGTGTGAGGGCCCCGCCAGTTTACCGGTTAATGCCAACTGCTCGACTTGCGCCGGATTTAAAAATCAGATATAGATGGCAAACTTTTCAACAACCCTGTTGATAAGCCCGTTAGGACTAGGGGAATCAGGCTTCAGACCCAGCTCAATGGAAGAGAAAAGCCCAAGCATCTGGCCAAAAATGACATCTACAGCC
>DATGMQ010000093.1:0-27702 GCA_035293545.1 Alloacidobacterium sp. | reverse complement strand
GGGTTCAGAACGTCGCGAGACAGTTCGGTCCCTATCTGCTGTGGGCGTAGGAGATTTGAAGAGGGCTGTCCTTAGTACGAGAGGACCGGGATGGACGAACCTCTTGTGTTCCAGTTGTCATGCCAATGGCACGGCTGGGTAGCGAAGTTCGGTTGTGATAACCGCTGAATGCATATAAGCGGGAAGCACGCTCTAAGATGAGATCTCCCTGAAGGGCCCAGGAAGACCACCTGGTTGATAGGCTGGATGTGGAAGCGCAGTAATGCGTGTAGCTTACCAGTACTAATCGCCCGTTCGGCTTGTCCATAGAATTAATTCTGTGCAGTATGTCGCACTGAAGATATTCAACAAGCCTTGTAAATACGCTTGGTCAAAGTAATAAGATTCAAGGGAAATATTCCCGATCGATTTCGTTGTGAGATATTAGGTTGAGTGGCGCCAGTTGCCGTATCTCGTCCGGAGCAAAAAAGCCGTTGACGAATCTGGCCGCGGGAGAAACAGCCCGCAAGCGCCTCCCAAGTTTGCCGGTGACCATACCGCGAGGGTCACACCCGTTCCCATCCCGAACACGGAAGTTAAGCCTCGCTGGGCCGATGGTACTGCACGAGAAATTGTGTGGGAGATTAGGTGATCGCCGGCATAATCATAAAACGCCCGGTATTTTTCAGGCTGTTACGAAAGTCTGAGTGAGCCGGGGAAATCATGAAAAAATGCCCTCGCTCCAAACGAGGGCATTTTTTTCATGGGCTTCATTCAAGGCGAGGGACGAACCTAAGTCACCCGCCCTAAAAGATGGAAGATTCTGCTACTACCACAACACCGCCCGCAAATGGATCCCGCAACCAGCCTCGGATGAAGACTTTAAAAAAATATAGGGATTCCTCACACTCATCTGTCCAGTCAGAGTCCCAACAAGAAATTGCAAAGAGGACGCTCAGGCTGACAGCTGCTTCTTAAGCATCACAAGCTGCCCCAGGTGGTAGCTGTTGTGGTCTCCAGCCAGCAGAATCTCGCGCAGCAAAGTCTGCCCATCGCCCCACGGAATCTGTGCATAGAGATTTGAGTTGGGATCGCCCGCCAGCCGTTCGAATTCGGCCATGTCCTCCTCAATCGCCCGGACTGAAGCCTTCCAGTCCTCAGGCGAAGCCGGAGCAATGGTTTCTGGCCAGTAATCCTTAGGCCATTCAAGCGCGGTGTACTTCGGATTGACGCAGAAGTCCAGAATGTCATGCAGCGCAATGCGCAGGTGCTCAAGCAACTGCCACGCGCTGTAGGGCACGCCCTTCGGTTTGGCCCCGTAAATCGCCGGCGGAAAATCTTTCAGTGCTGATTTGAAATCAATATGCGCGCTGCCGCCGCGCAGAAACTCAAGAAGCTGATCACGAAGAATGCGGTCCTCACCAGGCATCATGCCCTCCTGCACATTGGGATGCGCAGGAGGGCAGATAGCTGCAGAAAGTGGAGGCGATAACTGAGACAGCAAATGATAAGGGTAGAAGCACCGGACTTTAGTCCGGTGAATAAAGCTGGCGAATCGAGTGGCTTTAGCCTCGGTTGTCGCTTATACCTCGACCGTAACCGCCTCTCGCCGATCGGCAAAAACATTGCCCATGCGGCGAATCTGCGCGCCAACACCACGCAGCTTTTCCTCGATGTGCTCGTACCCGCGGTCCATGTGATAGACGCGGTCAAGTATGGATTCGCCGTCAGCCACCATCGCTGCAAGCACCAGCGAAGCCGAAGCCCGGAGGTCGGAGCACATGACCGCTGCAGCCGAGAGCGGCGATTTGCCCCGAACAGTAGCCGAGCGCCCATCCACCTTGATGTTCGCGCCCATGCGGACCAACTCCTGCACATGCATGAACCGGTTCTCAAAGATATTCTCTGTCACGACCGAAGTCCCCTCAGCCTGCGTCGCCAGCGCCATGTACTGCGCCTGCATGTCGGTCGGGAAACCCGGATATTCCTCAGTCGAAACATCGGCAGCCTTCAGATTGCCTTCACTGCGCACGCGAATTTCATCTTTCCCGAGAACTTCCACACGCGCTCCAGCCGCTTCCAGCTTGCTGATCACCGCACCCAGGTGCGCAGGATTGCAGTTGGCCACGCGCAGATCACCGCCGGTTATCGCCCCGGCCACCAGAAAAGTACCCGCCTCAATGCGATCGGGGTTGATGCGATGACGCGCGCCATGCAGCTTCTCAACGCCCTGTACGCGAATCTTCGAAGACCCCGCGCCCTCGATCTTCGCTCCCATCGCCGTCAGCAGCGCAGCCAGGTCCGTGACCTCAGGCTCACGGGCGCAGTTCTCCATGATGGTCTCACCTTCGGCAAGCACCGCAGCCATCAGCAGGTCCTCGGTCCCGGTGACAGTGATCTTGTCGAATACTATGTGCGCGCCCTTCAGTCTCTCCGCGCGAGCCTCGATATATCCATGTTCATAGCTGATCGCCGCGCCCATCGTCTCCAGTCCCTTGATGTGCAGATCAATCGGACGCCCGCCAATGGCGCAGCCTCCCGGCATGGCAACCCGTGCCAGACCGGTGCGAGCCACCAGCGGCCCCAGCACCAGAGACGAAGCCCGCATGGTCTTGACGATCTCGTACTTCGCCACAGGATCGGAGAGCACACGGCAGCTGATCGAAGTCCGATGCTGCGCGCGGCCATAGCCCAGCTCAACTTCAGCCCCCATCGAAACCAGCAGTTTGCGCTCGGTCTCAATGTCGCGCACCTGAGGAATGTTCTCGAGGATGACCTCATCTTCAGTAAGGATGGCCGCAGCCATGCAGGGAAGCGCCGAGTTCTTCGCGCCGCTGACGCGAATGGTTCCAATAAGGGGATTGCCCCCGCGAATCACGAATTTATCCATGAAATCCTGCCGTAATGGATAGTGTAAACGCGCAACCTGTGGAGTCGCGCAGCAGGCCAGTACCGCCGGAGATACGTTCTAGTCCGCTGCCGGAGCCGAATTCCTATCGAACCAGACCACCAGCGCTGTCCGTCTGTTACCGTCCACAAATGGATGATTCCGTGCAATTCCAAAAGCGTACGATGCGGCTAGGCGTTCAAGTGAAGGCTGCTCTTCAGAGTACGCCGGCAGGTTCCGAGGGAGGGCGAGCGCTGATTCCAATAGATTCTCATCGCGTACACCCTTGCTCCCGCCAGGTTCAGAGATCTGACGAGCATGAAATAGCACGGACTTGCTGTGTATCAATGGGGATCTGCAGGACAAAAGAAATGCGCCCGAATGGGGCGCATTCTCTAATCCATTAAGAAGACGAAGAACTATAAATCCATGACTGAATCTTCGATTGCGCGCCGCACGTTTCCATCGGACTGAGCCAGGCGGCGAACAGCCTCGGGCTTGTCCACTTTGGCCTTCAGCATGACAAGAGCTACAGGCACGCTGCGTCCGGCGGATTTGATGGTGCGCACCGCAGTTTCGCGGTCTATATTGCAGGCGCGCATCAGGATGCTGATGCCGCGCTCGACCAGCTTTGAGTTCTGCATGTGCACGTTGACCATCAGGTTTTCATACACATAACCGAGCCGCGTCATCGCGCCGGTAGTGATCATGTTGGTGATCATCTTCTGCGCTGTGGCGGCTTTCATGCGTGTTGAGCCGGAAATGACCTCGGGGCCGACTTCGGCAATGATGGCAATATCGGCAGCGTTCGCCAATGGCGTGTTGTGGTTGCAGGTGATGCAGGCAGTTTTCGCTCCACGGGCCCGCGCGTATGCGACAGCAGCGACGACGTAAGGAGTGCGACCGCTTGCCGAAAGTCCAAGCACCACATCTTTGCGGGTAGGACGGCGACGGGCAATGTCACGCTGCCCAAGTTCTTCGGAGTCCTCATTGACTTCGACAGGAGAAGCCAAAGCCTTGGGTCCTCCAGCCATGATGTATTGGATTTGCTGCGGCTGGTTGGAGAAATAAGGCGGGCACTCGCACGAATCGAGAGCTGCAATGCGTCCGCTCGAGCCTGCTCCAATGTAGATGAGCCGGCCACCGTCGCGTAGACTGCGGGCGACAGCATCGATCACAAGCGCGATTTCCGGCAGCGCTTTCTTGACAGCAGCCGCCACTTTCGCGTCTTCATGATTGATAATACGGGCTATCTCAAGAGCGGATTTGGTATCAAAGCCCTGTGATGCGTCGTTTGGGCTCTCGGTAATTAAGTCCTGGAGATTAGTGACTGGAGAAGCGTGGCCGTTGCTTGCGCGGTGCGTTTCAGACGGTGGAGCGGGTGTTATGGTTGCCATTGTTGTGGTTTATCCGACAGTTTGCCATCTCCTATTGTAGCGCTAACGATGCGCGATAGGTCGTATTTTTCCGCCGACGAAAATTTTCATATTTTGGTACGGTGCTTCTGCTATGGAAAGCACTTTTCACAGACCAAAGAAAACAGCGTCGTGGAACACGGGCCGAATTTGCTGAATCGCTTTATTGGATCGATCCGGCCAGGTGCGATTTGTAAGCAGGACGACCGCCAGCTTTCGTTCGGGGTCGATCCAGAGCGAGGTGCCCGTATAGCCAAGATGTCCGACAGAAGAAGCGCTGAAGTTTTTCCCTGAGGACGAAGGGGCAGTAGGCGTATCCCATCCCAGGGCCCGCGATGTGCCCAACGGCTCGCTCTGCCGTGTTGTAAACAGGCGCACAGTTGTAGGCTGGAATAATTGTTGCCCACCCGCTGTCCGGCCCTCATCGAGAATACAAGCGGCAAAACGAAGAACGTCGAGCGCAGAGGCAAACAAACCGGCATGTCCTCCACAGCCGCCCAGCACATAAGCGTGCTCATCATTTACTTCGCCCTGAATAACGCGCCTGCGAAAGGTTGTGTCATTTTGGGTCGGCGGAATCTGCGTGCGCATTGAGGCAGGCGGGCAAAAATATGTGGATGTAAGCTGCATGGGAGCAAAGATTTCCTGCTGACAAAATGTTGCCAGAGGATGGCCTGCCAGCACTTCCAATGCTTTGCCCAGCAAAATAAACCCTATATCCGAGTACTCGGCGCGCGTTTCCGGAGCAGCTTCGAGCGGCATCTGCAGGCAGGCACGCAGCAATCCATTTGCTGTTGTGTGCTGTTCGAAAAGCCGGGCGTAGGCAGGCAGGCCGGAGGAGTGCGCCAGCAGCATGCGCAGCGTCACGCGCTCTTTGCCGCTTCCGGGTTCGCGGCCAATCACAAAGCCGGGAAGAACTTCTCCCAGAGGAGTGTCAAAATCCAATATGCCGCGATCAAAGAGCAGCATGGCAACGGAAGTTGTTGCCATGACTTTGCTTACGCTGGCCAGATCAAATACTGTTCCCGGAGCAACTTCGGCAGAGTCATCTTCGTATGTAAAGCGGCCCACGGAATCGAGAGCAATGATGTGGCCATCCAGCAGGATTCCGTAAGCCGCTCCCGGAAAGGCACGATCTTTAACTGCCTGCTCCAGAACTGCGCGCGCTGCGGCAAAACGTGTTCGCTGGTGCGAGTTGGCGATTATGATGGGCATGGCAATCGAAGCGGGTGCAAATATAGTAAGCGAACTGGTGAGAGACAAAGGGATGAGAATGCGATTTCTGATGGCGGTCTTTTTTCTGATAACAATTTCTGCGGCAATGAGCGCGCAGGAAGACACAGCGCTCGAAGCACAGTTGCAGCCATTAATTCAGGCGCATCATGGCCATGTGACACTCTATGCGCATGACCTGAAAAGCGGAAAGACTGTGGCTATCAACGCGGATACGCCGGTTCCGACCGCTTCAGTCATCAAGCTGACCGTTCTTTTCGAGGCCCTTAAGCAGATTCAGGAAGGCAAAATCCACTTTGAAGACAAGGTGACGCTGACGAAAGAAAACCAGGTGGAAGGCTCCGGAGTGCTGATGTTTTTCGATGCTCCGCAGCCTTTTACACTCAAAGACGTACTGACCATGATGGTCATCGTCAGCGACAACACCGCAACAAATGTCGCCATCGATTACCTCGGACTCAAAAATATCGACAACCGCATCCAGTGGCTGGGTCTGAAAGATACCTGGCTCTATAAGAAAGTGTCGCTGCCGCCCGCAGGTCCAATGCCGGCTGACCAGAAAGAGTTTGGCCTGGGCAAGACCACAGCCCGGGAAATGGCGAATGTGATGGAACGTTTCGCCACCTGCAATCTGAATGCGCCCGGCAGTACGGCAAAGCCATCGGAACAGGACCGGAAGCTCTGCGACTCGGCCATGCACATGTTGAGGAACCAGTTCTATCGCAACAGCATTCCGCGTTATCTTGAGACGCTGGACACCACCGAAGGCGAATCGAGCATTGCCAATAAAACCGGCGCTCTGAATAAAGTTCGCAACGATGTAGGCGTAGTCTTCGCCAAAAATGGCCCTGTGGTTATCTCGGAGTTCACCTATGGGAACCAGGACGAAAGCTGGACTCCGGACAATCAGGCGGAGCTTCTGTTGGCCAAGCTGGCTAAGGTAATCATGGACCGCTGGCAGTAGGCAAACCATAACGTTCGACCCGCAAAATACGTCTACAATATGAGCAGGGCGTATGGCGGAATTGCAGGCGCGCCTTCAGTGGAGGGCGAAGATGGGCAAGTTCGGAAAATTTCCCATGACAGCATTCGCGGCAGGGCTTTTCGCGATGACCGCAATGGCCCAGCAGAAATCCCCGCCCACCGCGAGCAATGCTTCCGAAGCGGCAGTTTCTACTGTCCAGGCGAAGTCCATCGAAGTTCCACAGGGAACCAAAGTTCTGCTGGCGCTCAGGTCAGCAGTGAATACAAAGACTGCAAAGCCGGGAGATGGCGTCTATCTCTCATCCAATTTCCCGGTTGTGGTTGATGGACACGTGGCAATTCCGGCAGGCGTTTATGTGCAGGGTGTCATCGATCAGGTGGTCCGTCCCGGCCGTATAAAAGGACGCGCCGCGGTTCGCATGCATTTCACATCGATGATTTTCCCTAACGGGTCAGTCGTGAATATTCCGGGTGTCGTGAACAGTCTGCCCGGCTCGGATGGAGCAAAAGTTCAGGACGAGGGTACGATCCAGCAGGCCCCGAATAAAGGCAAAGATGCCGGAACCATTGCGCAAGGCACCATTGAAGGAGCGAGCCTCGGAACCATTGGCGGCGCGATTGCCGGCCATCCCGGAGCCGGCGCCGGATACGGCGCGCTCGCAGGCGGAGCAGCCGGGCTGATTTATACGCTTTTCACTCGCGGCAACGATGTGGTCTTGAATACTGGGGAAGGAGTGGAGATGGTCCTGCAACGTCCACTGACCATTTCGCAATCTAATCTGACCGGGCCGGACGTGGCAGGTCAGGCTGCTGTACCGTCAGCGCAACAGCCAATGGGCAAGCCGAAATCGAGTATTCTGTGTCCGCCAGGCGGCCTGGGCTGCTCTTAAAAAGGCACTGAACGAAAGAGTTGATGAACGACGAAAGCTCTACAGAAAAGACTACCAACAGCTCGCGCGCGCATCTGAAATTATGGGTGCGCGACTTCATTATTTCCATACTGGCCTCCTTCTTTATCATCACCTTCCTATACCAGCCGGTGAAGGTGGAGGGCACCAGCATGCAGCCGGAGCTGCGCGATCAGGACCGTCTCTTTGTTAATAAATTCGCGTATAACTTCGAAAAAATCTCACGCGGAGATGTAGTTGTTTTTTACTATCCTCGCGACACGCAGAAAAGCTACATCAAGCGCGTGATTGCGTTGCCTGGGGACAATGTCCGCATTGATGATGGCCGCGTTTACGTGAACGGAAAATTGATTGACGAGTCTTACGTTCCGAAACGTTTTCGCGATACACGCTCCATGGCCGACATGGTCGTGCCCGCAAACGAGTATTTTGTGATGGGGGATCACCGCTCGATTTCAAGCGACAGCCGCGATTTTGGACCAGTCAGCCGCAAGCTGATTTACGGCAAGGCTGCGTTTATTTACTGGCCTGCGGACAACATGGGTGTTATCCGATAATTCATTTTTCGTTCGGGCTGCACTGGTTTCGCATCAAGGCCCATTCTTCACACTGCTTGCCGTTTGGAAAGGTGCAAATACCTACCTGGCCGCCATCTTTTCCAGTCTCGATCTTGAGCGTGCCGCCGCGTTTTGTGCAGTTTACTGAGGCGGGATTCGGCATACCGGCCTTCTGCGATGCGCCAATCCGCTTGAGAGTGAAATTCAGGGGCGAATCAATCGGCTTCATCTCCGCGTCGAGCTGCTGCAATGTGTTGTCATCGACGCGCAGATAATATTGCTTTCCTTTCGATTTATCCGGGTTGAGTTCGTAAACCGTTGCATCCGGATCGCCCGGCCTGCCCCGCAGAATGTCCCATGAACCGTAGCTGGTAAAGCTGCCGCGGTCAATGTATTTCAGATTCATCTTGTAAATGGAGTCGGTAAAGTCGTTCGGTGCCTTCGTATATAAGGTGAGCGTCGTGACAATTCCGCTGCAGTCCGCGCACGGAGTCGTGCCTTGAAAGACCCCCAGCAGATGCATGGTCTTCGCTTTGGCAGCGAATTGTGCGGCCTGCGCCTCCTGTTCTGCCTTGTTCGTCTGGCTGTGCGCGGTGAAGACGAGCGCAAAAAGGATGGCGCATGCCAGAAAACGTCTCAGGCTAAACTCCATAAGCCCTCCTGTCCCAAAAATCCAATCAAGAATATCGCAGCAGCAAGGGTTTTTTTCTGGAATCTGCTGGTAGATCCATCCGGGCACGATAGAAATTTCAGAGAAAACTACGATGCGAAGACGGGTGAATACAGTACGACAGCGGAATGACATGGAGCGCTGCAGATTTTCTGCTGCTTGCAACATGGCTGGCAATCTACAGGGAACCATTCAAATCATCAGCCAAAAGTACCCGCAGACGATGGGGATTCCATTGAAGCGCGGCCGCGAATTTTAGGTAAGATCAGGTTAAGCGCGAATTTTATCTGAAGCCAAAGCTCTCAGGTCTTCGGGGATGTCGATGTCGATGATGCCGCCGGGGAATTCGACGGTGCTGGTTTGATCAGCGTATCGCTGAATGATGGAGCGTGCGCCCTGATCGCCTTCGACTTTTAGCAGTTCGGGATAGAGTTGCTCATCGAAGATGGCGGGCACACCAGATCGGCCTGCGTAGCTGGATGCTGTGATGAGGGATTTCTTTTTTTTGCTGGTTTGCAGAAGGCTTGAGAGAATTTCTGCGGAAAGAGATGGCTGGTCACAGAGAAGCACCAACGCTTTTGGCAGCGGAGGCGTTTCGTTCATTACAGCGCTGATTCCGCAGTGCAGCGACGATCCCATTCCGGATTGCCAGTCGGGATTGAGGACGGGTTTTATTTTGAGGCCGTGGAGTTCCTGTCGCATGCGGTCCGCTCCGAATCCGAGAACAACGAAGATAGGCATGCAGCCGGATTCTGCTGCGAGCCTTACGGTGCGACGCAAAAGGCTTTCGCCATCGAATTGCAGCAGTTGTTTTGGCTGGCCGAGGCGCGTGGATGCTCCGGCGGCGAGCACGATAGCCGCGCATGCGCCGGAATCAGACATAGTTGAGACTGGAGTGAATCTGGCTGCGCGGCTTCTTTTTGAAGGACATGCCTTCCCGTCCGTTCAGCACCGCGGCTATTTCTGTCACGATGGAGAGCGCGATGATCTCAGGGGAATGCGCGCCGATGTCGAGACCCACGGGCGCATACAGGTTTGCGAAACACTCTTCGGGAGAAGCGCCGATTTGCGGAGCGATTTCTCCGATCAGACGCTCGGTGCGCTGGCGCGGACCTAATACACCGAGATATTTCGGTTTCAGCGGAAGCAGTTCGCGCAAAAGCGCTCGGTCCTGCTCGTAGCTGTGCGTCAGGAGCACGAAAGCATCATCGGGATCGGCATTAAGATCGCGGAGAAGCCCGTCAGCTTCATAATTCAGGACAAGCAGGCGGTCAGCATGAGCAAAGCGATCGGCGCGAGCCAGATGCGAGCGGCCATCCGCAACCGTGATATGCCATCCAAGTCCTTTTGCAAAATCCGCGAGCGGTTTGGCGTCATCGCCAGCGCCGAAGATGGTCAGAGAGGGCGACGGAGCGACATATTCGACAAACAGTTGTGCTGAATGGCCGGGAGCTTTCTCAACCGCTGTATAGAAGGAGCTGCGCTCACGAAAAGCGCGCTGCGCCAGTTCGGCAATCACAGGAAGAACTGCTCCGCCAGCGCCTAAGAGAGCTTTTTCGCCAGATGCGGACTGCACCAGCAGCGTCGCAGCCTGGTATGTATCGATGATAGTTACAAATGGTGAGCGTCTCGTCAGATTTGCTTCGAGAGCATTCAGAACGGCATGCGCGGCATCGCCTCGTTCCAGCAGGACATACACGGTGCCGCCGCAGCCGAGGCCATAAGGCGCGGGTGAATCATCATCGAAGAAGCTGCTGTAGCGTTGAATTGTTGGCCCATTTTCCGTCAGCCACCAGGCCTTCTTTGCGACTTCGGCTTCGAGGCAGCCTCCGCTAATGGTTCCCGCGCGCTGGCCGCTGCGGGTGAGCAACATGCGCGCTCCGGGCTTGCGATACGATGATCCCTCTACGCGCACCACTGTGGCAAGGCAGACTTCCTCCTGTCGGGTTTTTGCCGATTGCCACAATGCAACGATTTGCTGCAGCTCCGCCATAAATGGCCTCACCTGCATGATAAACCTGAGGCGGTTGCTTATTCCTCGACCACGGCTTTTACCAGATTTCGCGGACGGTCCACGTCAATGCCGCGCAACACAGCTGTAAAGTAGGCCAGTAACTGCAGGGGAACGACTTCAAGAATGGCAAGCAGATATTCGCCGGCATTCGGAACAAACGTTGTGAAATGCGCCAGCTTTGGAACTTCAGTATCTCCTTCAGAAGCTACCGCGATGATCTCAGCTCCTTGCTCCTTCATGTCTTTCATCAGCTGTAGAGTTTTTTCGTAGCGCAGAACGGAGTCAGGGTCATCGCGGTCCTGCGTGGCGATCATGACCAGTGGCGCATCCTTGCTGACAAGGGCGTTGGGGCCGTGCTTCAACTCTCCGGCGGGATAACCCTCGGCCTGTATGTAGGCGGATTCCTTCAGCTTGAGCGCGCCTTCACGGGCTATGGCGTAGTGAATGCCGCGTCCAAGATAGAGGAAACCGCGCGCCTGGCGGGTGTGTTCGGCGACGGCGCGCATCTGTTGCTCCCAACTTTCAAGCGAGGATGCCAGCAGTTCCGGCAGCCTTTCCAGTTGCTCGATGAGACCGGCAACGGAATGAGCCGTCATTCTGCCGCGCAGCCGGGCCATCGAAAGCGTAAGCAGATAAAGTACGGCGAGCTGGGTGGTGAAGCTTTTGGTTGCGGGAATCGCCTTTTCGCGTCCGGCGACGGTAGGCAGAGAGGCGTTAGCCTCGCTCGCCATAGTCGAGCCGACGTTGTTGGTGATGGCGACTGTGGGCAGGCCGCGCGATTTGCCTTCGCGCAGTGCGGCCAGCGTGTCGGCGGTCTCGCCTGACTGCGAGATGACGATGACGCCCGGATCCTGCAAGGTATGCGTTGAACGATAGCAGTACTCGCTCGCGTATTCGACATCGACGGTGAGTCCGGCCAGGTCTTCGAGCATGATTTCGCCGGCGAGTCCAGCGTGACGGCTCGATCCGCTGGCGGCAATCACGATGCGCTGATGGCCGCGCAGTGCTTCGGAGACGGCTGCAAAAGCATCCGCGTTGAGAGCGCCATCCTTGACGTAATTGCGAATCGTGGCGGCGAGAGCCTCGGGTTGCTCATAAATCTCACGCATCATAGCGTGCGGAAAATTGCGCGGTTCGGGCGATTGCGGCATGGCCGTTTCTGGAATCCTTTTGCGAGAGGTGCTGCCTTATTCTCTCGTATTGGAACCTGTATGTACAACTAGAGAGGTTTCAAGGCCGCGCCCGGAGATTAGTCTGCGTCACGATTCGCAATCGAAACCCGAAAGAGTGGCTTTGATTTCTCTGATGGCTCCATTTCGTAGGTCTGAGAAGTTCGCGCAGGGTCATAATCGCGCCAAAGCCAGATCATCTCTTCGGGAAACTCTGCCGCGCCCTGACCGGAGTTGTGTGTGCCTTTGCCGAAGCTGAAATGGAAATCGTATCCCTTCAGCTTGAGCGCGTTTGCCATGCGAATATTCGCCAGAGGCCAGCTCCCGTAGCGGTCGTTCTCCTGATCATTGGCGCCGTCCTGCAACCAGACACGGATGTTGCGCTTTGGCTCGCGCAAAATCTTTTCGGGGTAGTCCTGACCACCATCGGGAATGTCAGGACGCTCCTTCCACTGAATGGCGGTGAAGCTGCCGATCCAGGTAATGACGCGGCTGAACTGGTCGGGCATTTGCCATGCGGCGTTGAAGGAACAGATTCCGCCGGATGAGAGTCCTGTGATGGCACGGCTGTAGGCATCTTTCCGGATGTTGTACTTTGCCGCAACATCGGCCAGCACCTCGTCGCGCAGGAATCGGACATAGCGGTCGCTGACTGTGTCGTAAAGTGTGCTGCGCATCGAATCTTTGAGCGTGCGATGCCACTTGTCGGAGTAGCCCTTTACGAAATCATACGTTGGCGTGCCGGGAGAATCAGCGATGTCTCCGGGATTGACGAAGACGCAGATCATCACGGGAATTTTTTTCTGCGCGATCAGATTGTCGACAACATTGAGAGCTGGATTATTGCCGTCGCGGTCAATGTATCCGCCGCCGTCCTGAAATACCATCAGCGCCGCAGATACCTTCGGGTCGTACTGTGCGGGCACGTAAATCCAGTACTCGCTCTTCATGCCGTCATAAATTTTGCTGATGTGGATGAGCTTTGGCGAGAGTGTTCCAGTGGGAACTCCAGCCTGCAGGTATGAGAGCGGCCCAAAAGCAGGCAAATCGAGGCGTCCGCCGAAGGACGCGCCGTTCACAATGTAATGGAAGGCGTGCAGTTTACCGACAGGCTCAATGTGCGCAGTCGCGTACCAGAGGTCGGAACCATCCAGATGTTTCATTCGCTCGCTCGAATTGTTGCTATCGATGACTAGGGCCGGCTGTGAAGAGGCCTGGACAGCAAAAAAGAAGTCCGGTCCATGTCCGGCCCAGGCCGTGCCGTCCTGCAGGTCTTTCGCTGTGAAGCTTGCCTGGATTGCCTCGTGCAATTGCGGGCTGTTGGATCTGGCCAGTTCAATCAGCTGCGGCGCTGACAATTTATCTGACGCAAAAGCGGAAACAGCAGAGCAAAGCAATAACAACGCAGTTTTGAGCATGGGGCAAATTCTACGGGAATCGCATTTACCTGATCCGCCTAAATACTATCTGCACTATTTTCAGTGCAATGAATCCAATCAATGCTCTTGTCAGACGTGACCTGCAGTGCTGCTTCTATTGCAACTTTGTGAATCTAAGGCGGATGAATTGACACTCATAGCCCAGAGTTCTATGCTGTTTGAGTAGGCTTATGTGCGCGGGATTCATACGTAGGCCTGCTAATCGCCGCTCCTGCATGTTCCTGCCTGGCGGACGTTCCCAAACCGGAGACTGAGTCATTCATACTCGAGTGTCTCCCCTTGAGAATCTTCCGTTGCGCTCCAATTCTGCCGTTGCGACGATTCCCGAATCTTCGCAAAACCTCGTGAATCTAAAGGTATGCGGAGATATCTGCGACATGCAGCGGCGGAACTTCGGGCCCGCCGACCCTGAGTCCCACTTGAGCTGGCTGTTATGGCAGACGTCCTAAATCCTGAACAAACCGAGAGCACTCCTCTGAACACCGAACTTGAAACCCCAACGCTGGAAGCCGCGACGGAGCATGCTGAGCCGTCCATCGAATCAACCCATAACCCGGAAGCCAATTCCGCAGAATCGCATTCCGTAGAAGAGGCCGCGCATCCTGTGGCTGTCGCGTCTAAGCCCTCCCCTGAACATCATGTGGAAGAAGAGGCAGACCTGAACAGCATGGAAGATTTTGCCGCCGTGCTCGAGTCCTTTGACCGCGAGCAGGCTGCTGAAGCGGCAGCCCAGGCGTTCGACGATCAGCACATCGTGTCCGGCACTGTCATCAAGCTGACCGATAAGCATGTCGTCGTGGATGTTGGTCTGAAGTCGGAAGGCCTGATTCCTCTCGAGCAGGTGGTTGACCACACAGGTCAGCCCAAGTTGCACCCGGGCGACACTGTGGAAGTCGTCATCGAGCGTGAAGAGGCCGAGGGTGGATATCTGCTGAGCTATGACAAAGCTCAGCGGCACCGTGTATGGGACACCATCGAGAAGGCTGCGAACGAGAAGAGCATCCTGACCGGTACTGTACTGGGGCGTGTTAAGGGTGGCCTGACTGTCGATATCGGCATCAAGGCGTTCCTGCCCGGCTCCCAGCTCGAAATTCGCCCGGTTCGCAATCTGGATGCCTATATCGGCCAGCAGATTGAAGTCCGCGTCATCAAGCTGAACAAGAAGCGCGGCAACGTGGTCGTCTCGCGCAAGGAAATTCTTGAAGAGGAACAGAACGCCAAGCGCTCACAGACGCTGGAGCACCTCGAAGAGGGCAGCATTCTGACCGGAACCGTCAAAAACCTGACAGACTATGGCGCATTCGTCGACCTCGGCGGAATCGACGGTCTCCTGCATATCACCGATATGTCCTGGGGCCGCCTGACGCATCCGCGCGATCTGGTCAACGTCGGCGACGAAATTCAGGTCAAAGTCCTGAAATTCGACAAAGACAAACAGCGCGTCTCCCTCGGCTTCAAGCAGCTTACGCCTGATCCGTGGCTCGATGCCGTGGAGCGCTATCCGATTGGCGCCCGCGTGCGTGGCCGCGTCCTCAGCGTGACCGACTACGGTGCATTCGTTGAGCTGGAACAGGGCATCGAAGGTCTTGTCCACGTCTCCGAGATGACCTGGTCGAAGCGGATGAAGCATCCGTCGAAGATCGTCAAGCCGGGCGATGAAGTTGAGACCGTCATCCTGGCTGTCAACCCGAGCGATCGCCGCATCTCGCTTGGTATGAAGCAGTTGCTGGAAAATCCCTGGGAGCACCTGGTCGAGCGCTATCCGGCGGGCACCAACGTCGAAGGCCGCGTTCGCAACCTGACTGACTTCGGCGCGTTTATCGAGATCGAAGACGGCATCGACGGCCTGGTCCATGTCTCAAACCTGAGCTGGACCAAGCGCGTCAAGCATCCTTCTGAAGTCCTGAAGAAGGGCGAGAAAGTTCGTGCTGTAGTGCTGGGCGTGGAGCCGGAGAACCGCCGCCTGTCGCTGGGCATCAAGCAGCTCCAGCCCGATGTATGGGAGACGTTCTTCGCCCAGCACCGCGTTGGAGATGTGGTTCACGGCAAGGTTCTGCGGACGGCGCAGTTCGGTTCGTTTGTTGAAATCTCGGAAGGTGTTGAAGGCCTGTGCCACGTCTCCGAAGCTACCGATACGAACGGCGTTCCGGTGAAGCTCGAAGCCGGCCAGGAGCATGACTTCAAGATCATCAAGATGAATCCGGATGAGAAGAAGGTCGGCCTCAGCCTCCGCGCAGTGGGCGAAGAAGCCAGCCGCGCCGATGTGGAAGCCTACAAGCAGCCGGTTTCCAGTTCAACGACCACGCTCGGCGACCTGGTGAACTGGAAGCGCGAACAGTAATTCTCAATCGCTCTCGGATACTTCAAACGCCATCCTTCGGGATGGCGTTTTATTTTCTGTCAATCAGGCAGCCCAGGGCGGAGCTCCGCCGAGAATTGCAGCGCCGGACATATGCGCTGGACCATGCCATTCGGGCACATTGAATGCCTTCTCCGGATGTACATCAGGCTCAGCACTTTCGGCGTGGTGATGGTCGAGCGCCTCGCGCACCATCTGTAAGGCCTGCTCACGCACGCTGTGGAACCTGTGTTCGAAGTAGAGCGCATAATTCTGTCCGCAGACTTTGCACTGAACATCAGCGGGTTCGGAAGTAGCCAGGCAAAAAACCTGCATACAAATCTCCTTAAAAGGCGATGGTGTCTCGACACCGCACATCGTTTCTTTTCTTTAGATGCAACATACTAAGAAATCCAGTTGCGGATAACTAATGCCAGCATCAACGTATCGAGAATTTTTATCTCGCGCCTTCTCTGGGGGACTGTAGATACTCCCATATGGCAAATTCGAAAAGCAAGCGCAATTTACTGAAACTGTCCGAATTTTCGTAATCAAGGGAAGTGACTGATGATGGTAACCAGTCGGGGATGCCCGATGTCTTTATAAATTTGTCATCCCGAGCGGAGCGCGAAGCGCGGAGTCGAAGGACCTGCTTTTTTCCTCACATGGCAGGATCACATATACCTGAACAATAGCTCAGGATTAGCGATGACGAATAGGCTTCAAGCCTTACGCGCCGGCTTCCATTTATTCAGAAACTCCGTCACAGAAGCCGGGTCCATCTTCCGCATCGCCTCGAACTCGCCGTTCTTCTGGCTGTAGAGCAGTTTTCCGTGCGCATCGAGCACAGCCAGCCCCGGAACACCTCTCTTAAGCGGAACCTGATACTTCTCGGCCAGATCGGTGTTCATGTCGTATCGCCCGATATTCACATGAACCAAGACAAAGTTATTGTCCAGCAGATCGAGGTTGGGCTGCTGGTGCAGATAGATATCGAGCACCTGACAGTCCCCGCACCAGTTCCCGCCAAAATCCAGAATCACGCGCTTATGCTCATGCTGCGCCGTAACCAGCGCCTGGGCAATGTCGTGATGCGCATCGGCAGTATCGGAATAGATGTTGCGGCTCTGAGCGCTCGTCACAAAACCAGCAATGGCGAGAATAGCGGAGACGGCAATAGCGTGTGTTTTCTTCATGGGTGCGGAAATTCCCAGCTAAATGGATGCGTCAAACGGCACAATCGACGCCACAAAATCCTGACTTTCACCAGCCTCGAATTGATCCCAATATAAATGATTTGGAGTGTTCGTTTGTTCCCTTGGTCTGTTTTCACGGACCAAAGCCTGGTACTTCTATTTGAAAGCCCTTCGGGTTTTGCATCCCGGTTTTGTTGAGATCCTTGGCAGGCTCGATGGCACGGTCGTATTTTTCGACGTTGTGTGAACCCACTCAAGCCACTTCCTCCGGCAGCAGACATTCTTCAGCTTCCTCCTTGTTACACTGGAAATAACCCAAAATTTTGCAAGGAGAACCAACCAGGTGTCACAACGCACCTTCAGCATCATTAAGCCAGACGCGGTCCGCAAGGGCCATACCGGAGCCATTCTTGCCGAGATCGAGAAGGCTGGTTTCAGGATTGTCGCCATCAAGAAGGCATCTATTTCGAAGGCCCAGGCCGAGGGCTTCTACTACGTCCACAAAGAACGCCCCTTCTTCGGCTCGCTCACCGACTTCATGTCCTCCGGCCCCATCTTCCCCATGGTGCTTGAAAAGGACAACGCCATCGCCGATCTCCGCAAGCTGATGGGGGCCACCAACCCGGCCAATGCCGAGGAAGGAACCATCCGCAAAAAGTACGCCGGCTCGATTGAAGAGAACGCCATCCATGGCTCGGACGCCGAAGACACCGCTAACTTCGAAATCGGCTACTTCTTCGCCGGCTACGAACTGGTCTAGATTGTTCCAACCCAGGTCTCGAAGAGACCTGGGGAACCCGCTATTTGTAAATTCTTCCAAATACAGGTGGTTACGAGTCGCGTGGCCATCATTCTGAACGAAGTCGAAGGCGTAGTGAAGAATCTCAAGAGATGTCGGCTTTGCTTACATCCTCTGGGATTCTTTTCCTTCACTTCATTCAGGACAGGCTCTCCCTTCACCACCCCATCACGCGAGCCCCATGCGTGCCGGGGACCCGGTTCCGGTCGTCAGAACGATGGCTCATCATCAGATTTGGTATTGATCTCATAGCCCCCTGCTTTTGGTAAATTATTCCAGATACAGGCAGTTGCGAGCATTGCACTCCCTGTGCTGGAAATGAAAAAAAGCCCGCTCGAAAGGGCGCTGACCGGCTGACGCGAAGCGCTGACCGGCTTAAATGACCCGGAACGAATCCCGAAATATCTGCGTATGGCTTCACAGGAGAAATCCATGCCTACCGTACGACCCATCCTCCTGCTAACTATTGCAATTGCCGGAAGCCAGGCTCTGGCGCAAACCAGCGAGCACGACTGGACCAAGACTTATTCGATCTTAGGCAAGCCGTCTCTGACCATCGAAACAGGCGACAGTAACCTGAGAATCCACTCATGCGGCGATTGCAAGACGATCAGCATCAAGGCCCACACCGACCGGAAGCTGAGCGACTATCGCCTGGAAGAAAGTCAGTCCGGTGACCATATCTCCTTTCTGTTCAAAGAAAAGCCCCACATCGGCTTTCACGTGGACTGGCACAATCGCGGCGAAACCTACGTCGAAGTGGAAACGCCCGGTGCCCTCGATCTCGACGCTCAAACCTCAGATGGCAACCTGAGTGCCCGCGATCTCGAAGGCGATCTGCAGATCCACACCGGCGATGGCAGCGCCGAGCTTGACAATCTGCGCGGCACGATCCGGCTCAAATCCAGCGATGGCAATATGACGCTCCAGAACGCGTCGGGAACGCTCGAAGCGCGCTCCTCCGACGGACATATGAAGGTGAATGGAAACTTCTCCACCGTCCAGCTCCACTCAAGCGATGGAGGCCTTGACTTCACGCTGGCCGATGGAAGCAAGCTCACGGCGGCCTCGCGCATCGAAAGCTCCGACGGCACCGTAACGATCCGCGTTCCGCATGACTTTGCTGCCGATCTGGATATCTCGACGAGCGACGGACATATCGACTGCTCGCTGCCGCTGACCCTGGAGCATTACGACAGCCGCGAAAGCTCGGGCCATCGCATGCACGGCAAAGTCAACGCCGGAGACGTTCCGCTGACCATTCATACGTCGGATGGCAACGTGACGATCTCGACACTTTAAGCAGTCTTTCATTCTGAAAGAAGCCGAAGGCGTGAGTGAAAGAATCTCAAAGTTGTTGGCTTCGCTAACATCGTTTGAGATTCTTCCTCCCTTCACCACCCCATCACATGAAAGTCGCACGTGCTGGGGACCCCGTTTCGGTCGTCAGAATGACGAGGTTTGATCGCAATGTTCCTACGAAAACGTTTAGACCTGCATGCCGTGCAGATACTGATAGTCCTGGGTCAGTTCCTGCATGATGTCGCCGTCGAACTCTTCCTGCTCGACAAAGTAGTGCTTGATTCCGGCTTTCTTTGCTGCGGCAAAGATGGGCTTGTAGTCAATGGTCCCTTTGCCCAGGATAGTAGAAGTGCGCTCGCCCGGCTCCTTGCCGGGGACAGCAGGCTTCAGGTCTTTGATATGGAGCATGGAGAAGCGGCCCGGATATTTGTTCAAGTAGGTAATGGGGCTTTTGCCTGCTGCTGAAACCCATCCGCAATCCATTTCCAGAGTGACGTAGGTTGGGTCTGTCTCTTTGAGAAGCACATCGAAGCCTATCGAGCCGCCCCCAAGATCATGAAACTCAATCGTGTGGTTGTGATACCCGAACTGGATTCCTTCCGCCTTGAATTTTTTCCCGATCTGATTGAATTGCCCGGCATTCCATTTCCAGTCGTCAACTGACAGCCCATTCTGAAAATACTTGTTTGCGCCTCCCGGATAGCTCGCCAGTTTTGCGGGATCGGCTACGCCGGGGAACGAACAGATGACATACGAAAGCCCCAGCGCCGTTGCGTACTTCAGCGTGCCGTCAAGGTCCTTTGAGAGTTCAGCCATCGGATAATGCGCGCTGACGCAATGCAGGCCTGCCGCAGACATGGCTGCCTTGACATCGCCGGCACTGTGGCCGAAGAATCCCGCTGCTTCCACTTCGCGATAACCAATTGCCGAGAGCTTTTTCAGAGTTCCTGCGTAGTCATTCGGCAGCAGTTTGCGAACGCTGTAGAGTTGCAAACCGACCGGCAGACCCAGCGGATCAGCCATTAACCTGCTGCGATTGAGTCCCCAGGCTGCCGCGGCTGCAGCGCCTGTTTTAAGAAATGTCCGTCTGGTAGTTCGAAGCACGTATATCACCCCTTTTGATCCAACGGTTTCCAGCATACAGGGGTTCTGAGCGAGAGACACAGCAGGAGGATGGTTTTCAGACAAAAAAAATAGAGCCTGTATCGGAGCATGAAGATACAGGCTCTTCCTGGAAGGGGTGGTTGCTACTACCGTCCGCCCGTGATCGACACCTCGCGTTGCGCGGTGTGTTTTTCACGCACGTCCAGTACTCGTGTGGTCCGTGTTGCAATCCGAACGCTGTGCAACTCATGCGTGCCGTCGGCTGAGTCGTCGAACTTCAGCGACAGGGCTGGCGCATCGGGACCAAATTCTGCAGGAGCGGCTGACCACATCACGGTTTGCGACGGATTGTTGTGGTTTGTCAGCGTAATGACGTTCTGGCTGAGATCGAGCCGCACGTCATATTGACCTGCCTGATATGTTTTGCCATGAGATTCAAAATTGAAGGGAACGTTGACCGTTACCTTGCTGAGGGCGAAAGCGGCGCTGGAACCTGCCAGGGCTGCTGCCAGAACAAACATCTTAGTCATCGGTCGCATTCGTGTTTCCTCCCTACGCAGAACACAGTACGAAGTCCGAATAAGACCTGTCGTTAAGCAGTCGTCTAGTTCTTGTCAAATTTGAAAAGGGGTTCTTGACGGATCAAATAGCGTGAAAACTTGTTTCAGTGATTCGTTATCCGATCCGCTGCCGGTGCTTGCTGATGAGTGAGCTTCTGGATTGAGCGCGGAGGCTTGCTCCGAGATGAATTTCACCGGAGGATTACTTCGATTCTCTCGTGATCGCATCCGCAGCATTGCCTGCCACGACCCAGCTTGCGGATCCGGCAACCACCGCTTCATCTTCGAACCAGAGAAATCCGAAGTCGTCGATGCACTCCGGGAAATCCGGCTTGATGATGATGTATCCCGGAATCACTGCGCCCGGAATATACGAGTTGTCGCCGCGATTATTGCTGTACGTTTTGATCTTTGAAACCGTGCCGACGCCGGCTACATACGAAGTGCTGGATACCGGGTGCGTGCCGAGAATGTAATTGACGGCGCGAAGGGTATATTCGGGGCCGACAATATCCGGGAACGTTTTGTGCAGGAAATACATCCGGATGGCCATATCGACCACCGCGCCTGATCCGCCCCAGGTGCCCAGGCTCGGAGGCACGCCGAACGGAGTGGCGTCCAACTCCTTGTCCAGGCCGGCCATATATGTTTTTACTGCTTCACGCATTTGATCTTTCGCGCTCGCATCCAGATAAGGCAATGCCCGGACGGCCGTCCAGCCGCGCATACCCATCTGCTGTGGGGTGATCATCTGCGGAAACAATTCCTTCAGTCGGGATTTGTAAGGCTCCTCGCCATGCGTGGCGATGGTCAATTCCAGAGCCGCGGTCCAGTCCGGTCCAACGTTAAAGCCGCCACGGCCAAAGCCGGCGGGCGGCGTTGGTTGAGCGCCGGACGTGCCGGAATTGGTGGAAGTGTTCGCGGGGCGCTGTGCGTTATGAGTCGCCTGAGTGCCAGAGACGGTCCCCTGAGATGCAGCCAAAACGCCGCCTGCGGCTGCTGATTCGTTGTAACCGGCGCGAGGCGGAAACGGCGTCGGGTGTGCCTTTTGCTCGTTCCATGCCTTGATGGCAGTGTCGAGGCAGTCCTTCGCTAACGCGTCATCGTGGCCTTTCAGCACGTCCGAAGCTGCAGCCAGCGCTGCTATCGCATTCCACTCAAAAAACGGATTGTCGGTGGTGAAGATCCAGCGGTCGTCCGGCTTGCCGGAGTAGTCGCCCTTTACTTGGTCAGGGCCAAGCTTCGGGTCGTAGATGCGGCCGTCCGTCTTCGACGCTCCGTCCCCGATTTGCGTATATTGCCGCAGATCGGGTTCGTGAGTGCCGCGGATTGCATGCCCGATATTGTGATACTGTGCGAGGATGTACAGAGCACCGTGTTTTACCTGCTGCACTGTATCCGGCACGCCGTCAGGACGGTGCATCTCAACCTGGCGTGCTGCTTCATCCACCGTAAGCTCGTCGTATTTAAGATTGAACTCGCGATACGCCAGAGCAAGACTCTGAATCACGCTCAGTTGAGCTGGTTCTTCGAGATCGAAGTCGCCCGCGTCATACCAGCCGCCAACGTTCATTCCGGGAATGTGATCGCCGCCTTTGTACTTCCCGTCTGTTGCCGTCGCCTGATTCCAGCCATCGAATTGCTCGCCAACCACGGGCGCCATACGGCCATCATCCAGATGCGAAGCGCCGTGCCACATGCGGTAGCCTTCGCGAACGGAAACGTGGTCCATTTGCTCCGCGAGATGATGGTCCAGGCTGTCCTGCCATATCTTCGCGTAAGCATCTTTGGAGACAGGGAAGGGCGCCGTGCGCTGACCCGCGTACTCGATGACATAAAGGCCGGGATCGTTGACCGCGGTGAAATCGAATTTCGAGTAGACGTAGCGCAGCCAGGGCGTTGAAGGGGTGATGGGGCCCTCGAATACCTGCTTGTACGATCCGTCCTCCTGAAGGCGCAGCACTTTGGCCGTCTTCGGGCCTGTGTACTTCGGATCGAGTTCGATCACCGCTACCTTAGAAAATCCCGGCGCATAACCAACCTGGCTGTGGGCGATCACCGGGGGCCGTGTCCAGTTTGGAATCACATCCGGCCGGATGTGCCACACAATAGCGCCGGTGGTTTTGCCCGAAGGAATCAGCGAGCGCAGCACGAACCAGCCGTTCTGCGCGCGGTCGCGTCCATCGAACAGCATCAGGTTGGCCGTTTCAGAAGTCACGTTGACTCGGGCCAGCGCATCGTCCACGCCCAGGGTGATGCTCTTGCCCTCGGCAAACGGGAGCGGCTGCGTGTATCCTTTGGCCTTATCCCAGTCCTCTAGGTAGTACGCCTTTTTCGGCTCATCGGCCAACGGCAGCATCTGCACCATCGGGTCATTCGGTGTTCGCGGAAAGATGCCGGCCTTACTCCCGTCTACGAGGTAAGCCTTGCCCATGTAGATCGAGGGCAGAAACTCCAGATTGAAGCCCGCCCGGCCAGCCAGTTTCTCCGGTAACGGTTTGTCGAGATTAACGCTGACCTTTACGCCGCCTGGCTCCGCCGCGACTTCCAGGGTATACCTCAGGTCGAAGGTCGGGAAGGCCAGATCGGCAGTAAGCCGATTGTTCGCCTTGTCGGCATGACGCCCTTTCAGAGTTGCCACCAGGTCCCATTGCTCAGGGGTTGGAACCAGGCGCACGTCACCGTTCGTCGCAATGCGCTGGTCGTGGAGAATCATCTCCATCGCGGTATTCTTCTGGTCTACGAAAACCGGATGGTATGTGCTGTCGTAGAGAAAAACGCTGAAACCCTGGGTGTCGAGGTAATTCTTATCAGTCACCTTCATGGAAAAATCGGCGCCGAACAAGCTTGAGACGGAGCACAGGGCCAGAAGAAGATACATTCCGATTCGGGTGAGCATAGACGGGAATCAACTACTCCTTTGTGAACTTTAGTACGGCATCCGGACTATCTGGATGCTGGTTGTTCTTCAAGCCAGAAAATTAACCATGAAGAGCGTATTCTTCGGCGAGAGGTCGGTCTCTCCGGCAGAAGTAGCCTGCCGGAACCAAGCCGGTCACATTGGCCGCCAAAAATCGAGACGGAAACGCTCTACTTTCCATATCCCGCATGCGACGAGTGACCGGCTCCCTGGAAGAGGCGCGGCGCGAAATCTTTCAGATCGCGACGCCACGTCTGCCACTCGTGGTTGGTACCGGGCGACTCATAAAACACGTGTTTGATTTTGGCATCATCCAGAAACGCATGCATGTTCTCGAGCCCTTCTTTCATGCGAGCGGGCTCGTCGGTTCCCACGCCAATCCAGAGCAGGTGGACGCGGTTTGCGAACGCAGCAGGGTCAGCCATTGCGCCATGAAATGCCGTCTTTGTATCCAGCTTGTTGTTTCCCATGGCGAATACGTTTGCCGCTCCACTGAATCCGCCGATGTAGGAGAACAGGTCGAGATGATCGAACGTCACCTGGAACGTCTGCATGCCGCCCATCGAAAGGCCGGCCATGGCACGATGGTCACGATCAGAAATGGTGCGGAATGTCTTGTCGATGAACGGGATCAGCACCTGCGTCATATCGTCTTCGAACGCGCCCATCCGCTCCTGCATTACCTTCAGGAACTCCGGCGAGCCGAACGGCTGGCCCGTCAGGTCGGGAACCACGTAGCCCGCGCGCGTGGCATAGCCATTTGCCATCACGACGATCATGGGCTTCGTACTTCCGCTTGCGATCAGGTTGTCGAGGATGAAGTTCGCTTTGCCTTGCCGGACCCAGCCCGTTTCGTCCTCGCCGCCGCCATGCTGCAGATATAGCACCGGATACCGCGTCTTTGAGGTGTCATAGCCAGGCGGCAGGTATACAAGCGCATGTCGCCAGGTTCCGGTAACGCTGGAGTGATACCAGATCTCGCGTACCTGCCCGTGTGGAACATCTTGCGGCAGATAATAGTTCACTCCCGCTTCCGGCACTTCCACCGCGCTGGCCCACTTACTGCCGCCAAAATACGCCGTACTGTTCGGATCGCTTACCTCCGCGCCATCCACGATGATGGTGTAGTAGTGGAGCCCCGGAGCCATAGGCGGAGTCGTGAACGTCCAGTACCCGTCTGGCTGCTTTTCCATGTCAGCCTTGGGACCGCTCCAGAAATTGACGCGGACCTTCGCGGCATCCGGCGCCTTGAACCGGACCAACACGCGTGAGTTACTGTCCACCTTTGGATATTGCGCATCGAGAACATTCGAACTCGCTGGTTTGAAGTCGGTCGAATTCTGCGCAAGACAGAGGCTCGCTGCCAACAGCACACTGATTGCAATCACTCTCACTGCATCACTCTCCGCGAAGGCATTCATAGCCCGAATTTGGACCCGACTGGCCCACCTGTCTTCGGGGCACAGGAATAGTAATTTACTGGAATATATTAAGTAAAGCGATTTATCAGACGGAGCTGTTTACATAATCCAGCTAAACGCCGCATAGACAGGTGGCTGCAATCAGAAGTCCTGAGGTGCGATACGCAATTGAACCGCCGCATCCGCAGATTTAACTGGTTTGTAATTAAGGAAGCTTTGGAGGCGCGGGTCGGAATCGAACCGACGCATAAAGGTTTTGCAGACCTCTCCCTTACCGCTTGGGTACCGCGCCCTGGACAGGAAATCTTACTTCACTAGGCGGTGATGAATCCAGTCTGCCTGTGGCTTTTTTGAAAGAACCCAGACGGCAGCTGACTGGAGCGGGAGACGGGATTTGAACCCGCGACCCTCGCCTTGGCAAGGCGATGCTCTACCACTGAGCTACTCCCGCTTGGTACTTCATTGAGTATATCGGTGGAGATTGCAGGCGGTCAACGCGCAGCTTGCGGATAAACGCCAATTAAGAAGGCATATAGCCTTATCCAACGGCAACCCGCCTGTTGCCCGCCTCTATGCTGATGATTTCGCCGTCGCGCACGTGGAGGATACGGTCGGCAATGGCAGCCGCTTCAGGATTGTGGGTAATCATCAGTACGGTCTGCTTCAGCTCTCGATTCGAGCGCTGCAGCATTTCAAGCACAGCCTCAGAGTTTTTGCTGTCGAGATTTCCGGTCGGCTCATCGGCCAGAATGATGGCAGGGTGCGTAATCAGCGCACGCGCCATGGCGACGCGCTGCTGCTCCCCGCCGGAAAGCTCTGAAGGGCGGTGCTCCAGTCGCCCATGAATGCCGAGCAGCTTTGTCAGATGCTCCAGATAACTTTGATCCAGCGGCTCTTTGCGGCCCGATATTTCGTAGGCGATTTCAATATTCTGCCGCGCCGTGAGTGTGGGCAGCAGATTAAATCGCTGAAATACGAAACCAATCTTTGTCTTGCGCATGCGCGTGCGCTCCGCGTCATTAAGCGCGCTGAAATCCGCGCCGTCAATCATGACGTGCCCGGAAGTGGGACGAGTCAAACCGCCGAGAATGTAGAAGAGCGTTGACTTGCCGCTTCCGGAAGGGCCGACGATGCTGACGTATTCGCCGGGTTCAACAGTAAAGGAAGCATTACGGAGGGCGGGAACTTCGATTTTTCCGGTGCGATAAACCTTCGAAAGGTTTTCTGCGACGATGATGGGCTGCACTCCCTGATTGTAAATGCAGCCCTGTTTCTGTGGCTTATGCGATAGCTGTTGCAGGCTGCTGCTCGGGGATTTCCTGGTAAGGCCGCAGCACCTTCTTCGGGCCGCGTTTGCGGGCGATCATGATGCGGATGCGCTCCAGCATTTCAAGGGGCGTGCATGCGCCTTTGGGAAGAAATGCGTCGGCGCGATAAGCACGGTCAAAAGACTTGACGGTGCCGCTGACGAGGATCATCGGCACTTCCGGAGCAATCTCCTTCATTCGGCGCACGAGCTCGTTACCATCCATTTGCGGCATGAGCAGATCGCTCAGAACAAGATCGATTCCGCCGGCGCGAAACAGATCGAGCGCCTCTTCAGCTGAGAGCGCGCTGAGCACGCGGTAACCACGTGTTTCCAGGAGAAATTTGCGAACGGAGAGGGCTTGTTCATTGTCGTCTACGCAAAGAATAACTTTTCTGGGCCTCATAAACTTCCTTACTGCTTCGCGAGCCGTGGCGAAGCGGCTATGAGGGCAGACACACTTCACATGTGCGCGCCCGCGTGGGGGTCGGTCGGGCCGCAATCCATTGATATGAAAACGAAGCTGTGCCTTCCGCGCCGCGTGGAGGCCCGTTTTTGAAAACAGACTGCCCTCCACGCAAAAGCGCGGCGCCGCAGCTCCCGTCTCACCTCGGGATGCGGTTGAGCCAGAAGCGAAGGCATGATTGCCGGCGCAACAACCAGGCCGCGGATGCTGCTTGCGCGTTTCTCGGGTTACATTCCGGAAGGTGGCAGGCTTCGCAAATCGCAGCCGCAAGCGCGCATGCCTGCGCACTTTCTGGCTCTCATTCAGTTGTAAGTAATCGGCGAAAGTTGCGTTCTGAAAATCAAAACGCTTGCCAAGAGTACGAAGAGCGGCGTCGCGTGTAAACAGGGAAGATGAAGCGAAAGAGCCGTGAATTTTTAACTGGAGATTCACCGAATTTTGATTTTGCTGCGTGGTTATTGAAGATGCGCCGCCTTCGCCCTGTTGAAAGCATGTGAATCACTCAAGGAAAAACCGTCCCTTTGCTACAAAAACAGTGCTGCCTCCAACGCGTACTTCGCGCACGGAATCGCCGTCGAGTTTCGCGCGCCCGTCAATGGTGCTCGCGCGACCGATCTCAATGCCTTGATGAATGTGCAATTGTTCATCAGATGCGGTGAAGCCATGACGCACGAGGTAGGAAATCGCGCATCCGGCAGCAGAGCCCGTCGCAGGATCTTCGCCGTTATAGAACTGCATGCGTGCGCGCCAGACACCTTTCAGCTCAGGCGCGATGCAGTAGAAAAATTTAGCGTCAGTGGTGCGCAGATATTTTTCCGCTGTCGCTGCCGGAATGCGCAAACGCGACAGCGCATCCACCGAGCGAAAGGGGACAATGCAGTATGACAGGCCGGTTGATACGGTTTGCAGCGGCATGTCCGCTGCCAGATCGTTTGCATCGACGCCGATGGCCTGTGCGACTGCGGCCCGATCATGCATCTGGCCGAATACCGGATTCGGCTGCGTCATCTCGCCATGCACTGCTTTGCCTGATGA
>DATGMQ010000092.1:0-25354 GCA_035293545.1 Alloacidobacterium sp. | reverse complement strand
CCACTTTCCTGCTGAACTACACCTTCAGTAAGGTCATGGGCATCCGCGACGGCCAGACCAATAACGGCGGTGGCGACGGCAGCACGATTGATCCGTTCCATGAACGCGCCAACTACGGCCCGCTCGCATATGACCGCACCCACCTCTTTAATGCGGCGTATTACATCCAGTTGCCCGGCCTCCACGATGCCAACAGCTTCGTGAAGCAGTTCGTGAATGGATGGCAGCTCTCGGGAGACACTCAGGCGCAGAGCGGAACGCCGCTGCAACCCAATACCCAGGGAACAATGAATGTCACTTGGGAAAGCAGCGCCAAAGGCGCGTCAGCCAGTAATACTTACCTGCTGGGTACCAACGCTGTTGTCCTGTCTCCTTACCTGAAGTGCGATCCGCGCGCAGGCGGCGGCAAGTACTTTAACGTAGGCTGCTTCCAGACTCCGTCACAACTGGGTGTGAACGGCCCTGCAGTATGGCCTTACATCAAAGGGCCGGCCTTCTTCGTCTCTGACCTGGCGATGGCAAAAGTCTTCTCCATCACCGAGCACCAGAACATTCAGTTCCGCGTTTCGGCCTTCAACTTCCTCAACCATCCGCTGCCGCAGTTCGGCCAGGGCAGCGATGTCAATCTCCACATGGATTGCCTGCAGAGTTCCTCCAAAGCGCAGGGATGCGACATGGGCGGCTCAAACAGCAACGCCACTACCAATGGCAATGTGCAGTACAAAGCAGCCAACCAGAACCGCTACATGGAACTCTCTCTGAAATACAACTTCTAAAATGCACTCGTCTTCCAACAGGAGGCCTGCGGGCCTCCTGCTTTTTTGTGTGTAGGAAATGCCGTCAAAATGCAGTTAAGGAATGCAAATTTGCCGCAAAACCGCAGCTAAAACCGTCAAAGCAGCATGTCTTTCTGTGGCCTTTGCGATTACCTGACGTCCCCTGCGATTCGCTTTTAGAGTAGTTTGGGTATTAGGACATTTTTTCGGGTATTGGGTAGTCGGGTAGAAGCGCAGGGCTTTAGCCCGGTGAAATAAGAAGCTCACACGGATGGGCCTTTAGGCTGGGCGATACCCAATCGTTGTCAAGTCCCTCTTCCTGTAAGCTGCTGTTAATACAATATTTAAAGCTGGCTCCAACTACGGCCTGATCTGTTAAAATATAATCACAGAGACGAAAGGCATGGCCCAAACAGCCATGCCTTTCTTATTCTACGGTGTAAATTACTGAAAATAAACGATCTCCGTACAGAATCGTCGCCGTAACCTATTGATAATAAAGGATCTCCGTACAAACAGGGGGGAGGGGGTAGCTAGAGCTTAATCTTACTCGGATCAAAATCCGGCTCGGGATACTGCATCTTCAGCCTGCTGATCGCGTCCACCAGAATCTGCGAAATGGCCACATTCCGGTACCATTTGTGATCCGCAGGGATGATGAACCACGGAGCATGCTTGCGGCTCGTATGCTCAATCGCATCCTGGTACGCCTTCACATATAGAGGCCAGAAATCGCGCTCCGCAAAATCGGACTTCGACAGCTTCCAGTGCTTGTCTTTATCCGCGAGCCGTTCGGCCAGGCGGCGTGTCTGCTCATCGCGGCTGATGTGCAGAAAAAACTTCAGGATTGTGACATTGTTCTCAGCCAAAGTCTTTTCAAAATCGACAATCTGTTTGAACCGCTCCTTCACCAGCTTGTCTGAAATCTCTTTGTGAACACGTGTAATCAGCACATCTTCGTAATGCGAGCGATTGAAAATCCCAATTGTGCCGAACGGAGGAACATTGCGATGCGCTCTCCATAGAAAGTCATGCCGCATTTCGAGCGGCGTAGGGACCTTGAATGAAATAACATTGCAGGCCTGCGGATTCACGCCGGTAAAGATATGGCGAATCGTGCCGTCTTTACCCGAAGCATCCATGCCTTGCAGGATGATGAGCACAGCATGACGGCAATCCGCCGTAAGCAGTTCCTGAAGCTGGTCGAGCCGCTGGCGATGCTGCTCCAGATCGGCTGCGGCTTCGTCCTTGTTGCGGTAGCGTCCGGTATCGTCGGTAGGAAAGTGAGAGAGTTTTACTTTTTGATGAGGCTTAACTAAATACGGGCTTGAGACGGACCGTCCAGCCATGCCTTCTCCCGGAACTGCCCGTTCAAGGCGCGCAGCCGAACGGCGCAGTCCTTGAAATTATTTCGCCTGGGGCGTCGCTTCATTCTTCGTGACGGTTTCCTGCTTCGCAGCATCGTTGCTGCCCTTGATGCCGTCCTTAAAGCCGCGTAGTCCTTCGCCAAGTCCTTTGCCGAGTTCAGGCAGCTTGCGCGGGCCAAAGATCAGCAGCGCAATCACAAGAATGATGAGCAGATGTGTCGGTGTAAACAGATTATCAAGCATAATGGGACGTCTTCCGGACAGATCCGCGCCGGAATTTCCTCCGTTGCAGTTATTGTCGCACAGAGCAACCGTTGCAGGCGAAACTCTGTGTTCGGTATGCGGTTAATTTGCCATTGGACGCACAATGTCTAGCCGCTTCCAGGCCATTTCCGCAAACCTAACAAGGTTTTCAGAAGCTCCCATCGTCAGCCTGCGATGCACTTTGAGCAACGGATAAATCCGCGAGCCGCCAATCTCAATCGTGGGCACAGCAAACCTGCCGCCGGGATACTCACTCATCGTCCACTCCGAGGAATAACGGCGGCGAAACACCTCTCCAAAATAGCTGCCCCACAGCTTCGTGAGCCATTCCAGATCACCCTCCGGCGCAGGTGACAAAGAATTGAGAATACCCTCCAGGGCTTCGATTGAGCCGGCGGAATAATCCAGCTTCTTGTCATGCTCTGCGGACGCGACACGCACGGCTTCGTCCGCATAAGCCTGCATCATGCTGTCGAGCGAATCGTAGGTAGTGTTTGCGAGTTGTTCTCGTGCCGTCATCCTGGTTCCAGACTATAGGAACTTCCTTCCTCTACCGACCAGAAGAATAGTATTTCCAGCGACCAGAAAAGGTCGTACATTATATGTCTTGACACGTATATGCTGATTGAAGTATATAAATAGCTCATGGAATCGGCATTTGAAATTATTGCGGAGCCAAACCGCCGCGCGATATTGAGCCTCCTGGTCTCGTCTCAGCATTCGGTGGGAGAGATCGAGCGCCGGCTTCATATGCCGCAGCCGACCGTGTCAAAGCACCTTCGAGTGCTGCGCGAGGCCGGTTTCGTGGAATCCAGAGTGGATGCGCAGCGCCGCCTCTACCGATTGAAGCCGGAACCCTTTCAGGAGGTAGATATGTGGCTTGCCCAGTTTCGTCAGCTCTGGTCCGCTCACGTGGATGCTCTCGAACGTTACCTCGATCGCATGGACGAACCAGCACCAACTAAACGCAGGACAAGAAAAAAGAAACACGAAAAAGGAGAAACGAAATGAAACTCAAACTGACCAGCGTATATGTTGACGACCAGGAGAAGGCCCTGCGCTTTTATACCGAAGTGCTGGGCTTCGTGAAGAAGGCGGATTTCAGCCAGGGATCATATCGTTGGCTCACGGTGGCCTCGCCGGAAGACCCGAATGGGACAGAGCTGCAGCTCTCTCTCAATAACAACCCGGCAGCCAAGACGTACCAGCAGGCGCTGTTTCAGCAAAACCAGCCTGCGGCCATGTTCTTCACCGACGATGTGCAGGCCGATTACGAGCGCATGAAAGTAGCCGGCGCTGAGTTCACCATGCCTCCAACGGACGTTACGGCTTCCAAAATCGCCATGCTGAATGATACCTGCGGTAATCTCATTCAGATCACAGAGCTGAAGCGCTGGTAAGGCAAAAGGAGAGCGACATGGGAGAGATCGGGCAGTACACGCCGGGACCAGCCTACGGAGCGCGAGTAGAAAAGGGCGGAGAGAAATGGACGCTCGTCCTCGTGAGAGAACTGCGCCACCCCCCGGAGAAAGTCTGGCGGGCGCTCACCGATCCAGCGCATCTGCGCGAATGGGCACCTTTTGACTCTGATGGAAACCTGGGTATGCCAGGAGCGCACGCGAAGCTCACCACGGTGGGAGCGCCCACGCTGCACGTTACTGAAACAACCGTGACGCAAGCTGTCGCTCCCGAGCTGCTTGAGTATAACTGGGGTGACTTCAATATCCGGTGGGAGATCGAATCTGTTGCCGACGGCACACGCCTGACGCTGTGGACCAATATTGATCGTCGCTTCATCTCAATGGGCGCTGCCGGATGGCACATTTGTATCGATGTTCTGGATCACCTGCTCAAAGGAACGCCCATCGGGCGCATGGTTGGCCCCCAGGCAGCGCAATTCGTAGGCTGGCAGCGGCTCAACACGGAGTACGCCGAGCTGTTCGGTGTAAAAGCGCCCAACTGGCCAAAGACGGCTCAAAAGCTGTAAGGAGGATCCCGTTGAACTGGAACAAATGGATTCGGCAGACCCATCGCTGGCTGTCGCTGGCGTTCACGCTGGCTGTCATCATCAACATCGTTGCCATCGTATTGAAGAAGTACTCAACTGCGATGGGGCTGCTGGCCGTGGCTCCGCTAGCCTTGCTCTGGATCACTGGCCTGTATCTTTACGTGCTACCATATGCGGCGAAATGGCGCGGCGGACGGAATACTCATATATCGCAAGCCGGATCGAGATGAGATGAAAACGCTTTTAGGAAAACAACGTGAAGAACTACTCAAAACATTGAAAGCTCGTTTTGAGAAAAACATGAACCGCCACAAAGACCTTGCATGGGCCAAGGTGCAGGCAAGGCTTGACGCGGCTCCTGACAAACTATGGTCGCTGAACGAAATGGAAAAAACCGGGGGCGAGCCGGACGTGGTTGGTCAGGATAAAAAGACGGGCGAATTCATTTTTTACGATTGCTCGGCGGAAAGCCCGAAGGGTCGCAGAAGTCTTTGCTACGACCGTGAAGCGCTTGAGTCAAGAAAAGAAAACAAACCGGCAAATAGTGCAACGGATATGGCCGCCGCTATGGGCATTGAGCTTCTCACCGAAGAGCAGTATCGGGAGCTGCAGAAGCTGGGAGAGTTCGACACGAAAACATCGAGCTGGGTGAAAACGCCTTCGAATATCAGAAAACTTGGCGGGGCCGTCTTTTGTGATCGCCGCTACGATACCGTTTTCCTGTATCACAACGACGCGGAATCCTACTATGCCGCCAGAGGGTTTCGAGGATCGCTGAAGGTCTAAGCTATGGGTTCTCTAACGTAGCATCCGAAAACAATGACTGCGATGTAACAACCTATATCTCTGCGAGATGCGGGACGACTCGCAAAACATTTTCAATCATTGCTGATCAATCCGGATTGCAACGCCTGCTCCTGATTCCTGAAAATTGCCATGGCGGTTTTCATTCGGCGGAATCCGCGTTTGTGATAGAAGCCTTCTTTGCCGGGATTGGCGTACAGGATGATCTTGCGATGACCGGCGGAGAGTTCAACCAGTTTTTCGACAATCGCTTTGCCGAGCCCTGCGCCCTGGCAACGCGGATGTACCGCAACATCGCAGATGTAGGCGCAATCTACGCCGTCTGCGAGAGCGCGTCCAACGCCCACCATCTCTCCATTATCGAAGACAAAGCATTTGTAGCGGCTGTTCGAGAATGAAATCCTAAGGTCCTCGGGCTTCTTATCTCCAAGAGGCGCAATCCTGTACAAGCGCGAGAGTTCATTCCAGTCAATACCGAAATCATCGAAAATCCATTGCATACATTGAATGTAAGACAGGGTGCGCAGTTTTACGCTGCTGTGCCGACCCTCTAAGCTGGAATCAGGAGAACCTGATGAAGCAGGAAATGAAGCTGAACATGCCCGATGGAACCGCTGATGCCGTGCTCTACACTGCCGACGACGGCGAAACCCATCCGGGTGTGTTGCTGATCCCCGACGTCGGCGGCCCAAGGGAGGTTGTGAGCGAGATAGCCGAAAAAGTGGTAAGTGAAGGCTACACGGTGCTCGTCCCCAATCCGTTCTACCGAACCAGCGAGCCTCCCGTTTTCAAGTTCCCACGCAAGCCGGGCGATCCTGCAACCAAGCAGCGCATGGGCGAACTGCTTGGCCCGCTCACTGCCGAGGCAATCGATGCCGACACAGGAGCTTATGTCGACTTCCTGGCCTCACAACCCACCACGAAATCGGACGGAATCGGCATCGTCGGATTTTGCATCGGCGGCCTCATTGCCTTCCGCGCGGCTGCATCGCGTCCCGACAGGGTCAAGGTCGCCGTCTCATTTCATGGTGGCGGGCTTTACAAAGCCAACGATCCCAAGAGCGCGCATCTCGGCCTGCCAAAGATCAAGGCGAGGCTCTACTTCGGTCATGCTGTCGAAGATAACAGCATGCCTGCGGAAGCTATTGCGAAACTCGAAGAAGCATTACAGGCCTGGGGTGGACAGTACGAAAGCGAGATCTATGAAGGGGCGCGCCACGGTTGGACCATGCCTGATAATGCCTCCTACAACCAGCTTCAGGCAGAACGCGCGTTCGCCAGATTGAAGTCAGTATTCAAAGAGAGCCTCGGCTGATGCAGCATTTACTGAATCTATTTAACGAGCGGCTGGCTATTTCTTCTCCGTCTCGGCCATGAACCTGACCAGCTCGTCTTTCCAGATAGCAGCCAGTGTGTGCGTGCCGTGGCCTCTCGTCGCATCTGTGATAGGGAGCAGGACGAATTTTGTCTTCGGCATTTTGGGGAGCACGCGCGGGTTGATGATCTGCTCGCCAACTTCGGGCGGATTGATGAAGTCATCGGCGGAGTTGATCCACAAAGCCGGCGCGACGATGGAGGACAGCTTCGGCTCCGGATTATAGTTCCGCGATGCGTTGACATAGTAGATGAGATTGTTGGCGTCGGTGTGTGGAATCGTGCGCGTCATGTAGTCGTCCACATATTTTTCTGCCTGAGTGCGGGTGGGATAGTTCTTCTGCATCTGTAAAGGAGACGATCCCATGATGAGCAACATGGCTTCAGCCCCGCGCAGCCCTTCGACCGGCTCGTTCGAGTATTCGCCGTCTTTCCATGCGGGATCGTGCTTGATGCTCTCGATGGCGATGTAGCGCGTCATGCGATTGCGGCCCGCAAGCTCGACCGGATAACAGGCGAAGGGCGCGAGGGCGTCCATGAACTGCGGATAAGTTTCACCCCATACCCACGACTGCATGCAGCCCATTGATGTTCCGAGGATGAGACGCAAATGATCGACATGCATGCCCTCCGTGAGCATGATGTATTGCGAGCGCACCATGTCGTCATAGTCGTACTGGGGGAATTTCATATGGAGGCCGTCGGAAGGTTTGGAGGAGTCGCCGTGGCCGATGTCGTCGGGAAGAATGAGGAAATATTTTGTAATGTCGAAGGGCTGGCCCGGCCCGAAGAGAACGTCCGAAAAGGCTGGATTCAGCAGGGTGTAGCGGTTTCCTCCGGTGCCATGAAGGAGCAGGATGGCATTATCGACGTGTCCATCGGATCCGCGATGCGGCTGACCAAGGGTCAGGTAATGCAGGTTTAGCTCGGGCAAAGTTTCGCCGGAGCCGAAATGAAAATTCTTGATAACGTAGACATTCTCCTTCGCCGACCATTTGGATGGGTGCGATGTCTGGGACGTTCCGGCAACCGTGCATAGAAAGGCAAAAAGGGCAATTGTAGCCAGGCGCATCGTTTCATTTCCTCGCGTCGAATGTTTTCAGTCTATTCAACTTCAGCATGAACAAAGACGACAAGATTGAACGAGGCCGGGCCTGAACCTACGTCGTAGTAGCGTGATCAAAATAATTTCAAGTGCTTTTTCATTGCTGACCTCAGTGGGAAATTATGCCCCCAACTCAACGGCATTGTTATCTCTGCCCGGAAGATTGCCCAATTTCAGATGGAACCGCAGCGTTCCAGTGAACGTAGAACCGATACAGGCTCGAAAAACGACGTAACGAGGGGAAGTATGAACGCTGATCTAAGGCTTGCTCTGCGGCAGCTCCGAAAATCGCCTGGATTCGCTCTGACCGCCGTATTCACGCTGGCTTTGGCCATCGGCGCCAATGCAATTGTCTTCAGCGTTCTCAATGCGCTGGTATTGCGCCCGCTCAACGTACCGCACCCTGAGAACCTGTTCATGCTGGAGCGCGCTTACGGGTCAGAAACGACTCCCTCAGAGTCGTATCCCGATTATCGCGACCTGCGCGACCGAAACCGCAGCTTCGACTCGCTCGTGCTCTACAACATCATGGGCGGCGTTGGACTCGATACCGGTCACGGAAATCCATCGGTGGTCTGGCCTTATACGGTCAGCGGCAATTACTTCGATGCTCTCGGCATTCAACCCTATCTAGGCCGATTTATCCATGCTTCCGAAGAGCACGGACCAAACAGCGTGCCCGAGATCGTTCTGAGCTATGCGCTTTGGCACAGCCATTTTAACGGCGACCCCGGTGCAGTGGGCCGCACTGTGCAGATCAACAAACATCCTTACACCATCATCGGTATTGCGCCGCCGGACTTCCGCGGCACAGAACTCTTCTTCGCCCCCGATTTTTGGGCGCCCATCGTCGATTCTCCCCAAATCAGCGGCTGGAGTTCGCTTGAGGAGCGCGGCAACCATAACGCCTGGGCCATAGGGCACCTCAAGCCCGGTGTGACCCCAGCCGCAGCGACCGCGGACCTGAACACCATTGCAGCTTCGCTCGCGAAGACATATCCCAAATCCGATGACGGCCTGAAATTTTCTTTGTCCCGGCCTGGGCTCGCCGGAAATACACTCGGCAAGCCCACGCGCGCTTTCATGCTCGGTCTCATGCTTCTGGCAGGTCTTATCCTGCTTGCCGCATGCGCCAATCTCGGCAGCCTTTTCGCTGCGCGCGCAGCGGACCGCTCACGTGAAATCGCAGTCCGCATGGCGCTCGGATCGCGCCGCCAGCTCATCGTTCGCCAACTGCTCACGGAAGCTGTTTTGGTTTCTGTGGCTGGAGGCATCTGCGGCATGGCGGGAGCCGTGGTCATCCTGCGCGCGCTCAGCACATGGCGGCCGATTCCGAATATCCCAATTAACGTGCCGGTAAATCCGGACCTGAACACCTACGCTCTGGCCTTTTTGCTGGCTGTCTTCAGTGGGCTGTTCTTCGGCCTGGTTCCAGTTCGTCAGGTACTCCGCTCCGATCCCTGGCAGATCATTCGCTCCGGAACCACCAGCGTCGGCAGCACACGCCGGTTTACACTGCGAGACGTGCTTCTTGGTCTGCAGATTGCGATTTGCGCCGTTTTAGTTACTGCTTCGCTTGTCGCCGTCCGCGGCCTCGCTCGTTCGCTTGAGAGCAGCTATGGCATTCAGCCCAACGGAGTGATGCTTGTGCACACCGATTTGCAGATGGCTGGATATGACGCCAACCGGCGCGTGTTAATGCAGAAACGCATGCTCGATGCCGCGGCAGCTATCCCCGGCGTTACGGCTGTAGGATATGCTGACCGGCTTCCGCTCAGTCTCGGCGGAGGCGATTCCGATGTATACACCGATGCCACGATCGACTATCGGCCCACGAACGCGGCAGCCGATGCCCAGAACTTCGCTGTCTCTCCCGACTATTTCCGCGCCGCCGGAACTGCGCTTCTCGCCGGGAGGACCTTTACCATGCACGATGAAGACAAGGCTCCTGTCGTGGCGGTTGTGAATCGCGAATTTGCGCGCAAGGTCTTCGGCTCTGTGGACAAGGCCATTGGTGGCCATTTCAAGTTCTGGGGCGGTCAACGTGCCGAAGTGGTCGGCGTCGTGGAAGACGGCAAATATGAAACTTTGACCGAAGATCAAAAGCCGGCCATGTTCTTTTCTTTCCTCCAGCACCCTTCCAGCGATACCTGGCTCGTCGTTCGCTCGCCTCGTGATCCGCAACAGATCGCCGCAGCCTTGCAGCGGTCAATGCGGAGTCTCGATCCGGCGCTTCCGCTGGAAATCAGGACCTGGCACAACGAATTGGACTCCGCCCTCTTCGCAGCGCGCGTAGCCACCGTTTCGCTTGGTGTGCTTGGGCTGCTGGGCGCCATGCTTGCTATCACGGGCATCTTCGGCATGGCCGCCTATACGGTCAGCAAACGTCTCCGAGAACTCGGAATCCGCATAGCCCTCGGAGCCGGTCAGCGCAAGGTGCTTGGCGCGGCACTCGGGCGCACTTTCCGGCTGCTCGTCATCGGCTCCATAGCTGGCATGATCCTCGGTGTACTGGCCACCCGGGTTCTTTCGTTCATCGTGTATCAGGCCACACCGAAAGACCCGGTAATTCTCGGTGGCGTCATTCTTACCATGCTCTGCGTGGGCATCATCGCCGCCCTGGTCCCAGCGCGGCGTGCTCTCGCCGTTGACCCAATGATCCTGCTTCGCGACGAATGAGATGAACCGGCACATCTTCCAGCCGCAATCTGACAGAATAGCGCCTCGCCATGTATCTTTAAACTTTACGGGAAGTCTAAAAGAATGTTCCGCCCCCGGATGTTTGGAGGTCTTTTTTTGTCGAGAAGCACGCGTTTTTCTTTTCTGGCTTTTGTACTGGTTTCAGCTTTCATTTTCTGCATGAGCGGCCGCGCCCAGACTCAGGCCCAGGCGCAAAGCACAACGCCGCAACCGATTGCTCCTAATAACGCCTTGGCCGGCGTGAGATACGACTATCGCTGGGAGATTTACGGTGGTTTTGCCTATTCGCACTTTAACGCAGGGCCGAACCTGCTGCAGGGCGCGAACCTCGGCGGCTTTGATGTGCAGGCAGCACGCTTTTTCAATCAGCGTTGGGCTGCGGCTGCCAATGTCCGCGGATATTACGGGACGTCCGGCGTAGTGCCTAATCCATACAACATTAAAGGACCGTTCGTCAGCGAGCACATGTTCTTGGTCGGCCCTGAATACCGCGGCCCCAGCAACGAGCATGCCTCTGTGACATTGCATGCGCTGGTTGGCGGAGCCTATGGAAATTTCGAGCACGATATCAACAACGTCCCGCCGGCAGCGCTTGGATTGTTCAGCAATCAACTAACATTTGGCGGCGCATTCGGCGGCTCCGTCGACCTCAACCGATCGCCGCGCCTTGTCTTCCGCATCTCTCCCGACGCTACGCTCACAAGCTTCGGCAGTGGCGGCGTGCAGGAACAGTTTGCAATCTCAGTCGGTATTGTTTACCGGATGGGCAAAGGTCTGAAGTAGAACATCGCGGCACGATACCAAAAGGCTGGACTGGCCCGATGCCAGCCAGCTTTTCTTTTGATAAGGAAAAACGGTTCGTCGACAAAGAATGCATCATTCGCCGTCTGATTTGCGTCTTTTACCCATTCGTACCGGTTTTTGGCCGTCGAAATCTGATACACCAACAGGAGAAGCATGCAGCGGCGTACATTAGGCAGTCAGGGTCTCAGGGTTTCGGCAATTGGGCTGGGATGCATGGGAATGTCCGATTTCTACGGACCCCGTGATGAATCGGAATCGATTGCCACTCTGTATCGGGCACTCGATCTCGGTATCAATTTTTTTGACACTGCCGATGTCTATGGTCCACATACCAATGAAGAGTTGGTAGGCCGCACGCTCAAGCCGCATCGCGACAAAGTTATCATTGCCACAAAGTTCGGCATCATCCGCAAGCCGGACGGCAAACGCGGCGTGAACGGCAAGCCGGAATACGTTCGCGCCTCCTGCGACGCCAGCCTGAAGAGACTCGGCATCGACACCATTGATCTTTATTACCAGCATCGTGTCGATCCCGAAACTCCCATCGAGGAGACCGTTGGAGCCATGTCGGAGTTGGTCAAGGCAGGAAAAGTACGCTACCTCGGCTTGTCTGAGGCTGGCCCGAATACCATACGTCGCGCCCATGCCGTGCACCCGATTACTGCTCTGCAAAGTGAATATTCCTTGTGGACTCGCGACCATGAGGAAGACGGAATACTCCCCACGATTCGCGAACTGGGCATTGGCTTTGTACCATATTCTCCGCTGGGACGCGGATTTCTGACCGGGCAGATTCGCAAGCCGAGCGATCTAGCCCCTGACGATTGGCGACACACTTCCCCACGTTTTCAGGGTGAAAACTTCCAGAAAAACCTCGATCTGGTGGCAAAAATTGAAGAATTCGCACAGAAAAGAGGCGTAAAAGCGTCCCAGATTGCGCTTTCATGGGTGTTGGGACAAGGCGAGGATTTTGTTCCCATTCCCGGAACCAAACGGCGCGCCTACCTTGAAGAAAATGTAGCGGCGCTCGAGATGAAACTCTCAAAGGAAGAGCTGGCATCTCTCGACGAGATCGCTCCCAAAGGCGCAGCTCAAGGTGAGCGGTATACTCCGGAAATGATGAGCATGCTCAGTCTTTGATTACAGAAGAGTCCGGATTTGGACAGAGGTGTTCATTTCCGGACAATTGCGGGTAAGTTGCTCGGCGAAAGCCGAATGGAATCATTTACTTTTTCTGGTTCTCACTGGCCCGCGGCTTGCTAACAGATACCGGTAGAACAAGTCTACAGGTCAACAAAGGCTACAACTTTCCTATGAAGCGGTTTGGTTGCTTCCAGCTTGACGCAGCGAACGAGTGTTTGTGGTGCGACGGAAAGCAGGTCCCGCTCGCGCCGAAGCCTTTTGCTGTCTTGCGTTATCTCGTCGAAAATCCGCAGCGCCTCGTCACGCATGACGAGCTTCTGGATGCATTGTGGCCGGAAACTTACGTGCAGCCTCAGGTCCTGCGTACCTATGTACTGGAGTTACGCAAGCTGCTCGGCGACGACCCTGACGAGCCGCAGTTTATCCAAACGGTTCCCAAGCGCGGCTATCGCTTTCTGGCCAAAGTCACAACCGTTAAGCAAGTGCCCGAATCAGAGGGCCTGAACTCCGGACGTATTGTCGGACGGGATGTCGAACTCGAAAAGCTGGATGCCGATCTCGAGCTCGCCGCCAGGGGCATTCGCAAGCTCATCTTCCTGACCGGAGACGCCGGTTCAGGAAAGACTGCTCTGATCGACGCCTTCTGCGCCCGCTCCTGTAGCGACGATGGGGCGCGAATGGCGCGTGGCCAGAGCGTGGAAGGCTTCGGAGGCAAAGAGCCTTTCTATCCAGTGCGCGAGGCCCTCGGCCAGCTTACCGATCAGGAAAAATCAAAAGCTCTGCTGGTTCGGCTGCTGCCAACCTGGTTCGGTCCAGATCATGAGCATGGCGCGCGGGTTCCAACACTTGGTGAGATCTGCGAAGTCGTCGAAGCTCTTTGCCAGAGCGAACCACTGCTGCTGGTGCTTGAAGACCTTCACTGGGCCGACGCATCTACGCTAGACCTGATCTCTGCGCTGGCACGCAGACGCGGCAACCCTAAGCTCATGATGCTGGCCAGCTATCGGCCCACGGAAATTGACGGGCAGCATCCGCTTACCGGATTAAAGGAAGACCTCTCGACGCGGCGGCTCTGTTGTGAGATTCATTTAGGGCCATTGAACCGTAAGGCGGTATCCGATTATCTGCAGCAGCAGCTTGAAACCAGCACTCTACCCGGCGGCCTGGCGAGTTTCGTGCATCAACACTCCGAGGGTAATCCGCTCTTCATGGCAGCGACCTTCGAACACCTCCGCAGCCAGAATCTGCTCGTCGTCAAGAATGGAAAGTGGCATCTCGCAATACCTCTGGCCGAAATCGAGCTGGGCATTCCTGTGGGACTTCTGGGAATGATCGACCTGCAGCTTGGCAGGCTCGACGAGAACGAGCGCCGTCTGCTAGAAGCAGGCAGCATCATTGGAGCCATTTTTCCTGCTTGGGCCGCCGCCGCCGCGCTGAAGGAAGATGTTCTCGAAGTCGAAGATAAATACGCTTCGCTCGCCCGACGCACCCGCCTGCTGAACGCAGCCGGTCAGGATGAGCTTCCCGACGGAACCCGCTCCAGCTTCTATGTCTTCTCACACGGACTGTTCCGGGAGGCACTCTATATCCGGCAGCCTGCCGCGCGGAGGGCAGAACGCCATCGCCGGGTAGCGGAGCGACTAAAGTCGCTCTTTGCCGGAAACGAGGCACGCATCGCCTCAGAACTCGCCCAGCACTACGAAGCCGCAGGCTGTTGGAAAGAGGCCATTGAAGCGCTGCGCCTGGCCGCGAATACGGCGGCCACTCGCGACGCCGATCACGCCGCCCGAGAATTTCTGCAGCGGGCACTGGAGATGAGCGAGAATCTGAAGCCGGACGAGCGCAAGGCAATCGAGCGCAATCTGACCAACCAGATCAAGAAATATTCCGACTACGAGCCTGCACGGCTTGCCTAGCCTTTCTATTTATATACTTTCGATGCTTCCTCTCTGCTCGCCCCTGTTGTAAACGGACACGCAGTTGTGTGTGCGATGGGCCTCTTAGATCCCCGGAGCAGGCCTGCTTGAAACCAATCGTGCTAGGGAATTTTCGTGGTTTTCCATGCGCATCAGTGATGAGGAGGGTTTTCTCCGAGCGGCAGGAAATACTGCGTCCCTTTAATTGGCTCTGACAGCCGTTTCATCAGCAGCTTCAGGTCTTTGTTGTTTTTTACAAAATCGATGTCGGATGTGTTCACGATCAGCAAATCGCTGGCTGTGTAATGAAAAAAGAAATGCTCGTATGCAGCGGCAATTTGCTCGATATAGGCATCGCTGATGGCGCGTTCGCCAGCTATTCCTTTGCGTTTCAGACGCTGCTTCAGCACTTCAGGCGTGGCTTGTAAATAGATCACCAGGTCAGGCGTGGGGACCTGCTCACGAAAGCTCTGATAGTAGCGGTTGTACAGCGCTAACTCAGCGTCGCTGAGATTCACGTAGGCGAAGAGCTTGTCTTTTTCGAAGATGTAATCGGCAACTACGGGCTCATCGGTATTCCTGATCTGCCGGAGTTGCTCATAGCGTTCCATCAGGAACCACATCTGCGCAGCGAAAGCCATGCCCGGCTCGGCGCCATAGAAGCGGTCGAGAAAAGGATTCTGCTCCGGCTCAACAATACGGCGGGCGTGCAGGCTCTCTGCCAGCATCCCCGCAAGGGATGATTTGCCGACCCGGATGGGGCCTTCTACCGCAATCAATCTGGGTTGTTCAAACAACTTGGCCATCGAAATCTCGCAGGCGAATAAAATACGAAGCTATCATGCTTCCCAATTGTGCGCCAGCGATCTGTTCCGAAATCGCCAACACGCTACAC
Organism: Alloacidobacterium sp.; assembly: GCA_035293545.1. Classification (GTDB taxonomy): domain Bacteria; phylum Acidobacteriota; class Terriglobia; order Terriglobales; family Acidobacteriaceae; genus Alloacidobacterium. The sequence continues at coordinate 10,198 of DATGMQ010000092.1, read as the reverse complement.
TAAACCCAATGCTGGCCACACTTGCCACCGTCGGGACCGCAGCTGCTCTGGCTGCGGGGGGATATGCCTATGCCGCCATGTGGCCAACTTCGCAGATTTTTGGTCGCGCCATCATCGGCGGCCCCGACCCGGCTGAATTCGCCCTCACCTATGATGACGGGCCCAACGATCCGTATACACAACAACTGCTTGATGTACTCGCTCGCTATGATGTTCGCGCTACCTTCTTTCTCATCGGGCGCTTTGTGCGTCAGCGCCCGGAGATTGCCCGCGCGATCCGCGCCGCGGGCCACCTTGTCGGCAACCATACCATGACTCACCCGGTGCTTTTGTTTCAATCGCCGAAAAGAGTGCGCGAGGAATTAGCTGGTTGCAATGCCGCAATCGAAGATGCGCTGGGTGAGCCGGTTCGATATTTTCGTCCGCCGCATGGGGCGCGCAGGCCGGATGTGCTGCGCGCGGCCCGCGAACTGGGGCTGACGTCCGTGCTGTGGAATGCAATGGGCTATGACTGGAAGCCGACGACAGCGGATCATGTGCTGGCGAATCTGCAAAGAGACATCCAGAGAAACCAGACGCGCGGCAATGGTTCCAATCTCCTGTTGCATGATGGCGGCCAGGCGGCAATCGGGCAGGACAGAAGCCACACCGTTTCTGCTACAGCACAATTGCTAGAGAGCAAAGCTTCTCAACACGTCCGGTATGTGACCATCGATGCGTGGGCCTGATTCCATGCCCGTTCTGAATCGCTCACGAATGCTTTCGGGAAATCAGGTATTTTGTGTCTGTTTTGCCGCGATGCTTCTTATCTGTGCGGCAGCAGCAGTTTATTGCAGCCGCCATTGGCCGCTGGCAGGCGACGCTGCGTTGATGCATTATGTCGTCTTTCTTATGCGTCATGGTTTTATACCTTACAAAGACATCGCCGATGTGAACCTTCCCGGAAGCTACCTGGCGGATACATTTGCCATGCACGTATTCGAAGGAGCATTGGGTTGGCGGATTTATGACTTGCTGGTCACGATTCTGCTGACAACAGCCGCTGTTTTCATTACGCGTAAGAAAGAGATTTTTGCAGGAGTTTTCGCTGGATTGTTTTTTCTGCTGATGCATCTGCAGGACGGCATCGCTCAGGCCGGACAGCGTGATTTAGTAGTAGCAGCGCTGCTGATATGGGCTTATGCGCTGCTTTTTCGTGCGCAAAACCGTCCCTTTTATGGCCTGCCGGCATTCGTTTTTGGATTTTTTCTGGGTGTAAGCGGCCTCATTAAGCCATTTTTTCTGCCGCTTGGGGCCGTTTTGCTGTTGCTATCTGCCCAACGGGCGCGTAAATGCGGTGTTCATCCTGTATGGCATCTCGGTCTGGGATTTCTGGGCTTGTCATTGCCTCCGGCAGGCGCCACGATATGGCTGTGCCGACATGGCGCTCTCTCGGCTTTCGTACACACATTACGCGGACTTATTCCTTTGCATGCAAGTCTGGGACACAGGCCAATTGCTTATTTGCTGACGCATTGCGTTGCTCCGATACTGCCCCTTTGTTTGTTGTGGATTGTTGTCTGGATTTTGCTCCGCAAGCCCTTTGATCTGGAACGGGCGGAGCTGCTGCTGGGCGCCATCGTAGCTTTGCTGGCGTATGTCGCGCAGGGCAAAGGGTATCCCTATCATCGCTATCCGCTGATGGCCCTCCTGCTTTTGATGATGGGTATTGATTTTTCAGCAGGTCTGGAGCGGAAAGGATGGGTACGATGCTTCTCAGTAGTGGCGCTGGCGGCAGCATGCTTCTTCTATGCTCCACGCGCGGCCTGGCTGGTCCATTCCTTTGATCCGGCGATGCCATTCGAGCAGAACCTTGCTCATGATTTGCGGCGGTACGGCAACTTGTCGGAAAACGTGCAGTGCCTGGACACATTTGGCGGCTGCATTAACACGCTGTACAACCTCAGAGCAGTTCAGAGCACGGGATTCTTATATGACTGCTATTTGTACGTTCCCGGCGAAGCTGCAGAGGAATACCGTCGCGCCTTCTGGACTGCCTATCAGAAAGCCCGTCCTGAGATCGTGGTGCTCACCAGTCAATATTGTTTTAGTCGGGACAGCTTTCAGAAAATCGATGCCTGGCCACAATTGCGTAATGATCTCTCCGATTCTTATCAGGTCGTAACGGAATGGCACGCGACGCAACCTCAACACTGGTGGTCGCGCCGCGAATTTCCGTCTCAATATCGTATTTATCTGCGAAAACATTAATTCCGGCTTTCCATCATCGCTGTGAAGGCCCCTCCCGCAGCCGCTACCGTCGCAGCGATGTTCTCCATGGAATGCGCGGCACACATGAATGCTGCCTCATACTGTGAAGGCGGCAGCCAGATGCCCTGATCGAGCATGGCGCGGTGGAAGCGCGCAAATGCCGCTGTGTCCGAAGTAGAAGCAGAGTCGAAATTAGTCACACGATTTTCAGTAAAGAACCAGGTAAACATGGCGCCTACGCGATTCGTTGTGAGAGGCACGCCGGCTCGCTTCGCTTCTGCTGCGACTCCATTAGCAACGGCAGCACTCAGGGTTTCGAGCTTTGCGTAGACTTCGCTGCGATGTTCTTTCAAATATCTGACGGTCGCGATGCCGGCGGCCATGGCCAGAGGATTTCCACTGAGCGTTCCAGCCTGATAGACAGGCCCTGACGGCGCAAGCATGTCCATGATCTCGGCGCGACCGCCGAATGCGCCGCAGGGCAGGCCGCCGCCTATGATCTTGCCCAGCGTCGTCATGTCCGGCTGAATGCCGTAAAGCTCCTGCGCTCCGCCATAGGCAACACGAAAGCCGGTCATGACTTCGTCAAAGATGAGCAGGGCATGCTCCTGCCTGGTAATATCGCGAAGAGCCTGCAGGTATCCGTTTTCCGGCGGGACACATCCCATATTCCCTACAATCGGTTCGAGAATAATGCAGGCGATCTGCCCGCGATGCGCGGCGAATGCGGCTTCGACCGCCGAGATGTCGTTGAACGGAAGCGCGAGCGTGAAGCGCGCGACTTCATCGGGCACTCCGGCAGAACCGGGAATGCCGAAGGTGGCTACGCCAGACCCGGCCTTCACCAGCAGGCCATCAGAGTGCCCGTGATAGCAGCCTTCGAACTTGATAATGAAATCTCGTCCGGTAAAGGCGCGAGCGAGGCGAATGGCGGACATGGTCGCTTCAGTTCCGGAGCTGACGAAGCGCAGCTTTTCTATTGAGGGGTAAGCACTGATAACAAGATCGGCTAAATCAAGCTCCGACGGTGTGGACGCGCCAAAGCTGGCGCTGTCTGCCACAGCTTTCTGGATAGCTTCGACTACTGGAGGAAAAGCATGGCCGAGAATCATCGGTCCCCAGGAGCCTACGTAGTCGATATAGCGGTTACCGTCTGCGTCCCACAGGTATGCACCTTCGCCTTTGACGACAAAGGGAGGATGACCGCCCACGGCGCGAAATGCGCGCACAGGCGAATCGACGCCACCGGGTAAAAGGCTTTCGGCGCGGCTTTGGAATTCAGAAGATCGACGGAGGTCTCTTTTCAGGGAAGCTGGCATCACTGATCAGTATAGAAAACAGAAAAGCCTCTCTTGCGAGAGGCTTCGGTTTTTATGATCTGACTTGGATTACATTGCTTCTGCTAGACGCGGCAGCAGGCCGGCATGGCTCGTCTCGTAAAGAGCCATGAGGCGGCGTGTCATCAGGTAATAAGAGGAAGCTGCCTGGTGGATGTAGAACGGTACGCGAATCTGCGAACGCCGAACCAGCATATCGAAGCGGATGCGGAAGACTGCGCGCTTGAGCTGCATCGCATCGTGGCGCATGCGCTCGGTGACGATGACGCCTTCTTCAAAATTCCAGCGCTGCACATACGCTGCAAGGGCAATCAGAAGGTCAGCATTCTGCCGCATTCTGCGCAGGCCCTCAGTTCCGCCAATCAAACCCCAAAGATGCTCAGGCTCGAGCTTCAACTGCCCGGGCTTGGGTTGCAGGTTGTCGAGCGCGACGATCTCAAGGCCTCTGGCATGCATGGGCTGCATGCGCGAAACGAGATCATCCCACGTTGCGGAACGCAGGCGGCTGGCGTTGATTTGTGAATAAATCAAACCGCCGGCAAGAAAAGCTAAAAAAAGAATGAGTAGAAAAATAGGCATAACGGCCAGCTCTCAGCGTAAATTTTGAGCACTGCTAACCTGGGTAGAATCGTATTGAACTTTTGCATGTAAAGCAACAAGATATTTTTGCATTTCTTCAGAAAGTGGTTTGCGCTCCGGCTCCGGTAACCAAAAAATCATAATCCAGTAGGAGATGGCGGCAATGTATGTGAGGGTGCGGATATGCTCAAGCATCCTGAAATCAGAGAGATGCCCGGTTCCGTAATAGCTGTGAGCAATATCCACAATGCAGGAAACCAGAGCCCAGGCGGTTAGTCCCTGTCCGAGCCCCATTACATGATTTCTCCAGACTAGGCCAAGACGTTGGGCCGAAAGCATCATGGCCAGGAATAGCTCGCAAAAAAGCAGGCTGGTAAACAAGAATGCACGGATTCCCCATGCATCAAGTGATTTGGATGTTGAGGGGTGAATGGCAAAGGTTAAACCGAGAGCGATTAGTGCACCAATCGATCCCCAGAGAAGAAAGCTATACCGCGCATCGTGAACCCACGTGCCGGTGGGGCGCAGAACTACGCGAGCTATTTCAAAGACCAGCAGAATTTGTAATGAGAAATCGAGGGCAAATGTCAACCAATAAACAATGTCATATTGCTGTGGAGCATAACGATAAACAGCGAATACAGCTATATTTTCAAGAACGTAATACCCGATGAGAGTCGTGAAAATAGGAAACTTCTTCCATCGTCCTCGCACAAGCAATACGAGAAACATAATGAAGTTCCCGGCAAAGCTCGCTGCCCATAGCGCGTTGTCCAACAGCGATACTTTCATAAAGGCATCTTACGCGGACTCTTGAGAATTGCTCACAAAAAATGTGACCTATTGGCCTGCTACTACTAAGAGAAACTATCCAATTGCAACAGTGCCAATCGGTACAGGGATACCACCGCCGGGGCCTGCTGCTATGCCGGTGCCAATCGGTACAGGAATGCCACCACCAGGTCCTGCTGCTATGTCAGTGCCAATCGGTACTGGAATGCCACCGCCGGGGCCTGCTGCTATGCCGGTGCCAATCGGTACTGGAATGCCACCACCGGGTCCTGAATTCACAGCGGCATTAGCAAAAGTGGTGATGGCAGCAAAAGACAAAGCGGTAGCAAGAACCGCAGAACGGGAGAAAAAAGTCAGCTTGTTCACGAGATGGGCTCCGATGCGCAGGATGCGCTCAACTAAAGCGTATCCGTTAGATTCGTTTAGGCGAAATATTTTCTTAAAAAATATTGATTTTCAAGAGGAAATGTGCTTTTTCTTGAAAGATTCTCGGTGATCTCACCAAAATTGCGGAACATTTACGGCAAAACAGGCACAAATCCAGCGATTTTTCGTAATGCAAATAATTGCACACGCTGCTTCTTGAAAATTAGCGAATTAGCGAGATGGTAAACTGACTCTTCCAACCCTCATTCTTAAACGGAAATACATTGTCAGAAGAGAAATCCAGCGCAACGAAATCTCCTGTGACCTATGCGGATGCCGGAGTGGACATCAGCAGCGGCGACCGCGCCAAGCAGCGCATTCGATACCTGGCCCAGAAAACCTTCAATCGCAATGTGCTGAGTGAAATCGGCGGCTTTGGCGGCCTTTTTAAGCTGGACACAACGAAATATCAGCAGCCGGTACTGGTTTCAAGTGCTGACGGCGTAGGAACCAAACTCAAAGTGGCCTTCGAGCTGGGCATTCACCATACGGTAGGCGCAGACCTGGTGAATCATTGCGTGAATGACATTGCCGTGCAGGGCGCTGTGCCGCTCTTCTTTCTGGATTATCTGGCGACCGGACGACTCGACGGAGTGGTAACCGAGAAGATCGTCAGCGGCCTTTCAGATGCCTGCCGCGCCAATGGCTGCGCGCTGATCGGCGGAGAAACAGCGCAGATGCCGGGCTTCTATTCCGATGGCGAATATGATCTCGCCGGCTTCATCGTAGGAGTGGCAGAGCGCGACAAAATCATTACCGGCGCAAAGATTCAGACAGGCGATGTGCTGATCGGCCTGCCGTCAACGGGATTGCATACGAATGGATATTCGCTGGCTCGCAAGCTGTTTTTCGAAGTAGCGGGATACAAGGCTGAGCAGTACGTAAATGCGCTGAAAGAAAAAGCAGGCGCTGCATTAATGAAGACACATCGCAGTTATCTGGGCGTGATCAAGAAGCTCACTGCGAGCGATTACGTAAACGGCATGGCGCACATCACAGGCGGCGGCATTACGGAAAATCTGCCGCGCATTCTTCCGAAGAATATTTCCGCTGTGATTGAGCTGGGCAGCTGGCCGGTGCTGCCGATCTTTGAGCACCTGCGCGAGCTGGGCAATGTGGCCCAGGATGAGATGCTGCGCACATTCAACATGGGCATCGGTTTGATTGCTGTAGTTCCCGCGGAAAAATTCAAGCGGGTAAAGTCGATGCTGGAACGCGCGAATGAAAAGTTCTATGTCATCGGCAAGACCGTTAAAGGCGACCGCCGGGTGATCTATCAGTGACCGCTCGCCATCGCCTCGGCATTCTCCTTTCCGGACGCGGCTCGAACTTTCTTGCTATCGCAGGTGCCATCGCCGGCGGCAAATTACAGGACGCCGAGATCGCTGTCGTCATCTCCAATAAAGCCGATGCACCGGGACTTGCTGCTGCTGCCCAGCGCGGACTGAAAGCAGTGGCCATTGAAGCGGGAGGGCGCAAACGCGCTGAGCATGATGCTGAGATCATCGCGTGCCTGCGCGAGCATCAGGTAGATTTGGTTTGTCTGGCCGGGTATATGCGCCTGTTGTCACAGGAATTTGTCGCGGCATTTCCGCAGCGTATTTTAAATATCCATCCATCACTGCTGCCGGCGTTTCCCGGCCTCGACGCGCAACAACAGGCCTTCGAATATGGCGTCAAAGTGGCGGGCTGCACAGTGCATTTTGTCGACGAGCAGCTTGACCACGGCGTTATTGTTCTGCAGAAAACTGTGCCTGTACTGGACACAGATGACGCGCATGCGCTGGCAGCGCGCATCCTGGAGCAGGAACACATCGCTTATTCAGAAGCAATTGCGCGGGTGCTTTCAGGAAAGTACAGGATTGTGGGACGCCGCTATTTGCCGGTCGAAGAGAGCTGACCTCCGCCGCTCAATTCCCGGCGGATGCAAAAACAATCTTCTGATAAACTGAATAAGTTCACGTAACCAAAGAACGCGTCTACCAGGAACGCTGTTCTGTGTGAACACCCAGCCGCAAGATCGGGGAGTGGCTCAGCCTGGTAGAGCACCTGGTTCGGGACCAGGGGGTCGGAGGTTCAAATCCTCTCTCCCCGACCATTCTTTCAATTACTTAGAGACTGGCCTAAATCAGGGGACTCCAATCCGGCCGGGAAAACCGCTTCGACGGTGCGTGTCACTGCTTCCACCCGCTCCTCCCACCAGCTGCGTCCATAGACGTTTTGTGTCACGTCGATGGTCGCATGTCCCATATTGTCGCGCGTGACCTCAGGCCGCGCTCCCGTCCTCAACATCAGGCTGGAATGCATCGTCCGGAAACTCCGGAAGTCAATGTTTTTGGGCAGCCCAAGCGCCAACGCCGTGGGCTTGATCTGCCGGTTTAACAGGTTGTGCCGGTCGATGGGATTGCCCGCACGATTAGCAAATACCAGATCCTCCGGCTTGAGTAATTTGGCTATCTGGCGGCACCGCTCCAGCGTGCGTTGAATCACGCCACGCTCGTCGAATGGCACCTCACGATGACCTGCGTCCGTCTTCACGTCGTCGAACTCCCCGTCATATACGCGCTCTGCAATCACGAGCCGATCGTTGAGAACGCGCTTCCAGCGGAGCGCCAGTACCTCTCCTACCCGGAGCGATGCGAAGACGATCAACGTGACGATTGACTTCGACGGCTCCGGTAAGGCCCCGATCATCCGCCGGGTATCCGGGAGAGAAAGCAGAATCGGCGGCTTTCTTACTTTCTTGCGGGGCAGCTTCACCCCGATGGCCGGGTTCTTGGTGATCAACTCCCAGATCACAGCCTGGTTCAGAGCTGCCCTCATGGTTCACTCGTTCCCTTCCCGTTCCACCAACACCTGCAATCTTAGTAGCCGTAGCGCGACTTTTCTCGCGGCAGGCGCCCCGAACGTTCGCGCAGAAACCACCGCACCGCCTCGACCCGCGTCGAAAGCTGCTCACTGCTATCGACACCAGTCGCTCTGAGATCGGTACAACCTCTTGACCTTCTCCAGCAGGCAAAGTTTCACTTGTTCGACAGGCAGGTTTTTAGTAAGTTAGGTCTCGCTGTAAGACTTTCTTTCTGCATTGGGGATCACTGATGGAATTTGCCGTGGCTGCCGGGCGCACTGGGCGCTCGTCTTCCTGTTTTCTGATTTCTAAGACTCTCCTGATTCTGAACCTCGTTCTGTTTGTCCACTTTGCTCTCTATGCCCAAAGGGATTTAACCCGCATCTACGGACCTGAAGATCAAACCGTTCCAATGCCCACCTTTGGGGGCACACTTGGTCAGAAAGATACTGCTGCCTTACAGGAACTGATCGACTATGTCAAAGCTGTGAATATCACTGCCTGGAGAGGGCTGCAAGCGTCGGGAACTTTGACTGATGGATCAGGGAGTACCAGCCAGGCTACTTTGACCATCCTGAATGGCGATCAATTCCGGCTGGACGTTGAAACGCCGACCGGTCAACGCAGTACACGTATCAGCGGAAGCTATGGAAAGACGCTCGAAGTCGATGGCAAGAGTTTCCCGATACCTCCTGCAACAGCCAAGGCGGGACTGTTCGCGTTTCCCCGGCTCCTGGTCTCGAACTTTCCAAACTCGAATACTTCGTTCATTGATCGCGGGCAGATTTCAGTCGATGGAAAACTTCTGCACCGGATTACGGTCGAGGAGAGCGCTTTTCCTGCTGAAGTCGTTCTCGACCAGCAGGGCATCAATGTGACTGATCTCTATTTCGATCCCACGACACATCTACTATTAAAGAGCGCGGCAGCAGTTCAACTCGATACTGCGGATCGGCAACGATACCTGATTGTCGTCACTTATGGCGACTATCAGAAAGTCCAGGACAGTCTCGTTCCTCTTGTCTATAGCCAGACCTTAAATGGGCAGCCTCAGTGGACACTTCACCTGAATTCTCCCAATCTGCAACCCGCTGTAGAAACTTCCTATTTTCAGTTCTAAGGAACAGCCATGAGAAAGCTAGCTGCTGCTCTCTTCTGCCTTACATGTCTGATGGCATTAAAAAGCCAAATTCATGCTCAGAGCTATCTTTATGCTACCGGCAATCCCTCATTTAGCACACAGATACCAATTGAGAATGGGTTCATCAACGTCAACAATGGCGAAATCCACATTGAGATACCCCTCGCGCAACATCCGCAACGCGGAAAACTACAACTGAATGAACGCCTTATCTATGACAGCCGCATTTGGAAGATCATTTCAAATGGCGGCTATTCGTGGCAGCCAGTCAATGTACCGAATTCGATGGGAGGATGGGTCTTTTCGTCAGGGCTGGGAACGAACACAATCACACACTCGATTGACGGCGGTCAGACATGGTGCAATCCTGGCAATCTTATCTACGGATACTATTTGTCAACTCAATATGACCGTTGGGTCTGGGCAGACCCGCAAGGTACTTCCCATACATTCTATGTTTCTACCTATCAATACAGGGCAGAAACAACGCCACCGTGTTCTTCAATGCCGTCCAATGTATCCTCCGCAAGTGGATATGCCGCAGATGGCAGCGGGTACTACATCAAGCTATCCAACTACACAACAGCTGTAATTTATGACAAGCAAGGAAATGCCTATTATCCCATGGCTGCGGGATCGAGCCCACCGCCAAACAGCGTTCTGATTGCTGATGCAAATGGAAATTACTTTTCTTCAGATGCAAGCGGAAATCTCATCGATAGCCTGAATCGAACCCCCGTGCTGGTAAGCACAAGCGGAAATCACATCTACTACGATGTGCTCACTTACGGCGGCGCACGATCCCGGTATACGGTAACGACTGAA
>DATGMQ010000091.1:0-14257 GCA_035293545.1 Alloacidobacterium sp. | reverse complement strand
TGTTTACCCAGCGCCAGGATCACCATCCGCTTTCAGGAAGACCGCATGCGCGGCGTCAGGGAATCCGGCTCGCGAATGCGATGCCCTCGCACAGTTCAGAGCCGTGCTGGAAATCGCTACTTACACCACGGGCTGCTAAGGCTAGACGCCCCTTCCCTTCGGCTGTAATGCGGTAGTATCTCGCCCGCTGTTTACTCTCCGATTGCTTCCATTGTAACTGCACCCAACCTTGGCGTTCCAGACGGTGAAGAGCCGGATAGAGGGAGCCGGTTTCTACCTGAAGAACGCCACCGGACTGGAGGCGGAGGGCTTGGATGATTCCGTAACCGTGTTGCGGTCCCCACTGCAGTGTCTGCAGGATGAGCATGTCAAGTGTGCCCTGAAGCAGTTCAATACGGTTCCTGTATTGGTCCTTCGAAGTCATGGCTGTAGAGATCCTACAGCTATAGGATGTAGTTTGCCTACTGGTTGGGTTTATGCGTCCGCGCTCATTCCGCGACGCGCTATTTGTCTGGTCACCTTCGTACCATCCGCACATTCTCGTCATCCAGCCAGAGCTATCAGGTATCAAGATCTTAGAGGCTGAGAATGAAATGTATCGCCTGTTGATAGCCAGCATGAAAGCACATTCAAATTGTAGTGGCGCTGCTGGATTCTGCTGATGGGTATGACAAACGGCAACAAAAAGCCCCGGACGATACCGGGGGCAAGGAGGGCGCCGCTTTTCCAACCGCCGCTCTACGAGCCGAGCGAGTTTTCTCGGATCACCGACTGCGGAATCTCGTTATCGGACTCAGCTCGGCGATCAGCCTCTTCAGCCACGCGTTCTCATCACGCAGATGCTTGACCTCCCCGGCCCTCCTCCAAGCCGCCATACTCCGCTTTCCAAACATGGATCGTGTGCTTGCTCACGCCCTGTTCCCGAACCACATATTCCGTCGTGAGGCCCTCCTCCACGTGTTTCAGCGCAGCGATGATCTGCGCCTCTGGTTACCTGCTGCGACTTGTTCGTCCCAAACAAACGGCGACACCATACCTGCGACGGCGTCATCATGTCATCGAAGACCTGCAGGTGAATCGGCCTTCGTCAGGCTCCAAGTAGCTCAAGATCAGCTGACCAAACCTCCTCGATCCACTCCCTCGATTTGTCATCTCAGCCCTGCGGCGCGCCTCCATACAGAGTCTGAAAGTTGAGCCAGGTGTTTCCGACCAGTACATCCTCTTGATGAGGGCCCCCGTCGAAATCCACTGCAATCGAGCCGCGAGCGCGCGTGCCCGCGTCCATCCGGTTGTTGCGTATCAGGAAGTTCGTCTGCACGCCTGCTTTCGCCACGTGGAGGTTGGCGCCCACATTGACGTTCAGCGCCTCATTCTTTTCGATGATGCTCCCCGGCAGAAGACCTCCCGTGCCCCCATGTACTGTCTGCTGGTCGTTAACCGTGCTGAAGGCATCGATGCAATCATGAATTCTGTTGCCCCGCGCCACGACTCCTAGGGAGTTCGATGCCGAGCTTGCCACGTTCACCCCGTTAATGATCTGGATACCTGCCTGACTGCCAGCTATCTCATTGCCGGTTACGAGCTGAAATGCCTGGGCTGCCGGATTGGCGGTTGGGGCATTGACGTCCTCATTTTCACACCACAAGCCCACCCCAAATTGAACGTCCGAGATACGGTTGTCGGCAATGATCGATTGCAGCCCGCCCTCGAAGAGGTCGACCCCCCTCGCACCGGTGTTGAAATCCGGGTACACGCCGCGCTTTCCATTCAGGTCATTGCTATAGGTCACGGTGTGGATCGGACCCGTATACACCTGCACTTTGCTGGACGCATCCGGCTGCACGTTCCATTCACGGTCGACCGTGATGGTTGCCGTCGATGGATCATAGGCGCTTATGAGCCGGATCTGGCCGAGCCCCTTGCCCTCATAAATGTATAAGGCACTGTTCGAGCCGGGGTGGGCCGGCGTTACCAGCCGAACGGTTGTGGCCGACGCACCCGCAATGGCATGGTTGCTTGCCCCAGTCTCCCACAGGATGATCTCACCGGAGTTGGGATCGGAGAAGTTGGGGATGGGGCCGACTTTCGTCGCGGTGTTGTTGGCGATGTACTCGTTCAGGTGTCCTCCGCCCGCGGGATTCTGTCCATAGCTCTGGTGGACAATGAAGCGTCGAAGCGTGCCGGTTCCAACGCCGGGCTGGAGGTCCATCGCCTTGTTGTTCGTGAAGCTGGCCTCTCTCAGAGTGTGGCAGTACAAAGCCCCCGGGTTGCCGGGCGCGACACCATGATCCCCGCCGAGGAAAGTGTTCCCATCGAAGAACAGCTGCCGGGAGTCGCGAGGACCTGACGCCGAGTAGAAGGAAAAGACGCTGTCGTTGATGTAGACATAGCTACAATCCAGGATGCCGTCATTCGACCACGGCGATCCCATGACCATTCCATAGATCGTCGCCGCAACCTTTATCCTCGTGAACCAGACGTTCGATGACCCGGCAGGATTAATCCCCCGCATGTAGACCTGCCCTAGCACAGGTGAGCGGGCGACCATATGCGACATGTCAAGCCCGAGGTCCTGGATCTCGATCGTGTTGAGCCCAGTTGCATCGATCTGGTGCAGGTAGCTGCCGTGGGGCACGATGACGGATTTGTCCATGCCCTCGCCTACCCACCGTGTCCTGGATCCCATCCGCAGCGTCCTGCTCACCCGGTAGGTTCCAGCCGGGAAGTAGACGGTTGACCCGGGATCCTCATTCGCGTGTGCGATCGCGGACATAATCGCGTCGGTGTCGTCCGTCGATCCGTTGCCGGTCGCCCCGTAATCGGTGACGCGGTACCACGTTTCCGTCCACCCTGGGCCTTCGTAGATGGTCAGGTCGTTCGGCGACCTGCTCCAGCCGTACTCGCCACCGTGACCATTGTGCACCCATACTTCATAGATACCCAGCGGAAGCTCCGGGACGGCGAACTGCACGCGATAGGGATTCACCGACGTTGGCGTTACCCACTGGCCTCTACTGGGCCTTCGCGGGCGCAGCGTACGCTTCCCGCGTCGGTTGACTGAGGTTGGCGCCAACTGGCCCTTGTCGCCCGCGGGCAGTAGGTAGACGCGTGCGTTCGACTTTCCTGGCCGGTTGGCATGGGCCAGATTGGTTCCGTGCACGGCCACCGTATCGCCGACAACCGCTTTGTCCGGCCCGAGCCAGAACGCCGATGTGCTGTTCAGCAGGACCGGGTAGCTGCAGCCGGCCGCGTTCCGCGCCCACAGCAGGTAGGTGCCCCAGGCAGGCAATTTCTCCGGCAGCGTGATGATGCGCATGCGGTCGCCGCGCATCTGCACCTTGGCAACGCCCGCGACTTGGCCGTGTGGCCCAGAGACCACGAACTGCGTGTCAGGGGTGAAGTTCTCACCGGTCACCACCAGGGATTCATCCGGCCCGGCGGTGCGATTCCACTCGGCAATCTGCGGCGCCCCCGCCGGAACGGTCATCGTCGCCACCGGCGGATGAAAGACATCGAACCACGCGGGCAGACGCAGCTCGAGATCCGGCCGCTCGATCCGCCGAATGTCAGGGTAGGTCACGGGCCCGGCGGCGCTTACCATTCCCGAAACCCTCAGCGCCGCCACATTGGCCGCAGCGGCCGCTCCGCCGATCAGGACTTCGCGTCTGCTCAATTTGCGCATGCTTCAGAACACCTCTCCAGGTCGTCCACTCTATGTTGAGGTTGTGAACGCGATCAGAAGCTGAAGCGCGCCTGTAGCTGCACTGTCCGGCTACCCAGGGCACTGGAGGGTACGCCAAAGTGGGGATTGACGGAAGCGACGGTTCCGTCGGGGTTCGCCGTTCCGATCAACCCGTCAATCGTCTGGCCGTTGATATTGATTTTGTTGAACAGGTTATAGGTATCGACACGGACTTCCAACGCCGCATTCTCCCCCAGCACGCGATTGTTCGGCAAACCAAACTTCTTCGCCAGGCTGGCGTCGAGGTCCTGGTACCCCGGTCCGGTCAGGCTGTTCCGATGAATGCCAGGCACCGGGGCCGACGCAACCGCCGGAAAAGCCGGGCCCACCACATATTTCGGAGCGACGAAGAAGCGAGTGGCATCTCCACCGTAGTTCGGATTCTGTGGCCCCATAAAGATGGAGTTTCCCGTCTTGGTTCCGGCTCCTCCGCGGTAGGCCGCCGGGTGAAGCGATGCATAGCCGCTCCCCTGGTAATACACCTGCCCGACGGTGTTATACACAGCGTCAAATGGAAACCCGGTATGGAGATTGAAAATGCCGCTGAGCGCCCAGCCGCCCAATACTTTTTCCATCCAGCTTGAACTATGGAAGAAGACCGGCTGCCATACGCCGAAGAGCTTAAACATATTCTGCACGTTGAAGTCCGACCGCCCATAGGCCGACCGCGGGTCAAATGGATACTCATTACCAACGAACGCGCCCGACCCCTCGTCCATCGACTTGGACCACGTATATTGCGCCTCAGCCGTGAAGTGATGCGAAGTCTGGTGCCGCAGAGTGGCGATCAATGCATTGTAGTTTCCCGTGGCTCCGTTCCAGAAGTAATTCACGTAGTTGAGCTTCGGATTAATGGGCACACCGTTTCCGATCACAATCGCATTAAAGTTCGCCAAGATATTTTGATGCCTCGTCTGGCTGCCCATATAGCCGAGGGAAACCACGGAATCAAACGGTAGCTGGTACTCCCCTTGCAGGGAGTAGTGGTACGTCGTGACCGTTTTCGGGTGGGACTGGAAGGCCGCCACCGAGGAGCTGAACTGCGAACTGACCGGCAGGTTGTCGGGGCCAAGCGGGGTGATTGCAGCCGGATTTGGCGGATAACCAAGGTATGAATGCACGTCGGACGCAATACCATACAGGATTCCGCTGCCGGCGCATGAGGGATTGCTGGTGTACGGGTAGGGGCACGTGAAACTAGCCGTTATCAAATATGGCAGGTTGCCCGTGACGTTTGCAGTAACCGCGATTTCGTACTGGTTGTAGTTGATGCCAGCGCCACCGCGGAAGACCGCTTTGCCATTGGATGCGCTGGGCTGCCAGGAAAATCCAAGCTGTGGCCCAAAATTCGCCTTCTGGGGTGTGTAGAGACTGCCTCCTTTGCGGATATGGAGACCGGTAAGTGCATTGCTGCCGGAACCGAACTCAACTACACCGAGGTTGTTCTGTTTGGAGTACAAGCTGCCAAAATACGACCATCGCAAGCCGGCATTCATGGTCAGGTTCGGGCGAACTTTGTAATCGTCCTGCACAAAGAAGGCCAAAAGGTTCTCCCATAAATCCTGGCGATTTACGGTAGGTGTGCCGGTGGTCGGTGAGAACAAGCCGCTCTCAAAATTGGGCGCGTCATTGGCGAAATCCCAGATGTTGTCGAAGGTATAGCTGGGACGCACTTCAAAGACAGGGTTGCTCAGGAGGTAGAGCCGAGTCAACTCACCGCCAATTTTGATGTTCTGGTTGCCCAGTGTCTTAGACAGGACGTCGTTATAGGTGTAGGTCCACTCGTTAAAGTCACCCAGACCGCCGACCCCAAAGAAAGTCAACGGGGTGGCGTCGAAGCCCACACTCGGCAACCCCAAAGGCACATTTTTATTCGTAGGATATTTATAGCGATAGCCGGCCGCGTTCACCCGGGCCTGGTTGAGGAGGGTTGGAGAAAACGTGTGGTTCCAGAGCCCCGTAAATGCGCCATTTTCCTGCAAGAGACCCTCGAGGTTGTATGACCGGACCGAGCCGGAGTAATTCCTGATCGTTACGGGGACCCAGTAGATCGTAAAGGTCACATGATCTTTTTGCGTAGCATTCACGTCGAGCCGCCCGTTGTACTGCGATTGGGAAATATTGGTTGGATTGACAGTATTGTAGAGCGCCATATCGGGAACGCCATCCAACCCGCCGCCAACACCTGGGAGATTGCTGCTGCCGCCATACGTCAGGTCCTGGTTGCCTATACCCGTCTTGATCGGCGAGCCCACATCCAAACCGGCACCGGGGATGGTGGCGCAATTCACACCTTCCGTTAACCCGATCTGCGCGCACGTCTGCGAAATGATCCCATTGGTGACAGGAGTATTGCCGGGAAACGACAGGTAGGTCTTCGCGATGCTTCCGATGACTCCGGAGGTCTGTGCAAGTTTGTCGAATTGCGGCGTTTCATACCATCCCTTCCCCGTCGTGATCGAATTGTCCGGGCTGGTTTCAAAGTTGAAGAATGCGAAGATCTTGTTCTTCCAGATGGGTCCACCTAAGCTGCCGCCGTAGTTGTTGGTGCGCTCCTCATCACGGAGCACGCCTTTGTCTGCCACCGTACTCGACCCCGTAATGCCAGGGACATAACCGTTCCATCGCTGATATGCATTCAGGCCGGGACGAGAAGCTTTGAAAAAGGCGCTGCCATGCAGGCCGTTCGTGCCGGATTTGGTGATGACCTGCATATGTGCGCCGGAAAACCGTCCGTTTTCGGCGTCATAAGCATTGGTGACGATGGTGAAGTCCTGGATGGAATCTTCGCTGGGCGTGATCAGGGTAGTTCCGCCCCAGGCTGGGCTGACGGTGCTGATGCCGTCTACGCTGATACTGTTGGTTTCATAGTGCCCGCCGAGCGTGTTGATCTGCGGTCCGTTCGATACCGAGAAGATGCCACCAGTCGAACCATATTGACCCGATCCGCCAGGTCCGTCGGCAGCGGGGTTACTGTTTGTGCCGCCGCCGGCAACTTGCGAGGCATCGCCAAATGCGCCCGGAGCCAGTTGCGCCAACTGGAATACGTCCCGATCGAACGACGGCATGTGCTGGATCTGATTGCTGTCGATGGTGACGCTTTCCGTCGCCGTTTCCGTGTGCAGCATGTTGTTTTCCGCACTCACCGAGACCGTTTGCTCCGCCTGACCGACAGTGAGCTGCACATTGATGGAGTTCGCCTGCTCCGGCGTGATCTGGATATTTGCAATTGTTTTGGTTTTAAAACCGGGCGCGGTTACGGTCATTGTGTAGGGTGCCGGGGCCAGCGCATTGAACGTGTACACTCCGGCGCGGGAACTCGTTACCGTCACTGTCTGATTGGTGGCGGTGTCGGTCAGAGTGACCGTCGCGCCCGGGATCACCGCTCCTGTCGGATCGGTGACAACGCCCTGAATCGAGCCGCGGAACTGGGCGCGGAGCGTGGCAGGAAGCAGAAACACAAGAGCGAACAGGAGAACTTTCGACAATAGCGAAATTAGCCCTTGAACAGCAGCGGCAGGCCGCTGTCTGCCGTCTTCCGGAAAGGCATCGGTCTCTTCACTGCCTGAAGACGTTGATATCCCCGCGGCGGCGGGGATCGCAGCATCGCACCGTGTCCCACGAGATGCATGGCTCATTTTTATACTGGCCACCACATTCCTGTCCTCTATCCATTCACGTTCCATCTGAAAAGCCTCCTGAAATCGAACTTCAAAGCGTCGCACGAAGGTTAGGGCTGAGAACGGACACTAAACAAGGCAATTCCTTGAATTTACGGTATGTTTGCATTGCGAACAGTGGGAGCGATCCAGGTAGCCGAACTTAATCGCAATGTTTTAAGCCAGTTAGGTGGTATTACACAATTTCGGATCGATTTTCTTTGGGCCTCAACGTCACGACGTTGTTTACATTGCAATTACAAAACGATAAACTCCGCGTGAAAATTAAATTTGGAGCATCGAAGTGCGCGATCCATACCTGATCAAATCCGTGGCTCATGCCGCCCAACTCCTGGCAGCGTTTGAAGCCCCAGGCGAGGCCCTGTCCCCAAGGGAAATCTCGGCGCGCACCGGATTAAGCCGGGGCATCGTCCACCGGTTGCTGTATACGCTGGGACATCATCATGTCGTCGAGCATATGGAAAATAACCGATACCGGCCGCTCTATCGCAGGCTGACGAAGACCCTCTGGAGGATCGGCTACGGCGCACCTGGAATCGACACGCTTTTCACGCGTGCAGTTACGCAGAGTCTCCGTATTGCTGCAGATCGCGGCGGAGAGATTGAGATTCTGACGCTGGACCACTGCTTTAAACCGGACGTTGCCTTGCACAATGCAGCGCAATTCATCCGCGAGCGGGTTGAGCTGGTGATTGATTACCAGATCGACGAGCAGGTCGGCGCTGTAACCGCGAACTTGTTCCGTGAAGCCAACATTCCAGTCATTGTGATTAACAACCCACAACCAGGAGCCACATACTTTGGTGCCAATAACTATGAGGCCGGTCTTATCGGCGGGCGCTATCTGGGCAAATGGGCACGTGCGCGCTGGCTCGGAGAGGTGGATCAGATTGTCATGCTCGATTTATGTCGCGCTGGCACTGTCCCCAGGACGAGGCTTGCTGGAATGGTATATGGGATCAGGGAGATCCTGGGACAAGTCTCGAAAAAGATTCCCGTCGTCTATCTCGACGGAGGCGGCCGGTTCGAAAGCAGCTGGCAAGCGATGCGCAAGCATCTTCGCACAGGAAATCGGCACCGCACCCTGATCGGCGCGGTAAATGACAATTCCGCTCTGGGTGCGCTGCGCGCGTTTGAAGAAGCAGGCCGCGCAGAAGACTGCGCCGTGATGGGACAAAACGGTGCGCTCGAAGCCCGCAAGGAACTCCGGAAGAACCACAGCCGGCTTATCGGGTCAGTCGCGTATTTCCCTGAAAAATACGGCGACGGGTTGGTGCAGCTGGCACTGGATTTATTAAATCGCCGCTTTGTTGCTCCGGCGATCTTTACTCCACACAAACTTCTCACCAGCCATAACGTGGACCATATCTATCCGAATGATTCGCTTATGGGGTATCAGGAAGTGTTGACATGATGCTGTTGCCAACGATTACATCCGAAGAGCCGACGTGGATCGGAATCTCAAGGTAAGCATCTGGTCTTCCCATCTGGACAGCCAGTGAGCGACAGCCCACATGGTTCAGCCAGGAGGATCGCCAGACTGCTTCTTTCTTAACCCGATTTCGTCTTGACGGGAAGTACCACCAAAAGGGACGGAGAGCCGAAAGTCAGTTGCCAAAATCAAGGCGTGCTCTCATGCCTTGTCCTCCAAATCGTCAAGGTACAGCACACCACTCTCTAAGAACACTTAGGTTGGAAGTCGGAACACAGGAACGTGATGCGCTCGCCTGCTATTCTACAGAACGGAACAATAATGACCTGCTCGGAGGAAACACGAAACACGTGAGGGGATTTGAAACGGGATTGCGGAAGTTCCTTTTGCTTGCATTACTATTTGCTTTTCCGTTCGCAGCCTGGGGACAAGGTGCGACTGGTGATGGTATTCACAAGATTCACGTGAACGACGCGCCGGAACGGCCGGTAGGGATGGATGCGCTGGCGCATCCCGAGTATCTCCCTTTCCTGTATCCAGCCGGAACCCAGACCTTTCAATCCTCGTCCTACGACCTGACCGGAAAGAACGACGACGGCAATTTTCACAAGGCTTTCACGCGGTATATCGATTCCAGCGGAGAATATGTCATCTTCGACGCCTATGGCCCGGGCTGTCTCTACCGACAACAGTTCAATGTCTGGATCATGATGGATCAGAAGACGGGAAAATTCCTGCCGGGCGCGGGCAGCTCGCGGATTCGTTTTTACTTCGATGACGAGAAGACGCCGCGGATCGATCTGACCATCGACGAGTTCTTTAGCGGCCACCATCCGCCCTTCGACGCGCCATTTTCCTTTGCGGGAGATATCAAGGATTATGCGACGGAGGAAGGGAAATGGATGTCCTCGATCGGCATTGAGACGGGGACGCCGCTGTTTGCCGTTCAGTATTATCCGCTTCCATTCGCCAGGCGTCTCAAGGTAGCCTTTGTCCCCAGCAGCGCCTTCAAGCAACACATGGATCAGGACAACTCGAGCTGGTACCAGTTCACATATCTGCTGTACCCGCCAGGAACGAAGGTTGCCTCCTGGACGGTGGATCCACCCTCCAGCCGGCAGGTAAGAGAGCAATGGAGCCACATCGGGGCCGATCCGAAACCCACTACGGGCAATCGTTATACCCATGTGTCGATTACCATTCCCGCTGGAAAGACCGGAACTTTGTTCGATGTCCAGGGGCAGGGCGCGATCGCCAGCATCAAAATGCACGTGTCGCCCTACTCCAGCAGCACCTTCTATGGTCTCCGTCTGCACATGACGTGGGACCGTGCGAACTTCGGGAATGCTGCACCGAATTTTGAGCTGCCCATCGGCGCCTTCTTCGGCGGCGGGCCCGATGATTTTGAATTGAGTTCGCAGATCCCCTTCAAGAAGCTGGCGAATCTCTTCTACGGCTTTAACGAAGCGACGGAAACTTTCTATTCCTACTGGCCGATGCCTTTCTGGTCTTCGGCGACGATCGAGATCGTGAACCCAACCACAGTGCCGGTGACGATCACCGCCGACATCGGTGTCACGCCGAAAGAAAGCTTCGCCTACCCACAAAACGAAAGCGGCTATTTCCATGCAAAGGAGACACGCTATAGAGATTCCGGAGAAGGTCTCTATGCCAGGGCATTTCATGAATTCGGGGCCGGGCAGATCGTCGGCACCAATTTCTATTCGAAGGACTATAGCGAGGAGGGTGATGAATTCACGTTTATCAACGGCTCCCGAACCCCGCAGATCCATGGCGATGGGACTGAAGACGATCACAATCAGGGTTTTGGCGGAACGACGTATCAGAAGCCGCTGTTTGGCGCGTTGGTCGATGGCTACCGCGGCTCCTATCGCCTTCTCCTGGCGGATCCCTACGTCTTCGACAAAGAGGCGCGCATTACCTTTGAGACTTCGAACGAAGGATTCGACGTAGGCACCAAAACGAACCGCACCATCGCCCAGACGGATGTGGTCGCCTATTATTACCTGGCACCCAATTCGGGGGTTCTCAGTCAGACCGACACGCTTGACGTAGGGATTCCGTCATCGGAACTGGCGCATAATTACCACATTGAAGGCCAGACCTGGGCTGGATCGCTGCGAAGCGCCTATGACGGCTACGGCAAGAATCCCGAGGCAGACACTTTTGTCGAAGAGGGCCGAGCATTTCACGGCCGTAGCGCCTTCACAGTCAGAATCAACCCACAGAATGATGGCGTGCTGCTGCGCCGGCTGCTGTCACGCAGCGGCAACGGAGTACAGACGGCGGCAGTATACGTCGACGGTGTAAAAGTCGAGCGGCTCTGGCATGTCGTCTTCCCGTCATCGGCGCCGGAAGATCAGACTTGGGTAGATTCCGATTTTGTGATTCCGGCATCCCTGACGCATGGGAAGTCCAAACTGCGGATCGAAATTCGCTACGTTGGATCGAGCAAGGATGAGATCAATGAATTTCATTACTGGGTGTTCTCATACATGGCGAGGCGACCTTGATGCATTCTGGTTTGCTCCGGGATCGAGCGGGCGTCTGCTCGTGCTCAGGAACATGGCACTCTTCCTTCTTCACACTTCGTTCCGTGCAGCTCCTAAGCCGAAACGGAGATCACTCTCATCAGCCTCTCGAACCAGGACAGGAGGAACCTTAGGATCCCTGAGTAACCTCTGAACAGCATGTCTTTCCAAACCATGAAGGTATCGTTGTCAAGTATTTCGTGCTGAAAAGTAGTATATTTTCTGCAAACGCTCTACGAATATACTCGTTTTGTTTTACAGAGAAGAGATCACCATCTTAACGAAAGCAGCGCCCTGTCCATTCCAGCGCCGAATCTAGTCGGGTCCAGTGCTCAGTGATTGCTGGTCAGCGCTGAACAGGAATACACCCATGAAAACACTGTTTTTGTGTGCAGCGGAATCGCTTCGTTCGTGCGCTCTGACGGTCGCAATGGCTCTACTTCTTTTCATAGCCTCCGCTCGAATGAGCTTGCCTGCCCAGGAATCCGCTACGCATACAGGCGTGTCCCCGTCAGCAGCAAGCCCGCTGGGGCACCGCCCATGGGCAAACCCAGCGCTGCCTTCCGCGAAGCGAGCCCAGCTTCTACTGCAGCAAATGACCCTGGACGAGAAGATCGCGATGGTTCATGGCGTAACACCCATCCCCGTCCATGGGTATGTCGGCTATGTTCCCCCGAACACACGACTGGGGATCCCCGCACTCACGCTGGCAGATGGGAGGGCAGCGGTTGGAAACGGCGCGAAGGACATCACCTTGTTGCCGGCGCCAATTGCCGCCGCATCTGCCTGGGACGTTGATCTGATGAATGCCTTTGGACGCGTGCTTGGGCAGGAGCAGTGGATCAAGGGAACGAACGTGGCGCTTGCGCCCTCGATCGATGTGGTCCGCATTCCAGAGTGGGGAAGAACCTTTGAAAGTTACGGCGAGGACCCGTATTTCAACGCCAGAATGGCGGTTGCGGAGATCAAGGGAATTCAAAGCCAGGGACCCATTGCAGATGCCAATATGTACCTCAGCATGAACCAGGAGGACAACCGTTTGAAGGAAGACTCGCGCGTGGACGAAAGGACGCTCCAGGAGATCTACCTGCCCCCGTTTGCGGCAGCGATTCGACAGGCGCACGTAGATACGATCATGTGTGCCTACGTCAAGACAAACGGAGTGTATTCCTGTGAAAATGATTATCTGCTCAATAAAGTTCTCAGAAAACAGCTCGGATTTGATGGCTGGGTCATGAGTGATTGGGGCGCAACCCATTCGACGGTAGATTCCGCAAATCATGGCCTGGACCAGGAGATGCCTGATAGTAGGTACTTTGGAGATAAGCTGAAAGCCGCAGTGCAGAGTGGGCAGGTCAGCCAGGAAGTTCTCGATGCACATGTCCTGCATATTCTTTTGCCTATGTTTCAGCACGGATTGTTTGAGCGCCCGAACCCAGGATCCTGGAGCGCAAATGCTCGTAATCCGGAGCGCGATGCGTTCTCCCGAGAGGTAGCGGAAGCCGGTACAGTCTTATTGAAGAATGCACACGGAATTCTGCCATTAAGAACGAGCGCGCACGTCGCCATTATTGGTGCGGCGGGTACTGCACAGCCGAAGGTCGAGGGCGAAGGCAGCTCGCAGGCGAATGCTCCCTATGTCATTAGTCCCTTAGAAGGGATTAGGAATCGCCTCGGCATCAATGGAAATACAAAGGTTTCATTTGAAGATGGAAGCGACCTGGGCAAGGCTGCAGATATCGCCAGTCATGCCGATGTAGCAATTGTCTTCGTCAGCACAGAAGATGGCGAGGGTTCAGATAGGCCAAACCTCGAGCTTCCAGGTAACCAGGATGCACTTATTAATTCCGTCACAGCAGTGAACCAGAATACCATTGTTGTCCTGGATACGGGCGGACCGGTCCTGATGCCCTGGATCAATCGCGTCGCGGGAGTGATTGAGGCTTGGTATCCCGGTCAGGAAGACGGAAACGCGATTGCGGCCATTCTCTATGGCGATGTCGATCCATCCGCAAAGTTGCCGTTGACGTTTCCACGCAGCGCAGAAGCCATCCCGACATCGCGAAAGGAACAGTGGCCAGGCGTAAACGGGCGCTCGATTTACAACGAAGGTCTGAATGTCGGTTATCGCTGGTACGACGCCACCAATACGCAGCCGCTCTTCCCTTTCGGATTTGGTCTTTCCTACACAACATTTTCGATCAGTCACCTCGCAATAAAGCCTTTAAGGCCTTCGCGCAGCGCCGATGCGATTTCAAGGCGCTTCGCGGTACGCGTGGATGTTACCAATACCGGGACGCGCGAAGGCGCTGAAGTCGTGCAGATATATGTGAAGCATCCTCTTGCAGACGGAGAGCCGCCCCACCAATTGCGCGCGTTCGCAAAGGTTGAGCTGAAGCCCGGAGAGACAAAGACCGCCATCATGGCCCTGGATCCGGAGTCCTTCATGACATACAATACTCCTACGCACCGCTGGATGCGCCGCGCCGGAACCTATGAGATTCTCGCGGGAACCTCGTCGCGCGATCTTCCGCTAGCGAAAACTATTTCAATTCCATTGAAGTAATCCGACCCGAAGAGGAGACTGGGAATCCCAAGCGACGGAGATAAGTCAGGGACAGAGACCAGGCATGGGAGACGGGTTAAAGCGTTCGATGGAGATGTTTACACGGGGCCCTCTTGAGAAAAATACTTCGGTCTTTCACGGCCGGATAACGTAGGATTTCTTTCGCACAATTGGTTCGGCTTGTAGGCTTGGAAGGTTGGTACAAACAGGGGGAGCGAGACCTCCGGGACGAGGACGATGGAACCAACCGAGGAAGCGGGAGTTGGAACTGGGAACGGGACAGCG
>DATGMQ010000090.1:0-3468 GCA_035293545.1 Alloacidobacterium sp. | reverse complement strand
ATGCAACATGCCGGGCATCACCAGGTCCGCGCCATATTGCGCCACACCCGTCACCTTCGGCACGCCATCCGGCCTGATCGGGCTCGTCCCGACCCACTTGAAGGGCTTCACCTTGTCCTTGGCGATGACGTCATCCATGGGCTTCCTCTCAGGGGGTGTGGGTCGGGTTTGTGAAGTTGCTAAGGTCGCGCGGGTCAGGGAGGAATGCAAGGTACCGGACGGTCCTGGGACTTCTTGCAGGCGGACGGGGCATCGCGGGCCCAGCAATTGCCTGTTTGGACCGACCGTGATTCTTTAGATTGCGGTGCCGTCGGATAGTGTTTTATTGTATCGTGTTCTCGTTTTGTTTCGGGGAGTCGATGAGCACGGTCACGTCGATTGAGTGGACAGATGCGACTTGGAACCCGGTGACGGGCTGCACAAAAATTAGTGCCGGCTGTGATCACTGCTATGCTGAGCGCTTCTCGGAGCGGTTTAGGGGTACCGAGGAACATCCATTTCAGATGGGATTCGATCTGACGTTGCGACCTGATCGCGTGGGGCAACCACTTCGCTGGCGCGCGCCTCGAATGATCTTCGTGAACTCCATGAGCGACCTCTTTCACAAAGAGATTCCGCATGAGTTCATTGGGCAAATATTCGATACGATGGAGCGAGCTCATTGGCATACGTTTCAGATTCTTACCAAACGCTCCTCGTTAATGCGCAGGTTTCTGAAGGACCGGTACGGGCGCAACCTCGGGCCGAAACATATGTGGTTCGGAGTCTCGGTAGAAGATGGAACTAAAAAATCTAGGATTCGACATCTTCAAGAAACCCCCGCCGGGGTTCGATTTCTGTCCATCGAACCTCTAATCGGCCCGGTGGGTAACCTCGATTTAGTTGGGATCCATTGGGTGATTGTCGGCGGCGAAAGTGGCCCCGCAGCTCGCCCAATGGATCCCGGGTGGGTTCGCGAGGTCCGCGATCAGTGCGTCGATGCAGGAGTTCCGTTCTTCTTTAAACAATGGGGCGGACTACGTCCGAAATCGGGCGGACGCAAACTCGATGGAAAGATGTGGAACGAGTTTCCGCGCCAGGAACGCTTGCACGCCATCGCGGCTGAGTGACGATGGTTTCGTTCAACGACTATTCCGGCCGAGAGCAATCCTACGTCAAGCACGTATTCCTTGAGAGCTACCTTGAGCGGTTGGTTCACAAGGTAGCCAGTAAGTATGCGAAGATCGCTTATATAGACGGGTTCGCTGGGCCTTGGCAAAGCGCGAACGAGAGATTTGAGGATACATCGTTCGGAATTGCTCTCAACGCTCTCCGCCGAGCGCGCGCATCATGGAAGGCAAAACAGCGTGATGTGCGCATGTTCGCTTTTCTCGTCGAGCAGGACCAGGTTGCTTATCAACGCCTTGCGGGTGTTCCGGCGAAGTATCCGGATGTCTCTATAAGAACCTACAATGATGACTTTATGAAGGTGTTCACATCCATAGTGAGGTCCATCCCAGAGCAAGACACCTTCGCGTTCTTCCTGCTTGATCCAAAGGGATGGCGCATACCACTCAGATCCCTTCAGCCTCTCTTGGCTCGGCCCAACTCTGAGATCGTTTTCAATTTTATGTTCGATTTCATTAATCGTGCAGCCAGCATGAAAGATCCGTCTATATCAGCTGGTTTGAACGAGCTGATTCCCTTTGGCGACTGGAGAGAAAGACTCGAAGCAGTCGAAAGAGCTGGCGTTGCGAATCCCGAAGTTCGTAAGGGAATCTTGATTGACGGATTTAGCGAGTCCCTCAAGCGTCTTGGCAACTATGAATATGTAGCTGAGACGACAGTGCTCCGTCCGCTCAAGGATAGGCCTCTCTATTGCCTGTTCTATGCAACGCGGCACCCAAGAGGCATCGAGGTTTTTCGCGATTGTCAGGTGGCAGCGCTAGAGGCGGAGTCAAACACGCGCGCAGCTGCGAAAGTCCAACACACAGCCAGGGCAACCGGCCAGGGTGAGCTCTTTGAATCCCTGCATGATATGGCGCCGGACAAACTTAAGGCCTTCCTGCAAGATGAAGTTGTCCGAGCCGAAAAGACGATCATTGAACTGGCGCCGGCAAGCCCTCGCTTCATCTCGTATGGGGTACTGCGGGCGCGTGTTCAGGCGCGTCATATTGTCAGGTTCCCGGACGTAAATGGCATTGCCGCGCGTCTCCGCCGCGAAAATAGGCTTTTATTTCCTGACTGGGAGAAAGGCAAGAAAGTGCCGCAGCCGCTCTACAGAACGCAGCGCGGACAGAGCGACCGCACGAATGGAACCACCCATAAGCAAGGGTGAATGGGCGCGCATGTCGAACAGCGATCGCGTTTTATCCTACCTTAGGTCGATCGCTCCGTTGGATGCGACCAATGCCCAAATCGTATCGCACACTGGCATCAAGCCTCATCAGCAGGTTTTCATGATTACGCGCGACCTGATGCACAGCGGGCTCATCAGGGGTGTGCAATCAGGGAAGGAGTGGCGCTTCTCGACCAGCATGGACTCGCAAGCGCTTCGGGTTGCAGCTCAGGCGGCGCCTCATAACGCAATTGCGCCACTGATCAAATCATCGATTTCACCATCGGAATTCGAGAGGCTGGCACGGCAAGCAATGGAAACTCACTTCGGGACACCCTTGGCGGCCGACCGGATGGACGGCGTCAGAAAGGTCTTCGATCTGGTATCTCACGACCATCACATCGTAGGTGATGCTAAGTACTTTTCAATGGTTCAGGGTGAGCGGCTCCCACCAGCAAAGTTTTCCGTCATCGCTGAGCACGTTTGGTTGCTTGAGAAAACTTCCGCAAAGCGCAAGTTCCTTGTGTTCGGCAATGACCGCCGCGTTCCAATGGAGTGGCTCGCGAGGTATGGCAATCTTGCTCGCTCAGTCGAGTTCTATTTTCTAGACGTAGCCGGAAAGCTTGAATTGCTGAACGGAGAGGGCGCAGGACACAAAGTTCAGAGTACGACTACGTGACAGCCGTCCCGCTGGGAGAGTCTCCTACTTCGCCTTCTCGCAATAGGCACAGATCTTGTTGCCGTCGGGATCGCGGACATAGGCGACATAGTTGCTGCCGTCGGCGGGACGGGGTCCGGGCTTGCCCTCGTCGGTGCCGCCGTTGGCGAGCGCGGCGGCATGGAACTCCTCGACCGCCCGCCGGGAGCTCGCCACCAGGGAGATCATCGTGCCGTTGCCGAAGGTCGCCGGCTTCTTGTCGTAGGGTCTGGTCACGTAGAACTGTGCCTCCTCCGGCGCGCCCTTCGGGCCATAGCCGAAGTAGCGGTCGCTGTCCCCCGTCCGCGCGAGGCCGAGCGGCGCGAGGGCGGCGTCATAGAATTTTTGGGAGCGCTTCAGATCGTTGCTTCCAACCATCACGTAGGCGAGCATCTCGAGGGTCTCCAATCGAAGATCGGCGATGAGCGGATATGAGCGGTCAGACTGAACCGTG
>DATGMQ010000089.1:0-5009 GCA_035293545.1 Alloacidobacterium sp. | reverse complement strand
CCCGCTGGAACTCCGATGTGCAATTGCTCATCGAGGCGCTGAAGCAATATGTGCACGCGACGAAAGCGACGGAGGCGGCGCCGGTCCATGCCACAGTACCGGTGCAACTGCCGCCGATGCGCGGACCGCAGGAAGCGCCCGCGCAAGCCAGGTCGAAGACTCCGCTGATTTCCGGCCTGATTGTGCTTGGGGTAGTGATTGCCGCACTGATCTTCTTTTTCGTATTGCATCGCCCGGCGCCTAAGGAGGCATCCGGAATCTCGGCCAGCCCGCTCAATGGGCGCTGGACCAATCCGGCGGCAAATGGACGAAATGCGCTTACGCAGCTTGAAATTTCCGGCGACGGCAATCGGCTGGCCATTCATGCCTGGGGGCTTTGCCGTCCGACCAACTGCGACTGGGGCATACAGGACGCGATTTTCGATGGCGAGAAGGCCACGGCCACTTGGAAGCTGATGAACGATACAGATGGCGAAGAAAAAGGCCGCACAGCAACGCTCACGATCTCGCTGGACAGCAGCGAAAAACTTGAAGTAGTGATTGCCAACACCTACACGCAGCGGCCCGGCAATCGGCATCAGGTGGAGTTTGTGCGGGCAGAATAAGGGATATTCAAAATCTATGCAGGAACACTTGCCGCACAGCTCGACTCCCAGTTCGCGCCCCTACGTCATTGCTTATTGGGTGACCACTGGCCTGGTTGTCTTCGAACTGGCCCTGGGAGGCGCGTGGGATATTATGCGAGTTCCCCAGGTCCGCGATCTCATCGAACACCTGGGCTATCCTCCATATTTCCTGCTCATTCTCGGAGTATGGAAGCTGCTCGGCGCTGCAGCATTGGCCGTTCCAGGGTTCCCGCGACTCAAAGAATGGGCCTACGCCGGAGTCGTTTTCGACTTGACCGGCGCTGTTGCCTCGATATTGATTTCGGAATTGGGGAGCGCGGGCACTCTGGCATATCCGCTCGTCATGCTGGGTGTCGCGGGTGCATCCTGGGCACTTCGTCCGCCCTCCCGCCGACTTAAGAGCAAAGCAGTGTAGATGACGAAACGCTGCTCTTTCGAGGAGAGTTGTGCTTAACAACTCAGCCGGTGCTTTTGCTTTCTTTCTTTGCGCTCTGCTGCTGCACGGAGGCCCATTGGGCATGCTCCTGTGAAACGAGCGACTCGATGCGCTCGGCCAGAAGAGCATGCGGGTCAGCGGCTGCCGCATACGGGCCGGCCTTCGCAATGTAGACAAACTTCTCGTGTTTCAGGCTCTCGGCTGTGGAGCGGTAATTGGTCCAGTTCTGCTGATACTGGTTCAGGTGCAGAATGCCTTCGAGAATCGTGATCAGCATGCCGAGAAAGCCGGTAATCATCGGGATATAAAATTTTGCCCCGAAACTCAGCCCGCTCAGAAACGGAATGAGCGCCGCCGCAATGATCTCGACAATCTTGATCCGCTTAAAAATGCGTTGCGCTGAGCGACCTTTGCTGCTGTACCAGGTGATCTGGTCTTCGAGACGCTGGAAAATAGGATCGTTTACGGGATGAGATGTTGCATCTGCTTCAGCCATTCGAACTGCTGCCTCCAGCGGGCTGGCTCTTGAACATTGCTGTCTCGGCCAGACGACGGCGCAGCAGACCGGCCACCACTTTTCCGCCGGCATGGTCCCACAGCGCGAACTGAGCAGCGGCCGCATCGAAATTACCGGCATTCAGCTGCCGGAGCAGCGTGGAACCGGCAAAGGCAGCCCGGCCCAGGTTAAAGACAAAATCCACCAGCGCATCGAACTCATTCTGCCGCAACTCTGTGGTCACGGCCTGATTCACAAAAGCAGCGGCAGCCGCGATATCACTTACAAGCAGGGCGTCCGCCTGGTCCTGTGTGATGGTTAAGCCGGATGCCACGCCGGCTCCGGTATGACCGTATCCGATGGTCCAGACGCCAACCTGGTCCTGATACGCGGTCAGCTCGCATCCTTCAAACTGCTTCGTCAGCGCCAGGCCGTCTTTGCTGTAGGTGAAATTATTGACTCCCATGGAATCCTCTTTTCGTGGGGAGACTCGCGGGAGTCAGCATAGCATGCGGCTTCAGTGGTGACGCGATTTATTATCGAGAGCCCTCTCACGCCCGGTGACGAAAGGGGGAATCAAAACTGACACATGAAAATTGCTGTCATTATTAGCAATTTGCTCATCATCTGTTCTTTACTAACGATGAAAGGCATGAGTGATCCTACGTGATCTCAGTGCCTCCATTCCCTTTTAAGGATCTGTGAAACATGGCGACGACTATGCCTCAATACACATCAGCGCCGGAAAAATACCTTGTAGCCTTCGTCATCGCAGGAGATGACGTCTTCAAAATTACCGTGGATAACGTTGTGCAGGCCGCCGATGGCGCCGGCTCTGTGGCATTTGAAGGGGTGGCGAAGCTGAAGGCTGCGGTGGCCCTCTTCCAGCTTACAAACATTCACAATGAGCGACCGAACGAGCTGCGCAAAATGGCGCGCGAGATGGCCCAGGAGGGCATGATGTTGCTGGCGCGCGCGAGTTCTGCTCCGCGACTGACTACCGCGACTCCGGAAAGTTCTGTAGCATAGCTTTTTCTTCCTTTCGTGTTTCCTGCCTGAATCTGCCGTTTGCGTGAGGGCGCCGGAGCGTGCCCCGTGCACGGTCACGTCTGGGTAGCATCCAATGCAGATGGAACTTTCCATACAGAGAGAAGCTGGTTTGTGGAGTGATTTTGAATCCGAAGTTGTAGCGGGCCGTTATCCGCTGGGCAGGCTTGTGCGCTCAGAAGGCAGATGCGGGTGGTTTGAAACAAAGTTCGATGAGAAGCCGGCAATCGTCAGTCTCTTCGAGTCGCTGAACGATGAATCGATGCTGCTGGCGAGGCTGCGCGCGGCGGAGAAGGTCAAGGACAAAAATGTAGCCGCCATCTTCGAGGCCGGAACGGCCAACCTGCGCAATACCCCGCTGGTGTATGCCGTGATGGAGCACACGGAAGAAAATCTGGAAGACGTGCTGCGCATGCGGGCGCTTTCCGCGGAAGAAACGAAAGAAGTTACCCAGAGCCTGGTGAATGCTCTTCGCGCCATTCACAAAGAGCGGCTGGTTTGCGGACGGCTGGAAGCAGCCGGCGTTCTGGCGGCTGGTGACACCATTAAGCTGCGCAGTGATTACCTGCAACTGATTCCGCCGGATAGCGCGCTCGAGCTGCAGGCAGCCAAAGACGTGCATGATCTGGGAAGCCTCGTGCATCAGTGCCTGACGCAGCGTCCGCTGAAACAGGGCGCAGACGCAAATGATCCATCACTACAGTTGCTGCCTGCCCCCTTTGTGCAGATTGTGCGACGGACGTTGTCCGGCCGGGCAGCTCTGGATGAGATTGCAGCCTTATTGCAGCCCGGAATTCCGGCGCCTCAGCCAGTGGTTCCGAGTCCTGCGCCGAAAACATCTGCGGCGATTTCGCCGGTTAAGTTTGAGCCGGCCGAGAAAAAAGAGCCTTCCGAAGCAGCGGAAATATTTCCGCCACAGCCCGGCGTAGCGCGTAAGAGCACTCCATGGATCGTCGGAGGATTCATCGTGCTGCTTCTCGTAGCGGTGTTCGTAATTCGCGCGGTCGTGCATCACTCCGATCGGGCTCAGGTCGCAAAGAATCCCGTAGTGGTTGTTTCCCCTGAAACGACGCCGCGCAGAGCGCCCGCTGTTTCGACTCCATCTGCTGCGGCGGTTCCGAAAGCAACGCCGCCTCCACCTGCGACACGGTCTTCCGGCGCTTCGCCGGCTGGCGCATGGCGCGTCGTGGCCTTTACCTATAACCATCAGGACCAGGCCGAGCACAAGGCGCAGACCATTAACGAGAAGCATCCCGACCTGAAGGCCGGCGTTTTCTCGCCGAAGGGGGGCGCGCCGTATCTGGTGACACTGGGCGATGCCACCGACAAGACCTCGGCATTCCGCTTACGGGAGAAGGCAGTTGCCGAGGGGCTGCCCAAAGACACCTATGCGCAGAACTACACCCACTGAGTGAACGACATCATCCTGAGCAAAGCAAAAGCAGGTCTTGCGCTACGCTCAGGATGACAACCTATGCGATTTATGACTGCGCAGGAGTCGCTGCGGGGGACGCGGTTTGCGCTATGGGTGGCTTGGGCGTGGCCGGTTTCTTCGGTACTTCTTTCTTGCCGGGAGCAAGAATCGCGTGCAACGTCGTGCCTTCCATACGCGGCATGAACTCGACCGTGCCCGCGTCGCCGATGTCCTGAATCAGCCGATTGATGATGTTGTAGCCAAGCTCGCGATGGGCCATCTGGCGGCCTTTGAAGCGGAGCGACGCCTTTACCTTGTCGCCTTCGTTAAGAAAGCGAACAGCCTGGTTTTTCTTGGTCTGGTAATCATGCTCATCCACCGTTACCGAGAACTTCACTTCCTTGACGGTGATGACCTTCTGCTTCTTGCGGGCGGCGCGCTCGCTTTTGTCTTTTTCGTAGAGATATTTGCCATAATCCTGAATGCGGCAAACCGGCGGGACCGCGTTGGGTGATACTTCTACCAGATCAAGTCCGCGCTCGCGGGCGATTTTCAGCGCGTCAAACGGCGCCATAATGCCGAGCTGCTCACCCTTGTCGTCGATCACGCGCACTTCGCGCGCGCGGATTCTTTCATTGATGCGAATAAACTGCTTGGCAGAACGTTTATCTAATTGTGCGATGGGTTTCCTCCAAAGTTGTGGCAGCGCCACGTACCTACTCAGTATAGCAATTTGCAGCTCTGTGGTTTCGATACAAGACTTCCATCTTTGGATAGATTGGCCTGTTTTGAGCCTGGTTGGTGCTTCCACAGATAAATTGTTTGCATCATGGCGATCCACCTTTGCCCGAACTTGAAGAATTGATCCAGAAGGATGTCCCCGCGGTTCCTATCAAAGCGTGGATGAGTTCGTTTTGCGCGCGCGGTATGGCTGCTTCATGAACAGGAAGAGTGGCTATCGAGCCATCGCGATCAGAATGCGGCCAGGAT
>DATGMQ010000088.1:0-38371 GCA_035293545.1 Alloacidobacterium sp. | reverse complement strand
GGATTTAAAAATCAGATATAGATGGCAAACTTTTCAACAACCCTGTTGATAAGCCCGTTAGGACTAGGGGAATCAGGCTTCAGACCCAGCTCAATGGAAGAGAAAAGCCCAAGCATCTGGCCAAAAATGACATCTACAGCCGGCCGATAGGCGTCCGCCAGATTGTCAAACGCAGAGCTGTACAGGCTGTAATCGCTCGCCGGATCAGTCCCTCCTACCGAAACAATCGTGCGCGCAGCCTTTTTTGCGCGGATTTCAGCCAACAGGTCGGAATCATACTTCCTCCGCTTGGCATCGCCAGAGACAAACCCAGTAAACAGCGTCTCTGAATTGAGCGAAGACAAAGGTCCATGACGCAGTCCCAACGTTGTCTCGTACATCGTTTGAACGCCGCCACCCGTCAATTCCAGCATCTTTAACGCTGATTCACGAGCGACAGCAGCCAAAGACCCAGCGCCGACAAAGCAAGCTCTCCGATATTTTTGCTGCGCAAGACTGTACGCCAGTTCAGCGCCCTCGCTCAAAACATAATCTGCAGCCCGTGTCATGCATTTCAGGGTCTTTTCGAAAGAATCTGTATCCCACAGATGAGCGAGATGTTGCCCGAAAACGACCATATTGGTGAACGAGCTGGTCATAGCCAGGCTGCGGTCATTGACGGTATCATCCAGCAGCATGGGAAAGCAATTCCTATTCGCATGGGCCAGCTTGATCATTTGCCCATCTTTATTGCAGCTAACAACCAGATGTCGAATCTCAGGAGTGGAGGCAAGTGCCTGTTCCAGAACAGCCACTCCTTCCGGACTGTCGCCGGAGCGGGAAAACGAAATCCAGAGATAATTACGTCCCGGAATGACCAAATCATCTCGATTTGTCAGCAGGTCAGTGCTGGCTACGACGAAAACTTCGCATTTCCAGCGCCTGCGCAGCAGATGCGCAATAGAATGTCCGACATAATCAGAAGTCCCCGCGCCGATCAGGTAGACGGTCCATCCGTCTGTATGCGGCTGTCCCAGGAAATCAGTCAGCCCTCTTCTAGATTCCTCAAAAAGGCGATGCGTGGTCAGCCAGCTTGCCGGCTGCTGAGCAATTTCTGCCGGCGTATACAGCAGACCACGGTGCTCTTTTTCTGAGTCTGGCAAGGTAAGAAGCCGCGACAGTGGATTCACTGATCCCATTCCTAAATCAAAATATAAAAAGAAACAATACGAAATATAAAGTAAATCAATTCGTGGAATATGGAAAGGGATAAGATATGCGATGGTCTTTTATTACATTTGCCCTGTCACTTTCCTGCTACAGAGGCCTTTCGAGAGGGTGTGAGAAATGTTTAAGTATACGAATGCCTAATCTATTGCTGCTGAGGTGCCAGGTGATAATGCGCACCTGCCACAGTTTGTATTCTGAGTCGGCCATCCGAATCTGGTTTCAGCACGGTATGTTCATTTTGCCTGACTGGGTGTATTCCCCATGGAGACTGAATGACCAGCATTCCTCCCTTTTCACCCGTGATATCGATCCAGGAAACGATGCCGTGAGTCTGTACGCTGGATACAAGGAAAGCGCCTTTCGCCCGCAACCTGGTAAAGGATGCATCCATTGAGGAAGGCCAGTCCGGGAAAACGCGAAGGATGCCGTCTTCGTGTTGCAAAAGCATGGAATCCAGCGCTTCAATGGATCCTGCCGTCTCGATTCCGCCTCCACCCTGAAATACAGTCAGATTACTTGCCCTCCATTGATGCAGAATGGCCGCTTTGAACTTCTCCACAAGATCGTCTGCAGGCCATCCTATGCGGGCTGCGATGGGGAATATTTTGCAGAAACCGTTATTCGTATTGCCGCCGCGGGTTACTCCCCATGAATTCATCTCCTCCATCGAGTTACGCGCGATCTGCAACTGCTGGGAATCCCCGCCAATTGACAGATTTTCTCCCGGAAAGACGGTGCCTTCCAGATTGATTGGCTGATCTCCCGGCTCAAAAAGGCCCTGGTTCTTAATAGGATTTTTGACGGATTCTGCAATATAGAACACGGTCTTTCCGTTCACATGACCGGTTGGATATGGGCTTAACTGGTTCAGAAAGTTTTGCCATACAAGACGCATCTCTGCGTCTACCCCCAGGGTTTTGCTCGTCTCAATCAACTCGCGTTCTACTCGTCGAGCGAAACCTATATCCAGATTTGGGTTTACATCATCGCCGCCCTCATGGGCCGAGCTGTGCTCGAAGATCCAGTGTGTGCCGGAGGCATCGCGGACTGCAAAATCGCGCCAGAATGCGTCCAGTTCTTTCATTGCCGGATACAGTTGTGTTCGGAGAAAATCATTGTCCTGCGTGTATTCGTAATACTGAATCGTCGGAAGAAAACTGAAGGTTGCATTTGATTTTTGATCGGAGGGTAACTTCTTGTAGTCCTTTACGGGAGCCACCGGGAGTGGCTCTGGCGGTTTGGCAACGACCGTAAATGGAGAGAAGGTCCGCTGATATGAGACGCCTTTGTATCCGGCTTCCGCCGTGCGGTTCTTCTGCCAGGGGATTTGCGCCAGCACCATATTGTTATAGGGTTGAGCGAGTTCAGCATGATTGCTGGAGAAGATGCCATAATAAGGAGCCTCTTCGTTATAGTTCATGAAATAGCGCCCACCCCAGCCGGCATTGTCGGTAGTAATGAAATTCCCCCACAAGGATGGAGGTAGTTTGCCCGGACGACTGGAAGAGCCCAGAACATAGAGCGCTCCGTAATAGTAATTTTCCAGAACTTGATCGTGTACCTGAATAAATGATCGCAGCCAGAAGCGTTTCCACCACTCCCGGTGTTCCGCCTGCATTTTGTTTACCTGTGAGGTTGAAATCTGCGAGACGCGCTGAATGGCCGCCTGCACGAGCTGCTCTGCGCTGGGCCCATTGACCCCGATGCGCGCATCACTCTGAAAAATTGCTACGATCCACACCGGCTTGCCGGGCGCGAGTTCAAATTGACCAGTGGCGCTGTTTGCGGTTGAAACGCCTGCTGTAAGGTTTGCCTTAAGCACATGAACTGCAACAGCCGCTCGTGCCTTGTAATCGGCTGTCCCCATGAGATTGTTTTCACGGCTTGCCCAAAGTATGCCGTGGTGACTTCCTGCTGTGCCGGGAAAGACCGTATGCGCCTGCGGATCTGGTTCAGGCATAGTGAGCGTCACTTGAATTGGAATTTGTCTCTTTAGAGCTTCGGACGACACTTCAGTTACAAAGATATTGTCATTGTCTGCTGTCCATGAACGCAGTTGTATAGCTGCATCGCCGAATTTCAGAGTAGTTTTCACTTCGGCATGCAAAATATCCTGATCCACCCTGTAAACTGGCGCCGCATTCGTAGTTTCAATGGGTGTGGAGATGGTCAGCGACCCTAAAGAAAGGATCGAAACCTCAGGGGCATTATGGCGCGCATTCCAATGGGTCCCCCAGAAATCAGATTTACCGAAGAAGAAGCGCTGTCGTGAGGTGCTCGTATCGCCAGCAACGACACCGATATCCCCATTGCCCATGAGGGCGCCGGATGTGAATTTGGGAGTAATGATATTTGCAGGCGGAGTTGTACTGATGCCGTGAATTTTGCCTATGATGCTCTGCACCGTGGCCCAATCCTGTGCTCCTTTATTGCTTTTCGCGAAAGCCATGTTTCCAAGCACGGCGGACAAAATAAGTAACAAGGCAAGATGAGATGAAAAACCTTTTGTCATTTTCCTCAATAAGTAGATGTATTTGATTGAAGACCATAGAAAAAATAGCCGCAGAGGCTGTCGATCACAGTCTCTGCGGCAGGGAGGAAACACACATTAAAAATTGATGCGAACCGCTAATTGCATTACGCGTGGTCCATTGCTGTCATTGATCTGCCCGAAAGTCGGGTCCGTTTCAGTGCCGTCAGCAGCAAATTTCGCAGCGCTGTTCACACCATCGAACTCAGGATGGTTAAAGGTGTTATAAGTTTCCAGCCTTAGCTGAAGCGCCAGCCGTTCTTTGACTGGAATGTTCTTGAACAAGGCGGTATCAAAGTTAGTAAAGCCTGGGTTATAAACCGGATGGAATGGAGAGACGCCGTTTGAGAGTGTCAAGACGCCGGTTGCCTTGTCATATGTAGATTGGGACGGACGATGCACGACGCTGGTGTCGAACCATTGATTGAAAGTATGCTTTGCGCTACGCATCGGATCGCCCGTCAGGTAAACACGCGCCCCATCGCCGCCGCCAGTGGTATCGACGTTGTCCTGTGTGGAAAATGTTATTCCCTGGCTGGAGCCGTTGGACGCCCCTGCAGGCCCACCGCTGATATAGGAGGCGATTCCCGAAATCTGCCAGTTATCGAGGATTGCCCGTGTAGCGAAGTTACTCCAGAGACTGCTTCCTTTCGGCAAGCTCCATAGATAGTTCACCACAAGGTTATTGCGACGGTCCCAGCCCGCAGGCCCATAGTTCCATACACGAAGGTTCTGATAAGTAGCTACGCTGCCATCGTAACTATCGGTAAAGTCCATGGCCCTTGACCAGGTATAGGCCAGGCCAAACTCCAGGCCGTTTTTAAAACGTCGCGTTACCTGAGCCTGCAGAGAATGGTAGTTGGAAGTGAGCCCAGTCGTTCTATAAGTAATGGTTCCATATCCCGGATAGGGACGAAAGAAGTTATCAGGCAACACACCGCCTGCCGGGCTTTGGTTCTGTGGCAAAAAGTGAGCGCCATAAGGAACTTCATTGATGTTCTGTTGTCCGGTAAGGTGACGGGCAACATTGCCCACGTAGCCCAGGCTGAACACAGTGCCAAAGCCGATGTCCTGCTGAACTCCGAGACTTGTGCTGTATACCTTCATCTCTTGCGGATGAAGCACAAAAGAAGCCCCGAAATTAGGCGGTCCCAACACGGTTCCAGCGTTCAGGAAGCCATTGATATCACCATAGTATTGCTGCGGCACAAATTCGGCAGGTGGGTTATGGGTCATGTCACCTTCCTGTCCAATCTGTGTAGCGGGATTGATAAATACGCCGAACCCGCCGCGGATTGCGGTTTTTCCGTTACCCTTTGGGTCATAGGCGAAGCCGAAGCGGGGTCCCAGCTGGACGCCGGTGCCGTAAACAAGGCCTTCCGGATAGCCTTTGCTTTTTGTAGTAATAGCTCCGTTCGCCAGGTTTCCAGTATTTGGCACAAAAAGGCCCACATATGCGCCGGGATAGGTCTGTCCTGTGGTCGGATCTACAGCCACCGTTTTGCCATTTGCTTTTTTAGGTTGGTAGAGTATCGGCGCCTGTGCCGGATCAAACAAACTCGGAACAAAATTCCCGCCTGTTTGCAGCGTGGGCGGCTTAACCCAGGCAAAACGCATTCCATAGTCAAGCGTAAGCCTTGGAGTTACACGCCATTGATCCTGTCCGTACCACTCGATGATATAGATACGCGGATTGTAGTCTGACCGCGCTGTCGGTTCGCTGTAGCTGTTAAATAAACCTTGCAAAGCGTTGGCGTAAGCATAGTTGCTGTCATTAGGATTGTTAACGTTCTTCCCATAATCAAAAGAGCCTTCAGGAGTACCGGATGAGGAGTGCGCCTGAAGGTAATGGTCTGTTGCCAGATTGATTCCAAATTTCAGGTTGTGTGGCCCGAGGACCTTAGTCAGGCTGTCGGTAAGGCTGTATTGCCTTGTCCTGTCATACATGGGAAAGCGAGAATCCCAGCCAAAAGCAGCAGCATTTGAAACACCGCCAAAGCTGACCGCTGGATAAAGATTCATCGGATTATTCTGCGGATAAAGCTGCCCTACGTTATAGCCAGAAGAGCTTTTTGTAGCCTTTACCAGGTCTTCTTTGTTGTAGAGCTGTGTTTCGCCAAATCCTGAGGTCCCTACAGTAATTTCATTCAGCAATGTGGGACTGAAAGCATAGGTCATATCGTACGCAAGATTGGGATGGGTGGTTTGGTAATTGACGCGCAACAACCACGGTAATTTGTTCGCTGGTGAAGAGTAGGCATCGTCATTTACCGTCATGAATTCTCCACGGAAGAACATGTGCATCTTGTCCGTAGCGTTGTAATCGATACGAAAGATTTCCTGGTTAACTGGATTGTTGCCGGTATAGTTCGTCAGGTAGTTATAATTCCCGCCGCTGATCACGCGGTTATCAAAGTTCGGCATAGGCAAGACATTCAAAAGCGCCTGCATTTGAGCATTGATCGCGCCGGCTGGAAGCTTATTACCCGGATAGCAGCCGCTGTGATTTCCACCCGTGCCGGTAGCAGGGCAGGTACTCGGATCGGCGCCTGGTTTTTTGATATTGATATAGTCCTTGTTGGGATCGGGATTTACTTTGCCCTGTGACGGAGTCTGGGAGAAATCTCCTGCCCTCTCCAAAGCAGTGGGAACCATATATTTCTTCAAGCCCTCCGGACTTTTATCCGGCCAGTATTCCTGGGAGTAAAAGAAGAAGAGCTTATTTCGTGCCGTATTGAAATGGCCTGGCCAGTAAATAGGTCCACCGATGTTTCCACCCACAGTGTTATAGCGATATTGAGGACGAGGTACATCGTTGTAGTTATTGAACCAGTCGTTCGCATTAAACGCTTCGTTGCGAACGTAGTAGTAAGCCGTACCGTGAAAGTTCTGGGTGCCGCTTTTGGTTACAAGGTTAATAACTGGTCCCGCGGTTCCTGCTCCATACTCAGCCTGATAATTAGAGGTCAGCACCTTTACTTCCTGGATCGCATCCAGATTGGGCGGTGTATCAATTTTGTCGCCGCCTCGTGGGCTTCCACTTACTCCATCAATTGTGCCGGAATTATTGACATTGCGGATGCCATTGATAGTGGGCGTTCCGGAAGTTCCCAGACTTCCCGCACCACCGCCAACAACTCCTGGAATGGTGCGAACCATACTCATGAAGTCACGGCCAACTGCAAGCAGGTTGTCCAACTGCTTTGTGTCTAAGAGACCTGAAACTTCTGCGCTCTGTGTCTGGACCGGCGTTGTAGCTGCAGATACAGTAACGGACTGTGAGACCGATCCAACCTGAAGTGTGAGTGTGCCCGCGGAGAGGCGTTCCGAAGAGCTTAATGCCAGTCCCTTTTTTAGCAATTCCTTATAGCCGTTTGCGCGTATATCAACTGTATAGGTGCCGGGCTGTACGTCGGGAAAAACAAATCCACCATCAGATTGCACTTTTGCGGTGACTACATTGCCGGTGAGCTCATTGATGAGTCGCACATCTGCATCTAGAACAACGCCGCCTGTGGCATCTACAACCCGTCCACTGATGGTTCCACTCGATGTCTGCGCAGTGATGATGCATGGCGCAAGGCCGAAAGCAAGAAAAAGCGCAAACATCAGAGTTACGCTTCTACTGAATTGGTGAATATATGCGCTTCTGCTTTTTGCAATCGTTTTCACATTGGTCTTCATGACTTTAAGCGCCTGTGCGCCTCCTGAATGTTTTGCCTTGATTCGCATTGGCGGCCTTATGCAGATGGATCGAGGCCAGCCTCTAATCGTCTTCCGGAGGCTAAAGTTAGGCGGCACTGGTAAAAAGTGTCAATAGCAATTTCTTGTAATGAAATCTCTTAT
Organism: Alloacidobacterium sp.; assembly: GCA_035293545.1. Lineage (GTDB taxonomy): Bacteria > Acidobacteriota > Terriglobia > Terriglobales > Acidobacteriaceae > Alloacidobacterium. Next base: position 30,786 of record DATGMQ010000088.1, on the reverse strand, counting down.
TCACTATCGAAAAAGCATTTGGACGATCTTGAAACGCGAGCAAAACTATTGCAAAAACAGCGTTTCCGCACGCCTACTGAGTTGCAATGCTTGTCCGCGTAATAAGCAGAGAAAGCTTACAGAGTCCCGCTTATCGGTACAACAGAGCAATCTCTCCGGACACATGCGTCGTTTTAAGTAGCAGTGCAGTTCTCTAAGCATTCCCGCTATCAGAGACAATCAGCGCGGTATCGATTGACTCAAGATTTAAGCCGAACCTATGCTGAATCCGATTCACTGCATAAATCAGTGCTGGGGTGTTTAAGTTGGAAGACAATCTTCCGCGTAAGTCTGACGATGACCATCGACTGACTCGGCGTCAGTGGTTGGGACGAATTCCAATGTCTGTTGTTGCCGCTTCCATAGGAACCGAATTATGGATGCAGAGCGATGCTTCTGCTGAACGTGTTGGTAAGGCGACTGCGAATGATCGCGGCGCGCGCACCTATAACATCCGTGACTATGGGGCGAAGGGTGATGGTATTACGCATGATACGAAATCAATTCAGGATGCTATTGATGCTTGTCATAGTGACGATGGTGGCATCGTTCTGGTGCCTGCGGGTGTCTATCTGACCGGGACTATCGAAATTAAAAGCAACATTACACTTCGTATAGCTGCAGCGGGCAAGCTTCTGGGCAGCACAGACGCAAAGCAATATCACGCTGTAGATACCATACCGCTCCACGGGGATTCGACTCTTGAAGACGGCAACTGGGCATTGATTTATGCGGTGAATGCCAAAAATATAACCATAGAAGGCCCCGGCGTGATCGATGGCCAGGGACTGCAATTTCACTCTGCTGTTCGAGGCACCCCGCCACCGAGCGGGCTTGGTGGAAACAAGCGGCCTTATCATCTGCTTTGCTATCGCTGCGAAAACCTTACAGTTCGCAACATCGACATGCTGGAAAGCGCATATCACAGTATTCGGGTGATTCAATCCAGGCGTGTACACATGGATGGCATATACATCCATAACCGCGTCAATGGCAACAATGATGGATTTCACTTCATCAGCGCGGAATACGTAGCCATCAGCAATTGCACTATACAGTCGCAGGACGATGCGTGCGCACTTTTTGGAAGCTGCAAATTTGTTACCGTTACTAATTGCTCTTTCAGCACGCGGTGGTCAGTCTTTCGCTTCGGCGGTGGAGTGGCTCAAAACATCAGCATCTCGAATTGTGTTCTGTATCAGGTTTATGGATGTCCTATTAAATTCCACGGCCGGCCAGGAGACAGATTCGAAAACATGTCGTTTTCAAATCTGGTTTTAGATGACGTAACCGGACCAATTCACATCAGTATCGGTCCGGAAATGCGAAGTTCAGGTGAGCAGGAAAATAAATCTCCAGCTGTGGTGCGTAACATTTCCTTTACGAACATTCATGGCACCGTTACAACAAGCCCGGCGCAGCTTCCAGACTTTCCATTTCGAAGCGGATATCGTCCCGGGGAGGGTCATTCATGTGTCACTTTGAACTGCGTGGGTGATGCTGTTCTTGAAAATATTTCTTTCGACAATGTCCATTTGACATTCGGTGGTGGAGGCACAGCAGAAGAGGCCGCACGCCGCGATCTCCCACAAATTGCGGGTGAATATTTTATGCTGGGTCCCATGCCGGCATATGGTTTTTATGCCCGAAATGCGCGTGCTATCACGCTGCAGAATATTCGACTGGAAACCAGCCAGCCAGACCTGCGGCCGGCCTTGATTCTCGATCACGCGAAAGACATTTCGATCAACGGATTGAGCGTTCAGGGAAATAGTAAGGCTGAATCCGTGCTTCGATTCATTGATACAGAGCAGGCGTTAGTAACTGCTCCACGTTTATTAGGTACAGCTGCAACATTTCTGCGTCTGGAGGGTGCTGGAAGCAAGGAAATACTCGTGAACGGTGGCGATATTTCAAGAGCACAGCAAGCACTTGCTTTCCAAAATGGAGCAGAAAAAGAAGCTGTTACCGTCAGGGCTTGAAATCGAACTGAAAGGGAAATGGATATATCGAATGGCGATAATGTATCACTCCCGAATAACTTATCCGCGTCTGTCAAAAACAGCTGCTTTCTTATTTGCGTTACTCGTTTTCTCGACTGCAATATCCGGGGCAGAGGACCAGCAAGCTTTGCCAGGCGATATCTCCCGAGCGATTGTAGACAGCACGCTTCGCGCAAATCCTGATCCGACAAAGTTCGGCGGATGGGGATACGCTAAGTCGCTCTACCTGTTCGGTCAGTATGAAGTCTACTTACGCACGCACGATAAAAGATATCTCGATTACATCAGAGCATGGGTGGATAGCCATATCGACGATCAGGGAAACCTTGATCGCAAAATTGATGCTCTGGACTATGTTCTTCCTGCAAATCTTCTTCTCGTGCTCTATCAGGAAACACACGAAGAAAAGTACAAGATTGCAGCCGAGAAATTTCGTCATGTTTTTGACACCTATCCACGTACAAACGATGGTGGTTTCTGGCATGCAACTGTGCCGTCGCGCCAATGGCAACTTTGGCTTGACGGCATTTATATGTCACAGCCATATCTTGTGCGCTACGGACAGATGTTTGGAGACGAAACATATACCGAAGATGAAGCTGTGAAGCAGATGCTTGTGTATTACAAGCATCTCCGCGACCCTAAGCGCGGTTTGCTGTATCACGCTTACGATGAAAGCGGCAGGCAGACCTGGGCCGATCCCGTCACGCATCACTCAGCTTATTTCTGGTGCAGGGCAATCGGCTGGTACGGTATGGCCATCGTGGATATTCTTGATGTTCTGCCTAAGGATCATCCAGAGCGCAAGCAATTAATCAAAATTCTGAATCGACTTGCAGGTGATCTTGAGCATTTTCAAGACCGCCATACAGGTCTCTGGTATCAGATTGTTGATAAGCCCAACGTCGCCGGAAACTGGCAGGAGACTTCCAGTTCTTCCATGTACACCTACATTCTTGATGTTTCTGTGAAGCGCGGCTATATCAATAAAAAGTATAAGCGAGTCGCAGAAAAGGGCTACAAGGGTGTTCTGTCAAAAGTTTCTACTGACGCGAATGGAAATACACATATCTCTGATATCTGCGAAGGAACGAACGTTGGCGACCTGAATTATTACTTTAATCGCAAGCGAAATACAGACGATTTCCACGGCTTGGGAGCATTTCTTCTTATGAACGAGGAGTGGAACACGTCGCTCTCGTCAATGCAGGTAACTACGAAGCGTTAATCCTTCTACAGTTGATTTCTTTTCAAGGCGCTGACTTGTATTGTTTACGCCTGATCATCTGCAGCGATCTTCGTAATACATTTTTTTATAGAGGCCATAAATAAACTCCTTGGCCTGTAATTCACTATATCCGCATTTCCAAATGCACGATATGATCGAACCATCGGCAAGAGTCTGATTGGCCTCACACCATGCAGTGTCTGGCGCCAACTTCCTGAACCATGCTCCGCGATGAGCTTTGAATCCGCCGTGATTTACGGCGTCTGATTTAGCTTTCGCAGTCATTACCGGCAATCCGGGATCAGTGTTCCTGAGCAGATACGCGAGCGTCTTTGCCAGGTGCTTGTTTTGCCAAAGTGGAGCCACTGCAAGGAGAAATAGTTTAGGTGTCGCTGCCTCTATACGAACATATTGATATCGATGACGGTCTGGTGCGCGTCACCTCTGAATTCGGTGAGACATCTACTGCGATAGGTCTTATTCCGGACCGGCTGCCCCTTCCTGGCGAACAGTATCGTTTTCATTTCGACATGACAAAGTGCATCGGCTGCCGCTCCTGCGAAGTCGCTTGCAATGAGCAGAACGGTAATCCAGCGGACCTGCATTGGCGGAGGATTGGAGAAATCGAAGGCGGCATCTATCCCGACACTCGCCGGCACTATCTTTCAATGGGCTGTAATCATTGTCTCGATCCGGATTGCCTGCGCGGATGTCCGGTCAATGCTTACACAAAAGATCCGTTGACCGGAATTGTCCTTCATTCGGCTGATGCCTGTATCGGTTGCCAATATTGCGTGTGGAATTGCCCATACAGCGTGCCGCAGTTCAATCCCGAGCGTGGCGTTGTGGGCAAGTGCGACATGTGCCACGGAAGGCTGATGGACGGACGGGAACCCGCATGCGTTACCGCCTGTCCGGATGGCGCTATTTCTATTGAAATCGTTAACGTCGATGCATGGCGCTCCGATTATTCAGGAGCCGAATCGCCAGGCATGCCGGCTGCAGGACAGACATTTTCGACGACCCGCATTACGCTTCCGGAAAAATCAGTAGACGTTCTTGAACGAGTCGATATCGACCGCATCCGTCCCGAGCATCCGCATCTGTCGCTTGTTTTTATGACGACGCTCATTCAGGCGGTTACAGGATCGCTGATCGCCTCACTCATCTTCAAAACAGCCAACGCGCAAATTTTCACATTGCTTCTGCTAGCCACAGTATTCACGCTTAACATTTCTGTGTTTCATCTAGGCCGGCCTGCTTATGCATGGCGAGCGCTGAAGATGTGGCGTCGTTCATGGCTCAGTCGTGAAGTGCTTCTCTTCGGACTTTTCTTCGCTGCTCTTTCAACAGTCACCTGTGCAGCATGGCTGCGGACGTTCAACATACTCGCCATACCCGCTATTGCGGTTGATGCGGCTGCATGGCTGACTGCCGCAATTGGCATTGCCGGGGTTCTGGCGAGCGCATTCATCTATCTTGTTCCTGCGCGTCCCGCATGGAACATGGTCCATACTCCGCTCGATTTTCTCTTGAGCGCTGCCGTAATCGGCTGCGCATCCGCAGTGCCGGCCAGCAGAGCAGCGGCATGGATTGCAGAATTTTTTTCTTTGCGGCACATTACGCCGATGCACTCAATTCCCAGCTACGCCGGCTGGCCGGAAGCTTGCGTCGTTTCGGTCTGGTTGATAAATCAAGGTGTGCGCCTGCTGCGGCTCAATCGGGCGCAGTTGTTCGAAAAACGCGCCGCTGCATCGCTGCTCAATACACCCGGATTGCGTGCTCTCCTCACCGCCTCTCTGGCGCTCGTTACTGGCTCTATCTTTTTTGGCATGGGCAGTCAGTACAGCATTTCATTTTGCATGGCTCTCGCCGGAGTATTGCTTGCGCGGTATCTCTTCTTCGTCTCCGTCGTTCCTCTCAATATGGCGCTGACGTTTGTTCGTGGAGGCGACCGGTGAAGATGCGCGCGCGCGTGCGACGGGCTCTCGGCATCGACACTCGCCGAGGAAAATATTCCTATGGATACGATGCAGAAGTTGGACTTATCTCAGCTTCGCGCGTCGCTGATAGATGGGTTAAGACTACCTGCGGCTACTGTTCTGTTGGCTGCGGCATGCTCGTCGGGACCGCAAAGGGCAAAGCCGTCGCGGTGCGCGGTAACCCTGATCATCCGGTGAATCGTGGAAAGCTGTGTCCGAAGGGCCTCAGCGAGCACCACATCTTATCTGCTCCTGGACGCGCTAAAACACCGCTGTTGCGTAAGCGGGGTGTGCTCACTCCCGTCTCGTGGGATGAGGCGCTGAACACCATGATCGAGAAGATCGGAGCAGTGCAGCAGAAATATGGAAAGGAGGCACTCGGCGTCATCAGCACCGGACAGCTGGTTACTGAAGAGTTCTACACATTAGGCAAGCTCGTCCAGCTCGGCTTCCGCACGCGCAACTATGACGGAAACACCACTCTCTGCATGGCCAGCGCTGTAAGCGGCTACAAGCTGTCCTTTGGCAGCGACGGTCCGCCGGGCGCGTATGCCGACCTGGAACAGGCTGACGTCATCCTGCTCATAGGGGCCAACATCGCGGACAATCACCCCATTCTCTGTCAGCGCCTGGAACTTAATAAGAAGCGCACGCTGATCGTCGTTGATCCGCGCGTAACAAAGACCGCCATGATGGCAGACCTGCATCTGCCTATCAAGCCGCGCAGCGACATCGCGCTGCTCAACGGCATTGCTCACATCTTGATTCGTGAAGGGCTCATCAACAGCAGCTATATCGAACAGCACACCACCGGATACGAAGAATTTGCCGCGCACGTCTCGGAATACACGCCGGAGCGGGTTGCTGCCTTGACCGGCCTCAGCAAAGAAACACTTATCCGGACCGCGCTGCTCTATGGGCGCGCCAAAGCAGCTTTTATCGGCTGGACCATGGGCGTAAATCATTCAACGCAGGGCGCGGTCACTGTTGCGGCCATCAATAATCTTGCGTTAATCACCGGCAACATCGGCCGCGTTGGCGCTGCGCCTTTCTCAATCACAGGCCAGTGCAATGCGATGGGAACGCGCGAAAGCGGATTTACCTCCAGCCTGCCCGGCTACCGCAAATTTGAAAAAGCTGAAGATCGCGAAGAGCTGGCGCGCATCTGGAACATCGATGTTAACCGCATACCGACCGCACGCGGCCTCGCCTATCCCGACATCATTGAGGCAGCAGTCGCAGGAAAAATCAAAGCGCTCTGGATCATCGCGACAAATCCAGTCGTTTCCTTTCCAAATTATTTGGTGCTGGAACAGGCCCTGCGCAGTCTCGATTTTCTTATCGTGCAGGACGGGTTTCATCCTACGCCAACCAGCGAATTCGCCGATCTCGTTCTGCCGGCCGCCATCTGGGGAGAAAAAGAAGGCACATTCACAAACTCAGAGCGCCGCGTCAGCAAGATCAATCAGATCGTAAATCCGCCCGGCGAGGCCCGCGCTGATTTTGACATCTTTCTCGATCTCGCGGAACGCCTGGGCGTACGCGGCGAACTCTTCCCGAATTGGACAGCCACCGAAGACGCATTTAAAGAATGGCAGCTTGTTTCCCGCGGACGCCTCTGTGATTACAGCGGATTTTCATGGCAGGAGATTGAAGAAAAGGGAGGCGCCCAATGGGGCGGAGAGCGTCTCTATGAGGACGGGGTCTTCGAACATCCGGATGGAAAGGCGCGCCTCTATTCCGTTCCCTGCGAGCCTTTCATCGAACAGCCCAATGATGAGTACCCATTCATTCTGAATACCGGGCGCACCGTGGAGCACTGGCATACGCGAACAAAGACGGCCCAGGTTGCCATCCTCCATAACATGTCGCCGAATGCGTGGCTCGAAATGAATCCCGCGGACGCAGCGCAGCTGCAACTGAAGCCGCATGATCGGGTCACCATCTTTTCCCGCCGCAGCAGCGTAAAGAATGTTGAGCTGCGAATCACCGGCATCGTTGCTCCCGGCCAGGTTTTTATGCCATTTCATTTTGCCGAGTGCAATTCAAACCTGGTCACGCTTGGAGCATATGATCCAATTTCCCGCGAACCCAATTTCAAACAATGCGCAGTGCGCGTCGAGCGCTCGGCTGCAAATTAAATCCACATCTTTCTCGGAGACAAACGATGGCCAGCATTAAGGCATTTCGACAGTCAGGGCACATGCCGACTCTCTTCGCGGCATTTCTCTATTTTGATTTCAGCTTCGCTGTCTGGGTCCTGAATGGAGCAATGGGACCGTTCATCTCTGAACAGTTTCATCTCACGCAGGGCCAGATCGGGCTTATGGTCTCCATTCCCACGCTTGCCGGAGCCTTCATGCGCTTTCCACTCGGTTTGCTCGCGCAGTATATCGGCAGAAAAAATGCCGCCATTGTTGAGATGTCGGCCATTGTCACTGCCTTGCTTTACGGGTTCTTCTTTGTAAAGAACTATCACGACGTGCTGGCGATGGGCGTTCTGCTGGGCATCGCCGGCGCAAGTTTCGGAGTAGCTCTTTCACTCGGAGCAGGCTGGTTCCCGAAACAATACAAAGGCCTGGCAATGGGCATCGCGGGAGCAGGGAACAGCGGTACCGCTGTTGCCGCCCTTCTTGCTCCGCGGCTGGCGCAGCACTTCGGATGGCAGCATGTGTACGGCTTCGCAGCTCTTTTCATGTTGTTGCCGTTAGGCGTCATGATCTTCCTGGCTCAGGAGCCGCCCGACATGGAGCACCAGAGTCTGGCTGAGCATATGAGCTGCCTTTGGGAAAAAGACGGCTGGGCCTTCAATTTCATCTACATCATCACCTTCGGCGGATTTCTGGGTCTCGCGACTTTCCTGCCGTCGTTCTATTTCAAGCAGTTTCATGTTTCGAAAGTGGAAGCCGGGACTCTGACCGTTTTGGCGACATTCACTGGCAGCGCTACGCGCGTTCTGGGGGGCTGGCTCGCCGACCGCATAGGCGGCATTCGCGCTCTCAGCATTGTGTTTCTCATTGCTGTTGTTGGGTTGAGCGCATTGATTGCTTCTCCAGGGCTCATCGCTACCACGCTGCTTTTCATGCTTTGCTTTGCAGCGTTAGGGGCGGGCAACGGAGCTACATTTCAGCTTGTTCCGCTGCGCTGGCCTGCCAATACTGCCGTTGCCGGAAGCATGATTGGTGAAATTGGCGCTCTGGGCGGCTCCATTCTGCCAAACCTGCTTGGACAATCAAAACAGCACACCGGGTCCTACGCAACCGGCATTATGATTTACGCAGGCTTCGCGCTGATTATTCTCATTGTGATGCGCTTCATTTCGCGCGGATGGATAGGAGCATGGGTCGGTCCGGGCGGACGAGTTCTTAATCCTGAAAAAATGCGAGAAGATGCAACCGGCGTACTTACATACCAATAGCATCTAGCCCACGTGAGCTGTAGAGCGCGAAGCTGCTGTTGCCAGCGTCCGTGCCGGCAGGTAAACGCGCACGTGCGCTCCGCTGAATTCAGGATCTGTGCTGTTTTCGAGACGGAGAATCCCGCCGTGTTTTTGCACAATGCCCATGCTCACCCAGAGACCCAGCCCAGTTCCTTGGTCTCCTTTAGTGGTGAAAAACGGCTGAAATACTTTCTGTAAAGCCTGCTCCGGAATTCCTGGCCCACTGTCGAGTATCTCAACGGTTGCGCCTGCGCCTCGTAACTCCTCCGCAGGCACCGTATACATGCGAATGAGTATCTTCCCTCCAGCGCCTGCAGCATCCACCGCATTCGCAATCAGGTTGGCAAAGACCTGACGCAGTTCGGCGGGAAATCCTTCAACGATGAATTCATCGTTGAAATCACGCCGCACCAGGATAGATTGGTTGTCGAGTCGCCGTTGCAGCAGAAGCAGAACGCTCTCCAGCAATTCCTTCAGATCAACTTCTACCGGCGCATTTGGCTCGCGGTACAGATTCAGCATTGTCCGGCTGATCTGCATCGTACGCTTCAGCTCCTGCTGCGCCATCTCTAAATATTCTTTTCGCTTTGCCGAATCATTCTCCCGCGCCAGCAGATAATGCAGGTTGGACACGGAATCGAGCGGATTATGAATCTCATGCGCGATGCTGGCCGCTATACGTCCGGCAACAGCCAGCTTTTCATTTGCAACCAGCGCTGCTTCCGTGCGCCTCTGGTCGGTTACATCGCGGAAGACCAGCACAATGCCGATCATCTTGCCGTTCTTGTCCCGGATCGGCGCGGCGCTGTCATCGATCACATATTCAGTTCCACTGCGGGAGATCAGAGCCGTATGGTTCGCAAGACCAATGACAGTGTTGAGTCGCCGGACTTTGTCTACCGGGTTCTCAGCCTTCTCGCGGGTCATTTCATGAATGATTTGAAATACGTCCTCGAGAGGCTTGCCTCTGGCTTCTCCCATAGGCCATCCGGTAAGCTCCTCGGCCTGCTCATTCATGAACTCGATACGACCGCTCGCTTCACAGGCAATTACAGCGTCGCCAATTGAGCGGAGGGTCGTGTGCAGCCATTCACGGCTTTCGTAAAGTTCCTGCGATCTCCTCTGCAGGTCATCGAGCGAAGCCTGGTAGGCCCTGGACACCTGCCGAAGCCGCATTCTTGAAAAAATGCCTAAAGCCGTCCCCACCAGAAGTGCTCCGGCAATGATGCAGATAATTTCCTGATGTTCAAGCCGAATCGCCTTTTCCAGCCGGACTTTACGAAGCCGGTCTTCGGCATCGCTCATGCTTTTCGTCGCTGTGCGGACCGCCTTCATAAAATCCGTGCCCTGATAGGCAAGATTTTTGTCGACTGCCGGATTCGGAGAAGCAATCAAACTTTGCGCAAAACCCAGCCAAAGCAAATAAGCATCGTGCACGCGAACAAGATTCGCAACTTGTTCAGGATTATCAGAGACAAATTGCCGCAGTGTTGCGAATTCACTTTCAATACGCGCGCTGCTGGAATTAAAGGTCCTTAGCGCACTCCGGTCCAGCGTAAGCTCGTAACCCCGCAGCAACATTTGCTGATCGATAATCTGGCGCTCAAGCTCTGCGATCTGGGCACTCACCTGATCACTATGGTCCAGCCAGCTTTGCGCCCGCTGCGTATCTGTTACCTGCCAGAACAGCAGGCAAGCCAAAGCAACCAGCGCTAAGAAGGGTATCAGTATCGCCTGTCGCAATACGCGACGAAAATCCTCCAGGTTCACTGATCGTCATCCCTCCCAGGCGAATGAGATGCTTCAATAAGCAATTGCAGACGACTGATCAGCATTTCAGGCCCTTCTCCCTTTGGCAGGGTAGCATCGACAATCTTCACGACCTCCGGCGGAAGATCAACGCAGGCCGAGTGCAGGAGAATTGGCACCTGGGGTTTCATTGCCCGCATCGCTACGGCCACCCGCCCTCCATCCATCCCGGGCATCAGATAATCCAGCAAAACTGCATGCACCATGTGGTCTTCAAACAGCATAAGGGCGGATTTCCCATCTGCCGCGGTCAATACTTTATATCCCGACGTCTCCAGCAGCGCTTTCCTGATCTGGAGACCAAGCACTTCATCATCAACACACAGAACTGTATAAGGGTTTGTCATTCCTGCAATGGCGATGGCGCAGATCCTTTACTTTCACCGGTTCGGCACAAGTCCAATGAAATTAGCTATCAAATAATACCGTGCAGGCCATATCGGCTGCCATTTTCTTTATTTTCTTCAGGTTCTGTCGATTTTCTCTGGATTTTCCCCGGAAAAATTAACAGAACGTTTGCATTCTCTTTGCTGCAATGGGATAGCCTGTAATCGAAATCTTTGCGTTCTTTTCACAAAAAAGTGGAACCGAACGTTGCGAGGAAACGCCTTGAGCCAGACCGTATTCGTGCTTGAAGACGACACCGACATTTCACGCCTGGTCCAGCACCACTTGGAAGCCGCTGGCTTTTCGGCCCGCGTATATGCCAGCCCTGCCAACGTGCTTGCAGACGCGGAGCGCCAGCCGCCGGCACTCTTCCTGCTCGATATTATGGTTCCAGGCGGAGACGGACTTGATGTATGCCGCCGCTTGCGCAGCCATCCTGCATTGAGCGCCGTGCCCATCATTTTCCTCACTGCCCGCGCCGGTGAAAACGACCGCGTCCTCGGACTCGAACTGGGCGCTGACGACTACATTACCAAACCCTTTGCCCCTCGCGAGCTGCTCGCGCGCGTAAAAGCCGTGCTGCGGCGCTTCGAGCGTCCGGCAACACCCACTGTCATCAGCTTTGAAGATGTCGTCATCGACGCCGGAGCGATGCAGTTGAAAGTCCGCGGAGAATTAACAACCACCACCGCTACCGAATTCCGTCTTCTCGACTACCTCGCCCGCCACCCTGGACGCGTCTTCAGCCGCGATCATCTTCTCGACGCCGTCTGGGGCGATGCCCGCTTCGTCACGCCGCGTTCCGTAGATGTCTACGTCCGGCGTATCCGTGAGAAAATCGAGACAGACCCGGAGCTTCCGAAATATCTCAAAACCGTGCGCGGCGCCGGATATCGCTTCGAAGTTCCGCGTCCAGTGCAGTAACCGGGAACCGCTTTTTGACAGGAAGGGTATTCACCAAGCTCCTCGTTTCGTTTGTCCTGGTGCTGTTGGTCGGAACAGCAATCCTCGACCTTTCTCTGCGCCCCATCTTTGAGCACGCCATCGGCAACCAGGCCCACGCTGCGCGCGACCTCATCGTCGGCTCGTTGCTGGCGCTTGCAGCAGCTACATTGCTGGCCGCATTCTTCGCGCGCCGCGTCGCGCAGCGCTACGACCGCATCGTTCTTTTCGCCAACCGCATTGCCGCCGGTGATCTCTCTGCTCGACTCGAAGAAGATGACCTCGACGAGCTCGCCGATGTGGCCCACGCTCTCGACGCGACCGCCAGCCGCCTTGAGCAGAGCTTCCATGCGCTCGAAGCCAGCCGTCGCGAGCTGGCCGCGCTGCTCGACAGCATGCAGGAGGCGGTAGTCGCCGTCAATGCTCAGGGACAGGTCATCTGGTCAAATTCCGTCATGCAGCGCATCTGTTCAAACGCTGTGCGCGAAGGCCGCCCGCTGGTCGAGCTGCTGCGCGATCCCGATGTCCTGTCGTGTGTCGAAGGCGCGCTGAGCCAGCGCGAAAACTTTAACGGTAAAGCCTTCAGTGTTGCTCCGGGACGCATCTTTGAGGTCAACGCCGCGCCTACGCCCGGCGGCGGAGCAGTTGCCGTGCTGCACGACGTCACCAGTGTGGAGCGTGCCGAAAAAACACGCCGCGACTTCATAGCCAACGTTTCGCATGAGTTGCGTACGCCACTCACGTCCATCTCCGGCTATGTGGAAACGCTTCTCGAAGGCAATGAGCAGGTTTCGCCGCAGGCGCGCGAATTCCTCGCCATCATCCTCAAGAACGCCACCCGCATGAACCGCCTGACCGAAGACCTGCTGGCGCTCGCCAATGTCGAATCCGGCGACTACAAGCTGGCGCTGCAGCCTATGCGCGCCTCAGCCATCGTGGAAGACGCTATCGAATCGCTCACCGGCATGGTGCTTGATTCTGACGTAACTCTGGAAGCCGCGGAAACTACCGATGCCCTTGTATTTGCCGATGCCGATGCTCTCAACCAGGTCTTCGGCAATCTCATAGAAAACGCCATGAAGTACGGCAAGTCAGGAAAGCGCGTACTGATCGGCGCGCGCCTGCCCGGCGACGAAAATGCGGACCAGCCAATGGTCGAATTCTTCGTTCGTGACTTCGGCCCCGGCATCGCATCCGAGCATCTGGACCGCATCTTTGAGCGCTTCTATCGCGTCGACAAGGCCCGCTCGCGCGAATCCGGAGGCACTGGCCTCGGCCTCGCCATCGTCAAGCACATCATCATGGCACACGGTGGAACCATCCGCGCCGAAAGCGAGCTCGGCGCAGGCGTTACTTTTCTCTTCACGCTGCCTCGCGCTCCTGAAAAGAAGCCTGCGCTATCCGCCGAACCGGTTCCGCAGGCCATCGCGGAATAAGCTTCAGGCCACGTTCGTCCAGTCCAGAATCACCTTGCCCGTCTGGCCTGAGATCATGGCATCGAAGCCCTTCTGAAAATCGCGATAGCTGAAGCGATGCGTAATAATCGGCGAAATATCGAGCCCCGATTCGATCATGACGCTCATCTTGTACCACGTCTCGTACATTTCGCGCCCATAGATGCCTTTGATCGTCAGCATATTGAAGATCACTGCGCGCCAATCAATTGACATCGGCTTCGCAGGAATTCCGAGCATGGCAATCTTTCCTCCATGACTCATGTTCGCGATCATCTCCTGCATGGCCGCGGGATGCCCGGACATCTCCAGTCCCACATCAAATCCCTCGCGCATCCCAAGCTGCTTCTGTACTTCAGCAAGCGGCGTTTCCTGCGTATTCACAGCAAGCGTAGCGCCCATCTTGCGCGCCAGTCCCAGGCGGAAGGGATTCACGTCAGTAATCACAATATGACGCGCTCCGGCATGCCGCACCACCGGAATCGTCATAATTCCTATGGGCCCAGCGCCGGTAATCAGGACATCTTCGCCGAGCACGGGAAACGACAGTGCGGTGTGTACCGCATTGCCAAAGGGATCGAAGATCGCCGCGACTTCCTGGTTAATGCCGTGATCATGCCGCCAGATATTGCTCATCGGCAGCGCGATGTATTCAGCGAATGCTCCAGGGCGATTTACGCCTACGCCCGATGTATGCGCGCATAAATGTCGTCTGCCTGCAAGGCAATTGCGACAGCGTCCGCAGGTGACATGCCCCTCGCCGCTTACAATGTCTCCGGGGAAGAAGTCGTTTACGTTCGATCCAACCTCGACAATTTCTCCGACAAACTCATGTCCAACGGCCATCGGCACCGGAATCGTCTTCTGCGCCCACTCGTCCCACTGATAAATGTGAACATCAGTTCCGCAGATACCCGTGTAGCGCACACGAATCAGCACATCATTGATGCCGATTGTGGGTTCTGCAATGTCTTCCAGCCACAGTCCGCGCTCTGCGCGGCTCTTCACCAATGCTTTCATGAATTCCTCAGCGCGGAATTCTTATTATGTTCGTCACTCATGAAAGCCATCGTATCAGCGAAGCTCTGGATTTTGCCGGTTTGCGACTCAAGATATGGGTTTGAGGCTAAAGACAGCATCTGTTTGATCCCTCTCCCCATTTTGTACGGAGATCGTTTATTTGCAACTGCTTGCAGCTGCTATTCTGCACGGAAATCCGTTGTTTTCAATCAATTATGCCTGGCGCTAGCAAGAAAGCGCAGGAACTGGTTCCTGTTCATTTAGGATCTGGTACCGACAGTGACACACGCATCCTCTCTGTTTCGGGCTCCAACGCCTGAGAACCTTGAGTCTACTTCTCACACTTCTGATCATTTTTGCTGCATTTCTAACAGTAGAAGACACTCGATCGATCGGAAAAGAAGTGGGACTATTGGAACACCTCAGCGAGTGGCCGAGAATTCGAATTATCAGTCCGCCAGGTCATTCAAATTTGAGAGAAATTGTTCTCGGCGAAATGGACAATTCAGGAAGGTGCCGGACGGCCTGGTGTGAGAAACAGCGGTCGCACTTTATTTCTCAGCATAAGGTTTCCTCGCAATCCACAACTCATCAGACCGGTGAGGATTGATGAAGATCTACAAGGCAACAGCTAAGTTTCCGGGTATGGCAATCGGGGGTGTTCCAGGATCATTTCGCAGAGTAAGACCCTGATCCTTAATTCTGTGGAGGAAAGAATAATCTGCTTGATCCTGTGAAAATCGTCAGTCCGGAGGCTCCTCAACCGGGCGCTGGCCGGAGCGTCTAACAGACACGTATTCTAGTAGGTATGCATGTGCGCGTTCTGTTCTTTGGCGTTTTGAAAGACATATTTCCGCAGAGTATTTCTTCGCTGCAAATGCCGCCGGGCGCGACCGTTGCTGTGCTGCTCGACCATTTCCGCGCTCGTGCTCCACAGAAAGACCAGCTCTGGGATTCGGTGGCTGTCGCCGTGAACCGCGAGTATGCCGGGCCGAAGCATCTTCTCCAGGACGGTGATGAGATTGCCCTGCTGCCTCCGGTAAGCGGCGGCAGCTTCGCATCCCATGTGGCGCTGGTGCGTGAGCCGATTCAGGCTGAGGCGCTCGTAACTCAATTGAAACGCGGAGAAGACGGGGCCGTCGTGGTCTTCGACGGAATCGTGCGCAACAACACGCGCGGACGGCGGACGCTGTACCTGCTTTATGAAGCCTATGAAGAAATGGCGCTGAAGCAGATGCGCGCCTTGTCGCAGGAGGCCGGAGAACGTTTCGCCATACGCGATGTGCTGCTCGTGCATCGGCTGGGAAAGCTTGAAGTGGGGGAGAGCAGTGTCTTGATTGCGGTCGCATCCGCGCATCGCGCTGCCGCTTTCGACGCCTGCCGCTGGCTCATCGACACGCTGAAGAAAACTGTGCCCATCTGGAAAAAAGAGCATTTTGAAGATGGAGCGGTGTGGGCTGACGGCGAGCCTTTTCCCGCCGAAGTGAAAGGCGCGTCTACGTCATGAAGTTCCTGCCGATATTTGCCTTGCTGGCATGGAGCTTAGTGCAGGCGCAGACTACTCCGCCCATCAAGGTCGATGTAAAGCTGGTGAATGTCTTTGTCAATGTCACAGACGCCAGTGGCGCTCCTGTCGGCGGGCTCACAAAAGACGATTTCACCATTGCGGAAGACGGCCATCCGCAGAAAATTGCCGTTTTTGAGCGCCAGTCAGAGATGCCGCTCTCCCTCGTGCTGGCCATCGACACCAGCGGCAGTGTGAATAAGGATCTGGCCATAGAAAAACGTGCCGCCCATGCCTTTGTGCATTCACTGCTGCGCCCGGTGGACAGGCTGGACCTGATTGATTTTTCTTCCGACGTGCGGGAAGTAGTTCCATTTACCAACAAGCTGAGTCGCATCGACTGGGGCATTGACAATCTGGCCACCGGGCCGGCAACGGCCCTCTACAGCGCCGTTTATCTATCGGCACAAAATCTGGCCTCGCAGCCGGGGCGCAAAGTGCTGATCCTGATCTCGGATGGCGGCAACACCGTGAAGGGAACCGATTACGCTGACGCGTTGGAGCAGGCCGTGCGGTCGGAGACGATGGTCTACAGCATCATCGATGTGCCCATAGAAGCTGACGCCGGTCGCGATACCGGCGGCGAGCACGCCATGATTACGCTCTCACAGGAGACCGGCGGCAAGTACTACTACGCCGACTCGCAGCATCTCGATGCGGCTTTTCAGAAGGTTTCCGAAGATCTGCGCACGCAGTATCTGCTGGCCTATTATCCTGCGCACCGCCGCACCGATTCCGATTTCCGCACGATCAGCGTCACGCTGAAGCAGCCGCCCAACGCGCACTACACAGTCCGGCATCGTACTGGTTATTACGCGAACCCCGCTCCGTAAGCATCGCTGCGGGCTTCGCTACAATAACCCTATGCCCATTTCATCGCGTCGCCGCCAGAAAGCTCCTCCGCCCGGAGATACCGGACAGGAAGCACTCTATCTCCGTTCATTGAGCGAAAGGCAGATACCGGTTGCGGTGAAATTGCGCGATGGCGAGACGGTTACCGGCTGGATTGAATACTTCGACGACCGCATGATCCGGCTGACGCGCGAAGGCAAGCCGAATCTCTTCATCTACAAGCATCAGATACGCACCATCACGGAGCAGACGAGCCGTCACGGCTCCCGTGTGCGCCACGCGCGCAAAACTGAAAACGAGCAGGAGACGATGCTCGATGGGAGCCGGAGATGACTCAGCTTCCCGCAGGCATTGCTCTGGAACTGGCTGGCCCTGCTTCAAAGATTGCTCTCGAAGCTGGAGCGCTGATTCGTGATTTCTATCATCGCGGCGTTGCCACCGAATACAAAGGCGATGTCGATCTGGTCACCGAGGCTGACCGCACTTCCGAGAAACTGATCGTCGAACGCCTGCATGCAGCCTTTCCGGAGCATGGTATTTATGGCGAAGAGGGAACTCGCGAGCGCATTGATCGCGAATACCGCTGGTATGTCGATCCGCTGGACGGTACGACCAACTTCGCGCATGGATTTCCTGTCTTCTGCGTCTCGCTCGGCCTGGAGCACCGGCCCGCCGGCCTGTCTGCGACAGAAGATGGAACATTGGTAGCCGGAGTCGTCTACGATCCCCTGCGGGATGAATTGTTTGTCACGGAGAAAGGAAAGGGCGCGTATCTGAACGGAAAGAAGATCAGAGTTTCGCGCACCGATACTCTGGCTGAAAGCCTTCTGGCGACCGGATTTCCCAGCCGCTCGCGGCATCAGAATCCGAACATCCACTTCTATCACGAGATCACACTGCGCTCCCACGGTGTACGACGCGCCGGATCAGCCGCACTTGACCTGGCCTATACAGCCTGCGGACGGCTCGACGGCTACTGGGAGTTCAAGCTCAATCCGTGGGACACCTCCGCCGGCGCGCTGCTGGTGCTGGAAGCCGGCGGCACCATAACGTCATTCGACGGAAGCCCGTTCCGGCTGAACAGCCGCGAAGTGTTGGCGACCAATGGGCGCATTGATAAAGAGGTAACTACGCTCTTTCAAAATATGTTCGCCGGGCGCGATCTGGAGCCGATTCCCACGCCTGCGGAGTTTGCGGCAATGCGGGCTGAACGCGCGCGCTAGAAAACTTTGGTTTTTGTTCAAACGCGTGTTGCAGCCCGCGCAGCGCTGCTACAATAAAATTTCAATCACCAGCAAAATCGGAGAAAGCTCTCATGGCATATGTAATTGCGGAACCCTGTATCGGCACAAAAGACACCGCCTGTGTGGATGCGTGCCCTGTTGACTGCATCCACCCCAAGAAAGACGAGGCCCCTCACGCCGACCAGGAACAGCTCTTTATCGATCCGGTGGAGTGCATCGATTGCGGCGCCTGCGTACCTGTATGCCCGGTGTCGGCCATCTTCGCTGCCGATGATCTGCCGGAAAAGTGGGCGAATTACGCGGAAAAGAACGCAACCTTCTTCGGGCGCTGAAGCCGCCCTGTTTTCGCGAACGCGCAGCCACGTGGCTGCGCGTTTGTATTTCAATCGGTTTTCAGATCATTTTCTGTTTAGTTATGAAGTGCCGTCATTCTGACCACCCTCACCCTGAACATCGTGAAGGGGAGGGAGTAAGAATCTCAAGCCATGCTGCCGGGAATTCTTCGTCTGCCCACCCCCGGATGCGGCTCAGAATGATGGCTATGTGTTTACTCTACGCCTACAGGAAAATGCTTTTGGAATCTTAGACGCGATCCGCCAAAGAAGCCGCTCCTGGTTTCAGGAGCCCCCTGCTGCGCGGCGGTCCATTTCAATGATTTCAACGGCCGGAGCTTCCTGAATTGTCCTGAAAGCAGGCTGCCTAAGTCCTGCTTTCAGTTTCAGCGTATTTCTGTGAGCAGCAGGGCTGGGACATGGTAGATATATCTGAATATGTCCGGCGTCTGGATTCTGCTTATCTTCGCCCTTTTTACAGCGGCATGTTTGCTGCTTCTGCTTCACCTCACAAAGCTTGGACACATTGTCCATCAGCGCATACCTGACCGCCCGCGACGCCGCATGTTTCTGGCTTCTGTCAGTTTCTTCATCACCTTCATTGGTGTACGGCTGCTGGTCATGTCTATTACGCATCATAAGGGGCCATTCGGCTGGGTCATGGTGGATGGCCGCCACATCCACCATCTCGTCTGGGGGATCCTGATCCTGCTCGGTGTCGGATATTGCACGCTGGCTGAAGTTGGTACTGGCACTACTCCCACATCCATATTCGTCAGCCGCTTGCTTGCAATCCTTTATGGCGTAGGCGCTGCGCTTACCCTGGACGAGTTCGCTCTGTGGCTGAACTTGCAGGACGTATATTGGGCCCGACAAGGACGTGAGAGTATTGATGCCGTCATCCTTTTTGGAGCACTGCTCGCAGCAGGGGCCTGGGGCGCTCCGCTCTTCAGTCCAAAGGAAAAATAATCCCAATTCCGGATTCAGCGGAGTGAAATTAAACCGTTCCCATACCTTGACGATCTACAACTCGATATGTAGATAATCGAGGCATGGGAAAACCAAGCGATCTGGTCCAGGGAACTCTCGACCTTCTGATTCTTAAAACTCTCTCTCTGGAAGCCAAACACGGCTGGGCCATTGCCAAGCGCATTCAACAGGTTTCAGGCGATGTGCTGCAGGTGCAGCAGGGCTCGCTTTATCCGGCGCTGCATCGCCTGGAGCAGCAAGGCTGGATCAAGGCCAAATGGGCAGAGAGCGAGACAGGCCGTCAGGCAAAGTTTTATTCGCTCACCGCGGCAGGCCGGAAGCAGCTTGAGTCAGAAACGGCGAACTGGAACCGGCTTTCTGAAGCGATCAACATCGTCGTTCAGGAAGCATAAGGAGTAATCCAAATGCGCTGGTTACACAAGCTCTCGATGCAGTTACGAATGCTTTTCAATCGCGGTGAAGAGAGCACGCATCTCGATGACGAGCTTCAGTTCCATCTCGACCAGCAGATCGCAGAGAACATCGCCGCGGGGATGAGTCATGAAGAAGCACGCCACGCCGCGCTGCGCAGCTTCGGCAGCCCGGCAGCGATGCGCGACCGGACGCGCGAATCCTGGAGCTGGAACTGGCTGGAATCGTTGATACGCGACATCCGCATTGCAGCCCGCACGCTCCTGCGTACTCCCGGCTTTGCCGTGATAGCAATTCTGGTCATGGCCCTCGGCATCGGCGCAAATGTCGTCCTCTTTACCATTGTGCGTTCGGTCCTGCTCAAGCCGCTGCCATTCAAAGATCCGGATCAGCTTGTCAGGCTCTACGAGCATATTCAGATTTCTGCCGGAGATTTTCCATTCAACGTCAGCGCCGGCGGCATATTCGCCGAGTGGAAGAAGCAAAGCAAGAGCTTCGCTGACCTCGCCATTTCAGGCTATGCCGGCTACAATCTCTCCGGAACAGGCGGCCAACTTCCGGAAAATGTGCGTGCTGCGACCTTCTCCCACGATCTCCTCCCCACTCTCGGAATCCAACCCGCGCTCGGTCGCAATTTCACCGCCGCCGATGATCAGCCATCCGCAAATGCGACCGTCATTCTAAGTTGGGGACTATGGAAGCGCCGCTTTGGCGGCAATCCATCCATTCTGGGCCGGACCATCCTGCTCTCCGCCAGGCCCTACACCGTAATTGGCGTTATGCCCGCCTGGTTTATGCTCCCCAATCAGGCTGTGCAGTTGTGGACGCCGACCTATCACGAAGAAAAACCCGATCTGATGCAGGCCCCTGACGATCATGAATTCATCGTCATTGGACGTCTCAAACCTGGAGTAAGCCTGTCACAAGCTGCATCAGAACTCTCTCTGATCACGCGCCGCATTCACGACCAACACCCCGACAAACCCTTTGTAAGCACCGGCGCAAACGCACGGCCGCTCCTCGAATCTTTAGTCGGCAAAATGAAAACGCCGCTCTACGCGCTTCTTGCCGCTACCGGATGTGTCCTGCTTATTGCCTGCCTCAACGTCGCTAACCTGCTCGTTGCCCGGTCCGCGGCCCGGCGCAGGGAAATTGCAGTTCGCACGGCGCTCGGCGGCAGCAGGCTGCAGCTGCTGCGCGAGCACCTGATGGAGAGTGTTCTCCTCTCAGCAGCCGGAGGCATCCTCGGTTGCGCGCTTGCATACTTAGTCCTGCAGTGGGTAATCAATGCGCGAGAAGACATGACGCGCGCAGAAGCCATACGCATTGACGGCATCGTGGTCCTCTTCACAGTCGGCTTGATTGTCCTTTGCGCGATGTTCGCCGGACTGATTTCCGCCGCGTCCGGCAAGGGCGATCAGGTGCTTACCGTCCTGCAGGATTCATCGCGCTCGCACAGCGCGGGTCATGGTCGCGCCACCTTGCGCAGGGTGCTGCTCTCGCTGGAAGTTGGTCTTACAGTCGTACTTTTGGTCGGTGCAGGGCTGCTGTTGAAGAGCTATGCAAAGCTGCGCTCTACGGACCTCGGCTGTATTACACAGAACGTGCTCACCATGAGCTTTGACCTGCCGCAAGCCCGCTACACGCAATTCACGCAGCGCGTAAATTTCTTTGAGACGTTGCTGGCGCGCGTTCGCAGTCTTCCAGGCGTCGCCGCGGCGGGTCTCGTCTATCCCGTTGTTCCCGGAGATGGCCCCGGCGGCGACCACGGCTTCACTATCCTGGAACACCCGCCGCTGCCACTGGGCAAGGGAACGAATGCAATCAAGCGCAACGTCGACCCCGGATATTTTTCCGCGATTGGGATTCCGCTTTTGCGAGGGCGCACCTTTGCCGAAGATCAGCGTCCAGGCCACGCAACTGAGGCAGTCATCAGCGAGTCTTTCGCGCGAAAGTTTTTTCCCGGAGAAGACCCTGTCGGCAGGCATATTCGCGATACCTACACCTCGCGCACCTATGAAATCGTCGGGATCGTTGGCGACACGAAGTTCGAGGTCGGCGAGCCTGTCCAGCCAATGATGTACTTTGCTCTCTACGCGGATGAGAACATGAACGGAGCGGCGCTGGTCGTGCGCTCCAAGCGCGAGGTAATGCAATTCGCATTGCCTGTTCAGCAAATCTTCCAGCAAATGGATCGCGACTTGCCGCTGTTGAACATCCTCACCATGGATCAGGTCATTGGCAGAAACATCATGGACCAGAGCTTCAACGCGGCCCTGTTGTTTATTTTTGCTGTCTTGTCGCTCACGCTCGCTGCTGTAGGCTTGTTCGGAGTGCTCTCTTACATCGTTGCGCAGCGAACCACTGAGATCGGTATCCGAATCGCCTTGGGTGCGCAACGCGAGCAGGTCATGCGCCTGATGCTGGGCGACGGCCTGCGTCCGACGCTGGTTGGTCTGACGCTCGGCCTGTTGGCGAGCGCAGCCCTGACGCGGCTCATACGATCCATGTTGTATGGAACCAGTCCGCTTGATCTCTGGGTGTTTGTTCTGGTTGCAGTAACACTCCTGTGCGTGGCAACAGCAGCCTGCGCCGTGCCGGCCTGGCGGGCATCGCGGCTCGATCCGATGCAGGCGCTGCGTACGGAGTAGAAACGTTGGTGCCCCATCCTGACCCTGAGTGAAACGAAGGGGGAGGGTGGGAAGCAATAGCGGAGAGGATGCACGATGCGCTGGTTCCACGAATGGAAAATGCGATTTCAGATGTTGTTTCGCCGTAATAAGGCCGCCGCACATCTCAATGATGAGCTTCAGTTCCATCTCGACCAGCAGATCGCAGAGAACATCGCCGCGGGCATGAGTGCTGAAGAAGCTCGCCACGCCGCCATGCGTACCTTCGGAAATCCAACAGCCCTTCGTGACCAGACACGTGAAACATGGAACTGGTATTGGCTGGAGCAGCTCTGGCGCGATCTGCGATATGGAGCGCGCACTCTGAGGCGAACTCCCGGCTTCGTCCTGCTCGCTATTCTCGTAATGGCGCTCGGCATCGGAGCCAATGTCGCGCTGCTTACAGTTGTTCGTTCCGTGCTGCTTAAGCCCTTGCCCTTTAAAGATGCAGACCGGCTCGTGCGCCTGTTTGAAGCGGACGCAAGAGGACGCTTTCAGGACAACATCGTTGCCGGGGCCACCTTCTCAACCTGGAAGCAGCAGTCGCGCAGCTTCGAGGACATGGCCATCACCAGGCGTACTGTTTACAACCTCTCCGGAACCGCTGGACAATTGCCGGAACAGATCGATGCCTACAATGCATCATGGAATTTCTTTCCGCTCCTTGGTGTTCAACCGACAATTGGCCGTATTTTTTTGCAAGCCGAAGACCAGCCCGGCGGTGATGCCGTCGTCATGCTCTCGTGGGGGCTGTGGGAGCGTCGCTACGGGGCGAATCGCAACATCATAGGCAAAAAAATTCTGCTCGATTCCAAACCGTATACCGTCATAGGAGTTCTGCCGGCCTGGTTCATCTATCCGGATACGAAAGTGCAGGCGTGGACAGCGCTCTATCACGAGAAGTCGCCGGAGCTGATGTCATACCACACCGCGCACAATTTCGATGTAGTGGCGCGTCTAAAATCCGGCACTTCAATTGCGCAGGCCACTGCCGATCTGAACGCAATCCAGGCGCAGATTCGCAGGCAATTTCCCGACGGCCCGGTAGACGATGCGGCCAATATCCGCCCCATGCTTGACGCGCAGATCCGCAACGTCAGGACCGGCCTTTATGTTGTCTTTGCCGCAACCGGATGCCTCCTCTTAATTGCCTGCCTCAATATCGCCAATCTACTGGTTGCGCGTTCCGCGGCACGCCGCCGGGAGACTGCCATTCGTGCCGCGCTGGGTGGCAGCAGGTCGCGGCTGATTCGCGAGCAAATCATTGAAAGCCTGTTGCTGTCGATGGCCGGAGGCATACTTGGCCTGTTTTTGGCATCGCTCATCCTGCACTGGCTGGTCTCTTCCCGAGACGATATCCCGCGCGCGAACGCAATCCACATGGATGCAATTGTCTTCCTGTCTGCCTTCGGCTTAATGCTTCTTTGCGGGTTCTTCTCCGGGCTGATTCCGGCGATCTCCATCACTCACCGCAAAATCTTAAGAACGCTGAATGAATCCTCGCGTTCTTCCAGCGGCGGGCATAGAAACGCGCGCTTGCGCCAGACATTGCTTGCGCTCGAAGTCGGACTCACGGTCGTGCTGCTCATCGGCGCAGGCCTGCTCATCAAAAGCTATCGTCAACTGCGGTCGGTGGATCTGGGCTGCGCTACGCGCAACGTCCTTACCATGGACATCAATCTGCCCAAGATCAGCTATGACAGAGCCGCGAATCGCGTCTCCTTCTTCGATCAGATGCTGCAGCAGGTCCGGCATCTACCGGGTGTCCGCGGTGTCGGACTCTCAACAGCGCTGCCCGGCGAGGGACACCGCCGCGATGACGTATTCACCATCGTTGAGCATCCGCCTCTTCCGCAGGGGCAGACACTCGACGCAACGACGCGCTTCGTCGATCCGGGCTTCTTCAGCGCCATGCAGATCCCACTTCTGCAAGGAAGATTCATGCAGACGGATGAGCGCTATGAGCGTGCTTTATCTGTGGTTGTCAATCAGACATTCGTCCTGGAGTATTTTCCTTATGAGAATCCCATCGGCAAACATATTCATCCCGAGTTAGGTGAGAGCCGGCAGCCATATGAAATAGTCGGTGTTGTCGGTGACACGCTGGAGTCCCTCGGCAAACCTGCTTTTCCGACCATCTACTATCCGCTCTACAGCGGTTCAGAGCGCTCAGTAACGCTGGCCGTGCGCACTGCCTTTGATCCAAACGCGGCAGCCATACCAATCCAGAAAATCATCGCTGGCCTCGATCACGATCTCCCCGTCGCCAATATCCTCACCATGGATCAGATACTCGGACAGGCAACGCTGAACCAAAGCTTCGATGCAATCCTCCTGCTTGCCTTCGCCGTATTGTCTCTTGTTCTGGCTGCCGTGGGACTCTTCGGCGTCTTGTCGTACATCGTCGCGCAGCGCACCACCGAAATCGGCATCCGCATCGCACTCGGCGCACAGCGCGAGCAGGTAATGAAGCTGATGCTGATGAACGGACTGAAGCCGGCATTGTTTGGTCTCGTTCTCGGCATTGGCGCAAGCTTTGGCGCGGCGCGTCTGATCGAATCGCTGCTCTACGGCACACACCCCTTTGATCCAGTCGTGTTTATCGTAGTCGCTGCGTTACTTCTCTTAATTGCCGCACTAGCCTGCGCCGTGCCGGCCTGGCGGGCATCGCGCCTTGATCCAATGCAAGCCTTGCGCACCGAATGATGCGATTCAGTCTTCGGAAAGAGCCCTGCCTAAACCTATAGACCGGTCATCGGCGTACTGTTTAACGCTGGTGTAAACGTCATCATCCAGTGAAATGGTAGTTCTCATGCCTCATGATGACATATTGAAATTGGCTGATGTCTATTATCACTAATGCTGATGTATTAACCCAAAAGCATCAGTTCACGCTCAAATCGCCGTCCACATCCACCACCAGCACATCGCCCTCCACCTGCATGGAGTGAATCTTCAGCCGGTCGAGCTTCAGATCATATCCCGTGCTCTGCAGCGACTGCGCCAGCACCTGCCGCAGCAGAGTCGCCGCATTCACCTTCATGCTCGACGGCACTTTGCGACTCAGGAAAGGCATCAGCAGGAAATTCAGTTCACGTGATTCGCTCAGGTGCTCAATCCGCGCATCGCGAAAACCAATCGTCTCACCCTCCGCGTCCGGCAGCAGTGAAACATCCGCATCCGGAGAAATCCCGATCCCAAGGCACGTTCCATACACGTGCGTTCCCAGCTTTGCGCTCGTATGCACATGGACCAGGACCCGATCGCCTGAAAATGACACCTTCGGCGACTCGGCATACACACGGCAGGCCGACTTAGCATCGCCTTTAATGTAATAGCGCCCGTCAGGAGTATTGAAAAGCTGCGTCTTGAGCGTATGTTCCAGCGCCTGCGCGGAGATTTTCAATTCCACAGCGCGAGCGGGCAGCGCAAGCAGTAAAAGGCAGAAAGCAAATTTAGCAGAATTCATGCAACCTGTTTCAATTATCCCCTACGCGCGTTTCGCTCCCGCTTTCCGATGCGCATCTCCCAGAATCTGCAATGCCTCCGCGATATCTGCCTCGCTGCGCACGTCAAAAAGCTGCCACTGATGGCCTTGCCGCCTTGCCTCAGACCTGTCCGCAAATTTGTAGCCAATCGCAGTCGGACGATCAATCATCTTGCTCTCAGGCAAAAGGGCAAAGATGACATCTTTCCTATAAACCGCGCGCATCCCGAACATAGAGCGGGCAGAAACGTCAGGCCAGCGCAACAACTCTTCCTCCAGCAGCGCTGAAAGCCTGCGCATTTCCTCTGGAACGAGAGCAAACTTTTCCCGTGATGACCGTTGCTTCTTCTTCATAAAAGAACATCGCCCCAGCCAGAGCCGGGGCGATCAGTGTAACAACGCAGACATCTCTTAGAACTGGTTCCAGAGGAACTGGTTATAAACCTCGTGGTGGAACTGCACTTCCTGCGGCTTCACAAACGTGCCGAGCAGCCGCGGGCAACGGTCCGCCGAAGCCTGTTTCAGATCGGCATAGCGGGCCTTCACATCTTCGCCCAGCAACTTGGTAGTCCACGTTGAGTCACGGAAGTTCTCAATTGCGGTATAGACGTTGTCCGGCAGATAGCGCTGTGCCTGGCGCAGGTTCTCAATCTTCGCCGTATCACCGTCAAGACCCGACTTGAAGATCGAGTAAAGCACAAGATACGGGTTCGCATCCGGAGCCACCGAGCGCACCTCAACGCGCATGCTCTTCTCGTTGCCGATAGGAATGCGGATCATCGAGCCGCGATCCACAGCCGAAGCCTTGATCTGGTTCGGGGCCTCAAAGTGCGGATCGAGACGACGATACGCGTTCACGCTCGAATTCAGCAGCAGGCAGATATCGTTGCCGTGCGTCAGAATGCGGTCCACGAAATCCCACCCAAACTTGGCCAGCTTCTCTTCGCCCTTCGGGTCCCAGAAGATGTTCTTCCCGCCCTTGCTGATCGAAACATTGGTGTGCATGCCGCTGCCGTTCACTCCAACCACCGGCTTGGGCAGGAACGAAGCGGACATTCCGAGCTTCGTCGCTACCTGTCGACAAACCAGCTTATAAATTTGGATCTGGTCAGCAGCAGCAACCACTTCGCCGTAACCATAGTTGATTTCAAACTGCGACGGTGCCACTTCCGGATGGTCCTTCTCATTCTCAAAGCCCATCGCGCGCAGCACTTCAGCCGTGGTGTCAATGAAAGTGCGCAGCGGATCGCCAGGCAATGAATGATAGTATCCGCCGGTGTTTACATATTCGAACCTGCCCGTCTCAGGGAAGCGCCGCTCCGCATCCACTCCGGCGAAGATAAATCCTTCAATCTCATTTGCCGCATTGAGCGTGTAGCCTTCCTTTTCGTGCTGGTCGTTGGCAAAGCCCTTCAGCACGCCGCGCATGTCTGCCGTGTAGGGCGTCCCCTGCTTGTCAATCACTTCGCCGAAAACCAGGACCTTGCCGGGCCCAAAAATGTCTGCCGGACCCCAGTAAAAGGCGCTCCAGTCAATGCCTAGCCGCAGGTCGCTCTCGCGCTGCGCGGTAAAGCCGCGGATCGATGAGCCGTCAAACGTAAGGTTGTCGTAGCTCTTAATCAGGAACTTCTTATCGTAGTCCAGCATGTGCAGGCGGCCTTCCAGGTCGCTGAACAGCACAGTGACCGCCTTGATTTCCTTCGTATCGGTCAGATACTTCAGTCGTTCTTCCTGAACTTTGTGAGGAGCTACGCGGCTCTTCCGCTGCTCTTTCGCGCTGAGGTTTTTCTCTTCCAGCTCTCCGTATGAGAGCGACAGAAAACTACGAAGTTCGTTAGACATGCATCTCCTCTGGATGGGTTCAACCGAAGCCCACCGTGGCTGTGCCCGCCGGGAATGGCAGGCAAGCTCGACCTGGCTCGTTGTTCTTTGCTAACAGGGTATCGTGACAGTATAAAGAAGTCTCTTATATCAGAAAAAGTGATTCGGCAAATAGAAATTCATTATGGAAAGGCTTTGAATCCATGCCAGACTACAATGCCGCCACCTACGGCGACCGCATCGCCCGTCAATATGATGACTTCGCTTTCTTCTCAGAGCAACATACCCAGGCTGCCGTAGAATCGCTGGCGGAACTGGCAAAAGGCGGCCCTGTGCTCGAGCTGGGAATCGGCACAGGCCGAATCGCTCTGCCGCTCAGCCAAAATGGACTTGAGGTGCAGGGCATCGACACCTCCACGCAGATGATCAAAGAGCTGCGCAAAAAGCCGGGCGGCGATGCCATCCCCGTAACCATTGGAGATTTTGCCGATCTCGCTGTCGAGGGAAAATTCAGCTTGATTTACGTCGTCTTCAACACATTCTTTGCGCTTCTCACCCAACAAGACCAGCTCCGCTGCTTCAGGAACATTGCCGCCCACCTTCAGCCCGAGGGCCTGTTTGTGATGGAAGCCTTTGTGCCCGATCTCTGCCGCTTCAATAACGACCAGAATGTCGTTGCATCCCGTGTGGGCGTAGATGAGGTCCGGCTGGATGTATCGCAACACGATCCCGTCGAGCAACGCGTAACCGCCCAGCATATTGTCATCAAGAATGGAAACATCCAGCTCTATCCGGTTCAGCTCCGCTACGCCTGGCCGAGTGAGCTTGATCTTATGGCGCAGCTCGCCGGCCTGCTACTGAAAGAACGCTGGGGCAACTGGCAGCGCTCACTATTCAGCTCCAGCCACACTTCGCATATCTCTATCTACCAGCTCGCTGCCGGTTAATAAAAGTAGATGGCCTCAGTGCTGCCATCAGGAAAAATATCGTGCTGTCATCCTGAGCGTAGCGAAGGATCTGTTTTTCTCTTCAGAGAAGCGTCTGGATGCCCCAGACTTTGCGTAGCAAAGGGTGGAAGTCCGCTCCATATGCAAGTCGCATGAGACAATGCCACCGTGGCCGCTGCTCTGGAGTTTCAAAGTACAACCAAACGCTTCGGCGCGTATGCAGCTCTCGACAGCCTCTCGCTCACACTCGAACCGGGCGAAATCCTCGGCTTTCTCGGCCCGAACGGAGCCGGCAAAACAACAGCCATCCATCTGGCGCTCGGATTCCTAAAGCCCTCCACAGGCGGAGGCACAATCCTCGGCAAGCCCTTCGGCCACACAGCCACACGCTCCAGAGTCGGCTTTCTTTCAGATTCGCCCGCCTTCTTCGCAGGGACTGCCCGCAGTGCCCTTGAACTGGCCGGACGCCTCAACAACATCCGCAACCCTCGGCTGCGAGAACGAAGCAGGGAACTGCTCGCCCGTTTGAATCTCGCCGTAGCAGGCAAGGACGCGCGCCGTTTCTCACGCGGTATGCAGCAGAGACTCGGCATCGCTCAGGCGCTGATAAACGACCCGGAAATCCTTATCCTGGACGAGCCCACCTCTGCCCTCGATCCGCCCGGAGTGCTGGAAGTCCGCGAACTGCTGCGCGCAGCACGCGATGAGGGTAAAAGCATCTTCTTCAGCTCGCATCAGCTTTCTGAAGTCGAGCAAATTTGCGATCGCATCGCCTTCCTGGATCGCGGCAAATTGCTGCGCCACGGCCCGCTGCATGCGTTTCTCGAAGACAGCGGACGCATGGAAATCGTGATTCAAAACCTGCCCGCCGAATCAAAAGTACTGCAAAAATACAAGCCATATCAAATCGAGTACGACGCTACCGGAATGCGCTTCATCGTGCCTGCCGGAATCCAGCGCGAGCTGATCGAGCAGACATGGGCTGCCGGCGGAACCCTCAAGAGCGTTACCCCACTGCGCCGCACCCTCGAAGACCTCTTCATGAAGTGGACGAAATGAGCCGGATTTCAGAGGTTGCGGAAAAACTCACGATTTCGGCCAAGTTTCGTAGGGCACGGCTTCAGCCGTGCCATAAAAGTAGCCCAAAGACCGTGCCGCATTGCCGTAGGCTGGAGCGGGAACCGCAGGTGAAGCGACACGAAAATAGTTTTTTGCAAAACGGAGTTTCAGCATGACAAAAGCCTGGCTCATCGCAACCCGCCTGCTCTGGCAAAACCGCTGGCTTTTTCTTCTGCTGATGCTCTGGCCCTATATTATGGCCGCAATCCTGTGCTTTGGCGGCCAGCCCGATCCCGACGACGTGCTCTGGATACTCCACCAGGAATGTTTTGCCGGACTCGCCCTCGTGGCCGTAACCGGAAGCACGTTGCTTGGAAATGAACAGCGCTCCCGCCGCATCATCATGGTGCTGTCACGCGCCGTCAGCCGCCCTCAGTACCTGCTTTCGCTGCTCATCACAGCATGGCTGCCGCTCGTCCTTTACGTCAGCGGATTTCTCATCAGCGGAATCTTCATGGCCAATCTGCTGCACAAGCCATATCAGGGCATTGTGGTCATGGCCGTAGCCCAGCTTGTATTGGGAGTCTGGGCCGGAGCCATCAGCATCTTCTGGTCAATCCTTCTGCCACAGATCGTCGCCTCTATTGTCTCCGTGGCGTGTATTGGTCTCGCCGTTTACCTCGGAGAACTGCGCTGGATCGGCCCTGGAAGACTCCTTTTGGCCCTCTTTAAAACATCTATTTCCGGAAATAACACCCCAATAACGATCGAAATGAACGTAATTCTGACCATTCTCGCCGCATCCCTCTGGTTCACAGCTGCCGCATGGCTCTTCAGCCGCCGCGACCTGAACCTGCTTATGGATTGAACTGCACCGAGTAAAAGGTATTTTCTTAGAACGGCTTTAGGGAGGGTGCATTCGGAATGCTTTGAGGCCTTTCTCTCTGCGACCCCTCTGCGTTCTCTGTGCGCTCTTGTGGTGGCAAAGCTTTTTTGGGCTTCGTCGAAAATACGGACATACCGATTTCGGAAATGTTCTTAGCGAACCTTGGCGTTCTTTGCGTCTTGGCGGCGAAAAATCCGACTCGCCTCTTGACACGCCTGCTA
>DATGMQ010000087.1:0-59009 GCA_035293545.1 Alloacidobacterium sp. | reverse complement strand
TGTTTACCCAGCGCCAGGATCACCATCCGCTTTCAGGAAGACCGCATGCGCGGCGTCAGGGAATCCGGCTCGCGAATGCGATGCCCTCGCACAGTTCAGAGCCGTGCTGGAAATCGCTACTTACACCACGGGCTGCTAAGGGAGTTGGATGACCATTTAAATACAGGTACGCATTCCCTGTGGAAGCATCGGTCGGTGAACCGTAGAGCCAGTTTTCTGCCGTAGGGTTGAGATAGTGGACCGAGGGGAACTGGGCAGCAGCCGCAGAGAATGCTGCTGAAGCAGAAGCAGAAGCCGCTTGAGGTCCAATAAAAAAGAGTTGCGCATTTGGAATGCAATTCTGCAGTTGAGAAAGAAATTGGGCCGCGGCCTGTTGTTCGGCAGGCTCATTCTGAGGATCATTCACGCCTCCCATGATGACCACAATGTCAGGATCTGGATAGCACAAGTCGGTTTGTTCACGCTGAACAAAATTTTTCTGTGGAGAGTATGGTCCTGTCGAAATAAAGCCGCTTCCACCCAAGCCACTTTCCCACCAATTGAGGTTCAGATACTCGCCCAGAATTTGACCGTACCCGCTACCATAAACTCCTGATGGCTGGTCCTGCTCATATTGGGTCAATGCTGCTTCTACCAGGGCTGGCGCCGTCCAGGAGTCGCCAAACAATACTAATTTTTGAGGATTTATTGGTGTCTGAGGAGCCGATATTGTATCTGTGCCTGAAGTAATAATGCCGAAGAAAGGGGTGGCTCTCGTAAAGTTAAGCTTTATCTGCCTTTGCCGTTTGTCCCTGAACTGCACTTTGTAATAAAGCTTGTGCGGAAATTTCAGGCTTGCAGGTACCCAAATCCAATCTGTTGTTGTCCATACGCCGTCCACCCATAAGCGATATCGGTCATACGGCTGAATTACAAACTCAAATTGCTGGCAGTCGCAGGTAAAAGCAACACGATAGGACTGCAATACCTGGATCGAGGGGTCTGGAACGACTGCTCCATTGCTGAGTGGATTGGTGTTTTGTACCAGGGGAGGCCCCTCAAATCGAAATACAGAAGATGTCTGCGGGTAGGTGATGTTGTTTTGATCGCTGATCTGAGACTGATCAAACTGCGACGTGACCGTTGCCGCGTCTGCTGCTAAATCGAATCCGGGAACAGCCGTAGCGCTGGCATTGAGAATAGTGCTGTCCAATGGCGTTCCGTAGACAATCGTCCCAGGATTCCATTGGATCGCGGGCGAGCCCTGTTTGACCATGAAAGAAATCTGTGCGGAAGCAGGAGCATAATCCAGATTGCCCTGCTGTTGCGCTGTGATGGTGACAGTACCAGCTCCAGTTATGGTGAGAAGGCGCCCGTTCAGGGTCGCGGGTCCGGACGCTGATAACGTGACCGGAAGCCCGGACGAGGCGAGCGCAATCACCTGAAAAGGTGCGACGCCATATACCTGGTCCTGGATTGGAACAATGTGAATCGTTTGGGATTGTTGTGCCTTTGCTGATGCTGTGAAAACCAAGGCTGATACAAGAGGGAAAGCAAGGAGTTTCCTCCACACATTCCAATGGCGCATCTCAACTCCGAATCAAAAGATATGTGAACAGTTAAGCGGCACCAAATATGGTGTTCAAAACTTTTACTTGTGGTCTGGAATCACTGAAGGGGGAGGGTTCTTTCAGGATTTGGCAACTTATATATCAAACAAGAACGGCAGTTGCAATCAGAAAAATTGTGCCGTCGTCTCCTTTCAGGAGACGACTTGTGAGGTGGCACAGAAGAGAACCAAAGGTATCTTATTCCAGCAGCGCAGCCACCACGGAGGTTGCGGTCATCGCCGCCGTCTCAGCCCGAAGGATGCGCGGTCCCAGGCCCACCGGCCGCCATCCCTCCGAATCGAAGAGCGCTTCTTCTTCCGCCGTCCATCCACCTTCCGGGCCCACGGCCATGCGAATCGCGGGCATTTCGTCTCCGGAGTTTTTGAGCGCCTCTTCCACTGCGCGACGCAGTGTTGTTGAGCGCTCCTGCTCGGCCAGCAACAAACGCACGGCATCGCTGGACTGCCGGGCGGCCGTCTTCAGCGGCAGGACGTCTTCGACTTTCGGCACATCGGAGCGGCGCGATTGCTGCGCTGCCTCACGCGCAATCTTCCGCCAGCGCTCTACTCTCTTTTCCGCCGATTGCACCAGGTGCTTTTCACTCCGGCGCGCGATGATGGGGATGATCCGCTCCACTCCAAGTTCCGTCGCTTTCTCAATGGCCCATTCCAGGCGGTCAAACTTGAAGATGGAAAGCAGCAGCGTGATGGGCAGCGCCGGATCGGCTTCCACTTCTGCGACCAAATTGAAGCGCACGGCATCGCCCGCAATTCCAGCAATTACGGCATGCCAAACGCGATTTCCGGCGACGATGTCGTACTCCATGCCCGCCTGCGCGCGTAGCACGCGAATGAGGTGCGCGGCCTGCTCGCCTGTGAGCGATGCGGTCCCTTCGTCCCATGTATCGGCAATCCAGCGACGGCGTGTCATCTCATCCCATTGTCACAGAAACACGAAGGGGAACGCTTGGTGCGTCCCCCTTCTGTGTTGCCTGGAACGAAGTTTACTTCTTCTTTGAAGTTTTCTTAGCTGCCTTCTTCGTTGCCTTCTTGGCTGCCTTTTTCGTTGCCATGTTCTATTCTCCCTATTTGTGTACTGCGGAACCTCTTCGCCGCAGTTAACGAATGTATAGAGTGCGGAGGAACGAGTGTCAAGAAAAAAATGCAGAGAAAATCAATTTCTGCCGCGTTCGAAAAATACTCAGCGAGCAGGCAGCACGCTCACAGCACACGCGAGTGATGAAGGACCATCAGCGCAATTCCCGAAAAGATGTCGTGCCACGCATGCGCGATCATTCCCGGGCGCAGGCTTCCGCGTGCAAGCGCAGGCGCGCAAAACATCGCGCCATACGCGGTGATGGCGATGATTCCCGCGACCCCTTCATATCCATGCGCAACACCAAACAGGAGTGAGGAAGCGAGCACTCCGACCCACAAGCGGCGACTTACGCTTGCAAACTGCTGCAGAAGATAACCGCGAAACACAAGCTCTTCGCAGATTCCCGCGGAGACACTGAGGAGAATCCAAAGCATCAATTCCACAGTGTTCTCAGGCGCGAGTTGTGCCAGGGTCTTCTCCGGAACTGAAAAATGCGCGAGGTGGAGGAGCATTCCAATCGCCGCAAGCACAATGGAAGCCGCAATCCAGAAAGCGGCGGCAATCGCCAGGTCCTGTCCCCACTCGCGGCCAGATGTTGGCCAGACGCCAAGTAGCTGCCGCAGAGGCACGCCGCGCATTCTTATTCCCCACCACACCACGGCCGCCAATACCCATTCCCACACTAGCGTGAGGACGTATTGCAGTACGTGGTGCTGGCCAATGTTCTGGTGCGCCGTGCGTTGGCCGCCAAGAAATGAGAACAGAAGGACCGGAGCAATCAGCAGTGCCGTATGCCACCACGGCGCGATCGGACGCTGTGGAACTTCCTGCATAGTTTTGATTGTTTCATGCGGGTCTGCTATCTTCATCGGTTCGCCGTCTAATAAAAGGTGGGGATTTTTTGTCATGGAAGATGTAGTGATCGTTTCCGCCGTGCGCACGCCGGTGGCCAAATTTCAAGGGGCCCTGTCGGGCTTTTCCGCTACTCAACTGGGCGCCATCGCCGTGCGTGAAGCGGTGAAGCGCGCAAAGCTCGATCCCGCGCAGGTGGACGAGTGCATCATGGGCAACGTGGTTTCCGCCGGTCTCGGGCAAAACCCAGCCCGGCAGGCCGCACTCTTTGGAGGACTTCCACCCTCCGTCGGCGCCATGACCATCAATAAAGTGTGCGGCTCAGGATTGAAGGCGGTTGCTCTTGCCGCACAGGCCATTCAGACAGGCAACTCTGAAATCGTTGTTGCAGGCGGGATGGAGTCCATGACGAACGCACCCTATCTCCTGCCGCAGGCGCGCAGCGGTTTCCGCATGGGGAATGCGACTGCGGTGGATTCCATGGTCCACGACGGTCTGTGGGACGTTTACAACAACTACCACATGGGCCAGACTGCGGAAAACGTCGCCGAGAAATACAAGATCACCCGCGAAGAGCAGGATGAGTACGCGCTCAACTCGCACCGTAAGGCCGCAGCCGCATGGAAGGAAGGCCGCTTCTGTTCGCAGGTAGTCCCCGTTGAGGTGCCGGCAAAGAAAAAAGGGGAAGCGCCGACACTCTTTGAGCGTGATGAGTCAGTACGCGAGGATGCGAGCATTGAGGCCCTTCGCGCCCTCAAGCCCGCCTTCAAAAAAGACGGCACGGTGACTGCGGGCAATGCTCCGGGAGTAAATGATGCCGCCGCCGCACTGGTGGTCATGTCCGCTGCAAAAGCAAAGTCGCTTGGTCTGGAGCCGTTGGTCCACATCCGTGCGCAGGCCACCAGTGGAGTCGAGCCGCAATGGGTCATGATGGCGCCCGTCAGCGGCGTGCAGAGAGTAGTCGCCAAATCCGGGTGGAGCACAGACAGCGTGGACCTATATGAACTGAATGAGGCTTTTGCGGTGCAAGCCATTGCGGTGACGCGTGAGCTGGGCATTCCGTTTGAGAAAGTCAATGTGAATGGCGGCTCGGTCGCCATCGGACATCCCATCGGTGCCAGCGGCGCACGCGTTCTGGTTACTCTCATCTACGAAATGATTCGACGCAATGTGCATCGCGGCGTGGCCGCACTGTGCCTGGGTGGCGGGAACTCTGTTGCTATGGCAGTGGAGAGATGAAGGCAACAGAGCGCTTTACCGGACGGGTGGAAAACTACCGTCAGCACCGGCCACGGTATCCCGAAGCCATTGTGGACCTTCTGCATGCAGAATGCGGATTGACGGTGGATTCCCGTATCGCCGATGTTGCCGCGGGGACGGGGCTGCTGGCAGAAAGCTTTCTTGCTCGCGCTTACAACGTAATTGCTGTAGAGCCGAACGACGAGATGCGTGCCGCCTGCTCGACCCTGATGGGACGCTTCCTCAAACTTCAATGTCTTGCAGGTACGGCAGAAGACACGGGCCTTCCTGCGCATTCCATAAATATGATTACCGTCGGCCAGGCGATGCACTGGTTTGATCTCAAGCGCACACGAGATGAATTTGTGCGCGTGCTGCGCCCCGGCGGCTGGTGCGCCGTCATCTATAACCATCGCAAACCTGGCGGAGATGCTTTTCACGACGAGTACGAACGCTTGCTGCAAACGTTTGGTCTCGATTACGCATCAGTCTGCGAGCGCCACCTCACGCCGCAAAAGCTCAAAGGCTTTTTTGCTCCTTGCGAGATGAAGCAGGCCACATTTCCCAATGCGCAATCCTTAGATATAGAAGGACTGGAGGGCCGGATACTCTCCTCCTCCTATATGCCTTCTGTGGACCATGCAGACCATGCTGCAATGCGCGCGGCCATTGCAGAGCTGTTCCATAAGCATGAGCGAGAGGGAAAGGTCAGTCTCGAATACGAATGCGTAGTCTGCTATGGGCAATTGTCTTGAGCGGGCCGCTGACAACGTTCGACATGGCGCAATTTATATAAAATGTCGCAGGGCAAATTTTAATAGACGATGTAAGCGCTTCCATTTATCATCGCTTTGACTCTCCCTGGAGGAAGCTTTTGTTCCAACGTCTTTCTTTTCTGGCCTTGTTGGCCTGCTTGTTCCTCTCCGGCCCCCCGCTCCATGCGCAGCGCTGGCCGGAAGAAAAAGCCAAAGCCTGGTACGCGCAGCAGCCCTGGCTCGTAGGCAGCAATTACATTCCGGAAGATGCCATCAACCAGCTCGAAATGTGGCAGGCCGATACCTTCGATCCTCAGCAGATAGAAAAAGAATTGGGCTGGGCACAAAGCATCGGCATGAACACGATGCGCGTCTTTCTGCATGACCTGCTCTGGCAGCAGGATGAGGCCGGTTTCCGCCAGCGCATGGACACCTTTCTTAGGATCGCCAGCAAACACCACATTCGGCCCGTCTTTGTGCTCTTTGATTCCTGCTGGGACCCTGACCCGAAGCTGGGACCGCAGCATCCGCCGATTCCCGGTGTCCATAACTCAGGCTGGGTGCAGAGCCCCGGTGACAAGGCTTTGGCTGACAAATCACAGTACCCGCGCCTGAAGGCCTACGTACAGGGAGTCATTAGGTCATTTGGGAAAGACCAGCGCGTGCTGGCATGGGACCTGTGGAATGAGCCAAGCAATGGTAACAACAGCTCCTATGGAAAAGCCGAGATGCAGAACAAAGGCGAGCTGATTCAGGCATTGCTTCCGCAGGTCTTCGCCTGGGCGCGCGAGGAGCACCCCATTCAGCCACTCACCAGCGGCGTGTGGGAGGGAGACTGGTCCTCACTTGACACCATGGACCCCATTTCCCGCATTCAGATTCAGGAGTCCGACGTCATCTCCTTCCATAACTATGGATGGCCCGAGGACTTTGAGCAGCACGTGCGCTGGCTCCAGCAGTTCCATCGCCCGCTTATCTGCACGGAATATATGGCACGCGGCGCGGGCAGCACCTTCGATACGATTTTGCCCATTGCGAAAAAGTACCATGTTGCCGCCATCAACTGGGGCTTTGTCGCCGGAAAAACGCAGACGTATCTCCCATGGGATTCATGGCAGCGCCCGTATGTCCTGATTAAGCCGACAGTCTGGTTCCACGACATCTTCTATCCGGATGGAAGGCCTTATCGCCAGCATGAAGTGGATTTAATTCGAGAGCTGACCAGCGAGAAGTAGAAAGAGAGTGGGGCTACTTTTTCTTGCGCGGACCCAGGACAAGGCATGTTTCTGGGTCAGCGTTTAAAGCCTGTTTAAGCCGAGGAGGCAGATTTCCATCCAGAAAGGAGATTCGCGTGATCAGCACTTCCAATTTCCGCTCACGCTCTGCCGCAAAGGCAAGACAGGCGCGGATGTCCTCTTCTGTGAGATATGGAAAGTCCCTGAAGTATCTGCTCATGACTCATGCCGGATGCAAGATATTCGAGCACATCGGAAACCGTGATATGCAACCCGCGAATACATGGCTTTCTGTTGCGCTTTCCTGGCCAGATAGTGATGATCTTCGAGGAATCCATGCTGTACGGCGTAACGAACCAAAGCCCGGCAGACAACGCCAAAACTGCAGCGGAACAAGCTTTAGATTGAGAAGGTTTCCGGGGGACCAGCTGCTCGAAAAATCCATCTACAACTTTCGATGGAGACAAGCCTACATACGAATCTGCTATATTCAGCGCGTGTCCCGTTTCATCCAGATCAATGCGTTGTATGCTGGCCGCCGTGTGTTTACGGCCCTTTCCTTCCTTCTCCTGGCCGGAACGCTCGCTGCGCAGACAGCTCCGAACGCCCCGGCATCTCAGCAGCCGATGGGGGGCGGTAATTCAACCGGCGGCGTCCATGCGCCTGTACACGACGCGCAGAACCGCCCCATTACCGCTGGCGGTTTTGTGGACTCTGGCCCCGTGGTCTTCAAGGACATCTCAAAGGAGTCGGGCCTGACCACCTGGCGGCACACCATGGGCACTCCGGAGAAGCAGTTCATTATTGAAACAAACGGCTCCGGCGCCTGCCTGATTGATTACGACAATGACGGCTGGCTCGACATTTATCTTGTCAATGGTTCCACTTACGATGCCATGAACGGCAAGGCCCCCGCGCCTCATGCCGCGCTCTTCCATAACAATCACGACGGCACATTCACCAACGTCTCAGAAAAAGCGGGAGTGACCAATGAGCGTTGGGGCTTCGGCTGCGCGGTCGGCGATTTCGACAACGACGGCTGGCCGGATCTCTACGTCACCAACTATGGTAAAAACCGCCTTTACCACAACAATCACGACGGCACATTCACTGATGTCGCAGAGAAGGCCGGAGTGACACTGGGCAACTGGTCCACCGGCCCCACATGGGGCGACTACGACGGCGACGGGCGGCTCGATCTCTTCGTTCCCGGCTATGTGCATTACGACATGAGCAATCCCCCGGTGCCCGGATCCAAGGCCGTCTCTTATAACTTCTGTCAGTTCCGCGGCGTCAGCGTAATGTGCGGCCCACGCGGCCTCCAGGGAGAGCACGACCACCTCTTCCACAACAATGGAGACGGCACCTTCACCGACGTCAGCGAGAAGGTGGGCGTCAGCGACCCGAACGGGTATTACGGATTCACCGGAATTTTTGCCGACGTGAACAACGACGGCAAGGTAGATTTGGTTGTTGGCGACGACTCAACGCCGAATTATCTCTACATCAATAAAGGCGACGGCACTTTTGAGGACGACAGTTACGCCTCGGGCTTTGCCCTGAACCAGGACGGGCGCGAGATCGCCGCCATGGGTATCGCTGTCGGCGATTATCAGAACAATGGCCGTCTCGATCTGCTCGCCACCGACTTTTCTGATGACTACAAAGTGCTCTATCACAATGATGGCGACGGCAACTTTACTGACGTGAGCTATCACGCAGGCATCGCGCAGGACACCATCTCCTTCCTGGGATGGGGCGACGGCTTCTTTGACTATGACAATGACGGTTGGCTCGACATCATGATGATCAATGGCCACGTCTATCCGCAGGTTGACAAGCAGGACTGGGGTACTACCTTTGCCGAGCGTCCGCTGCTCTACCACAACAACAAGGGGCAGAAGTTTGAGCTGGTGCCGCCAGTGAAGGGGACGGGCCTGGCCGATGTATTCCCCGGACGCGGCGCAGCCTTTGGCGATCTCTTTAATGATGGCAAGATTGACGTCGTCGTCAACGCAATAGACAACACGCCGGTCCTGCTACGCAATGTTCATCCGGACAAGAACCACTGGATTGCCTTCAAACTCATTGGCGGCGCAAAGGGCCCACGCGATGCCGTGGGTGCGCAGGTCTACCTCACCGTCAATGGACTGAAACAGCGACAGGACGTCATCAGCGGCGGCAGCTATCTTTCCTCCAATGACCAGCGTCCGCACTTCGGGTTGGGTGACGCAACCAAAGTTGACCAGGTGGAGATTCGCTGGCCAGACGGTCAGGTGGAGAAGATCACTCCTCCGAATGTGGACCGCATCTACACCGTGCAGCAAGGCAAGGGCATCGTGGGCGAGCTATGCACCGCCTGCGAAAAGCAGCCGCAGAATGAGGCGAAGGCCAAGTAAATGAGGTGTCTGTTTCCTACCCTTGTTGCCGGACTCTTTTCTGCTGCGGCCTGCTTCGCCCAGACTGCGAAGACCACCGACTCGAACCTTGTTCCGGGAAAGTTCGTCGAAGTCACCAACCAGGTGGGCGTACATTTTCAGCATGTCGCCCCACACACATCAAAGAAGTACCTCATCGAGACGATGGGCTCCGGCACCGCACTCTTTGATTACGACAACGACGGCCGTCTCGACATTTTTCTCGTCAATGGTGCTCCTTTCGGCGACCCGACGCCCAAAGGCACCATTCCGCAAAAGAGCGGCCCACAGGACTGGAATCGTCTTTACCACCAAAAGCCCGATGGCACCTTTGAAGACGTGACCGAAAAGGCCGGACTCCAGGGCGTCGGCTATGGAATGGGCGTGGCTGTTGGCGACTACGATAACGACGGCTACGAAGATCTCTACGTGACCGCTTATGGCGGAAACAAGCTCTACCACAATAACGGCAACGGCACATTTACGGACGTAACGGAAAAGGCCGGCGTGGGCGGCAGCGGCTGGTCCACCAGTGCTGCGTGGGTAGATCTCGACGGTGACGGCCTGCTCGATCTCGTCGTACTGCGCTACATCCAGTGGGACTGGGACGACATCTGGTGCGGTGAGCATCGTGAAGGCTATCGCGGATATTGCCATCCCGACGTCTTTCAGCCCATCGCCATGCTCGTCTACCACAACAACGGCGATGGCACATTTACTGAAGAGGCGCACAAGCTCGGCCTCGACAAGCCAGCCAAGGCGCTCGGTATCGCCATCGGTGACTACGACCACGATGGACACATTGACATCATGGTTGCCAACGATTCCATGGTCGAGTTCCTCTTCCACAACAAGGGCGACGGGAGTTTTGAAGAAGTTGGCCTCGAATCAGAAATCGCCGTGGACGGCGAGGGGCGTACCTATGCCGGGATGGGCGTGGATTTCTCCGATTACAATAACGACGGTCTACCGGACCTCATCATCACCAACCTCGCCAACCAGAAGTACGCACTTTACCAGAACAGCGGTGACGGCTCATTTACCTACGCCAGCTACACCAGTGGCATTGGCGGCATGACGCTACTGCATTCCGGCTGGGGCATCCGCTTTATGGACTACGACAACGACGGTTGGAAGGACCTGCTCATCGCGCAGGGGCACGACCTGGACACTATCGAAAAGACCTTCCCGCAACTGCACTATCGCGAGCCGATGCTGCTGGCCCGCAACATTGATGGGAAGAAGTTTGTGGATGTTTCGCCCATCTCCGGCGACGTTTTCACAAAACGCTGGGTCGGCCGCGGAATGGCCGTAGGCGACATCAATAATGACGGCAAGCTGGACGCAGTCGTAACTGAGAACAACGGTCCTGCGCACGTGCTCATCAATCAGACGGAAACTGGCAACCACTGGCTGGGCCTGAGCCTCATTGGCCATAAGAGCAACCGTGACGCCATTGGCGCAATGATAAAGATCACC
Source organism: Alloacidobacterium sp. (assembly GCA_035293545.1). Taxonomy (GTDB): domain Bacteria; phylum Acidobacteriota; class Terriglobia; order Terriglobales; family Acidobacteriaceae; genus Alloacidobacterium. The sequence goes on along the minus strand of DATGMQ010000087.1, from coordinate 48,345 downwards.
ACCTCAGCCGGACCGCAGTGGGAGACCGTGACCACCTCATCCAGCTACCTGTCTTCCAACGATAAGCACGTTCACTTCGGGCTGGGTAAAGACACCGCAGCGCAGACCGTCGAAATTCACTGGCCGAGCGGCGTCGTCCAGACACTGAAAGATGTAAAGGGCGACCGTTATGTAACTGTGGACGAGCCATCGAACACTGAAACTGCGGCCAAAAAGTAAAAGCGAAGTAACCCATTCCGTGACGGACAGAAGCACCGATGAATAAAAATGGCCAGAGCATTTCAATCGCGGCCTGGCCATTTCACAAAACCAGACTACTGCATCCGATCCAGCCTGAACGCCGTCGCCTGAAAGTCTCCGCGCAGATCAAGGTCCACACCGTGGTCCATCCAGTAGGCACCGCTGGCTGATTCCGGCAGATGTGAGCCCACTTTTTCCGTGATCCAATGCACCCGGTATTGCGCATTGCGGTCAAGTCCGCGCAGAAAGACACGAGGATATGGATACCCCATCTGGCTGGAGTGCAGAAACGCAAAGACCGCCGCCTGACTTCCGTCTTGGGCCACCGATTCCGTCACCGAATACTCGCTTCCGTCCGTGGGCAGAATCAGCCGATAGAGCGCCCCATGCTGCACCGTCTCACGAACCTGCTTGTACTCCTCGATCAGGTGCCTGGCTGTGGCAAAGTCTTCATCTTTCCAGTTGTTCAGATTTGCTCCCACTCCGAGCGAGCCTTGCATCGAGGAAAGGAAACGGTATTCAAGCGACGTGGTCCGTTGGTTCACCCAGTTCGGCGAATCCGTAACCCACGCCATCATTACGCCTGGAGTGTATGCGTAGGTAAATCCGTTCTGGATCGTAAGCCGGTCAAACGGATCGGTATTGTCCGAGGTCCAGATTTCATCTGTGTAATGTAGAATGCCGAGGTCCACGCGCCCGCCGCCGCCTGAGCAGTCTTCAATCTCCACCTTCGGGTGCTTCTCGCGCAGCTCCCTCAGAATTGAGTACAGATTCTGGATGTACTTGACGTAGACCTTCTTCTGCTCGTCCGGAGCAACAGCTGGCCAGCCCGGCTCTGACCAGTTGCGGTTGTAGTCCCACTTGAGGAAGGCGATATTGTTTTCGCTCAGCAGCTTGTCCAGAAAGCCGAAGACATAATCGCGCACATCCTGCCGCGCCAGGTTCAGCACAAGCTGGTTGCGTCCTTCAGTGCGCGGACGCCCGGTAAAGTTCAGCACCCAGTCCGGATGCTTGCGGTAAAGGTCGCTGTCCGGGTTCACCATCTCCGGCTCGACCCAGATGCCGAAATCCATGCCCAGCGAATGCACCTTATCAATCAGCGGCTTCAGGCCTTCAGGGAACTTCTGCTTGTTCACATACCAGTCGCCCAGTCCGGCATGGTCGTCTTTGCGCTGGCCAAACCACCCGTCATCTATCACAAACCGTTCCACGCCAATTTTTGCAGCTTTTTCTGCAAGCGCCTCCTGCCCCTGTTCGGTCACGTTGAAGGCAGTTGCTTCCCACGAGTTGTAAAGCACCGGACGAGGCCGCGGCTTCGGCGATTCAGGCAGCACGTTCGCAAGCTCAAACTCGTGCAGCAGGCGCGACGCTCCGCCAATCCCATGCTCGGTAAATCCACCATAGAAAACAGGAGTTTCCAGCTCCTCACCCGGCGCCAGTTTGTAGCCAAAATCGAACGGATTGTAGCCGCCCGTAATGCGTACCTGGTCCATCACGTCCTGCTGGATCGTGATGCGCCACGATCCGCTCCATGCCAGCGCGCCAAACCACACATCCCCTGTGTCCTGGTCTTTGCTGTAACCGCGTTCAATCGCAAACCAGGGATTGTTCTGGTGTCCGGTCGAGCCGCGGCGGCTCTCAATCACGCGTGCACCCTGTCGCACCGGCTCATGCTGCACGCTCCATTCGCTGCCCCAGCGTCCGGTCAGGTAGTAGAGCCAGTAGTCTTTTTCATTGGGCAGCGACCACGATGCGGCCGCGGCCTCCTCAACCATTACCGGTGAACTCGTCTTGTTTGTAATGACAGCTGAACGGGCAAGAATGCCGGTCTTAGCATCAATCTGGTACTTCAGCTTTACATAGATTTCACGCTGAATGTCTTTCAGCCGGACAGTCAGCGTGTCTCCGTGGATACTGTGGTCCACATAGTGCAGAACCAGATCGCGATTGCCATCCGGGAAGGTGACCTTGAGCGCAGGCTCGTAATAAAAGGCCGATCCCCAACCAGGAAACTCCTGCAGAGTACTGCTGTTTGCCAAATCAAACGATGCATTGCCCTCACTTGCATGGGCCGGCCCCAGCGGATCACCTGCGCTCAGCCGCGCTCCCCAATAGATGGGCTGCAGCTCATCATCGTTATTCACGCCAAACGCATAGGACACATCGCCGCCACTCAGGCGAAACACACGCGTCTGCGCGTCAAAGGCAACGGGCGCAGTCTGCGCAAATGTATGCGTGTACATCAGAAGAAAAACAACAGCGGCAAGCAGTCTTGCAATCTTCATGGACAACGGTTCTCCTAGGGGAAAGCTATGTAAGCTAAACCATATATGGAGTGGCAGGAAGGTGTCATCCCGTCTCATCAAACCGAGTTACCTTGCACATGGGGTCAAGAAGGGAATAGCAATGGCATCTTTCCCAGGATTCCGGTACTCTATTAGGAGCCCCGTTTGGGCAAGTCTGGAGGTGTAGTTCCATTGGCAGAGGTTCGTGTGCAGGAAGGCGAGCCGCTTGAAAATGCATTGCGCCGGTTTAAGCGTAAGGTGCAGCAGGAGGACATCATTAAGGAAGTGAAGCGTCATTCCTTCTACCTGAAGCCCGGTGAAAAGCGCCGCATGAAGGAAGCGCTGGCGCGCAAGCGGAACCGCAAAAAGGCCCGCAAAGAGCAGGACTAACACCTTCCAACCAGAAACCCATGCCCCCTGTGCTTTCCAATGCGCGGGGGCAAGAATCTGCAGTCCGATTGGCCAGTTTTCTTAAATTCTGGCGTTCGCCGCCGTTCTCAGCGGCATGGGCCCCTTGTAAATTCAGCCGTGCAGTTGTAATCGAACAGATCTCCCGCCAGACCTTAAAGCGGAGGTTCTGCGCCTTTGCTGCGGCAGTTCCACAGCAGGGCTGGGGACGCCAACATGGACTTCACTGACAGGATCCTCAAGTGCGTAGACTGCGGCAACGAATTTGTCTTTACCGCAGGCGAACAGCTTTTCTTCCACGACAAGCAATTCAGGAACGATCCCAAGCGCTGCAAACAGTGCAAAGCAAAGCGTGCTGCGGGTGGCGCCTCCGCCCGCACAGAAACGCGGACGGTCTGCTCTGAATGTGGAGCGGAAACTACCGTGCCATTTAAGCCAACCCAGGGACGCCCCGTGCTCTGCCGCGAATGCTTCCAGAAGAAACGCAGCGCGCCGACATCCGGGCCTGCCGCTGGTGTAGGCCGCCCGGCAGCTTTATAGGTGTTTCCGAAGAGCTACAGACCTGCGCCTGATCGCGCCGGGGCTTTGCCAATTTCTGAGCAGAGAAGTGTAACGAGCGAGTACCCCCATCCTTAGAGGGAGATGTGGGTTTCAGTCGGGGAAACCTACTTGCTGCGGCCGGACGCCACTTTTGAGGTAGAACGCTTACCGGAACCTGTACTTACGCCAGCGAAGGCAAGGTCATGCGCGCTGCGAACACGCTTCTTGTCCTCATGTGTTACCAGCAGGGCCTCAATCTGCACCAGCAGGTCCTGTGTGTTCATCGGCTTCACCAGCACTTCATCTGCGCTCTGATCCTCCATCTCGGAGTCCGCCGCGGGGTACGCTGTCAGCATGGCAACAGCAGGCTTATATGGCGCTTTTCTTGCCGCCTGCACAACATCCAGTCCGGCGGTGTCACTTTCCATGCGCATGTCCGTGATGACCATGTGATATTGCCCGCTCTTGATTTTGGACTTTGCTTCGCGGGCGGAGGCGGCTGTTTCCACCTCGAAGCCGTTGATTTCAAGAACAGCCTTCAGCGTCAGCAAAATTGCCAGTTCATCGTCCACAAGCAAAATGCGCCGTTTCATACATACTCCTGTGCATGGTTGGTGGCCGACCACTCCGGACCAGCCACAGATGCCCTTGTCCGGTTGTTACACTTAACATGTGGAAGGATATCACGTTGAGAACTTTGGCTGCCGCGCCAGCCGCTCCGATGGAGAGGCCATTGCTTCCGAATTGCGCCATCGTGGTCTCCGCTCCGCCGATGATTTTTCCACCGCCACCGTCGTCGTTGTCAATACCTGTAGCGTCACCGACGAGGCCGACCGCGAAGCGCGCGCATATATCCGCCGCGTCCACCGCCGGAACCCGCAGGCAAGAATCGTAGTCACGGGATGCTATGCGCAGCGCGCTCCTGAAGAAGTGGCAGCGATAGAAGGCGTCCATGCTGTTATTGGTAACAGCCACAAGTCTCTGGTGGTATCTGAGATCACTCAGCCTTTCGGCTTCGTGCCCATCGCGCGGCTGGTCAACAGCGTTCCTGTTCTGCACGATCAGGACTTCGCGCATACAGAATTGTCCGTTCTCCCATTTGCTGAAGACGCACAGCAGACCCGTCCCAATCTCAAGGTGCAGGACGGCTGTGCCAACCGCTGCTCCTTTTGCATCATCCCGGAAACACGCGGTCCCAGCCGTTCAATCCCGCTCGCGGAATGCGTGGCCTCCATCCACCGCTTTGTCGAGAGTGGCGGCAAAGAGCTCGTTCTGTCCGGCATCAATCTGGGCCGCTGGGGACGCGACCTCCACCCGCAGCAGCGATTCGCTGATCTCATCGCCGCAATTCTTGAAAAGACATCGCTGCCGCGCCTACGCCTCAGCTCCATCGAGCCAATGGACTGGACGCCGGAGATGCTCGCGCTCTACGCGCAATATGCGCCCCAGGGGCGTCTCGCCCGACATGCGCACCTTCCACTGCAATCCGGTTCCGATACGATTCTGCGCAAAATGCATCGCCGCTATCGTCCATGGCATTACGCAGAAAAGCTCGCAAACATTCGCGCCCTGATGCCGGACGCGGCGATTGGCGCAGACGTCATGGTCGGCTTTCCCGGAGAAACAGACGCACTTTTCCAGGAAAGCCATGACTTCATCGCCGCGCAGCCTTTTACCTATCTGCACCTTTTTCCGTTCTCTGCGCGCCCCGGAACACCCGCAGCCGCGATGCACCGCGAAATTCCGGTCTCGTCGCGGCAGGTGGACGAACGCATGGCCGCTCTGCGCAATCTGATCGCAGGGAAGAACCGTGCCTTTCGTGAATCATTCCTCGGTCGTGAATTAAGCGTCATCACATTACAAGGCCACTGGGAAGGGGCCACCTTCGCGCTGTCTGACAACTTCATCAAAGTGGAAATCAACGCAGAACTCCCCGCGAACCGCCTTGTGAATGTGCGCATCACAGACCTGGGCGAAACCGGCCTTCGCGCTTCCCATCTGCCGTCAACCTGAGCAGAACCGCGGACCCAAAGCCATTACCTTCGCCCGGCCTTCTTCTCCCCCTGTGTCGCCGGATGCGCTACTCCACCGATCGCCTCCGTCAGCTTCACGCTCGCATTCCGCAGTGCACAGCGCACCTGCTTTGGAGTGGTTGGGTCTTCCATGCGTGCAAGATAAGGCACCGTCAGCGCAGCCACTGCATTTCCCTGCTCATCCAGTACCGGGTAACTGATGTTGATGACGCCACGAATCTCATAGCTGTCGCGCTCCTCATATCCCTGCGCCTGAATTTTGGAAAGGTGTTCGTCCAGGTCTTTCGGAACTTTGTTACCAGTGCGGTGTTGCCATGTTTCCACCGCACGCTCACGCGCCTCTTGTGGAAGATGCGCCAGAATCACATGCCCTGTAGAAGCATGCATCAGATCAACAATGGATCCGGCCTTGACATAGAACCCCGGACTGATGGGCGAGTCGGCCTGCGCCACAATCACTACCTGCCCGGCTTCGAGCACTCCCAGGTGGCACGACTGGTTCAGCTCGTGTACCACCTCCTGCATAATCGGCAGCGCCTCTGAAACCAGACGCTTCGTCGGCGGATACTCCTGCGCCATGCGAAACATCTTCAGCGTCAGTCGAAAGCGGTCATCTCCATCGGAGCGCGCGATATAGCCACGGTCTTCCAGGCACAGCAGCATGCGGAATATTTCTGAGACTGTGCGGTTCAGCCTTCGCGCCACATCGCTTTTTGTCAGTCCGGAAGGCTCCTGGGCAAACAACTCAAGAATATCGAGTCCTTTTTCAAGAGCAGGAGCAGGGTAGCTTCTCTTAATCGTTTTCAACGTGTATGTCCGGCATCGCAGAATTTTTATTAGCAGAAATTGTATATCTCAAGACCCGCCCAATCTATGCATTGTTCATCAAAACCACTTTTAGCGTATAAAAAAGGGGCAATTGTTTTTTCCAACCGGAGAGATGAAAATGAAAGCTTCCCACCACCCAGCGAGATTCCTGGCCTCGGCCCTGTTGGCGCTCTCACTCTCGGCCTTTGCCCAGCAGCCCAATCAGGACGATCTGATCTGGCAGAAGTCTGTCAGCAAGTTCAACAAGACACGGCAGTCCTTCTTAAACGTCGTGGATAAAGACGCGCACGAAGGCCCCTTCCAGCCTGACTGGAACTCGCTGAAGGGCTACAAAATCCCGGAATGGTATCAGGATGCGAAGTTCGGCATTTTCATTCACTGGGGCGTGTACTCTGTCCCCGCCTTTGGCAATGAATGGTATCCGCGCAACATGTACCGCCAGGGAACGCCGGAGTTTAAGCACCAGGTGGAAACCTACGGCCCGCAGACAAAGTTCGGCTACAAAGACTTCATCCCCATGTTCCATGCGCAGGACTTTGACCCTAAAGCGTGGGCCGCCCTCTTCAAGGAGTCTGGCGCGCAATATATAATTCCCGTGGCCGAGCACCACGACGGCTTTCAGATGTATCAATCTGAGCTGAGCGACTGGAACGCCGCGAAGATGGGGCCGAAGCGCGACATCATCGGCGAGTTGCGCTCCGCGATCCTCTCCGAAGGTCTTCATTTCGGCGCATCGTCCCACCGCGCCGAGCACTACTGGTTCATGAATGGAGGACGTCAGTTCCCATCCGATGTGCAGGACCCGAAGTATGCCTCCTTCTATGGCCCCGCGCACGTTGGTATTGACCCGGAAAAGAACGGAACAGGCCACCCGGACAACGCATACCTGAACGATTGGCTCGCCCGCAGCGCGGAAATCGTCGAACGCTATCACCCTGAGCTCGTCTATTTTGACTGGTGGGTCGAGCAGGACACCTTCCAGCCCTATCTGAAACGGTTCGCTGCCTTCTATTACAACCAGGCAGCAGAGAACGGCCAGCAGGTTGTGCTTTTCCGCAAGAACAATGCTTTCCCTGACGGCACCACGGTCCTTGATATTGAACGGGGAGGTCTCGACAATATCCGCCCTCAGCACTGGCAGACCGACACTTCAGTCAGCGACCGCTCCTGGGGCTACGTCAAAGGCGATACCTATAAGTCACCTGAGAGTCTCATCTGGCAGCTCGCAGATGTCGTCAGCAAGAACGGCAATCTTTTGCTGAACATTGGCCCGAAATCTGACGGAACCATTCCCGAAGAGGCCGTGAACATCCTGCGCAAAATGGGCGCATGGCTCAAGGTGAATGGCGAGGCCATTTACGGAACGCGCCCCTGGACCACCTATGGAGAAGGTCCCACTAAGGTCGTTGCAGGCGCTTTCCGTGACACAGCGACCCAGCCTTATACCGCGCAGGACATTCGCTTCACCACCAAAGGCAAGACCTTGTATGCCATTGCGATGGGCTGGCCCTCTGACGGACATCTCCTGATTCATTCCGTAGGCACTGGCAGCGGATTCAAGGTCGGCTCAGTCTCGCTGCTGGGCCCAAACGCCACCATTCACTTCCAGCAGAAAGAGGATGGTCTTCACCTCGATCTCCCAGCGCAGGCGCCCGGAGAATACGCATTCAGCTTCAAGCTGACTCCCGCGGAGTAGTTTTATTGACAGTTAGATATTTTTATTTATAGAACTTAGAAAGCTGAATTCCAGATGGGCGCCGATATCGAATCCCGACTACAGCAGGCGTTGCGCGAAGCCGCACCTCCATGCCCGAAATCTTCTCGCCCCGTGGTCATCATTGGAGCAGGGAGCATCGTGCATGACGCGCATCTGCCTGCATATCAAAAAGCCGGCTTTCCGGTCACGGCGCTCGTGGACGCAAGCCAGGAGCGTGCATCAGCGGTTGCGCAGAAATTCGCCGTGCCCTTCGCGACAAACTCGATCGAAGAGGCAATCCGCAAATCCCCCGGGAACAGTGTCTTTGACGTCGCCGTACCTGCGGGCTCCATTCTCAGCGTATTACCGCACCTTCCCGACGGAGCAGCCGTGCTCATCCAGAAGCCAATGGGCAACACGCTCCACGAAGCCGAACAGGTTCTTGCGCTCTGTCGCAGCAAGAGCCTCACGGCAGCAGTCAATTTCCAGCTCCGCTATGCGCCGGTGATGCTGGCGGCGCGACAGGTATGCGAATCTGGCCTCGTCGGCGAAATCCATGACATGGAGGTCATCGTCAGCGTTTACATGCCGTGGGACCTCTGGACCTTCCTGGCGACGGCACCGCGTCTGGAAATCCTCTACCACAGCATCCACTATGTAGACCTCGTGCGCTCCTGGTTGGGAAACCCGCAGCGCGTCTTTGCCAAAACTGTGCGCAATCCGCTGACGCCAAAACTCGCCGCCACCAAAAGCATCATCACGCTCGATTACGGCGAATGGAAGCGCGTCCACATTGCAGCCAATCACGGTCACCAATACCAGGGCTCGCAACAAAGTTATGTGCAGTGGGAAGGCACAGAAGGCGCTCTACGCGCAGTTATGGGGGTGAATCTCGACTATCCCAGAGGCAAGCCGGACGCGCTCAGCTTTGCCCGGCGTGGTGAACCCTGGCAGGTGTTGCCCACGCAGGGCAACTGGTTTCCAGACGCTTTCATCGGCTCCATGGGCTCCTTGCAGGCATATCTCTCCGGCGACGCACCAACACTGCCCACCAGTGTTGAAGATGCCATGGACACCATGCGCACGGTCGAGGCCGCCTACATCTCCAGTGAGCGTGACGGAGTTCCACTCCCGGAAACACAAAGGACCAATGTTCAATGAGTGAAGGAAAAGAAGCATTTTGCCTTAATGGAAAACACGCTCTCGTTACCGGAGGGGCCAGCGGCATCGGTGAGGCCACCTGCCGAGAACTTGCCCGCGCTGGGGCATTTGTAACCGTCGCTGATATAAATCTCGAAAAAGCCGAATCTCTGGCAAAACAGCTGCCGCAGGCGAAGGCGGTGCTCATGGATGTGACGAAACGAGCATCCATTGAGGCAGCAGCAGCGCGGCTTGATCAGCTTGACATCCTCGTCAACAATGCGGGCATCGCGCATGTAGGTGATATTTCTCGCGTCGAAGAAGAAGAGTTTGACCACCTCATGGAAGTCAACGTCAAGTCGGTCTATCTGGTCACAAAAGCGATGCTGCCGCTGCTGTTGAAGGTCCGCGGCTCTATTGTGAACATCGGCTCCGTCGCAGGGCTGGTCGGCATCAAACAGCGTTTCGCCTACTGCACAACCAAGGGCGCGGTCGTGGCCATGACGCGCCAGCTTGCCGTCGAATTTCCCAAAGAACTGCGCGTGAACTGCATCTGTCCTGGCACCGTGTATACGCCGTTTGTGGAAGGCTACCTCGAAAAGTACCACTCCCAAGAGAAAGACAAGATGATTGCAGAACTGAATGCGCGTCAGCCTATGGGCCGCATGGGAAAGCCCGAAGAGATTGCGGCCATGGTCCGCTACATCTGCTCTGAGGAGGCTGAGTTCATGACCGGCTCTGCGCTCACCATTGACGGCGGATGGACCGCTGCGTAAGAAGGAGAACGATCTCGATTGAGTGACCTGAGGATCATAAACGCGCGCGTCATAGACCTGCGCTTTCCCACATCTCGTGACAAGATCGGTTCGGACGCGGTCAACGTAAACCCCGACTACTCGGCGGCCTACTGCATCCTTGAAACAGACCACGGCCCCACCGGCTACGGCCTTACCTTTACCCTGGGCCGCGGCACCGAGCTGTGCGTGGAAGCGCTGAAATACCTCTCGCGCTTTGTGGTTGGGCGTCCGCTCTCTGCGCTCACAGATGATCTCGGCGCTTTCTACCGCGACCTGACCTCCGACAGTCAGTTCCGCTGGCTTGGTCCGGAGAAAGGCGTCATCCATCTGGCCACAGGCGCGCTCATCAATGCGGTCTGGGACCTCTACGCGCGCGTGCAGCAAAAGCCGCTCTGGAAGCTGCTGGCCGACATGGATGCGGAGGAAATTGTTCGCGCCATAGATTTCCGTTACATCACGGACGCCATCACTCCTGAAGAAGCAAAACAATTGCTCTGCGATCGCAAGGCCGGAATGGATGCACGCCTGAAGCAACTGAAGCAGACCGGATATCCCGCATACACCACGTCCGTGGGATGGTTCGGTTACAGCGACGAAAAAATTGTGCGCCTGTGCGATGAGGCCCTGGCCGAGGGCTGGACACACTTCAAGCTGAAGGTCGGCGGGCGGCCAGAAGATGATCTGCGGCGCGCGCGGCTGGTCCGCAGAGAGATCGGCCCAGAACGCAGGCTAATGATGGATGCCAACCAGAAGTGGGACGTCGGCGAAGCCATCGAGCGCACTCGCGCTCTGGCTGAAGTCAACCCCTGGTGGATGGAAGAGCCAACCAGCCCGGATGACATTCTCGGCCACGCGCGCATTCGTCGTGAAGTGCCGCAGGTGCGCATTGCTACTGGCGAGCACTGTCACAACCGCGTCATGTTCAAGCAGTTGATGCAAGCCGGGGCCATTGACGTATGCCAGATTGACAGTTGCCGACTCGCAGGCGTGAATGAAAACCTTGCCGTCATTCTCATGGCAGCCAAATTCAACATCCCTGTATGCCCGCATGCCGGAGGAGTCGGGCTATGCGAATACGTACAGCATCTCTCGGCCTTCGATTATCTGCGCGTTTCCACAACACTTGAAAATCGTGTCACAGAATTTGTCGACCACCTGCACGAGCACTTTGCTGATCCGGTAAGGATTCGCAACGCACACTATATGCTGCCGGAAAAGCCAGGCTACAGCGCGGAGATTTATCCTGAGACATATCGTGATTATGCATACCCAACTGGACGTATCTGGAGTTAAAAGATGAAATTTGTCACCTTTTCTGAGGCCGATGGAAACCCGCGCGCTGGCGCGTTGGCAGATGGTGCCGTCGTGGACCTTTCCTCACGCTTTCGCAGCGTGCTTTCCATCATTCATGGCGGAGTAGAAGCCGTTCATGCTGCTGCAGAGCTGGTCAATTCTGAAGCGCCGCGTATTCCTCTCGGCGACATAAAACTCCATGCGCCCATTGCGGATCCGCCGCGCATCTTCTGCATCGGGCTGAACTATCGCGACCATGCAATTGAATCAAAGATGGAGATCCCGAAAGTCCCCACAGTTTTCCTCAAGCTGCCCTCTGCCCTGGTGGGACATCGGGCCGCCATCGAACTGCCGTCCATCTCTACGCAGCCCGATTACGAGGTGGAGTTCGCATGCGTTATCGGCAAAGATGCTCGCCGTGCTGCGCAAGACAACTGGCAGGACTACATTTTCGGCTACACCATCCTGAATGATATAAGCGCCCGCGATGTGCAGCTTGCTACTTCCCAATGGACACTCGGCAAGAGTTTCAACAGCTTTGCACCGCTCGGCCCGGCAATCGTCACGAAGGACGAGATTGCCGATCCGCACGCACTCGATATCCAGCTTTCCATCAATGGCGAGCTTCTGCAGCACTCCAACACCCGCGAGCTCATCTTTAAGCTGCCCGATCTGATTGCGTACATCTCATCCATCGTTCCGCTGCTGCCCGGCGACATCATCAGCACCGGCACGCCTGCGGGCGTGGGCCTGGGGCGCTCACCTCAACGCTGGCTCAAGGCCGGAGAAACCATCACTGCTGAAATCGCCGGCCTGGGGCAACTGGTCAACCCTGTCGTCGCTGGAGAATAATCAGCATCCGTGTCCATCGCGCGCCCTGCATCTTCGTCCACTCCGCAAACAGGCGGGCCGCTTACCGAGCGGCGCTACATTGCGCCGTTCGCACTCATCACCAGCCTGTTTTTCCTGTGGGCAGTGGGAGTCAATCTCAATGACATTCTCATCCCGCATCTCAAGGGCGCCTTTCATCTCACCGACTTCGAGTCCTCCTTCGTGCAGGTTGCATTCTTTGGCGGATACTGCCTCGCCGCCTGGCCCGCCGGACGCATCATGGAGCGCATCGGTTATCAGCGCGGAATCGTCTGCGGCCTGCTCATCTGCGCTACAGGAGCATTTCTCTTCATACCTGCCGCCGCAGCCGGAACGTACTGGTTTTTCCTGCTGGCGCTCTTTATCATGGCCTGCGGACAGTCGTTTCTTGAGGTCTCCTCGAACCCGTATGTCACCTTCCTCGGCCCGCCATCGTCTGCTGAGCGGCGCCTGAATCTCGCCCAGTCCTTCAATGCTGTCGGCGCAGTCGTCACGCCCATCTTTGGCTCGGCCCTCATCCTCTCCCGCGCACATTCCGCGCACTCTGAGACCGACGTAGTCCGTCTGCCATACCTTCTCATTGTCGGTATCTTTCTCATCATGGCTTTCATGATCTGGTCAGCAAAGCTGCCGGTCATTCAGGAAGAAAGCGCCGAAGAGGAATCGCCGCGCTTCTCCGGAATCTTCGCGTTTCCCCACCTCCTGAAAGGCGTGGCCGCGCAATTCTGCTATGTCGGAGCGCAGGTCGGAGTGGCCAGCTTCGTCATCCGCTATGTGCAGCACACGCAGCCGGGCACGCTGGACACGGTCGCCGCCAACTACCTCAAGCTGCACCTCGTCGGCTTCATGGCAGGCCGCTTTGCCGGCTCCGCACTCATGAAAAAGATCCGGCCCGCGCACCTGCTTGCTGCCTTTGCCGCCGGATGTCTTGTCTCCGTGCTGCCCATCATCTTTCTGCATGGTCCGCTGGCGCTTGCAGGAATCGTGCTGCTTGGGTTCTTTCACTCCATCATGTTTCCCACCATCTTTGCCCTGAGCATCCGTCACCTGGGCCCCTACACCAAGCGCGGATCATCGCTTGAAGTCATGGCCATTCTGGGGGGCGCTATCTTTCCGGCCATTATGGGCAAGATTTCTGACGCCTCAGACATCCAGCATGCTTTCTTTATCCCTCTCGCGTGCTACATTGTCGTGCTCTACTTCGCCACGAAAGGATACAAGGTAAAGGCTGTTGTCGCAGAGCGCAGAGTTTGACCGCATTTCTTCCACCCTATATACTCAGAAAGTAATTCTGCGGGAGTAGCTCAGTGGTAGAGCATCGCCTTGCCAAGGCGAGGGTCGCGGGTTCAAATCCCGTCTCCCGCTCCAGTCAGCCGAGAAAAAATTCTGCGCAGACTGGCTTCACAGTCGCCTATTGAAGTAAGATTTCCTGTCCAGGGCGCGGTACCCAAGTGGTAAGGGAGAGGTCTGCAAAACCTTTATGCGTCGGTTCGATTCCGACCCGCGCCTCCATCCTTTTCAACAGCTTAAGACGATTGAATCCAAAGGCTGCACCCTCTGGTTGCCAATTGGCGCTTCAAACGTCCTCAGTCACCAGCCTGGGCGGCTGCAGCGGCCGAAGATGGGCCGCTCAGCTGTCCACTCAGGGTCTTTGCCGACAGGTCTGCCGATTCGTCGAGGACATGGGCGTAGAACTTGAGAAGAATGTCCGGGCGCGAGTGTCCAAGGCGCTCTTGCGCCGCCTTGACGGGCACACGTCCTTCCTCCATCTGCGTGGCCTCCCAGTGACGGAGAAGACGCCAGGCGATGTGCGGAAGATTGAGTTCCTTCGCGACCGGTTGAATGCTCCGGGCGAGAAGGTCCTCATGCCAGATAGAAGCCTTGCCAGTATGCTGGATCGCGATCCTCACGCAACCGGACACTGCCGGTCTGAAATCAATGGGGTTCCCAGGTTTTTAAGCCAGCGTGTGATCCCTGCGAATGGTATTTTTGTTGCGGCGCGGAGTACGTATGACTCATTGTTGGTCGCCTTGCGCGGAGTGAACATGAAAAAGTGAGAACATTTAAAGCCCGAAGGCTGTAAATGCCTTTGGAGCAGAGCAGAACATGGCGACCGCCAACCAATACACGGAAAGTCTACCCCACGAAGACTCCCAGCAGCTTGATCCCGAAGTGCTTCGTCGTCTTTATACTTACATGCTCAAGTGCCGAATGGTTGAGGAGCGTATCCGCGTCCTTTACCGCCAGGGAAGGTTCGCCGGAAACTATTTTGCTGCCGTAGGTCAGGAAGCAACTGAAGTTGGCGCGACGATTGATCTGTTACCCGAAGACACGGTTGGACCCTCTCACCGCAACTTCGTCACGAACATCATGAAAGGCACACCGCTGACGTTGTTGTTGGCGCATATTTATGGAAGGGAGACGAGCCCTGACCAGGGGCGCTCGGCCCCAGCCCATTGCGGGTATGCGCCATTGAATGTCATTACACCGTCATCGACGATAGCGGCTCAACAGAATATCGGTGTTGGAATCGCCCTGGCCTACAAGATGCAGAGAAAGCCCAACGTTGTTGTCGCGCTTACCGGCGAGGGTGCCACCAGTCTCGGCTTTTGGCACGAAGCGGTGAACTTCGCAGCGGTACACAAGCTGCCCATCATCTTCGTGATTGAGAACAACGGTTACGCGGAATCTGTTCCGCTGTCGCTGCAGACAGCAGTCGAGAACTTGAGTTCGAAAGCCGCAGGCTACGGGATTCCCGGCGTCACGGTCGATGGCAATGATGTCGTGGCCGTGTACACCGCGATGCGCGAGGCGATTGATCGGGCGCGCTCGGGCCGAGGAGCGACACTCGTCGAATGCAAGACCTACCGCTGGTACGGTCATTCTGAGATTGATCCCGCCAAGTATCGTGATCCAGTCGAGGTCGAGTACTGGAAAGCGCGCGATCCCATTCCAGCGATGGAACGCTACCTCGCAGCGCGGAACCTCTGGTCTGATCAGTGGAAGCAGGAACTGGCTGCCGAGATTAATCGGGAGATCGACGAGGCCGTCGCGTTCGCAGAGAATTCTCCTAAGCCGAAACCGGATGAGGCGCTCGATCACGTCTACTCCTTCAGCATCCGGGAGCGTGAGTTGAAGCGTAAGGTTTGGCCTCCACGACCCGAAGGGAGTCCATCATGGCGGTGATGACCTATATCGATGCCATTAACGCGGCGCTCAGCGAAGAGATGGAACGTGATCCCAATGTTTTCATTATTGGTGAGGACGTCGGCAAGATGGGTGGCGCCTTCAAAGCCACCAAGGGGCTACTAGAAAAATTCGGTAGCGAGCGGGTCATCGACTCGCCCCTTGCAGAAGGCGCCATTATCAGCTCTTCGATCGGCGCGGCGATGGCGGGCATGAGACCTGTGCCGGAGATCCAGTTTGTCGACTTCATTACGCCGGCCATGGACGCGCTTACGCAACAGGCGGCGAAATTGCGCTATCGCAGTGCCGGGACGCAGACCTGCCCGATGACAGTCCGCGTTTGCTATGGCGGAGGCGTTGGCGGCGGACTCTACCACTCGCAAAGTAACACCAGCTGGTTCATCCATTGCCCGGGGCTCGTCGTCGTCGCTCCATCGACCCCCTATGATGCGAAGGGGATGCTCAAAGCTGCGATCCGCAATGACGATCCGGTGATGTTTTTCGAGCACAAGAAGCTCTATCGATCGATTAAGGAAGAAGTGCCGCAAGAGGATTACACTGTTCCCCTCCTGAAAGCTGCGGTCCGCCGCAAGGGAACGGATCTAACTGCAATCTCCTATGGGTATACGTTGCAGCTTACGCTGCAGGCCGCCGAGCAGATGAAGCAGAAGCACGGAGCCGAAGTCGAAGTGATTGATCTGCGGACGCTTTCCCCACTCGATACCGATACGTTTCTAGAATCCGTCTCCAAGACCAGCCGCGCCGTGGTTGTACACGAGGATAACCGCACTCTCGGGATCGGAGCCGAAGTGTCCGCTGTCATCGCCGAACAGGCATTCGACTGCCTCGATGCTCCTATTTTGCGAATTACGGCGCCCGATGTTCCATTGCTTCCCGCAGCAGCGGAGTTGGAGCATTTTTGTACGCTGTCAGTAGAGAAGGTCATTGTCGCAATGGAACGCACTCTGGATCACTAGGCGTGTCTTGGGAGCACCGCCGCAAGACACGCGCAAAACGGCCTTTGCGAGCGGTTCAGCTCGAAGATGGCGCAGGCTCCTGTTAGACTCACTCGGCGGATCCCATATACCATTATGCAAAGTACTGATTCGATTGCTTAAATGCTGATCTGCCAAACGGTTGCGCTGACAGGGGGACAAAAGTCACTGTTGCTTTATGAAGGGTGACGCGATTCTCAGATAAGAAAGGTGATGTAGAAGTCTCTTCGCGGGGGTATGCACATGCTGGAAGCCGAACTCTTCGCTTTCCTGGCTGGAGCCTCTGACGGCGTCTTTGCGGTTCGAGAGTCAGGCGAAATTTGCTATTGGAATCGGGCTGCCCAGGAACTCTTTGGCTACTCCGAAGAAGAAGCCCTCGGCAAGACCTGCTCGCAACTTCTCCACGGTGTGGGCACGCTGGGGACGCAGGTCTGTCTTGATCGCTGCGTAGAGCTGCAATGCACGCTGAAGCCGAAAGACATGCCGAACTTCGATCTGAACGTGACGATGCGAGATGGAGAACGAAAGTGGGTGAATATTTCGACCATCCCGTATCTGGATCGCAGAACACAAAAGACGCTTGTCATCCATCTGGCCCGCGACATCAGCGAACAGAAGAAACGCGAGGAAGTCTTCCGTAAGATGATCGCGATCTCGCATGAAGTGGCAAGTCTCGAACCCACTACGAACGGAGCTGCGCCGATCACTCCCTTGTCACCACAAGAGCTTGAGATTCTACGGATGTTTGCTGCGGGGAGCGATGCCCCGAAAATCGCGAAGGCACTCGGAATCAGCCCACAGACTCTACGGAATCATCTCCACCACATCAACAAAAAATTGCGGACCCACAACCGCCTGGAAGCGGTGACACATGCGGTGCATCGCCACCTCATCTGAAAAAACTGATCACATCGATGTGTCGAGCACATTGATGTGACCAGCCGCCGTTACTTTTTGCCTGGTCGCGAGCAGCGAACCGAGTCGTCAACCGAGGACTAGCGCCCGCCCGTGGATCCTGCGGCTTGCCATTGGACACACAGGTTGCTGGAGGAAATTTGAGGCGAGTCTCATCGCCCGTGCCTCGGGAGATTGGCAGACATCTTTAGTTACGCTCGAGTACCAGCTACTCATTCGCTACTCTCGATTTCTTGCATGCTTCTTCCTCCATTGCGACTGCGCGTGGGAACAGAAGGTCATCTTCATACTTAATGTGCTGTTGCATATCGCGGTCGAAT
Source organism: Alloacidobacterium sp. (assembly GCA_035293545.1). Lineage (GTDB taxonomy): Bacteria > Acidobacteriota > Terriglobia > Terriglobales > Acidobacteriaceae > Alloacidobacterium. The sequence goes on along the minus strand of DATGMQ010000087.1, from coordinate 30,799 downwards.
GCCGAAAGTGCCTCGTAAAGCTTCGCATAGCTGTCGCAGGCGCCATCGGGTGGAGTGTAGTCATTGCTGAGTTTCCGAATTTGATTAAGTTCATCGTCCGTTTTGACGTGTTCGAGAACCATGATCCGAATTGGGTTCTCCACTGTCCCAAATGGTGGCCAGGATACGGAAGCATCCCGGACGACCTCCGCTTCGACTTTGGCTATATAAGGAAAGAGCGTCTGTTCCTCTTTGAGCAGGTGCATCAACAGGTCCCGGCTCATCTGGGAAAAAAGATCGTGAATCCGCTTCAGCTCTGGATGACTTTTCCCCTGCTTGTCAATTGCTTCTTTGGAGAGGAGCGCGATCCGAGTGATTTCCCGTCGGCAAAATGCATGGTGAGTGCCGACAATGTGCTCGATTAGGCTGGCCAGCGATTGGTCGCTCCAATCCTTGCTTGATTTGCTTAAATCCAAGTTCATCAGATTCTCCTCTTGCAATTACTGGCCCGAATCAGGCGGCGGCTCGATGGGTTGGCGGTGGCGAGATCGAAGAAACGCAAGCAGAGCGGACAACTGATCCGAGGTCATATTGTTGCGATACGACGGCATATTCTCGGCTCCGCTGTAAATGCGCGTCGTGATTTGTGCCGGCGTCAACGTATCACCCGCGTACGTAAGGTCCGGCCCGCGAATGCCACCATACCCGGATACCTTATGACAATACTCGCAACCCTTATCGTGAAATACGCGGGCGCCGTCGGCAATCGGCCCGCTGGTTACGCCGACGACCTGGACAGGCAGCGGAGGTGCTTCCATTCGGGGAGACCACGGCGCTATTTTGCCAACTTCGCCATAGTACGCGATCATGAACAGAATCGCTGCCACAATGACGAACGACCATGGACGCCGTAGCGGGCTACGCTGCCCCTTGCGAGCCACAAAAGGAAGCAGAATCAGCGCAGCTCCGAAGATTGCTGGCCCCCAGACCATCACCAGAGCTTCCGACCATTTCGGAATGAGAGAGAGAATGGCGTAGTACCAGAAGAAATACCACTCTGGACGAGGTGTAGCTTCGATGATGGACGGATCCGGTGGCTTGCCCAGCATTGGAGGCCCAACCACAATCGCAAGCCCCACAACCGTCAGCACCACCAAAAAACCGAATACCACATCGCGCCAGGCGGCGTCCGGCCAGAAGGGTTCTCCCTCGCGGGCGAGCAGCGCATGAAACCAAGGACGATAAGTCTTAGGATCAACCGGTCGATCGACGGATGGAGGCTCGGAGATTCCGTTGTGGACGACAAGGTAGAGATGGAAGCCGACGATGAGAAAAATAAGCCCGGGAAAGAGAAAGACGTGGGCGACGAAGAAGCGACTCAACGTGGCGCCCCCCACGGTATCTCCTGCGAGGATGAAGTGGCCCAACCAATTGCCAATAAGCGGAACCCGGCCCGCCTGCTCGGCGGCGATGAGTACGGACCAGAAGCCCGTTTGATCCCAGCGCAGCAATTGTCCCGTGAAGACCATCGCGAGCGTCAGCAACAACAGCGCGACGCCACTCAGCCAGTTCATCTGGCGCGGATACTTGTAGGACGCCATCAAATACACACGAATCGTATGCAGTCCGATGAGAATAATCATCGCCGAGGCGCCGAAGTAGTGAATGCCTCGTACGATCCGCCCGATAGGAGCGCCGGAAATGAATTGCAGGGTACTATAGGCCTGGCCTGAAGACGGAACATAGCCGCTTGCGAGCGCGATTCCGGTCACGACCTGAATCAAAAAGGCGATCAGGGTCGCACTGCCCAACACATAGAACCATGCGGATTTCCGGGCCTTGGGGACCGGGTGATCCAACAGCGGACCTAATATCTTTGAAACACCGGTCAGGTCGTCGAACCAGAGCCATGCCTGTTTCAACATTCGCATGTCGATCTCCTCCGGATTAGGCAATCGGAACTGGCATCGTTAAAATCTGAACGGAGTTTTTGTTGATACGTACTGGGTATTGATTAAGTGGTTTTGGCGGAGGGCCTGAGGCAACCTGCCCGTCGGCATAAAACACCCCGCCATGACAAGGACACATAAAAAGGTCTGCTTCAGCCAGCCAACGCACAGGGCACCCGAGATGAGTACAGATGGTCGAAAACGCGATAAATTCTCGCTCGTCCACGCGGCGCAGCCAGGCTGTTGTTTGCGCGGTCACCCCGGCCCAGGGAAGTGGTGATGGGTCCTCGAAGGCGACGTTCACGGTTGAACCGATCTTGAAGTCATCGAGCGAACCCACCGTTCGCCAGATCTGAGGTGACTTCCTCAGACCCAGCAAGAACGCGACGCTGGGCAAAGCTATCAGGGCAGCGCCAATCGAACTCAGGGTGATACTGAGGCGAACGAGAAATCTCCGCCGGTTGATTTCCGGGCCGTGCTTTACTGGGGCCTCCGATGGGGGAATCTCAATCATTTTGCGACCTCCTTTACGTACGAATCTGGCTTCCGGCGGTTCCAGATCACGACTTGGTAGGGTCGCCAGAGATACTGAAGCGGAAGCATGACTAGATGGACCAGACGGCCGAATGGGAACAAGAGAATTACGAGGAACCCGACAACAAAATGCAGCTTTACAAAAGCTGGAAGGGATACCACCGTCACCAGTTCCGGGCGGAACGTAGCCAGCGACCAGAACCACGGAACAGCGGTGTGTAGGTACCACAATCCTCCCCATCGATCAAAGATAGCTATGGTGGTCCCACTCCCGATCTGAATCAGAAGCACAAAGAGAATCAGGCCATCCATGTAGGTGGTTGCCGCCTGGACCAGCGATTTCGGAGCCAGCCGGCGAATGATCAGCACAACCAAACCGAAAAATGTGTACAGGCCCAGAGCCATTCCAGTCACCTCGAGAACCAGGCGACGAGTCTGGTCTCCGAGAAGCCATGCGGCGGGGCCTGGTAAAAAAGCTGCCAGCAAGTGTGCCAGCAGGATCAGCGTGATCCCATAGTGAAAAGGCACAGATCCCCAGAACAGCTTCCGCTTCTCAAGAATTTCGGAGGAAAGGCTGGAATAGGTATAGGGTTGCCGCAGGCGGCGATATATGCTGACACCGATAGCCAGGGTGAGCGCAATATAAGGGAACGCGATAAAGAGAAAATTATCCATGCCGGTCCTCTCCGGGCGGAATTGTTATCCCATCAGGCGTCCACCACTTCAGCGCGGATGCGGCCAATATTTCGTGCTGATGATGCACCAACCTCAGGAGAGCGCGCAGTGCATGCTCATAAGGGTTTCCACTCGCTTTAAGGACCTCGATCATCCGAGTGACCGCGGGCAGAAGGCAGTCCTCGATCATTGCAGGCCGTTCTTCTTCGGCCAGGTCCAGGTAGTCCAGGATGAAAGTAATGTGATCGGGCAACTCGACTCCGAGCACCATGCCGCGAGTTTCCATCCGCCCCTTCAACTCCGCCAGAAAAACTCCGCGCCGTGCATCATCGCCAAACAAGTGATATCCAAGGTTCGGCGTGCAATCGGGCCGCAGGTCGAAAGCTCCGGTGTAGGCCTCCTGGAGTTGGCCAAGCGTTTTCTGCGCTACCGAAGCCTGAAAATCAAGCAGATGTGCCTGTGCGTCTGGAGCCTCCGATGCGAGGTCTGCGGCACAGTCCTCCAGCACCTCTGTGAAAGGGACCTTCGGATAATCAAGAATCACGGCAAACATCGAATAAATGGTCATGCTTCATAACCCCCGTGTCGGCCAGATGAGATTGCCAAATCCGCGATGTTCTTGAAAGTCCTGCGTATCCATTCCCATCTCAATGGCTTGTTCGCGCAGGAAGGGCGGAACAACCATCCGCTCGTCGGCTCCTGCGATTGCTGTCAAGTGGTAAATGCCTTCCACATCTTCAGGTGTCAATCCAGCTTCCTTGAGTGCCTGAAATGCGGTTTCCATGGAAATATCGCCAACGCTTTCTGCTCGTTTATAAATGCGCACTCCCAGCAGTTTGCGATACACCGCAACGACCTCAGCTTCATCGCCAGAGGTAAACAAGCTTGCCATGTAACGGATGGGTAGCCGTGCACTTTCAAGTGAACTAAAGAACTCGGAGTCCATCTCGTAATAACCCTCCTGGCTCAGGGTGGCAGTGACTGGAAGCAGGGGCGGGATATAAAACAGCATGGGCAACGTCCGCCATTCCGGGTGTAGAGGCAGAGCCATTCGCCATTGCTTTACGTACCTGTAGATCGGAGATTTCTGAGCGGATTCGATGATCTTCAGATCGATGCCACAGATGAGCGCCTGCCGAACCACCTCCGGATCGAACGGATTCAGAATGAGGTCCCTTTGCGCTTCCACCAATTCAGCTTCTGGCTTTGAAGCAGTCTCCTCAATCCGATCCGCATCGTAGAGAACGACCCCGAGATAGCGAATCTTTCCCACGCAGGTGTGCATGCACGCCGGCGGTTCGCCCATTTCCATGCGCGGATAGCAGAGGATGCATTTCTCCGCTTTTCCGCTGTTCCAGTTGAAGTACACCTTCTTGTATGGGCAGCCGGAAATACACATGCGCCAGCCCTGACATTTTTCCTGGCTCACGAGCACAATACCGTCTTCGCCCCGTTTGTAGATTGCTCCAGAGGGACAGGCCGCGACGCAACTCGGGTTCAGGCAGTGATTACAGATTCGTGGGAGGTAAAAATAGACCAGTTGCTGGAGTTCAAAAAATTGCCGTCGCTCCTCTTCAGTCAAGGATTTAAGGTTCGGATCGTTTGCAGCATAAATCTCTGAGCCGCCCATGGAGTCGTCCCAGTTTGGGCCGGCCTCGATCTCCATGTCCTCGCCCGTAATCATCGATATCGGCCTCGCGACCGGTTGATCCTCGCCCGGCGGTGCATCGATCAGGTCCTGGTAACGGTAGGTAAAGGGATGGTAGTAGTCATCGAGGGCAGGCAGGCGCGGATTATAGGATATGTTGACCAACTCGCTTTTCCTGCTACCGAGTCGCAGGCGAAGTTTGCCGTTCTCCACTACCCAGCCGCCGCTATATTGCTCCTGGTCTTCGTAAAGGGTGGGATAGCCTGTTCCTGGCTTGGTTTCGACATTATTCCACCACATGTACTCGGTACCCGGCCGATCAGTCCACAGATTCTTGCAAGCGAGGCTGCACGTGTGGCATCCGATGCACTTGTCGAGATGAAAGACCATCGAAACCTGAGCGCGGATGTTCATGCTATCTCCTTAGTTGCCACTGCGTTGATGCATTCCCCTGTTACCACTGCGGCTTACCTTCAAGTTTGTGAACAATGACGTAGGTGTCCCGATCCGTGCCCGGTGGGCCGTAGTCATTGAAGCGGTAGCAATTGTGTGCGTATCCCCCGGCCATCAGCACTGGCTTCAGGCGCATACGCGTCAGGCTGTTGGTTCCTCCAGGGCGCCGATTTTTGCGCATCGGGGATTTCGGGAAAGAAATTGTCCGCTCTGGTGCGTGATAGAAAATGCAAATTCCTCGCGGGATGCGAGCGCTGACGACGGCGCGCGTCACCACGACGCCGTTGTCGTTGTAAGCTTCCACCCAATCGTTGTCGAGAACACCAATCTCGGCGCCGTCCTTATCATTCAGCCAGAATGGCTCGATTCCTCGTGAGAGAGTCAGCATCCGCAGATCGTCGTAGTAGGTGGAGTGGATATGCCATTTTCCATGGGGCGTAATGCAGGCCAAAGTGATGGATCGTCCGGCTGGTTTGCTCTCGATGACATTGAACGTGTCTTCGAGGGAGATGCGCGGCTTGAAGGATGGGCATGCTTCACCGAACGCACGATAGGCTTCATGATCTTGATAAAGCTGCTGACGGCCGGTCAGTGTCCGCCACGGGACGAGCCGCTCGACATTGGTGACAAACCCGCTATAGGCACGGCCGTCATTCACGATACCCGACCAACAGGGGCTGGTTAGAATCCGGCGTGGCTGCCTGGTGAGATCGCTGAAGCTGTAGCGGACTCCGCGGCGAGCCTCCGCCAGATCTGCCAGTGGTAATCCCACGCTCCGTTCTCGATCCTTGAACCCCCGATAAGCAACCTCCCCGTTGGCTTCGGGCGCAAAGAAGAGCACAGCGTCGGCAGCGTACTTCGCATCTTCCAGAGAAGGATAGCGGTGGCCGCCCCATTCATAAGAAGGCACGAGCTTGGCGAATTCATCGTACAAATCCGCGACCTTCATCTCAATTCCGTGGTCCTCCACTCCGTGTTGTTTGATTCCCGGGCCGAGCGAATTGAAATGATGCGTCAGGTTGACGTAATCGCGCTCAACAATCGAGAAGTGTGGCATGGTCTTACCCGGAATTGGTTCGCATTCCCCTTTGGTCCAATCGCGCACCTCCGGTTGGGCAATCTCATCAGGTGTGTCGTGCAGCAGGGGAGTCGCTACGAGATCTTTGAACGGCTCTGGGAAATGCTTTTTTGCCAGTTCGCTCGTCTTTGCCGCGAGCGCGCGGAAGATGTCCCAATCGCTCTTCGATTCCCAGCAAGGAGGTACCGCAGCACCCAGCGGATGAAAATAGGAATGAAGATCGGTGGTGTTGAGGTCGTTCTTCTCGTACCAACTCGCCGATGGCAGAATGATGTCCGAGTACAGGGCTGAAGTATCCATTCGGAAATTTAGATCAACCACCAAGTCCATCTTGCCTTGGGTTGAAGCCTCCCGCCATTGCACCTCCTGGACAGATTCCTGCGCTGTCTCCGCCGCAATCGCATTGGAGTGTGTGCCCAGATAGTGACGCAGAAAATATTCGTGACCCTTGGCGCTGGTGTGGAGGGCATTGGCCCGCCAGATCAGCCATACGCGAGGCCAGTTTTCCGGCAGATCAGGCTCTTCGACTGAGAAGCGCGTTCGTCCAGTACGGAGTTGCTCCACTAGCCAATCGGAGATTTCGTGAGGCTTGTGCGCTCCTGCTTCCCCGGCCTCATGCACGAGGTGGATTGGATTGCGATTGAATTGCGGGTAGAAAGGCAGCCAACCCATGTGCACCGCGTCCACCTGCAGGTCCATGCAGTGCTCGCGCGCAAAGTGGCCGCTGGCAGGGTGATGGTCAGCGTGGGTCTTCTCATAGCGCCACTGATTACTGTGAACATAGTGGAAGGAAGGACCGTTTTGCAGGCGCGGCGGTCGAATCCAGTCGAGTGCCATCGCTATACTGCTCCAGGAAGCCATGGGCGTGAGCTTTTCCTGGCCGGTGTAGTGGTTCAGTCCACCACCATTTACCCCCACACACCCGCAAAGGATCAGAACAGAAATCCCCGAACGATAATGCAGATTGTTGTGATACCAATGGTTTACGCCCGAGCCAATGATGATGGTGCATTTGCCCTTGGTCTTCTCCGCCGTAATCGCGAACTCACGCGCCAATTGAATGACGGTCCTTCTCCCGACTCCGGTGAACTTCTCCTGCCATGCCGGAGTGTAGGCGATCTCATCATCTTCGTAGTTGGCCGGATAATCTCCGGGCAATCCTCGCGACACGCCGTACTGAGCCATCAGCAGATCGAGTCCCGTAGTGACCGCAATCCGCCCGTCGATCGTGTCGATATGGCGGATGGGTACGGTCCGCCGAAACGTCCGCCCACCTCCGAAGTCGAGGAACGAAACTTCGAGGGCTTCCTCGCGATGATCGATCAGGCTAAGTTGAGGATCGATCACGGAGCCATCCAGACCATCTTTCATTTCGAGATTCCACTGGCCTTCCTGCTTCTGCCAGCGAAATCCAATGGAGCCTTGCGGCATCCGCACCTCACCACTCCGGCTGTCGAATACCAGAAATTTCCAGTCGCCGTTGTCTGTATCGCGATAACGGTTTATCCGGTTTGCGCGAACAAATCGTCCCGGCGTGTGGCCGTCTGCGGTCTTCTCGATCTCGATCAAAAGCGGTGTATCGGAGTAGCGCTTGAGATACTCAACGAAATAAGGAACCTGTCGCTCCACATAGAACTCTTGAAGGATGACGTGATTGACGGCCATCCAGAATGCCCCGTCCATGCCGGCGTTAATCGGCACCCACCAGTCTGCCTGCTTAGAAACGTCGCTGAAGTCCGGAGACAGGACTACCAACTTTGCACCGTGGTGGCGCGCCTCGATCGCGAAATGCGCATCCGGCGTGCGGGTCATGTTCAGATTGCTTCCTGTAACCACAATGTACTTACTGTTGAACCAATCCGCACTCTCGGCAACATCTGTTTTTTCCCCCCACGTTTCCGGTGAGGCAGGCGGGAAATCAGCGTACAAGTCGTAAAAGCTGAGCAGCACCCCACCAAAAAGTTGCAGAAAGCGTGAGCCGGCAGCATAGCTGAGCATGGACATGGCAGGAATCGGGGAAAAACCAACCACTCGATCCGGCCCATATTTTTTCGCGGTGTAGAGCATCGAAGCGACGACAATCTCCAGGCACATGTCCCAAGTTGTGCGGCGGAATCCACCCTTGCCGCGCGCAGTCTGATAGTGATGTCGCTTCTCCTCATCCTCGACGATAGAAGCCCACGCCTCGACCGGATCGACGTGTCTGGTTCGCGCGTTCTCCCACAAGTCCATGAGTACGCCGCGCAGATAGGGGTACTTGATCCGCAAGGGGCTGTAAACGTACCAGGAAAATACAATGCCGCGCTGACATCCGCGAGGCTCATATAGCGGCAGAGCACTTTCGAGCTTGGGGTAATCGATGGCCTGCATCTCCCAGGTGACGATGCCGTTTTTTACATAGATATTCCACGAGCAGCCGCCGGTACAGTTCACTCCATGCGTGCTACGCACAACCGTATCGTGCTGCCAGCGGTTGCGGTAGAACTCTTCCCACTGCCGCATCTTCGGGTTAAGGATGTCTTTGATCCAGCTCAAGATCTCACTCCTTGTCCTGTGGCTCTGGCGACGAGAGCCCGCCGTACCGACAGCACGCGCTTTCTCCAGAAGAATGCAGTGAGAGCGACAAAGATAATGCCCAGCACGAAAGCTGCGAGAATCAAAATCTGGGTCGCCCACTGCTCCTGTGACTTGGCTTCAGCGGCTGTTGCCTTAAAATACGCCACCATGTCCGCCTGTTCTTGTGGAACCAGTTGATGGTCACGGTAAACGGGAATCATGGTCGGGAAGTATAGAGTCTGCATCGCTGCTTGGGTTCCCGTTGGACCCAGCTTTGCGTAGGTGTGCGTCAGGTCGGGTCCTAGTGTTCCTCCATTCGGGAACGGGAGTCCGGTAATGCTATGGCAGGAAATACAAGAGGGTCCTTGATTGTGGAAGAGGGTTCTCCCTGTGAACAACGCCTCACCGCGGGACACCGAACCTTGCTGGTCTTCAGGAACAGGCGATGTGACAGGATAAAGCCCGGCCGAACTCATTGAGGGAAACAGGATGAATAGCACAAAGACAGCACCGGCCCATCGAACTTTGTTCAGTAGCCGCGCGGGGATGACACAATACGTTTTCACGGTCGTTGTCGATGCGATCGAAGCGACAGTTCTTCAAAGCCAGCGTAGAGATTTGCTGGTATGGAAATCATCTACCTTATGGCAATATTTGTGATTAGTTCATTCGTACTTAGAATTGAAACAGACGTCACATTGTTCCGGTGGCATTCCTGCCGCAACACTAGCATTGATGGTGCTTGAGGGAGGAAATGATGACAGCCGCAACACAAACCGTTCGTGAGATCACGCAAACCCAGCCGACATCCATCCGCGTATTCGAGAAGTTCGGAATTGAGTATTGCTGCGGAGGACGTAAGCCGCTCGCCGAGGCGTGCGCAGCAAAGGACGTTGACGTTGAGACAGTTATTGCTGCACTCGAAGCTGCTTCCCACAGCGAAAATACGCAAGTGAAGGACTGGACGAAGGAATCCCTTGCGAACCTAACGAAGCACATCGTCGCGACGCATCACGCCTATTGCAAGGCAGAACTTCCACGGCTGTCGGGCCTGGCGATGAAGGTGGTCAAGGCCCACGGAGGTACAAATCCGGAACTGGCCATGATCCGAGTGAAACTGGCCGATCTGGCCGAGGAACTGACGGACCATCTGGCAGAAGAAGAGGTTTTTGTATTCCCCCTGATCGCGAAACTCGAAGCAGAAAAGGCAAGCACCGGCGTCGAGGCAGCGGATTCCTGCATCTCTATCGGGAACCCCCTCGCGCTTCTCATCAAGGAGCACGATAATGTGGGAGTTCAACTCGCAGAGATCCGTAGTCTGAGTCGCGATTTCAACGCGCCCGTACATGCCTGCGCGACTTATCACGCCTTCTTCGACGGACTGAGGGATTTCGAGCACGATCTGCACAGACACGTCCATCTTGAGAACAATATTCTCTTCCCACGTGCGATTGAGTTGGAGTCAATTCCTGGTCAGTAGGTGGGCAAGCCGCCGTGCTCCACTGCTCCGCTGCGCTGAAACCTAATCAGAGGGGTTCCTCAGCTCAACCCAACAAACCTCTGGTGCTCCAATCGAAATGCAGCATTATGGGCAGCTGTGTCATCTGTACTCAATCGAGTGACGGGAAGCCTATTGCGCGTCAGAACGATCTTAATGAAGCTGGTTGTGTTGGTGTTGCGGCGTAACTCGTTCCCCATTCAATAAGTAAGCGCCCGCCAACGTACCACCTTTGGTGCCGGATATGTATCTATGTATCCATGTGCTGACTTGCAGCTTTTCGTAAATGATGGGGCGCTGCGGGTCCACACGGGGCAGGCTCTGCACTGACGAATTGACTGTACGAGGGAGGATCGTTGATGACTACTTGGCCATTGGCCATTTACTTTGCAGCAGTTCTCTTCATCGTCGTGGTGATGCTTGGAGTTTCCTATGTCCTGGGACAACGCCACCGGGACCCCGCGACGGCGTCGCAATACGAGTCGGGTATCGTCTCCCAGGGTTCGGCGCGTTCTCGTGTGTCGGTGAAGTTTTTTCTGGTGGCGGCCCTTTTCGTTGTCTTTGACCTGGAAGCGATCTTTCTCTTTCTTTGGGCTGTCACCGGTCGCGAGCTGGGCTGGCCCGGCTACATAGAAACTCTCATTTTCGCCGGCGTCTTACTTGCGGCGTTTATCTATCTCCTGCGCACGGGTGCGCTTGACTGGTACCAGACCGCATTTGACAAGGAGCGGTCCTGATGCCGTCACCCTCTGCTCAACGCAATGCCTTGGTAGAACTCGTGCGGCCGGGCGAAGATCCAATAGAAAACGCAATCAAGCGCAGCGTCATCTTTTCGCGTCTGCAGGACCTTCTCAGCTGGGGGCGAAGTAATTCCATTTGGCCGTTCAATTTCGGGCTTTCCTGCTGCTATGTCGAGATGGCAACGAGCCTGACCAGCAAGTACGATATCTCGCGATTCGGCGCGGAGGTAATTCGAGGCACGCCGCGGGAGGCGGATCTGATGGTCGTCGCTGGAACGGTCTTCATCAAGATGGCTCCAGTTATTCTTCGCCTTTACGAGCAGATGATGGAGCCGCGTTGGGTGATCTCCATGGGCTCCTGTGCAAATTCCGGAGGAATGTACGACATCTACAGCGTGGTGCAGGGTGTTGATAAATTTCTGCCCGTGGACGTCTATGTGCCCGGCTGCCCGCCGCGTCCCGACGCATTTGAACAAGGACTGTTGTTGCTTCAGAAGGCGGTTGGGACCGAGCGCCGCCCATTGAGTTGGGTGCTCGGCCCGCAGGAAACAACGCGTGCACCACTGCCATCGGAACGCGATTTCCATCGCGCGGAAAGACAACGCACCACAACGCTTCGCCCGGTGGATGAAATCTGATGATGCTCAGCGTTGCCCGACAACCCGAAACGCAGGCCTCTGCCGCTGCCTCCATTGGCGACGAACTCCGTTCTCTGGTTGGAGAAGATACAGTCACACCGCAGGCGACCGCGGACGCTATTCCCACTTTGTGGGTTGCACCGGAGAACATCCACAAGGTGCTGACCCGATTAAAGACGGGAGTCGATCAACCATATAGGATGCTCTACGACCTCACGGCCATCGATGAGCGCATGAAGACTTATCCGCAGGATGACCCGGCGAGTGACTTCACCATCGTCTATCACCTTCTGTCCTTCGATCGCAATGAATATATCCGGATCAAGACGCCCCTCAAGGAAGAGCGCGCAACGATTAACACGGTGTCCGATCTTTGGCCGGCGGCGAACTGGTATGAACGTGAAGTCTGGGATATGTTCGGGATCCGTTTTGATGGGCATCCGCACCTGGAGCGAATTCTCATGCCCAGAACCTGGAGCGGCCATCCGCTGCGCAAGGACCATCCAGCGCGTGCGACGGAGATGGGCCCCTTTCAGCTTTCTGATGCAAAGCAGGATGCCGAGCAGGAAGCACTCCGTTTTCGTCCCGAAGAATGGGGCATGAAGCGAGGCCGCGACGGCGAGGATTTCCTGTTCCTGAATGTGGGTCCGCAGCATCCCGGCACGCACGGCGTGCTGCGGGTGATTTTACAGTTGGACGGCGAAGAGATCGTCGATGCTGTGCCTGACATAGGCTATCATCACCGCGGTGCCGAGAAGATGGGTGAGCGGCAATCGTGGCACACCTACATTCCTTACACCGATCGAGTCGACTATCTTGGCGGCGTGATGAACAACATGGCCTACCTGATGGCACTGGAGAAACTCGCCGGAATTCAGGTACCGCCGCGCGCCCAAGTCATCCGAGTGATGCTGGCGGAACTCTTTCGCATCATCAGTCACCTTGTCTGGTACGGAACGTTCGCGCAAGACCTAGGGCAGCTCTCTCCGGTGTTCTACACCTTTAATGATCGTGAACGCGCGTTTGGGATCATCGAAGCAATTTGCGGCGCGCGCATGCATCCCAACTGGTTCCGCATTGGCGGAGTGGCGCAGGATCTTCCGAAAGGCTGGGATGGGCTGATCCGTGATTTCCTGAAGTACCTTCCACCGCGGCTCGCCGAGTATGACAAGGAAGTGATGCAGAACAGGATATTCAAGAGGCGCACCCAGGGTGTGGGTGCCTTCACAAAAGATGAGGCCATCGAGTGGGGGGTCACCGGGCCGGGGCTGCGCGCATGTGGATTTGCGTGGGACTTCCGCAAGACCCAACCCTACTCCGGCTACGAGCATTTCGAGTTTGATATCCCGACAGGGACTCATGGAGATTGCTACGACCGCGGTCTGGTGCGGGTCGAAGAGATGCGACAAAGTCTCCGCATCGTCGAGCAATGTGTTGATAACATGCCGGAAGGCCCCTACAAATCACTCGACGCGCGCGCCTGCCCTCCACTGAAAGAGCGCACCATGCACGATATCGAAACGCTCATCACCCACTTTCTGGGTGTGAGCTGGGGACCGGTGATTCCGCCTGGGGAAGCACTGGGCGCAGTAGAGGCTACAAAAGGAAACAACGGCTATTACCTGGTGAGCGATGGGGGCACGACTTCCTATCGCACGCGGATTCGCACGCCTTCCTTCGCACATATGCAGATGCTCCCCCAGTTGGCTCGCGGTCGGATGATTCCCGACTTGCTTGCCATCCTGGGCGCGATGGATTTTGTACTTGCGGACGTAGACCGATGACAATACGGTGAGGACACGCATGCTAACAGTTGCGGAACGAGAGGAGATCGAGGCGGAGCTAGCGCGTTACCCAACTAAAGAAGCGGTATGCATTGACGCCATGAAGATCGTGCAACGGCACCGCGGATGGGTTTCTGACGAGAGCGTGCGCGATATCGCGGAACTGCTTGAAATGTCTCCGGCGGACCTCGATGGGGTGTCGACTTTCTACAACCTCATCTTCCGTAAACCCGTAGGTCGGCACGTGGTGATGGTCTGCAACAGCGTGAGCTGCTGGATTCTGGGCTACGAGAAGATGCGCGAGCACCTGACCAAGCGATTAGAGATTGAGTTCGGAGAGACCACGGCCGACAACCGGTTCACTCTCTTGCCGATCGTATGTCTTGGCGCGTGCGATCATGCGCCGGCAATGCTGGTGGACAACGAATTGCACACCGATCTTGGCCCAGACCGAATCGATCAAGTGCTGGAGGCATACAAGTAGCCGTGGCCCAAGAGAAACCACTTACCGAGGCAATTCCACTTGATGGCCAGGCGCTCAGCCTGCGCGGATATGAGCAGGCAGGTGGCTACCAGGGACTGCGCAGAGCTCTGCGCGAGATGACTCCTCAAGCCGTCCAGGAGGAAGTGAAGAAGGCAGGCCTGCGTGGCCGCGGCGGCGCGGGCTTCCCCACAGGAATGAAATGGAGCTTTGTCCCTATGGGCAGCGATGTGCCACGGCCTAAGTATGTGATTGCCAATGCCGACGAGATGGAGCCAGGTACCTTCAAGGATCGCTATTTAATGGAAGGCAATCCACACCAGTTGATCGAGGGACTGATCCTGGCTGCCTACGCTACCCAGGCGGATGTAGCTTTCATTTTCATTCGCGGCGAATACAGGCTGGCCCAGGAACGATTGGCCAGAGCAATCGCCGAGGCACATACGGCTGGATATCTGGGAAAGAACATTCTCAAGTCGGACTTCGCATTGGAGATGATTCTGCACGTGAGCGCAGGCCGCTACATGTGCGGCGAGGAAACGGGATTGCTCAACGCGCTTGAAGGCAAGCGCGCCAACCCACGCTCCAAGCCGCCCTTTCCGCCCGTCGCTGGTCTTTGGGGTAAGCCGACCACGGTCAACAACGTCGAGACCCTGGTGAACGTGCCGCACATCATTGCGAAGGGTTTTACCTGGTATCAGGGTCTGAGCCGAAGCAAGGATTATGGCACGAAAATCTATGGCGCGAGTGGCAAGGTCAAGCGGCCTGGGCTATGGGAATTGCCGATGGGCACGACGATACGCGAAATCCTGGAAGAACACGCTGGCGGCATGCGCGAAGGTCTGCGCTTTCGAGGAGTGCTTCCGGGGGGCGCTTCAACAGATTTCCTGGTCGAAGAGCATCTCGACGTTCCCATGGACTTCCTCGAAGTGCAGAAGGCCGGAAGTCGCCTTGGAACCGGCACCATGATCGTCCTCGACGATCGCACCTGCCCGGTGGGAATGACGTCGAATCTGATTCACTTTTTCGCCCAGGAGTCTTGCGGCTGGTGCACGCCTTGCTGGAGCGGGCTGAACTGGGCGAAGCAGATTCTCGCCGCGATGGAGGCAGGGCGCGGAAAGCCCGTCGATATCGACAAGCTTTCATTTCAAACGAAATTCCTGGCGCCCGGCAACACCTTCTGTGCGCTTGCGCCAGGCGCAGCCGAGCCACTCCAGAGTGCATTGAAGTACTTTCGCGAAGATTTTGAGCGCCATATCCGCGAGCAGCGTTGTCCCTGGAAGTAGTGGCTATGGAGAGCTGATGGGAACCATCTACATCGACGGAAAGCCCTACGAAGCCGACCCGCAGAACAACCTGCTGCACGTTTGTCTCTCGCTCGGGTTCGACCTGCCGTACTTCTGCTGGCACCCAGCTTTGAACTCAGTGGGCGCCTGCCGTCAATGTGCTATCAAACAATTCAAGGGCGAACAGGACAAAAAGGGCAAGCTCGTGATGGCGTGCATGACGCCAGCCTCGCCGGATACGCGGATTTCTCTGCTTGACCCGGACGCAGTGGCTTTTCGCGCGGGAATCATCGAAGGAATGATGTTGAGTCATCCTCATGACTGCCCTGTGTGCGACGAGGGCGGCGAATGCCATCTTCAGGACATGACGGTGATGACCGGCCATGACTACCGCCGGGCGGAATTTCAAAAACGCACTTTCCGGAATCAGGATCTTGGTCCGTTTCTCAATCACGAGATGAACCGCTGCATCCAGTGTTATCGCTGCGTACGTTTCTATCGGCAATATGCCGGCGGAAAGGATCTGAATGCTTTCAGCATCAACAATACCGTATATTTCGGACGCAACGAGGATGGCGTCCTTGAGAACGAATTCGCAGGGAATCTTGTCGAAGTTTGTCCAACTGGTGTTTTCACCGATCGCACGCTCAAACAGCACTATACACGCAAATGGGATTTGCGCATGGCACCCTCGGTCTGCGGCCATTGCGGGGTCGGATGCAATGTGACACTAGGAGAGCGATACAGCCTGCTACGCCGTGTTGTAAACCGGTTCAATAGCGAAGTGAACGGCTATTTTCTCTGCGACCGGGGCCGCTTTGCTTACGAGTTCGTCAACAGTCCAAACCGAATTCGCACGCCACAACTTGACGGAGAAGCAATTTCCGGCGAGGCAGCGGAGTGGGAATTCCAGAATCTGACCTCCAGCCGGGATCGGCTGATCGGTATCGGATCGCCGCGAGCATCGCTGGAGGCAAACTTTGCGCTTCGGCAGCTCGTTGGCGCGGATCGGTTCTTCGCCGGCGTTGAGAGCAAAGAGTGGACGCTGATTACAACAATGATCGATATCCTCAAGCGAGGGCCCGCACGTTCCCCAGCATTGAACGAAATTGAACACTCCGATGCGGTTCTGATCCTGGGTGAGGATGTGACCAACTCAGCGCCGCGGATGGCGTTGAGTCTACGACAGTCGGTTCGCCAGCAGCCGATGGAAATCGCCAAGAAGCTGCAGGTTCCTCTTTGGATGGATGACGCTGTCCGTGAAGTGGTTCAGGACCAGCGAGGACCGTTCTTCATCTCGGCACCGTTCGCCACGCGCCTCGATGACATTGCAGCCATTACCTACCGCGCAGCACCCGACGACGCGGCGCGCCTTGGTTTCGCCGTGGCCCATGAGATTGATGCAAATGCCCCTCCGGTCCCTGGGCTGCATGAGAAAATGCGCGCCATGGCTCGTGTTATCGCGGATGCGCTGAAAAAGGCGAAGCGGCCGTTGGTTGTCTCCGGGCCGAGTTGCCGCAGTCTTGCAGTAGTGGAATCGGCAGCTAATGTGGCCAAAGCGCTCTGCGGTTTTAGTCAGCCTGCGATGCTCGGCCTGCTTACACCCGAGTGCAACAGCTTTGGGTTGGCTCTTCTCGGCGCGCATGCGCTTGATGAGGCGGTGGCGCTGACCGGAAAAGACGCAACGGTGATCGTGTTGGAGAACGATCTCTATCGTCGCCTTCCTCTGGAGAAAGCAGACGCGCTTCTCGGATCCGCCGCTCGCGTCATTGTACTCGAGCACTTGTCTAATACGACCAGCGCAAGGGCCAGCCTGCTGTTACCTGCTGCCACGATCGCCGAATCGGATGGCACGCTGGTCAGCAACGAGGGCCGGGCGCAGCGATATTTTTCTGTCTTTCCGCACCAAGCAGAGGTACGCGAGAGTTGGCGATGGTTGCGAAAACCGCAGTGGTCTTCACTCGACGATGTGCTGAGCGATCTCGCGAAGGAAGTGCCGCAATTGGCTGCCGTGGTCAATGCCGCGCCATCGTCTAAATTCCGAGTAGACGGGGCCAAAGTTCCTCGAGAGCCTCACCGTGCGAGCGGGCGCACAGCGATGACGGCCAATCTGACTGTTGTTGAGCCCAAACCGCCAGTCGATCCGGACTCTGCGCTCTCGTACACCATGGAAGGTGCCCCGCTTCAGCCTCCCGGCGCGTTGCAGCCGTTCTTCTGGTCACCGGGCTGGAACTCGATTCAGTCCGTCAACAAATTCCAGAGCGAGATTGGCGCGTCGTTGCGCACTGGCGATCCGGGAGTTCGCCTGATCAAACCGTCGGGCAAGGGCGAATACTTCACCCAGATTCCGAGCCACTTTGTGCGGCGCGAGCGGGAATGGCTTGTCATCCCGATCGAACACATTTTTGGCACTGAAGAACTGAGCCAGCATGCTCCCGCCATCGCAACACTCGCATTCAAGCCGTATCTTGCTTTGAATGCCAGCGATGCCGGCAGCCTTGGCCTGGCGAATGAAGGCGAAGAGCTGGAAATCGAACTGGGCGGGGCAAAACACCGTTTGCCGGCCAAGATCCTGCCCGATTTGCCTGCCGGTGTTGCTGGTATTCCGAATGGTTTGGACTTCGCCTTCGGTGAGGTGTTTCCAACCTGGCGCCGGATCGAACGAGTCTCATGATGATCTCTCATCCCATCGCGTCCATCATCGGCATCCTCATTGTGGCGTTGAGCCTCTCGGCGTTTCTGATCTGGGTGGAACGAAGGCTGCTGGCGCTCTGGCAGGACCGCTACGGCCCCAATCGCGTGGGGCCGTTCGGGCTGCTGCAAGTGCTCGCCGACATGATCAAGATTTTTACAAAGGAAGACTGGATCCCGCCCTTTGCCGACAAACCCGTCTTCGTGATCGCACCCGCCATCATCATGGTCACGGTATTGATGTCGTTCGCCGTTCTTCCTGTCGCCCCAGGAATCATAGTTTCCGATTTGAACATTGGCCTGCTCTTCTTTCTGGGTATGTCATCGCTTGGCGTCTACAGCATCGTACTGGCAGGTTGGGCGTCAGGAAACAAGTATTCGCTTTTGGGCGGTCTGCGTGCGGCGGCGCAGATGATCAGCTACGAAGTCTTCATGGGGCTGTCATTGATGGGAGTTGTGCTGCTCGCCGGCACATTTAATCTAACCCGTATTGTGGAAGCACAGCGGGGCCTCTGGTATGTGGTTCCACAGTTCCTCGGTTTCGTACTCTTTCTCATTGCTGGCGTTGCCGAGGCACGCCGTCTGCCCTTCGATCTTCCCGAGGCGGAAGCGGAACTGGTCGCCGGCTTTCACTCCGAATATTCGGGCATGAAGTTTGGGATGTTCTTCGTTGGTGAGTATCTGGGCATCACCCTGATCTCGTCGATGATCGCGGTGCTGTTTCTGGGAGGATGGAACGGCCCATGGCTGCCTCCACTAGCGTGGTTTCTGATCAAGGTCTTTGCTTTTCTATGCTTTTTCATCCTGCTGCGAGCTTCGCTTCCGAGGTTACGTTTCGACCAGCTGATGTCTCTCGGATGGAAAGTGATGTTTCCGCTGGCGCTCGCGAATCTGCTGGTCACCGGAGCAATCGTCCTGGCGAAAAAGTGAGGAAGGAGAGGAAGTCAATGCGATGCTGAGCGTGATTCGAACCATCTGGAACGTGTTTCTGCACTCCTTCCGCCGGCGTGTCACGATTCAATATCCGGACGAAAAGCCATATCTGACGCCACGCACCCGAGGCCGCATTATCCTCTCGCGTGATCCGGACGGCGGCGAACGCTGTGTCGCCTGCCATCTCTGTTCCGCCGTTTGCCCGGTCGACTGCATTGCGCTGCAGGCGACGGAAGATGAGAATGGGCGCCGCTATCCTGAATTCTTCCGCATCAATTTTTCGCGATGCATCTTCTGCGGGCTCTGCGAAGATGCCTGCCCAACCTATGCCATTCAACTCACCCCGGATTTCGAGATGTCTGAGCATAACCGCCAAAACCTGGTTTACGAAAAACAAGACCTGCTGATCAGTGGACCGGGCAAGTACACCGGTTATAACTTCTGGCGTGTTTCGGGAGTTCAGATTGAAGGCAAAGACAAGGGCGAGGCGGAGAACGAAGCTCCACCGACAGATGTGTACAGGTTGACGCCATGACGAATCCGATGGAAATCCCATTTTTCGCTGCAGGTGCTGTGGCCGTGATTGCGACGCTCCTGGCGATTACGCGGACGATTGCGGTTCACGCACTCCTGTATTTGATCGTGTCGCTTCTGGCCGTGGCTGTGGTCTTTTATACGATGGGCGCTCCTGTGGTGGCGGCGCTTGAAGTCATCATCTACGCGGGCGCGATTGTGGTCCTCTTCGTTTTTGTAGTGATGATGATGAATCTCGGAGCACAGGACAGCGAAACCGAACGCAAGTGGCTGGCCTGGCGCGCCTGGATTGGTCCTGCTGTTCTGTCTGCGTTACTTCTTTTCGAAGTGATTTATCTGGTCGTGCGTGCTCCGGTATCTGCAACCATTGGTTCGATCTCGACGCCGAAGGAGATTGGCCTGGCGCTCTATGGTCCCTATCTTCTTGGCGTAGAACTTGCGTCGATGCTGTTGCTAGGGGCACTGGTGGGCGCGTGCCACGTGGGACGGATCTCGAGGTCTGGAAGGGAGGTACAGCAGTGACAGCGATTCCAATGGCCGACGGACTCATCCTTGGAGGCATTCTGTTTGCCGTCGGATTGGCCGGTGTTCTCCTGCGACGCAATCTGCTCCTGATTCTGGTGTCTATCGAGATCATGCTCAATGGCGCCGGTGTCACGTTCGTTGCCGCCGGGAGCCGCTGGGGGCAGGCTGACGGCCAGGTGATGTTCCTCTTTATTCTTGCCGCGGCGGCAGCGGAAGTTTCTGTCGGTTTAGCCCTGCTGCTCACGTACTATCACCGTCGGCAAACACTCGACGCCGATTATGTAAACGAGATGAGAGGGTAGCGATGCTGCGACTTCTCTGGCTTGTCCCGGCTATCCCGCTTGCGAGCGCCCTGGCGCTTGCGGTTCTGCGGCTGTCGCAGAAGACTGTCGCATGGCTTGGGACTTGCTCGATCACTGCATCTTCTGTCATTTCCTTGTTGGTCTCCATCTCGTTTCTGAACGCCCCACCAGCTTCGGGCGCGTACACGCAGATCCTGTGGAGATGGTTCGATGTCAACGGCCTCCGGCCCGAGATCGCGCTCTATCTCGACCCACTTTCACTCGTCATGATGGTCGTGGTGGCGTTTGTCAGCTTCCTCATTCATCTATACTCAACCGAGTTTATGAGCGGCGATGATGGCTATGGGCGCTTCTTTGCCTACATGAATCTGTTCGTCGGTTGCATGCTGACCCTGGTCCTCGCGAACAATCTACTGCTCCTCTACCTCGGTTGGGAGGGCGTGGGGCTGTGCAGCTATCTGCTCATCGGTTTCTGGTATCGCGATCCGGCCAACGGCCGCGCCGGGCGGAAAGCATTCATCGTCACGCGCGCTGGCGACACCGCAATGGTGATCGGCCTGTTTTTGCTCTTTCATGATCTGGGCACCTTAAACATTCAGGACCTCATGCATCGCGCTGTACTTCAGTGGCCAATCGGTTCTTCCGGAGCTCTGGCTGCGGCTTTCCTGCTGTTAAGCGGCGCCGTAGGCAAATCGGCGCAATTGCCATTGCAGACCTGGTTGCCTGACGCCATGGCCGGCCCAACTCCGGTAAGCGCCCTTATCCACGCGGCTACGATGGTGACGGCGGGCGTATATCTGATTGCGCGCACGCACACTCTCTATTCCCTTGCGCCCCAGGCGCAGTTCGCGGCCGCGGTCATCGGCGCGGCAACATTGCTGATGGCGGGCTTCAGCGCACTCACGCAGCATGACCTCAAGCGCGTTCTGGCCTATTCGACGATCAGCCAAATCGGGTACATGTTTCTTGCGCTTGGCGTCGGCGCATGGCCGGCGGCAATTTTTCATTTCATGACCCATGCCTTTTTCAAGGCATTGCTCTTCTTAGGCGCCGGTATTGTCATTGAGTCTTTGGGCGGCGAACACGACATCTTTCGTATGGGTGGACTTCGACAAAAGCTTCCAGTGACATTTTGGACATTCCTGGTCGCCGGATGCTCGCTTGCGGGCTTGCCCCTCATCACCGCGGGGGCCTTCAGCAAGGGCTGGATTGTATGGGGAGCTTACAGCGCGGCCAACGGGAGCGCAGAACTCTGGGTAGTCGCACTGGCGGGAGTATTCCTGACCGCGCTCTATACCTTCCGGATGATTTTCCTCGTCTTTTTCGGGCAGCAGAACAGCCAGGTGACACGCAAGCCGGGCCCGGCGATGGTCATCCCATGCCTCATTCTTGCATTTCTTTCGATAGCGGGTGGTTACATCAGAACTCCGTTTGCGAGCTACCTTAGTACAGTTCTTGCCTGGAATCCGGGCATCACGCGTAGTCCTTCCTTCGGCGAGATGTTTTCCGAAGCAATTGTCGCGCTGGTCTTTTTCCTGGGACTGTGTCTCGCCTACGTGTTCTTCCTGCGCAGGCGGGACTATTCCACGGTGCTGGCTTCAAGCCCGGCGGGCAGTGTCCTGCATCGCTTCTGGTTTTCAGATTGGGGAATGGATTGGCTTTATGACCACCTGTTCGTGCGGCCGGTAGTGTGGATCGCAAAAGTTGGCAAGGGCGATCCGATCGACGGATTCTACGCCGGCGTTGGCCGGTTGAATGAGATTGCCTGGCGCGGCCTAAGCCTCTCTCAATCAGGGAGGCTGCGCTGGTATGCGGCCGCTGTTGCCGCGGGAACGATCGTCCTGATTGGAGTGGTGATCTTCTCATGATCCTCGGCTGGCTCATTGTGATCCTCATTGCCGGTGGGCTCATCGCCTGGCCGCTCGCACGTCTGCATCCGCTACTCAGCCGTCTGATCGCACTCTCCGCCGTCACTCTTGATCTGGCCCTTGCTTTGGTTTTAGCAACGCGCGATTTCGGCCCAGGTAGCACCGCCGGCGGCGGATGGCGCGAGGAACTGGATTGGAGCTGGATTCCTCAGTTCGGCATTCATTTTCATCTCGGGATGGATGGGCTGAGTTTCTTGCTCGTGCTGCTCACGCTCTTTCTTGGAGTAGTCGCCGTGGTTGTTTCATGGACAGAGATCGCCACGGCCGTTGGCTTTTACCACTTCAATTTGTTATTGATTCTTGCCGGAATTCTCGGAGTCCTGCTCTCGCTCGACTTGTTCCTTTTCTATTTCTCGTGGGAGCTGATGCTTGTCCCCATGTACTTCCTCATTTCGGTCTGGGGACGAGAAAGGCGGACCCATGCGGCGGTCAAGTTCTTCCTTTTCACTCAGCTGAGTGGGTTGTTGATGCTGATCGCTCTTCTGGCTCTCTACTTTGCGCATCACCAGGCAACGGGTATCTACACCTTCGAGTATCAGGATCTTCTCGGCACGCCGCTTGATCCTCATCGAGCGATGTGGATCATGCTCGGCTTCCTCGCCGCGTTCGCGGTCAAATTGCCGGCCTTTCCATTTCATACCTGGCTTCCCGATGCCTGTGCCGAAGCTTCCGCGGCGAGCAACCTGGTACTGGCGAGCCTGATGGCCGCTACTGCAGCGTACGCCATGATCCGCTTCCTTCTGCCGCTCTTTCCTGAAGCAGTCCATACCATCAGCCCTCTGATGATCGTGCTTGCCGTAATTGGAATTCTTTATAGTGCCATCCTGGCCTTCTCCCAAACCAATCTCATGCGCCTTGTCGCCTATGCCAGCATTGGCCACCTTGGGTTCGTGTTGCTTGGGATCTTCGCTGGCAATTCGCTCGCGTTGCGCGGCACCGTCATGACGGTGATTGCCCATGGCGTCAGTATTGGTGCGCTCTTTCTGGTCGCCGGAGCAGTCGAGAAGCGAGTGCAATCGCGCGAGATCGACACCATGGGCGGCCTCTGGGATACGATACCTTGCCTGAGCGGCGTCGGGTTATTCTTCGCGCTCGCGGCGCTGGGGCTTCCCGGGCTGGGTGATTTCATCGGCGAGTTTCTCATCCTCATAGGTACTTATCAGGCTCACATCGCTGCGGCCGCCGTTGCAGCATTGGGAGTTCTTGCGGCAACCTTTTATGCGCTGCGTTTTGTACAGTATGCATTCCAGGGGACGAATATTCATTCTTGGCACCTACCGGATCTTGCGGCGCACGAGGGATTCGTATTGGGCGTTCTGATCGCAGTGCTGCTCTGGCTGGGTCTTTACCCACAGCCGGTGCTTCAAACTCTGGCGCAGGCCGCGAGTCATGCTCCGGCTCTTTGGAGATGAGCCATGGGCTGCGTTCACGTAATTTCGCTCCTGCCGCTGTTGATCATCGCTGCAACTTCTGTTGTGGTGCTTCTAGCGATCGCTGTCCGCCGTAATCATGCTGCCGCCTTTGGCCTTACGCTTGCGGGACTCGCAGCGGGTATCTGTTCGACGTTCTTTACGCCGCCAAATCAGGCAACTCAGCTGCTCCTGATGGACAGGTACGCGTTCTTCTTCATGGGTCTGCTGATGGCGGCCAGTCTCTTCATTGCGCTGTTGTCCTATGGCTATCTCGCCGCACGGGAAGCTAGGAGAGAGGAGTTCTATGTTTTGCTACTGGTTGCCACGCTTGGCGCCATGACGCTCACTGCAAGCAGCCATTTTACCTCGCTCTTTCTCGGTATTGAGATTCTCAGTGTCGCGCTATACGGTTTGATCGCCTATCTCCGCGATCGTTCGCTGCCCCTCGAAGCCGGAATTAAGTATCTGGTTCTGGCCGGCTCTTCCTCCGCATTTCTGGCTTTCGGGATCGCCCTCGTCTACGCCGACCTCGGCGTCCTCGATTTCGCAACCGTAGCGCAACGCATTAGCAGTACTCAAAGCGGATCTGCACTGGGACTCCTGATTCCCGGCACTGTTCTGATTCTTGTCGGTGTCGGTTTCAAACTAGCACTCGCGCCGTTCCACATGTGGACGCCGGATGTCTACGAGGGTGCGCCTGCTCCCGTCACCGCATTTGTGGCCACGGTCTCGAAAGGCGGGATGTTCGCCCTTCTCCTGCGTTATTTCAGTCTGTCTGGAGCCGACCGATCCCCTCGCTTGCTTCTTGTACTATCGATCATCGCCATCGCCTCTATGCTGGCCGGCAACCTGCTGGCTCTGTTCTCCACCAACATCAAGCGTATCCTGGCTTACTCTTCGATTGCCCACATGGGCTACCTGCTCGTGGCAGCTGAGGTGAGCAGCCGCCTCGGCGTGGGTGCCGGTGCGTTCTATCTGGTGGCCTATTTCGTTATGATCCTCGGCGCGTTGGGCGTCGTGACCTTGCTTTCGAGTGGCGAGCGCGATGCAGATCGATTTGAGGACTATCGAGGTCTCTTCTGGCGGCGTCCAGTGCTTGCGCTTATCTTTACAGCTATGCTGCTGTCACTTGCAGGCATTCCGCTCACTGCCGGCTTTCTAGCTAAGTTTTACCTTGTGGCTGCAGGTGCTGATTCTCATGCTTGGCTGCTCATCTTCGTTTTAGTCGTCACCAGCACCATCGGCCTCTTCTACTATCTGCGAGTGGTCGGGGTGATGTTTCATCAGCCAGCCTCGGAGCGTTTGGTGCCTGAACCTTTGCCGCGCCGCACACCGGCTGTATCGGTCGTCCTGGTGGCGCTCTCGGCATTTCTGATTTGGTTTGGAGTCTTCCCATCGCCGTTGCTCCGTCTCATTCAATTCGCAATTGGCAAAATCTTTTGATACGAGGAGTCGAAATCATGGAAGAAGCCCTATATCCTGCTGCTACTCTCGAAATCGCAAAGAAACGCGAACAGCTTACGCCTGAAACCCTAAACGCCTGGCGCGCCTTTAGCCGGCAGGTCTTTGCCGACGGAGCCTTGCCTGCCAAGACGAAGGACCTCATCGCGATTGCAGTCGCTCATGTAACCCAATGCCCCTATTGCATCCGCGCGCACACCAAAAGCGCTCTTGCCAGGGGAGCAACTGAGAAGGAAATCATGGAGGCCATCTGGGTGGGTGCGGAGATGCGGGCCGGAGGTGCCGTGGCGCATTCAGCGCTCGCCATCGATGTGATGAAAGATCATGCTTCGCACGAGGAGGAACAATGACTTTGGCCGCGCACGAGCAACGCGCATTAGATATTCCCATCGAAAATCATCCATGATGCTGCGCCCTGTATCCGGTACGGGCTGGAGGGGGTGGGCCGCTGTGATTCCCATATGCGTTCACCTGATGGCTCGCCGGCGCAGGGTGCGGCCGATGCGAGCCTCTAACCTATCCGATTTCCAAGCCTTGCCTGATTCGAAGATGTCGATGACAGATGTACCCTTTGTCGGGATGTTTGATTCATTTCCCACGACTCGACACCTGGTCGAGACTATAACTGTTAGAAGAATGGTGATGCAATGATTCAGGCTGAAGTTGGCGGTGCGGCGAGGGTTGATCCAGGGATTGGCGTACAAAGGCCTGGCTTCATGATCCGGGATTTCACGCTCGTTTCTAATCGTGGTGAAGATATTCGAATATCGAGCTTCCGTGGCCTATCCAATCTGGTTGTGGTATTTCTCGGGCACTCGGACGCGATGCGCATTTTCCTCCACGAGGTCGAGCAGCACGGTCGCCAGTTCTCAGAGCAGGATACGACGGTTGTAGCAGTTGTTCCTTACGGGCGGGAAGAGCAAGCATTCCCGATTGAGAGCAGTTCACCAGTCGTTGTCCTCTATGACAAGACGCACGCAGCGTATCATATCTCCGGAGCAACGGATGAGAACGGCCGTCCAGTTCCGCTCGTTTACCTGACCGATCGCTATGGAGAGATAGTGTCAACCTATGTTGCGCCCGGCCACTCGATACCCCCAAACGTTGCGGAGATCTTAAGCACGCTCGACTTTGTGAACCAACAGTGTCCAGAATGCGAACCGCCGGAATGGCCGCGATAGTGCGAGCGCAGGGGCGGAACGAGTCCCTTTCATGTTGGCAGTAGCACTCCTAAGCAGGCCCGATGACATCGAGAGGGCACACCTTATTTGCCGGATATTGACAATGACAAATTGCAACAAGCGTCACCCCACCAAGGACGAATGGCCCATTGCTGGGGAGCTGTTATCGGACTATAAGGGAAATCGTTCACGAGGAAGACAAACCTCATTAACTCAAAAGAATGGAGGGCTTGATGAAATCAGCACTGTTAGCGCTTACCGCGTTTGTACTCATGGGAGCGGGTACCTATGCAGCGCCCAAGTCGGCCGGTCGAACCTTCAGCGGCGAGATCATGGACAGCACCTGTGCGAACATGGGCAATCATGATGCCGGCTACAAGATGAGCAGTACGCACACCCCCAAGGATTGCACTTTGGCATGTGTCAAGTCGGGCAGTAAGTTTGTCCTCTACAACTCCGCAACCAAGACGGCTTATCAACTGGACAATCAGAACAAACCCAAGGAATTTGCCGGACAAAAGGTAAAGGTCATTGGAACCTACAACACCGGCACAAAGACGATTCATGTCGAAAAGATCGAAGCTGGCTCATAGCGGAGATCATTATCCTCGCAGAGGTCCCCGGTTACGTTGAATTCTTTGGCGAATCCAGAGGTCGTGTGTTCTGATTCGCGCTGTTCTCAGAATGAATGACAAGGTCTAATTCTCGCTTGCCCCGATTCTTTAGCGGCGCTGTCGCTATCGCGATTCTGGCTGCGATTGTCTATTGGATCGTAACGCGTAGTATCAGCGCGCTTCCGGAGCCGGGACCGCTTGAAACGCGCATCTTCGCGATCGTTCGCAACGGGTACATCCACGAGGCAGCGGTCCATTCGTACTCCAAAGCGCCTCTCGACGACCCCGCCGAGATCTCAGCCGGCCAAGGATTATTCAGTATGGCTTGCGCCTCATGCCATGGCAGCGATGGACGTAGTCCTACCAACATTGGAAAGGCGATGTATCCACGCTGCCCGGATCTCGGATCGCCTGAAGTTCAACGGTTATCGAACCCTGAGCTCTTTTGGGTAGTTAAGAATGGCATCCGTTTCAGCGGCATGCCAGGTTTCGGAAATACCTTATCAGACGATGAAATCTGGCAAGCAACATATTACGTACGGAGCTTGAGAACAACGGCAAAACAGAAGTAGGCGGACCTTGTCATGATTGCAGAAGCGCAGGCAGGCAGTTGCACAAACGATTATCGAACGTCCTGCCGTCAGCAGGTCCACGCATGCTATGGAACAACCAGACCTCTTCATGGAACAGGTGCCCTATTGCATGGTGTGGTGTTTCAGCGAGCGCTCTCGAGGAGAACCTTCGATTGTGTAAGTCCTTCGAGGAGCAGATGAAAGTATACGAAGCCGCTGTACGGATGCCATCGCCTGACCGCATGCCGTACGGCTTCATAATCCATGGGTCCATCGCGTCCGAGCCATTGCGCCAAACGATTTCGTGCACCTACATCATCTCCGGGGAAGACATCAATTCTGCCGAGGCCGCGTAGCAGGGCATACTCTGCGGTCCATCGGCCGATCCCGCGCAGGTTTATCAATCGCTCTATCACCTGATCATTATTGAGCTTGTTCAGCTCTTCTTGTTCCAACTGTCCCGTCTCGGCCGTTTGTGCGAGTTCCAGCAGAGAACGAGCTTTAGCAAAGCTGAAACCGAGAGTGCACAGGGAATCTGGATTCAGGCGGAGAATGCCGGCCGGTTGCGGGAACCCATGCTGTACAGCACCATCATAGTGAACGGTGGGGCCACATTTCTCCGCAAGACGATTCAATACCCAGATTCCCGCTGTCAGTGATAATTGTTGGCATGCAATCGCGTTCACCAGCCCTTCGAAGACTGAGGGAAAACGCGGTGGCTTTAGCCCGCGGAAGCGCTGGACCAGCGGGGCCAGACGCCCGTCGCGGGCGGCAAGATGATAGAAGGCAGAGAGATCGGTCGCGAGGCCGAACATTTGCCGTAGAAGCCCGGACGCATGTTCTTTGGTGTGTTCAGAGATGCGATTGCCGGTCAGAGTCACCTTCAGACGAGGCCGCTCGGATGTTCCGAGTTGCGTAAGTGCTGCTTCGAGCGGCTCATTGTCAATCACCAGGACACGCCGCCAACTGGTTCCATCCCAGAGATCTACCGTATTGTGCGTACGCCGGCGCAAAGCCCAAGCAGTGTAGTCCAGCCGAAACGGCGGAACCGGGCGCAACTCGAAACTCAACGACTTCATCGGCAGCTCGACTGCGCGGAGGTCGGCAGCGGTTGCTGCCTTCTCCGCAAATGTGCTCTCGCTCAAAGAGCCTTCCGGTATAGAAAAGGCCTAGTGTCCGTAGTGCTGGGCGTTCACGTCGGCAAAGTGCTTCCATCTTTCCGGTAAATCGTCGGCCGCATAGATAGCGGACACGGGACAGACCGGCACGCACGCGCCGCAGTCAATGCATTCCACCGGATCAATGTACAATTGCCGTTCGGTTCCAAAGGTCGGCTCATCCTTCCTCGGGTGTATGCAATCTACGGGACAGGCATCAACACAGGCAGTATCCTTGGTTCCGATGCAGGGCTCAGCTATGACGTATGCCATAATGGGCAACCTCCCGGATTCAGCGTAGGGGAAGCTACCCCGGTGAAGCAGTGACAAAAGTCGTTGCCGAACGGCGGGCGAAGCGCTATTCAATATAATGTGCCGGTCCGCTCGATGGTACCGACTCACACCGATCGCAACTTCAGCAGGCCGAACTCTGTTTGGGATCGTCCACGGATCTCCCGCTCAATTTTGTGATCGATTCAGAAGCTTGTCCAGCGTGAATCCGTCCGGCTCCTGGAACGCCAGTAAGAATGCTGCTGCGGCCGCCGAGAAAACCGAATAGTCGAGTGGTTTTTTGATGCCAAGGCCTGTGGCCATGCCCAGAGCAAATGACAAAAGGAGAAGGCCGGAGAAGACAGAGATAATTCGCGTTTTGAAGCCTGCGATGAGCAATATCCCAAAGACTGTCTCTGCGACGGTAGCTGCCCATGCAAAGGACATCGTCAATGAACTGGGAAAGAGAGAGAGCACCGCACCCGTGTATTCCACGAAATGAGCGAAATCTCCCCAGGATACGTTCCTTGCTCCATGCGGTCCCCATAAGCCGAAACGATCAGCCACAGCGGATAGAAAGGAAGCTCCCAGCGCTAACCGTGCGAACAGACGGACAATCTCTGCCCCGTTCTCGGTGAGTTGCCTGGTCTTTGAATTCATCGGGCCTCCAAACAAGGAAGGTTGATTTTAAGTAAAAAGGTGTCCTCGGGGAAATCTGAAAGGCAAAAGAAAGCCCCGGTTTCTGCGGAAAACCGGGGTCAGGAGGTTTGTGTTATCAAGAGACATTCTCAGGATAGATATCGAGCCGGCATTCCGTCTTGGGCCCAGCGATGGTTTTTTTAATCCACCTTTGGGTTGAATTTCCTGCCCGAGAAGGGAAGTACCCCCTCCTCCTCCCTCGCTGGGGCGATTCCTTTGTTTTCAATCACTTAGCGGGGGATCATCCCCCGCTATCCTTTTGATTCCAAAAGAGTAAACTGCAATCTAGTATTTTCAATCACTTACGAGGGGGTCTGAAGAAACGCCCGCTTGGGAGCGGGCGTTTCGTTGGAACTCTGTTCTTAAATTCAGAATATCAAATTAAGGCGAAATAACCGGCCAATTCTTTTGAAGAATAAATGCTTTGTTTTCTGTAGCTTCGATCAGGGTTGAAGGCCGCAGAGGCTTGACAGGAGTTTTCCACAGCCGCTAGGAGCGGGAGGAGGCGCTTGCCAGCTTCGCCTCCGCCTCTTCGATGACGTGGTTGGCTTCCTCGTACTTTTCGGCGTCGTCGCCGGCCTCGCTCCACAGCTTTTCTCCGCGCTCGAGTTCCTGATGGGCCTCGGTTGCGTTGATTTCTTCCGGCTTGAGTGCTGTTTCGGCAAGAATGGTGACGCGGTCCGGCAGGACTTCCACAAAGCCCCAGCTTACAAAGTAGCGCTGCTCGCCGGCGTGACCGCCATGGGTGCGCACCTCGCCTGCGCCCAGCTCCGAAAGCAAGGGAGCGTGCCCGAAGAGCGCCTCCATGTAGCCATTGCGCGCAGGCAGCTCGATGGCATCCGCCGTGGAGTCTACCAGCACGCGATCAGGGGTGACAAGCCGGACATGAAGTTGGTTGGCCATGGCTCTTACGCGTTTGCCTTCATCTTTTCTGCGGCCTCGAGCACGTCTTCAATGGAACCTTTGAGATAGAAGGCCTGCTCAGGAATGTCGTCGTGTTTGCCTTCGAGCACTTCCTTGAAGCTGCGCACCGTGTCCTCAATTTTGACGTAGCGGCCGGGGATGCCCGTGAACTGCTCGGCCACATGGAAGGGCTGCGAGAGGAAGCGCTGTATCTTGCGGGCGCGTGCGACGGTGAGCTTGTCTTCTTCTGAAAGCTCGTCAATGCCGAGGATGGCGATGATGTCCTGCAGGTCCTTGTAGCGCTGCAGAATCGACTTC
>DATGMQ010000086.1:0-61506 GCA_035293545.1 Alloacidobacterium sp. | reverse complement strand
CGGGCGCTTCCTGCGGTCCGCGCATCGGCGGCAGTTGCACCGGTACTGTGGCATGGACCGGCGCCGCCTCCGTCGCTTTCGTCGCGTGCACATATTGCTTCAGCGCCTCGATGAGCAATTGCACATCGGAGTTCCAGCGGGCATGCGTAATCTCGACACTGTTACGGTAGGCGAGGTCTTTCAGGTCGTCCGGGAGCTGATCCGCATGCGGCATATGCGCCTCATGCACCAGCACCGGAATAACGGCAATATTGCGACGGAGGGCAGAGGCAATTTCCAGCCGGACATAATCATTCTCATCATCGAGACGGCGCTTGCCGTCGGATCCGGTAATGGTCGCCCATGTGGGGCCAATGATGGCCAGCAGCACGCCGCAGCAGGCCACGTTGTCGTCAATGGCCTTGCGAAAATCCGTTCCCGGCTCAATGCCGGCTACGTCCATGAAGACGGCCTCATTGCCGAATACCCGCGTCAGGTCGTCAAAGAGCCGTCCAGCCTCGCCCTCTGAATCATCCCGGCGATAGCTGATGAAGATGGCATGCGCCACAATTTCCTCCGATTTACTCGCGAGGACAGGATAGGGGGTGATGCCGATGAGGGCAAGCCAATGTGGAATGAAATAGAGGCCAGTTATTGAGCTCAGAAAAGCTCATCTTAAACCGCCTCGGTCTCAAAACTTGTGGAATTCTCTAACCTGCTGATTCTTTCGCTATTTGTTCCAACGAACAATGGCATACATATCCCCCGAAAACCGAAAGAGGCGCAAAACGGCTCGGAGTAAGACATCGGCATGCGGTCGGAGGCTGGCGCTAAGTAGCTGAATCCCGTATACTAGTTGAAGTTGTATTTACTGTTTTTCCAAGCAGGAAAACCATGCCCAAATTAAAGACACACAGGGGCGCGGCCAAGCGCTTCAAAAAGACTGGCACGGGCAAGATCAAGCGTGGACAGTCGAAGATGCGCCACATCCTCACGTCGAAGGAGACCAAGACCAAGCGCAAGCTGGCACAGAGCGCACTGGTTTCGGACGCCGATCACGCGAAGGTGGCCCGCATGATTCCATACGCCTGAGTCTACATTTGCGGCTGCGCGCCGCAAAGTAAGGTCTGTCGGCAAAGCGTTTCGACGGGCCCCGGCCAGCAGGGCCGAGCGATTCAGGTTTGAAAGCGAGTGAAGAGGTCTAAAGCCCGGCATAAGCTGGGCCTCCTGCCTCCAGCCGCATAACGAAAGACGCAAAAGGAGAACCAGGCAATGCCCCGCGTAAAACGTGGAACCAAACGCAGTGACCGCCGCAAAAAGATTCTGAAACGGGCGAGCGGATATTTTCTTACAAAATCGAAGCTGTACCAGGCAGCCCAGGAAGCCGTCGAGCGCGGTCTTAAGTTTGCCTACAGTGGACGACGCCAGAAAAAGCGCCAGTACCGTTCGCTCTGGATCGTGCGCATCAACGCTGCCGCCAAGCAGAACGGTATCAGCTACTCGCAGCTCATCAATGGTCTGAAGAAGGCCGGTGTGGAACTGGATCGCAAGATTCTTGCCGACATCGCCGTTAACGATGCACAAGGCTTTACCGCTCTGGTAGAGCAGGCGAAAACAGCTCTCGCCAATGCGACAGCGGCGTAAACAAATACCTGTTCAGCAGTACAAACGGGCGCGATTTTCGCGCCCGTTGAATTTTTGGGTTGCCATCATAAATTCAGGTCGTTTTCCTGAGTGTAGCGAAGAGTCTGCTTTCATTATCCGACAGGATGTTCTATGTGTTCTCTCACAGCGGCATGAATTTTTTCATTGAATGCAGGCGCCGACGATAGAAACAGAAGCAGCTTGGTAGCTGAGCTATCGTTTCTCCAGTATCACGTGCGTCGCGTATTCAGTAACTCGACGCTCTGTTATAGAGAAACCAAGCGCGGGCAGATCAAGACCAGCAAACAGCGATTCACCTTGTCCAAGCACGACTGGTGAAACTGCCAGATGCAGGGAGTCTATCGATCCAGCCTGCAGGTACTGCCGTACTGTCGAGACGCCGCCTCCGATCTTTACGTCCTTGTCGCCTGCTGCCTGTTTTGCGCGTTGAAGCGCCACTTCAATGCCTTCGGTGACGAAGTAGAAAGTGGTTCCGCCCTGCATCTCCAGCGGCTCGCGTTCATAGTGTGTCAGAACGAAAGTCGGCACGTGATACGGAGGATTATCGCCCCACCAGCCCTTCCATGAGTCATCTGGCCAGGGGCCGCGCACGGGCCCGAACATGTTGCGACCGAGAATGAAGGCGCCAAAGTTTTCCATCGCCCGGCGCGCGAATGCATCATCCAGATCTGTCGATCCGCCTTCTTTGCCGTGCATCGCATGGAAGGTTTTTGTGTGAAAGAACCACTGGAAGATATCGGGACCACGCTTACCGAGTGGATCGCTGAGACTCTGTTCCGGTCCAGCGCTAAAACCATCCAACGAAACACCAAATCCAGCAACACGAACTTTTGGCATGTATTTTTCAACCTGGTTGATTTCGACAGAAGAGAGGCAGCCCGGAAGGGGGGCTGCCTCATCGTTAGAACCGCGCTGCTGAATTAAAGCAGGTCTTTGGACTCCACTGCGCTCCGCGCAGGATGACAGCTGAGGGAGCGATGATTCACTACGCTCAGTCGGCGCTGACCAGCTTTGGCTCGCGGGTTTCGAGTTCGCAGAGACGCTTGGCCAAAAGCTGTTCAAGGTTCTCGAGCGCCTTACTGAAGCCTTCGATGCCTTCCTTCAGCTTGTCGTTTGCCATGCGGTCGGCGGTGTGCATCTTGTCGAAGGTCGCCTTATCGATGGTGAGCTTTTCGATCTGCATGTTCCGGGCTTTTTCCGGATCGAGCTTGCGCGGCAGATCGCCTTCGGTCGAATCCAGTTCCTCAAGCAGATGCGGAGAGATAGTCAACAGATCGCTGCCGGCCAGTTCAATGATCTCGCCGGTATTGCGGAAGCTCGCGCCCATGACCAGTGTCTTGTATCCAAAGTGCTTGAAGTAGTTGTAAATGCGCGTGACAGATTGCACGCCGGGATCGTCAGCGCCTTTGTAATCCTTGCCGGTGTCCTTCTTGTACCAATCGAGGATGCGGCCTACAAAAGGCGAGATGAGGGTGACGCCAGCTTCAGCGCAGGCAATGGCCTGGTGCAGACCGAAGAGCAGTGTCAGGTTGCAGTGAATGCCTTCTTTTTCGAGCGCTTCGGCGGCGCGAATGCCCTCCCAGGTAGAAGCGATCTTAATAAGAATTCGCTCGCGGGAGATACCGGCGCCTTCGTAGAGGCCGATAATCTCGCGGGCCATCTTCTTGGTGCCTTCAGTATCGTAAGAGAGGCGAGCGTCAACTTCCGTTGAAACGCGTCCGGGGATGACGGCGAGAATCTTCTTGCCGAATTCGATGGCAAGATGCTTGAAGGCCAGATTGGCTACGTCTTTATCGCTGGCGCCGTCGCCGAGTTGTTTGTGAGCGTCGAGCAGAACGCCATCGACAATAGATTGATATTGCGGCATTTGCGCCGCAGTGGTGATGAGCGACGGGTTAGTGGTCGCATCCTGCGGCCTGACTTTTTCAATCGCTTCAATATCTCCCGTGTCGGCTACGACTACGGTCATTTCGCGGAGCTGCTGGAGCAGGGTCTTCGGCATAATTCCTCCCGATTTTGGCCTGATTTTGCAGGGCTACATATGTTTAGATGCGACAGCGCCTTGCTTCGATTATCCCACGATTACGGAGTTTGAGAGCGCTCCGATACCCTCTACCGTAACTTCAACTGTATCACCCACCTGCATCGGGGCGACTCCGGAGGGCGTTCCGGTGGGAATCAAATCTCCCGGATACAGAGTAATGGCGGCGGTAATGTGACGCAGCAGAAACGCTATGGGGAAGATGAGGTCGCGCGTGTTGCCGTCCTGGCGTAGTTCACCATTGAGACGTGTCTGTACCTGAATGCCGGCATCAGGATCGATTTCATCGGTAACGATAGGGCCGGTCGGGCAGAAGGTGTCGAAGCCCTTGGCGCGGGACCACTGACCGTCTGATTTCTGCAGATCGCGGGCCGTAACATCGTTGACGATGGTATAGCCACGAATATACTGACGCACATCTTCCTCAAGGCCGATTTTTGAGCAGCGCTTGCCGATGATGATAGCCAGCTCGCCTTCGAAATCAACCCGTTGCGAGATAAGTGGTTTCTGGATCGGTTCATTATGCGCGATGAGCGCCGACGGTGGTTTCAGAAAGAGCAACGGCTCTTTGGGAACTTCGTTGCCCAGCTCAGCGGCGTGTTCTTTGTAGTTGCGCCCAATGCAGACGATTTTGGAGGGCACGACGGGTGGCAGAAGCGCGGCCTGATTCAGCGGCATCGGCTCGAAGGGGGTACCCGGAGCGAGAAGAGCGGCGAGACGGGACCAGGCATCTTCTTCGAAGGGCGGCAGCAGGCGTTGGATCCAGAGCTCGCCGTTGCGGCTGGCGACTTCACCATACAAAGGGCCTGAGGCTGATTTGAAGCGGCAATATTTCATTGATTCCTCATTGTGGAAGAGATTCTTCGATTTCTGCCGAGCGCGGACTTTCATTCTTGTCCTGATCGATGGCGCTTACCGAGTAGGCATAGCGTTTGCCAGGTTCAGCTGTAGTATCGCGGAAGGCGGGGCCGGCCACCGGCTCGACGGGTGAGATGCGGCTGGGAGTTGTCGATGATCCGGCTTTACGGCGATAGACGATGTATCCGGCAAGGTCGCTTTCCGCGTTGGGTGACCATGAAAGATCGATGATGTGCTCGTCGGGACTGGCTACTGCAACCAGCCCTGTAGGCGTGGCAGGTGGAAAAATGTCACGGGTATTCAGCGTGAAGACCGGGCTGGGTTCGCTGGCGATTTCTATTTTGTGCCGGGCGAGCGTGACGGTTTCGATGCGCTGCGCAGTGTACCGGTAAATCCGGTCAAAGGCAGCGTCTTTGTCCCAGGCCTGGGCTGGGTCGTGCCCGGCTATGTAGCCCACTTCCAATGTTTGCTGTGCGGGTGTTTCGGCTCCCTTGCGCAGGAGCGCTGAGTTTTTCTTTGGAGCGGTTCCGGGCTTCGGAACTAATGTGCGCTGAATGCGGATCAGTGTGCTCGTGTCTGCAGCGGGCTGCCAGCGCAGCAGGACACCTTCAGAATGGATTTCCGCGGTCAAGGGATTTGCAGGCGCGGGAGCGGCTCCGGCTGCTGACCATGCTGGATTGGATGGGCCGGCGGTTTTTCCGCGATGGTTGCGCAGCTCGACCGTATAAGTGATGAGTTGGAGTGGACCGCTGGCGAGGGCGGTTGGCAGATGGTCAATGAAATCGGCCTGGACCTCGGGCGCATACTTTGCATCGCCTGCCGGATCGCAAGGTCGATTTGCAATGCTGCGACAAATGCGAGCGTCCTGATCGCCTTTGAGGAGAACGCGATCAGTGGCGCGTTTGGGCATAGTCCAGTGCAGATGGACTTCGTTGCCGATACGGGTGGCAGTCAGGTCAGTGACCGGTTGCGGAAGATAAAGACTGGGTGGCTGTGGCGGAGTGACCATGCCGCAGCTTGTAAGGAATGGCAGGACGGCAGCCAGAAAGATAGGTAGGAGAAGTGCCCGCGCGTGCTGTTTCATTCCTGATGGCGTTCCGTTTCTACGCAGATGAGGATGGCGCAGCCCGAAGCAAAACTGCAGGTCCCTCGACTTCGCTCGGGATGACAATTGTCTAATAGCTATACCAAACGTATCTGTTACCACCAGCGTAGCAGAGGGCAATCAGATTGATTTTGCCAGAATGGATTCGAGTGCCGGAGCAAGATCAGGATGCTGAAAGCGGAATCCCGCCTGTGTAAGCTTTTCCGGAATGACGCGGATGCTGGACAGCAGAGTCTCGTCAGCCATTTCTCCGAAGATGGCACGCAGCGCGAATGCAGGAACGGGCAAAATAGCAGGCCGGTGGAGTGCGCGCGCCAGAGTTCGGGCGAATTCGGCGTTGGTGACCGGTGTGGGGGCGACGATGTTTACCGGGCCACTCACTTCGCTCGCTGTGACGAGATAAAGGACTGCACGGAGCAAATCGGGCAAAGTGATCCAGCTCATCCACTGCCGGCCGGAGCTGAGCCTGCCGCCCAGCCCTGAACGAAAGAGCGGGAGCATTTTGGCGAGCGCCCCATCTTTCGGCGAGAGCACAACCCCGAAACGCAGCTGAGCGGTCCGGATGCCGGCATTTTTGGCGGGCTGCGCGGCGGCTTCCCAGGCAATGCAGGTTTCAGCAAGGAATCCCGTACCCGGCGCTGTGGCCTCCGTCAGAATTTCGTCGTCGCGGTTTCCATAAATGCCGACGGCTGATGCGCAAAGAAAGACCTTCGGCGGGTTTCTTAAGCCGGCCAGAAGGCGGACGAGCGCTGCTGTCGTCCTTACCCGGCTTTCTACGATCTTCTTTTTGTAGGCGGGCGTCCACCGGTGCGCGACATTGGCACCGGAAAGATGAATCACCGCATCATAATTTTCGAGCTCCGACGGAGTGGCGATGGCCGGAGAAGAGGATGGCGACCAGCAGATTTCCTGCGGGCAGTCCGGCTTCGGCTTTCGCACAAGGCGGTTTACGGAAATCTGATTCACGGTGAAAACTCGTACTAAGGCTGTGCCGATGAATCCGGAAGCGCCGCTGATCAAGACTCTGGACGGTGTATTCATGACTCGAAAACAGCTCTTAGCCTGGCAGTCCCCGTCTGGTTTTACAAGTAAATGACATTTTCAGGACAAACAAATCAGTCGAACCCCATAGGATTCATGTGCATACCAGCCGGCCGGATCGGCCGCAGCGTATGCAGGTTTGATGCAGCAAAAATAACTGTTGGTAACTGTAACACTGATATCAGCATTTGCATCGAACAGGCAGGCCAACGGAAGAGCGAGGTCGAGGAGAATGAACGCGAAGCAACAGAATGGTGAGCAGGTTGATCCTGCCAATGCGGAAGCTTTTATAGCGGAAAAACATATCGGGGAGCGCATCAAGCGTCTGCGCCTGAAGAAATCGATGGGGCTGGTAGAGCTGGGCAAGCACACCGGGCTTTCAGCCAGCTTCCTTTCGCAACTTGAGACCGGGCGGGTGGTGCCGACACTGCGGAATCTCGCCCGAATCGCGATGGTCTTCAGCAAGGACCTTTCCTACTTTTTTGAATCCGAGCCGCATACGGTCTTCCGTGTGCACAGGAAAAATGAGCGGGTTCGCCTGCCGCAAACCGGCGTCGATGACCCCACGTATTACTTTGAGAGCCTCGGCTATATGGTGCCTGATCGCCACCTCGACCCGTATTATGCAGAGTTCATCCCGTTAAAGAAAAACTCTGAGGTTCGGCCCCACGTGCATCCCGGCTACGAGT
Organism: Alloacidobacterium sp.; assembly: GCA_035293545.1. Lineage (GTDB taxonomy): Bacteria > Acidobacteriota > Terriglobia > Terriglobales > Acidobacteriaceae > Alloacidobacterium. Next base: position 54,128 of record DATGMQ010000086.1, on the reverse strand, counting down.
TCCTTTACATGCTCGATGGCGAGCTGGAAATCCGCCACGCTGACAAAGTCCATGTACTGGAAGCGGGGGACAGCGTGTATTTTGACGCAAGCACGCCTCACGCTTATCGTTGCGCCGGAAAAACTGCCGCAAGCTGCATTATTGTCACGATGCATCAGCAGCACGTTCAGCCGCCGGTGCATCTGCGCCCTTTAGGAGCTCCGGTCAGCGCCAAGGCCGCGCAGCCGGCACCCGTAAAAACTGAGCCGGGATTTCAGCCACTGGGAACTGCTGCGCGACCGACGGCGCCGATACCTGGAAATGGACGGCATTAAAGAAGGATCTGTTCCACCTGCGGCCAATTGTCGACCCGCCTGTAACCTGTGACATTGAGGTTATGCGGAGCAGTGAACAGAATTCCTTCGCCGGTAAAACGGCGGAAATGAAGCGGCTGGTCATCAATCAGATAGTCTGCCCGTAGAATGCTCTTGTCGCCGCAGAAAACGAAATGTGTAGGCGGCAGGAAGGGAAAGTGCCGGCGCAGCCAGCGGAACTTGGGACCGAAGGAATTCGGAAACTCCATCGCAGCGGTAGCAATGAACACTTCGTATTCACGAGCCAGCGCTTTTACGACGCGCTGACTGTCTGCCATAACCTCTAAATCTTCAAAGAAGTCTTCTGAGCGCAGATAGCCTTCGAGGCGCTCCTGGCGGTCAGCAGAAACAATCTCCCACAGCCACTTGCCCTCAAGATCAGCTTTGGTAACGGCCTCGTTGTGGTCGCGGTTATAGCGCGCAATGTGCTCAGCAAGGGTATCGGCGAGCACGTCATCCATATCGATGGCGATACGCTTCATGATTCAGCTTCGGCTGTTTCGATTCCGGTTTTCTTTTTGCGTTTCGGCTCGACAATGGGCGGCTCGGGAATCGGCTCCAGCGCAGCGTCGTAGTAGAGAAGGCGGCCGCAGCTTTCGCAATGGATGCGCTCGCCCCCGCGCACCTGGTTCCACATCTGCGGGCGGAGAGACATCTGGCAGCCGAGACAGCGTTGGTCCTGGACACGGGCAATTCCGGTTCCGCGGGAAGAAGCGATACGGTCGTAGTCAGCCAGCAAGTCTTTGTCGATCTGGCCACGCAGCTCAGAACGGGATTTGTTCAACGCATCGAGACGTGACTGTTGCTCGGCAGTTTGCCTGCGCGCAGAATCCTTCTCCTTGTCTACAAAGGCGCGATGGCTGGCAAGGTCCTGGCGCGCCTGCGCGCGTTTCTTTTCAAGCTGCTCGCTGCGTTCCATACTTTCGAGTTCCAGATCTTCGAGGCGGCGGATTTCATTCTCGGCGAATGTAATCTCATGCTGGAGCGCATGAAACTGCTCATTGGTTTTTACACTGCTCGACTGCTCACGGAATTTTGCGATCTTCTGCTGCTGGTCCTTAATATCGCTTTCCAGGCGTCTGCGTGTGGCCTCTTCCGCCTGTATAGCTTTTTCAGCCTGTTCTACGACCTGAGTTTGCGCGCGCAGTTTTTCTTCAATCGTCGCAAGATGAGCGGGCAGAGCGGCAATCGATTGCCGGAGCTTTGCCGTCTCAATATCGGCTTCCTGCAGGCGGATTAGGTGCTCGAGAGATTCGTCCATCGGTTTGAAATGCAGTCTAACGCATTCGGCCTTATTTTTTCCGTGGCCTTACCCGTTCTGTAGCGAAATGGCCATGCACTAGAATTGTTCTTTCGCCGCACATCGAATTTTCCCGCGCGGCGTAAGCCTGATTTTCGGGGGTTTGGACGTGCGTCGTTTGTATGCTTGTGCTGCTGCTTTGCTTCTGGTTTCGAGCCTATCTGCTTATGCGCAAAAGAAGTGGACCGTTAGCGATATCTACGGCAATAACAGCCTTGTCGAGCACGGCCCCGGCGAGATGACCTGGGCGCCGGACGCAAGCCGCGCTGTTTATCTCAGCGAGCATGGCGACTTGATGCAACTGGATGCGGCCACCGGCAAGATGAGCAAGCTGCTCGATCACGAGAAGATTGCTCCGATCATGAACGTGCAGCTGACAGAAAAGGACCGCGACCACCGCGCGCGCTACAATGAGCCGGACTACATCTGGACTCCGGATTCAAAGAAGCTGCTTTTCGACACCAACGGCACATTGTGGGCCTATGATTTGCAGTCTGGAACCGGCGTTGAGGTGGGCAGGACCGGGCAGGGCAGCGGCGACGATCCCAAGTTTTCTCCCAACGGGCAGTATCTTTCCTATTTGCACGATCACAATCTGTATGTCGGCCGGCCTTCCACGCCGGCGGTTGCGGTAACGAACACTCATGAGCCAACACTTCTCAATGGCGAAGTAGATTGGGTGTACCTGGAAGAGTTGAGCGTGCGCAGCAACTACTTCTGGTCGCCCGATTCGAAGCAGCTTGCTTATCTGCAGATGGACGAAGCCGCAGTGCCGCAGTATCCGATTGTTGACTGGATTCCGACGCACGCGGCAGTAGACCAGCAGCGCTATCCGCAGCCGGGAGACGCAAACCCCAGCGTGCGTGTGGGCGTGGTGAGCGTTACCGGGTCGAAGACGACGTGGATGAAAGTACCTATGGAGGCGGGGCAGGATTATGTTCCGCGCTTTGGCTGGATTAATCCGCATGTGGTCTGGATAGAGGTGCTGACGCGCGATCACAAGCACCTGAATCTGTACTTTGCTGACACGCATACAGGCGATACACGGCTGGTTCTCGCGCAGGACGACGCAAAGTTCTTTGATGAAGCTTATGATGTGAATTTCTTCGCCGACGGCCAGTTCCTGATTACGAGCTGGCGCGACGGGCATACGCACATCTTTTATTACACGTACAACACAGCCAACCCTCTGGATGGACCCGCGCAACCGGTGCGGCAGCTGGAAGATGGCGACTACGAGGTGAGCTCGATCGAATCTGTCGATAGCAATGCCAAGACTGTGTATTACCTCTCCAATGAGGATGATCCTCTGCAGGAGCAGATATGGTCGGTGAAACTCGATGGGACGGGTAAAGAGCGCGTTTCAAAGGCCGAAGGCGTGCATCACCCAAATTTCGCTGAGGGCAGCTCGGTGTATCTCGACCGTTATTCTGATCTGGCAACACCTCCCACGCTGAGTCTTTGCCACGGGAACATCGTTTGCCAGAGACTCTGGCATGCCGACCCGCCGAAAGGCTACGAGTTGGTAAAACCGGAGGTTCTGAAACTCAAAGCTGCGGATGGCAAGACCACGCTCTATGCTTCACTGCTGCTGCCGCCGGATATGACCTCTCCAGCCAGCGTCCCGCTGATTAATAATCCCTACGGCGGCCCGCATGCGCAGACGGTGCGAGATAACTGGGGTGGCCCAAACTCCTTCTTCGATCAGTTGCTGGCGCAGCATGGATTTGCAGTGCTGCACGTCGACAATCGCGGAATGGGCGGGCGCGGACGCGACTTCGAGCAGGCTGCCTATCACAACTTTGGGCCGGTGCAATTGAGCGATCAACTAGCCGCGATAGATCAAGTGCTGGAGAAATATCCTCAGCTCGACGAGAATCGCCTGGGATGGTGGGGATGGAGCTGGGGCGGCACCTTTACATTAAATGCGCTGTCACACTCGGATCGTTTTAAGGCAGGCGTTTCCGTTGCGCCAGTAACGGACTTCAGGAACTATGATTCGATCTACACTGAGCGCTATCTTGGTCTGCCAACGCAGAATCCGGATGTGTATCGGGACGCATCTGTGCAGGAGAGCGCGAAGAATCTCAAAGGGCATTTGCTGCTCGTACATGGCACCGGCGATGATAATGTGCACTTCGCCAACTCCATTCAATACATCCAGAAGCTGATTGACGCGAAAATTCCGTATGACTTTCAGCCGTATCCGCGGAAGACCCACTCGATTGCCGGGCCGGTGGCGCACACGCATCTGTTTGAGCGCATCCTGTGGCACTTCGAAACATATCTGAAGCCGTCAGGAGCGGCACAGTGAGTCATCCGGCCGAGAGAGCTGATTCAAACGAGCTGATTCGGGGGCGCACGACGGTTGGGGATTTCGAGATTACCGTCCTGAGCGATGGCTTCTATTTTCTCGACGGCGGCGCGATGTTCGGAGTGGTTCCCAAGCCGCTGTGGGAGAAGCGCGCTCCGGCAGACAACGAAAATCGAATCCTGCTGGGTCTGAATACGGTAGTGGTGCGGACGGGAAAACACATAGTTGCCATTGAGACAGGAATTGGTAACAAACTCAGTGATAAATTGCGCGGCATTTACGGCGCACAAGAAAAGCTGCCGCAGGCTTTTTCCGCCGCAGGCATCAAACCGGAAAGCATAGACATTGTCATCAACTCCCATCTGCATTTTGATCATTGCGGATGGAATACGACGCGCACGCCACAGGGAAAGATAATCCCGACATTTCCGAACGCACGATACTTTGCCCATCGCGGAGAAGTGGAGCATGGGCACATGCAACTGGAACGCGATGCGATCAGCTACATCAGCGAAAATTATGACCCGCTGATCGAAAGCGGCCAGATGACCCTGCTCGATGTAAAACGCGGCGAGGCGCAGGAGATCGTGCCGGGAGTTTCTGTGGAGTGTTTTCCCGGACACACGTCCCAGCTCATGGCGGTGCATCTGGATTCAGCGGGCAGGCACGCCTGCTACATCTCTGATCTGATCCCGACGAGCGCGCACCTGGACATTACATGGGTCATGGGATATGACCTCGATCCACTGACTTGCATTGAAGAGCGAAAGCGCTTCTACTCGCGGGCAATTCCCGAAAAATGGCTTGTGCTGTTTACGCATGACCACCACAACCCATTTGGTTATGTAACTCTGAACGAGAAGGGCAAGCCTGCACTCCGTTCAAAATGTTGAACCGCTGTTCACCCCAGTCAACATGGTGAGAATCGAATCTCCTTTAGGAGAGCCGAGGCCGGTGCATGCATCCCATCCTGTGCCTGCCGAGTAATCACCATTGTTTCCCTGCGTGATGTCATTGAATGAGATCGGATTCTGATAAAACAGCGGATTAACGAATCCAGCGGAAGGCTTGTTTTGTGAGGCCAGTTGCTGATTTACCAGTGCGATCAATCCGGCATAGAGCGGCGCAACTGCACTGGTGCCGCCGACCACCTGCTGCTGGCCATCGACCACAACGTTGTACCCCGTCTCAGGCGAAGCATCCCCCGCAACGTCGGGAACGCCGCGTCCGGAACTGCCGGAGGGCAATGCGCTGGTCTGCCATGCCGGAACAGGAAAGGTTCCGCTGAAGCCACCGCCGGTAGCTCCGCCCTGTGGCTGGTCGTCCCAGACAATTTCCTCGGAAATGGATGTGCCGTTGGCAAAGAGAGCAGTTCCGCCGCAGGCAAGCACATGCGGACTGGAAGCAGGAAAATCGACCACGGTGCCATTGGTGCCGTCGCTCGATCCGCTGTCACCGGAAGCGACGGTGATGGTAACGCCCAGCGCTGCTGCCGACTGGCAGGCATTGTCGAGGGCGGTCATCGAGGACTGCGACCATGCTGATTCCGGGCCACCCCAACTGATAGAGAGCACAGACGGCTTGTTGGTCGTGTCGTGGACCGCAGTAGTGATGGCATCGATAAATCCCTGATCGCTGTTCGGCGCAAAATAAACGGCGATATTTGCTGCTGGAGCCGCTGAACCTGCTACCTGGATGTCGAGCTCCACTTCGCCGTCGGCGCCGTTAGGATCGCCGGGGGAATTGGAGCCACCGTCAACGCCGACTGCGGTTACTGTGGGCGTGCTCAGACCCACGCTCTGGAAATAAGTGTCAAGATCACTCTGCGTATATCCGCCGCCCAGCTCCAGAATGCCGATAGTTTGACCACTGCCGTTCAGGTTTGCAGGAAAGCGATAGAGCTGCGCAACCTGCACTGCACTGAAGGATTGAGCAGCGGGCTGCTGTGCCTGTGCGGAGCCGGTGTCCCGCCGCCGAAAATGTGGCGTTGCTATCGGCCGCGAATCCAGACCGAGCACTGCTTCGATGCACGGCGCATGCTCTTCGGGCAGCGAGATTTTTCCCGTAAAGGCATGGAATCGCCGTTTACGTCGCGTATCTTCGTAGCTGTTGAGTTCGACGGCGAAAGCCTTCTCCATGGCTTCAGCAGTGCCTGTCAACACTATCGTCCTACGCGCCAGGCTCGATGCTGCTTCATCTACGGTGAGATCATGGGCTTTGGCAAACGCGCGGATTTGGTCGAAGTCGGCTGGACTGGCGGCGTACTGCTCATTGAATTCCGCGTGAGAGATCCGGCGGCCCTGCAATGCGTGAAGATTGAGCGGATTTCTCCGCCTTACAATGACGGAAACGCGAATGGTTTGATCCGGCGCTATGCGTCCGAGGCTTGTTGCATGCACGGGCGCGGTGCGCGCGCTTTTTTCCAGAACAACACGGGGAGCCATAGATCACCTCACGATTCAGATTCGACTTTTGGGACCTGGTTTTCGACAGGCAATAACCATACCACTGACAGATGAATGATGCGCGATAAAGAATTGCCGCTTCAGCCGCAGGCTCAGGCCGCCCGTTTCTGCTCTTGCTCACGTGTGCGTTCGACGCGCTTCGAAAGCAGTTCTTTTGCCCGTTGCAGACGGGACCTGTCCTGAGTGCTCAGGTTCTTTCCAGCGCGATTCATGAAGTAGGTCAGCATGCGCATGCCCGATCCCGGTCCTTTCGGCGACACCTTCTTCGACGCAAGCGAGCGCGCTATAGTCTCAGGGCTTTTCTTGAAAAGTCCTTCCGGCGGATGCGTGGAGTCCGTCTTGACCTTTCTTACCCATTTTTTCTGCGACGCGGCCATCAGCGTATCTCCTGGTTTGCTTTTTAGAGAGATGCTGATTCGCCAGCCGAGGTTTATGTTTGCCTGTCGCCGTGGCTCGGAGGTTGTGAGATGACAAGAAAGCGGGTGTCTGCACGGGAACAGTTCTTTGCCTGATGAGAGATGCCGGGAGCAATCTCGATCCCTTCGCGCTGGCTCAAAACTTCGGCCCGGTCATCGAACTGCATCGTCAGCTCGCCTTCCAGAACATAAAAGAACTGCCTCGCGCGCTGATGCCAATGCCGCTGCTCCTCTGCGCCGGGAGGCATGCATTCTTCAATCACGCTGAGGTTTTCGTTGCGCACCAGATGCCAGCCTTCGCAGACATCTCCCCAGATGTAGTGATCGGCAGTTGACGTGCTGATGGGTTCGCTCACAGCGGGATGTTTCCATGTTTTTTGGGAGGATTCTTATCGCGCTTGCTCTGCAGCATTCCTAAAGCGGTGATGAGGCGCCGTCGTGTTTCGCGAGGCCGAATAACAGCGTCAACATACCCGCGCTCGGCTGCGATATACGGATTGGCAAACTGCTCGCGGAATTCGTGCACTTTTTCAGAGCGCGCCTCAACCAATAACTGCTGCCTGCGCTCTTCGCTGAGTGGGCCTTCCACATTTTCAGCGCTGGCGATGATTTGATTCAGCTCGCGTCCATAGACGATGTTTACCGCGCCTTCCGGTCCCATGACAGCGATCTCCGCCGTAGGCCAGGCAAGGTTCAGATCGGTGCGGATGTGCTTGGAGCTCATAACACAATATGCGCCACCGTATGCTTTGCGGGTAATGACGGTGAGCTTTGGCACGGTAGCCTCGGCAAAAGCAAAAAGCAGCTTCGCGCCGTGACGGATAATGCCGCCATACTCCTGCTGTGTGCCGGGAAGAAAACCAGGTACGTCTTCGAGCGTAATGAGCGGAATGTTAAAGGCATCACAGAAGCGCACAAAGCGTGCGCCTTTCACGCTGGCGTCGATGTCGAGCACACCGGCCAGAAATGCCGGCTGATTGGCGACGATACCTACCGGACAACCATTCATGCGGGCGAAACCGATGACTATGTTGCGCGCGAAGTGTTCATGGACTTCGAAGAAATAGCCGTCGTCGACAATCCGCTCGATGACGTTTTTTATGTCATACGGCTGGTTCGATTCTGCGGGCACAAGAGTATCAAGCTCAGGATCGGCGCGATCGACAGGATCAGTGCAGGCACGGCGGGGCGGATCGTCGAGATTGTTCGAAGGAATAAAGCTGAACAGCTCGCGAATCATCGCCAGGCATTCGGCGTCGTCATGCGCCATAAAGTGAGCTACGCCGGAGCGTTCGTTGTGCGTGCTTGCGCCACCCAGCTCTTCTTTAGTCACTTCTTCGTGCGTGACAGTCTTAATGACATCGGGCCCTGTCACAAACATGTAAGAAGTCTTGTCGACCATCAAAGTGAAATCTGTGATCGCGGGCGAATAAACAGCTCCGCCGGCGCAGGGCCCAAGAATCGCCGAAATCTGCGGGATCACGCCGCTGGCCAGCGTATTCCTGAGAAAAATATCCGCATATCCGGCAAGCGAGACAACACCTTCCTGAATACGCGCGCCGCCTGAATCATTCAGCCCGATGACCGGCGCGCCGACCCGCATTGCCGTATCCATGATTTTGACGATCTTGGCTGCGTTGGCTTCAGAAAGGGAGCCGCCGAAGACAGTAAAGTCCTGCGCGAAGACGAAGACGGTACGGCCATCGATGCGGCCGTATCCAGTAATGAAGCCATCCCCCGGGATGCGCTTCTGTTCCATGCCAAAGTCGGTACAGCGGTGAGTGACCAGCTTGTCCGTCTCTTCGAATGTGCCTTCATCGAGCAGTAGATGTATCCGCTCGCGGGCGGAAAGCTTTCCTTCCCGGTGCTGGCGCTCACGGCGCTCCTTGCCGCCGCCTTCTTCGGCGAGACGGTTGCGGCGTTCCAATTCTTCAAGCGATTCAGCGTGGACGGCCTGCTTCGATGTCTCCATGAAGTCGGATTATAGAGGAGCGAACACGCAGAGATGGACTATCTGGTGGGCGGGTGAATCGCTATCGTTTGCCCTTAATAGACCTCTTTATGGAAGAGATCGTCTTTTTCTTCGCATGGGGTGCAGATGCAGCCAACAGCGCATCCGATGAGCATTCCCACGCCGATTGTCACCAGAATGGCAGGTAGAAAGTCACTCAGGCGCGTCAAATGATTCAGTAAATCATGCATCTTCAGAAACCACATACTCAGCCCTCTTCCGGGAATCCCGTGTCATGCCGCACGGTTTTCATCAGTGCCTACATCATCTCACTGGTTTTCGACTACGAAAAACAAATTTTGTGAGATTCAGCGGCCGGAAGGCCCATATCAGCACTGGACCAGGCTGCATGATCTAAATACTCTGATGCAATTTTGAACAAACTCGTATAGGATTCCGCAAGGGGGGCGAATAAAATACGAATATAAGCGGACATGGTTTCCCATAGCCAACCCGGCAGCGACAGCCAACCACGCGTGCGCTGGCTTTTTCTCGACCTGAATTCGTACTTCGCGTCTGTCGAGCAGCAACTGCGCCCGGAGCTGCGCAACCGGCCTGTCGCTGTTGTTCCTGTCATGGCGGATACAACCTGCTGCATCGCCGCAAGTTATGAAGCTAAAGCTTTTGGCGTGAAGACCGGAACACAGGTAGGCGAAGCGAAACGACTCTGCCCCGGCATTGAGTTGGTGGAAGCCCAACATGAGCTGTATGTCGATTACCACAACAAAATCGTTGCCGCAGTCGAGAGCTGTGTGCCGGTGTCAGCGGTCATGTCCATTGACGAGATGGCCTGCAGTCTCATGGGCCGCGAACAGCCCCTCATGGCGGCCCTGGACTTAGGGCGACGGGTCAAGGAGACCATCAAGCGCGAAGTAGGCAGCGAGCTGCGCTGCTCCGTTGGTCTGGCACCGAACCGCTATTTAGCCAAAATCGCTTCAGATATGGAAAAGCCAGATGGCCTGGTAGCGCTTACACAGGACATTCTCAAGCCAGCTCTGCAGGGCCTGGATTTGCGCGCTCTGCCCGGAGTCGGCGCGCGCATGGAAAAGCACCTTCATGCCCGCGGCATCCGCACCATGGGCCAACTACTGGAATTGGACCGCGAAGCCCTGAGCGAGGTGTGGGGCGGTGTCGGCGGCGATAAGCTCTATTACTGGCTGCGCGGCGAAGACTTTAATGATCCAAAACTAGAGCATCAGAAATCAGTCAGCCAGAGCCACATGTTGCCGCCTGAATTCCGCACACGCGATGGAGCCTACGCCATAGCGCACAAACTGCTGCATAAAGCGGCCATGCGCCTGCGCACTGCGCATCTTTGGGCAACCAACGTATCGCTTGCAGTCAAATTTGCCGTACCTAAAGACATTGCTAAAAAGCTTCACTACTCCGGTATTCCGCAGAGAGGCTGGTCACGCGGCATGACGGTCCTCGAGTGCCAGGACAATCAGACTCTCGTGGAAGCACTCTGCAAGCTATGGGCGGAGATGCCTCAGGGAGAGCAATTTCAGAAGCCGTTTTTCGTGGGCGTCTGGTTGGGCAATCTTGTGCCCGACCATCTGCATACTCTAAGTCTCTTTTCCTCGCTGGAAACCGAAGCGCGACGCACACGTCTCGCAAAAACGATGGATGAACTGAACCACAAATACGGCCTCGACACCCTCTTTCCGGCAAGCATGCTCACGGCCAAGGCTGCCGCGCCCACACGCATAGCGTTCACCAGCATTCCGGATTTGTTTGATTAAATCGGCAATCATAGATGATCGCGCATGGACCGGATTGGATTGCTGACTAGACTTTTGAGCTCGCCATCTCGCTTTTCCGCGCCAGCCAGGCGTCATAACCGCCGGTAAGGTTCGCAATATCTCGAAAACCCGCGCGCCGCAGAATGCTCGTTGCAATCGAGCTGCGGTACCCGCCCTTACAATGAACGACCAGCAACTTCTCGCGGTCCAGTTCGCCAGTTCGTCCAGACAATTGTCCAAGAGGGATGCGAATCGAATCCTTAATAGCGCCGCCCTCTACTTCGGCTGACTCGCGAACATCCAGAATTGCGACATTTTCCTTTTGTCGCAAATCGGCTAGCTCCGCGGCTGAAATTTGCGGAATATAGTCGAGCTCATAACCGCTCTTCACCCAACCGGAGATGCCGCCTTCAAGATACGCATCTGCTTTCTCAATGCCGACACGCGCCAGACGCATCTGTGCCTCGCGCAGCTGATCGGCGTCCTCGCCGACCAGAATGATGTGCTTGTCCAGCCCCAGAATCCGCGCAGCCCACGAAGCGTACTGCCCGGAGAGCGCGATATGCAGCGATCCCGGCACATGCGCCACAGCGAAGTCCATTGGAGCACGCGTATCGAGTACAACTGCGCCCTCCGATTGCAGACGCTGTACCTCGGGTGCTGATAATGGCGTGAGCGGCGGAAGGTTTTCAAGTGGAGCAGCTCCTCTGCGATTCAGCTCCACGTCATAACCAAAATATTCCGGACGCGGCGGAAGGCTGTCGGTCAGCAAATGGATAAATTCGTCTACACTCTTCGCCTGCAACGCATAATTGGTACGGCGCTCTTTGCCGATTGTGGATGAACGCTCGCTGCTCATCTGCCGTCCACACAGGGATCCTGCTCCGTGCGCCGGAAAAATCTCAGTATCATCCGGAAGCTTCAGCAGCTTCTCATGCAGGCTCCGGTAAAGCATCGCAGCCAGTTCCTGCGGCGTGTGATCGGCAGAAAGATCGGGACGTCCTACATCTCCGACAAACAGAGTGTCGCCGGTAAAAACAGCCCTCGGCTTTGAAGGTTCGGCGTGATCAGTCAGCACAGCACAGACGCCTTCGATGGTATGGCCCGGCGTCTGCAAAAAATCGAAGCGCACATTCCCGAACCGGATCGAGTCACCATCTTTTACCGCGGTGTGCGGAAACGTAGCCTCTGAGCCTTCGCCAATATAAATGCGCGCCCCGGTGCGCTCCGCCAGTTCACGATGGCCTGAGACGAAATCGGCGTGCAGATGCGTCTCGATTATGTGCTCTATCCTGAGACCCGCTTCCTTTGCCGCATCGATATAAATATCCACATCGCGCTGCGGATCGATCACGGCAGCAATCCCCTTTGAGCTGACCATATAGGAGGCATGCGCCAGACAGCCCAGGAAAAACTGCTCGATGCGTACCGGTTCCATCCTCCGGTATCTTACTTCTTCCGGTAGAGATTTTGCGTGCTGTTTTGTCGTTAATTCTGTTTTACAGATACTTCTTGCGCCGACATCAAACGGGTATGAAACCTCGGCCGCTAACAGAAGTGGTATCTCCCGCAAGTCTAGTCTTAGCCGAACGAGATTAACTGCAGCATCACTCGCCGAAGCGCAGGCGCAAGCCGAAACGTGCAACCTGCGGCGTTCCCAATGTAAGAACCGGCGTTTTGCCGACTTCAATCGAGCGATCGAATAAATTTTCGCCTGCCGCAAAGAACTCGACGTGCCGCCCAAATTCTCGTGATGCATAGGCATCAAGACGGAAATAACCGTGCAGCAGGAATCGATTGGCATCGTCGTCGTATTGTCGTCCGCTGATACGCCCTTGCAGACTCAGCACTCCAAGCCGAGAATTACGGACGCGCACCTGTGTAGTGGCCATGTTTCGTGCTACCTGCGGAATCCAGTTGCCGACCAGCTGCGGCTGCTGTACGTAGCTGGTCACGGTGGCGTCAGCGTATTGATAACCGCCGGTAATTGCGGCCCAGGAAAACGGATGCGCTTCAAAGTCGATGGATACGCCGCGGCTCTCGATCTGTCCGAGGTTTTCGCGCATCAGCAACGTCGAAGTAGGCGTGGTGCTAAGGGTGAGTGCAGTAATTGGGCGATTCACGCGCGTCCAAAAGTAGCTCCCCCGCAGCATCGATTGCCAACTCGGAAGATTCACCTGAAAGCCTGCTTCCCATCCGGTTGCGCGCTCCGAGCGTAGGTTGGGATTCGGCAGAGTGGTCTGCTGACCGACCTGTCCGGTGCGGTACAGCTCGTTCTCAGTTGGTGCTCGATAGGCGCGGAAGCCTGAAGCGTGCAGCGCAATGTTCGTTGTGATTCGCCGTGAAATGCCGAGCCGTGGGTCGAATACCGTTTCGCTGAAGGATGGGTATGTGATCTGGCCCTTTTGTGTCCATTGCGCCGCATCGAAATTTGAGAAGTGATCGACACGTCCGGAAGCGCTCAAGGTCCATTTGGAAGGAGTCCAGAGTCCCTCGCCATAGACTCCGGTCTGGCGCTGCCGCGCCGCAGTGTTCTGAAAGCCATGGGCTCCGGTAAAGAGGATTTCATCGTCCGAGGCGCGCACGTCATGCGTATCCGCGCCGACCAGAATTACGGCTTTTGCTCCAACGGGCTGACGCCAGTGCACTGCGGCTCCGAGTTCATCGGCAGGATTCTCGGCATAACGGGTCTGCGTTTCAGAAGCGCGACCTGGACCTATAGATGAAAAGGTCTGCCGATAATGCTCCGTGCTTCCGTAGAATCGGAGCGTTAACTGCGACCAGTCTATGCCTGTGGAATAGCGCCATAGACGCGTTGCATTTTTCTGTATAGGCGTGCCGTTGTCGCGGGCCTCGTTAAAGCCGCTGCCTCGCAAAAAGATACGGCCACTGTTACGAAATGTCCTCTCAAAATCAGCTACTGCATTTTGCGAATGGACGTTATTATTCTGGTCGATAGGGCCGCGCTGGTCGGGAGCAATGAGCGTATAGCCGCTGGTGCCGAGAATACCGCCTGCGATCAGCGCACCCCAGGGTCCACGCTTCAATGAACCGAGAACGCTGTTAGCGGTTGTGCTTTCAGAGCCGTAGCCGGTGGTGAGCGCAAAAAGATTTTGCTCCGGCCTGACCGGCAGGACATTGATTACGCCGCCGATGGCGCTTGAGCCATATAGATCAGACGCGCCGCCGCGCACGACTTCCACGGAGCGCACTGCAAGTTCAGGCATTTCCTCCCAGTGAATCCAGCCGCCATAGGGATCGTTCAGAGGGACATCATCGGAGACAACCAGCGTCCGGCTTGCGGCCGTCGAACCGAGTCCCCGCAACGAGATGCCCTGCGAGGTGGGATTGGCAACCAGCGAGCTTGACCGTCGGAACAGTTCCAGCCCGGGGACCTGCCGCAACTTTCCGTCCAGAGCAGGCACAGCCGCTTCTTTCAGTTGTTGGCCATCTATCAAGCGCGTGCTTGCCGGACTGTCCAGCGTATCGAGCGGAGAACGATACGCAGTGACCATGACACTTTCCTGCTGCCGCTCAAGCACTACGCGCGCCGGAGTGTCTGCGGAGAACACAGCTGTTGCGGTGGCATATGCCAGCGCGCTGATTTTAACTGTAAGCGGGCTGGCATCGGCACTCTGAAAACTGAATGTTCCATCGTTTCCTGTCGTACCAAGAATTGCGCCATTTTCGGACGCAATCTCGGCATGAGGAATTCCGGTTCCCTGCTCGTCTACAACACTGCCGGAGAAGGCCCTCTGGGCCTGCTGCGCCAGGCAAGCAGGCAGACAAAACAGCGCAAGGAACAGCAGGGTGCCTCCGGTCATTCGTCTTATCGTCATTGGCTTGCTCTTATTTTACGGGCGGCGAAGAACCCGGACGTCACTGACGCGGTTTGGGCCGGTATCGGGCAACGCTGCCAGCAATTCGCGCATGCTTGCGCGAAGGATCGGGGGGCGGAGATCCGGAGCAATCTCGGCCAGCGGCGCAAGGACGAAGCGCCGCTCTGCAAGCGCAGGATGCGGCAGCGTGAGCGAAGGCGTATTGACGACCAAGTCATCCATCAGCAGGAGGTCGAGATCCAGGGTGCGCGGGCCTTTGGGCGGACTACTTCGGCGGTCGCGTCCGAACTGGCGTTCGATTGCCAGCAATTTTTCCAGCAGAATTTCAGGGGCGTCCGCAGTTCTGAGGGCCACGACGGCATTAATGAAGGATGGCTGTTTCGTGATTCCCACGGGCGCGGTTTCATAGATCGATGACCGCGCCGTCACTTCGCCGATCTCGCCAAGCGCTCGGATTGCTGCCTCAATGGTCTCCGCCGGGGTTCCTGCAGGCGAAGCAAGATTCGAGCCTAACCCGATATATGCCGTTGAGATCAAAGAACAGTTTACGATCATCTCAGCATGCGCATTGCCTTCTTCGGCGGTACATTTGACCCGCCGCATCGTGGACATCTCGCCATTGCCCAGGCGGCTGCTGACCGGCTGCGTCTGGATCGCGTCTTGTTTGCTCCAGTGGGCAACCAGCCGCTGAAGCAGAATGTATCGAGCGCCAGCTTCGAAGACCGTATTGCGATGGTCAGGCTGGCGATTGCCGGGGACGCGAGATTTGCGCTCTCAATGGTGGACGCGCCGCGAGCAGATGGCAGCCCGAACTACACCATCGATACGGTGCGAATGTTGAAAACGTCCCTTCTGCCGGAAGATCAACTCTTCTGTCTGGTCGGCGCAGATTCATTCCTCAGTCTGCCTCGTTGGCATCGTGCTGGTGAGCTGTTGCCGGCGTGTGACTTTATCGTGGCTGGCCGCCCGGGCTTCGATTTACAGAATGTCGAGGGATTGCTGCCGCCCTTAGTACGCCTCGCCGGTGAACCTCAGCACGCGCAGGATTTGGTCACATTTCGGCTGGCCGACGCAAACGGGCAAACCTCAACCCTTTACTTCTTACCAGACCTGAAAGAAACTACGTCGGCTACGGAGGTTCGTTCTGCTCTAGCCGGAGGCTGGATCGACAACAGCGCTGTTCCCGCGCCGGTGGCGGAGTATATAGGCGCGCATCATCTTTACAATGACGGCAAATGACGCGACTGGCGCGCGCAGGCAAGTCACGCTACGATGAAGCGTTGTATCAGGAGAAGGCTCCCACCGAATGGCTTCGACCGAAACTCGCAGAATGGTGCTGGCTGCTGCCGCGGCCTGCGAAGACAAGAAGGCTGAAAACACGCGCATTCTGGAACTCGACCCCGCCGACTCAGGCTTTACCGATTTCTTCCTCATCACCAGCGCCGCCAACGACCGTCAGGCACAGGCCATTGGCGAGGAGATTGAGCTTCGGCTGAAGCGCGATTTTCATACGTATCCGAATTCGATTGAAGGCCGCAAACTGGGCGAGTGGATCCTGATGGACTATGTGGATTTCGTTGTTCACATTTTTCTTGAGGAGAAGCGCGCTTTTTATGATCTGGAGCGGCTGTGGAAATCGGCCAGACCGATAGATGTGGAAGAGTTAAAGGCTGCGCTTAAGGAGAAGACGGCTGCGGCAAGAAAGAAATCCAGCGTCAAAAAAGCAGTTGCGAAGAAAGCGCCGGCAAAGAAGGCCGCTAAGAAATCCACTGCAAAGAAGCGACCGAAAGATTCGAAATAAAAGGGGCCGATGAAATCGGCCCTTCTGCTTCAAATTAAATGCATTTTCTTTTAAGTTCGATCAAAAACAAGAGCGTCATTCTGAGCCGCAGCCGAAGAATCTCCAACAATCTCTGCTCGTGAATGTTGTTTGAGATTCTTCGTCGCTTTGATCCTCAGAATGACGGATCAACATATCTAGAAGTCGTAACGCAGAGCAAGCTGTGTTACGCGTGGGCTTGCATCACTTAGAGATTGTCCAAAGGTGGCATCCTGAATGTTGCCATCCGGAACGCTGAAGTTTGCATGGTTGAAGAGGTTGAAGAAATTCGCCTCAAAGGTGACGCTCTGCCGCTCTGTGATGTAGAAATGCTTCAGAACGCCGAAATCAAAGTTTATATTTCCAGGACCATATAAAGAGTTCCTGCCCAGCGGGCTATCGCACCATAGAGCTCCATTGGAGCATTCATATTTGTTAGCAGCATACTCAATACCAACAGGCACGAAGCTGCCTGGCTTCAGATATCCATCTGCCGGACTTGTTTTGTGAGTAATCGCGTTCTTCAGCGAGCCAGTAAGTGCAAACTGTGGGCGATCAATGCTGCGCCCATCCCGGTTCGGATCATGTGCGGAATCAATCAATGGAATCGGCTTGCCGCTGGCCAGCGTAACGATCGGAGCGACCGCCCAGCCACCAAGAAGAAGGTTCTTCTTCTTCCACTGCTCGGTGTAGTTCAGCGTCAGAACAAAATTGTGCTTCAGGTCGAAATCCGCCGGACCATAATCGGTGGAGGGATTCTGGATATCAGTGGGACCAGTGTTGCCGCCTCGCTGCCTGAAGATATCACTAATCTGGTCCATGGCCTTGCTGTAAGTATAGTTAGCCAGGAACTGGAATCCGTGGCTGAAGCCCTTGCGTAGACTCACCTGCAACGCACTGTAATTAGAGCTGAATCCATTCGTCCGGAAGTTATCCGAGTTAAACAGCGTGGTAATGCGGGTGGATGGGAAACCTTGAGGGAATCCGTTGGCGGCGCATGCCGGCTGCAATGATCCAGAGCATGCAGTACGTCCATCAAAGTTGTTGATGTCCTGCAGTCCAATCAGCTTGCGGCCGAGTGTGCCCACGTAATTAGTTTCGAGCACATATCCTGGGGCTAGCTGATACTCCAGGCCCAGATGCATCTGTTCGTAATAGGCAGTCACCAGGCGCTGATCGATATGGCGGGGCGTCGGCTTACCGCCATAATTCAGCAGCAGCGCATTTCCGGTAAACGGTACTGCATAGATGCCGGGCTGATAGGTGGGTCCGGCAGGGACTCCGTTGTCCAGTGCGCCAATATTGTTATCAGAAAAGTGCGGCGCATTGAACCGGATGTTCTCGTAAGCGTTGTTGTACAGTCGGTCAAAGCCAATTCCGAAGCCTCCGCGAGCAACAAATTTGCCTGTTCCCGTCAGGTCGTAGGCGAAACCGAACCGCGGGCCGAAGTTGTTGGTGTCCTTGTTCCAGATGTCGCTGTTCTTCTGGATGAACTTGGCGCCTTGCACCATTCCGGCGAAAGAGGATGTCGGGAAGTAGGGATTGCCGGTCGTAGTCGGCGAGCCTGCCGGACCAAAATAAACGTTCGAGTCCAGACCGGCCTTCATGTTGTGCGGCGGACCGAAATAATCCCAACGGAGGCCGTAGTTGAGTGTCAACCGCGGGGTTACTTTCCAGTCGTCCTGAACATAAGCTGCCCATTCGTTGGCCCGGAAGCCACGATAGGGATCAGGCACCGTGCCGGTTGTGGGATCAACGGATGCTCCAACTTCATAGAAGGAGCCATACGTCGGACCGCCAAAAACGGCTGCATCTGTTTCCTCGCCGAAAGCACCATCTGTCAGGAGATCCTCAGCACCGTTCATATAGATAGTTCCATTGAAGTCGTTATAGAACTTGGAACCGTTTCGTGTACGGATGTATTGCAGGCCAGCCTTCATGGTGTGGGTGCCAATGGTCTTGGTAATAGCATCCTGATACTGGAACTGGTTCTCTGTGAACGTCTGCGGAATTGCAGCGGAACCGCCGAACGATCCGGCAAGCGCATCTGCTGTATAGATGGCAGGAACACCAGTGGTATTCGGAGCGACAAAGTTGGCGACGTGACGAAGGTATCCGGCGCGGAAGACATTCAATAGAGTAGGCGAAAATGTATGCGTCCATGTTGCGCCAAATACCTGTGCTCCGCCAATGATTCCTTCATCTGGCCCAAAGGTGCTGCTTCCGCCACCTGATGTAACAGACTCATTGATCTGATCAATGATGTAAGTGAAGCTCAACTGGTCGCTGTCGCGCAGCTTGTGGTCAAGCTTGAAGGAGCCGCGGTTCTGGTTCAGGTCATCCCGTTGTGTAATGCCGACAAATGAATTGATAGCGACAGGGTAGACAAGCCCGGATGTAACGATGCCCGATGCGACATTGCTGGGCTCCTGTGTGCCCAGAGGAAAACCGGTCGGCTCTGCCTTCATCAGCTGCGTAAAAATCGGGCCCAGGTGAGACGACCGGGCGAAAGCACCGGGGCAGGGCGCTCCGGTGCTCTGCATGCAGATCCCGTTTGGATCACTTTCCATAAAAGAGGCAAATCGTCCCGAATCGACGAAATTCAGGAAATCCTGTGTCAATGATGTTCCGGTGATCGGAGATCCTTGCCTCTTGTGATGAATCTCAAGCGTCGCATAGAAGAAAGTCTTGTCTCTATAGATCGGACCGCCTACTGACCCGCCAAACTGGTTACGCACCAGGCTGTCCTTGAGTCCCTGGCGATTGGAGAAGAAATCGTTCGCTGCCAACGCCTGTACGCGGTTGTATTCGAATAAAGAGCCATGCCAGATATTCGTTCCGCTCTTGAGCACGGTATCTGTAGCAAAACCGCCAGTGCGCCCATATTCGGCGGGATAATCATGTGTCAGAACACGGTATTCCTGAACGGCATCCGGAGAGATAGTGGCTGCCGCGCCGCCCGGGCCTACCAGAGCAACGCCGCCCTGCCCCTGCTCATTGTTGTCGACGCCTTCCACCATATAGTTGCCGGTGCCCGTGCGCGCACCATTTACGGCTGCGCCGCGCGCGGTGCCGTCGTCCGGGGTTGCGCCGGCGACGAGATTAATAAATGCGTTCTGGCTGCGGGTTTCCAGTGGAGAGCTCTTCCATACCTCGGAATCCACCAGCTGCGATACCGCCGCAGTGTCGGTCTGCACCTGCTCTTCCTGCGTTCCCTGCACAACTACTGTTTGCTGCACATTGCCCACAACCAGGCTGACATTCTGTGTGCTGACGGTTCCAACGCTAAGGGTGATATCCGTTGCCTGGAATTTTTGGAATCCACCAGCAGTCACGCTCAAGGTGTATTTCCCGACAATGGGCAGGGCGGCAAAACGATACACACCGGCTGCATTGCTGGTCGTCTGCCGTTCTTCACCGGTGGCGGAATTGAGCAGATGCACATCGGCATTGCTGACCGCCGAATTGCTAGCATCGGTGACGGTTCCAGTCAGCTCTCCAAAGCCGGACTGTGCGAACAAGGAATGCTGCCAGCCAAAAACCAAGGCCAGCGTGAAGACCAACTTTGCGATCTGAGTTGAGAAACGAGAGGCAGATGGATGCTGTTTCATGGCTTCCCCCAGGCAAGAAATGCAAGATTGAATGGCTATTTCTAGGCAATTGAGGGGCCACTCAGTAGATTTGGCGCAAAATGGAGCAGGCTATCAGCCCGTTTTCACAAGTTGCAACCGAAAGTTCAACCTATTACCGCAACCATCTATTTACTAATATAGTAAGGTATTTTTAATTAACGTTTATAATTATATAAATACATATATATCAATAAGATAGATGAAAATGTAGAATTTAGCCTGAAGCATCTATGGAAAAACATAGACTCCATGCATCTCTCCATTTTTTATGTAACGCCACGTTCGACTTCAGCCATACAAGCTGACGTGCTCATTACGCAATTTCTGAATCGTATCCCGGAGCGCTTTGCAATAACGGAGACCCAGCCTCTTCGCAATACAGATGCACTGTTGGAACATCTGCACAGCCGAAAACAGCGCACCTCACCCCTTCTTGTCCTGCTCGACAGCCGCGGTAAGCAGTTTTCTTCAGAGCAATTCGCGCAGTGGCTGGGAAAACAGCGCGATGAGGGACGCCAGAATATCGTCTTCGCCATCGGTCCGGCGGATGGTTGGTCAGACGAAACCCGCAAGCGGGCCGATCTGCTGCTGTCGCTTGGGCCGATGACGCTACCGCACGAGCTGGCGCGGGTAGTGCTCAGCGAGCAGATCTATCGGGCATTTACAATCCTATCTGGGCATCCGTATCACACGGGCCACTGAAATTGCATGGCAGAAACAGAACCACAGCAACAACGCCGGGGGCTGGTCCTGATCAATACCGGCCCGGGCAAGGGCAAGACGACTGCTGCCATGGGCACGGCCCTGCGCGCCGTAGGAAACGGCATGAAGGTGCTGATGTTGCAGTTCCTGAAGGGGTCGTGGCATTACGGAGAACTCGACGCTGTGGAAGCCTTCGATGGCAACTTCGTTATGAAGCAGATGGGCCGGGGATTCGTAAAAATCGGCGGCGCAGCAACTGACCCAGAGGATGTCCACATGGTCGAAGAAGCGTGGGAAGAGGCGCGACAGGCCATTTTTTCCGGGGAATGGGACATGGTCGTGCTCGACGAAATCAATTACGCCATCAGCTACGGCATGCTTGACCCGTTGAAGGTTGCAGAGACATTAAAGCAACGCCCAGAGATGGTACACGTCATTCTGACCGGACGAAATGCGCATCCGTCTTTGGTGGAAATGGCCGATACAGTGACCGAAATGCGCGAAGTGAAACATGCGTATCAAAAGGGTATTCTGGCGCAGCGCGGTATTGAATATTGAATAGTAACTGCAGGTCCCTCCGTTTTGCGCTCCGCGCTTCGGTCGGGATGACAAGATTTGGAGAGTTTGAGCATGTCCTGGTTTAAGCGGCAGGAAAACAAGATCGAGAGTGCCGGAGAGAAGACAGTCCGTACGGAAGGGCTGTGGACCAAATGCGAGAGCTGCGATCAGGTCATCTTCAAGGCCGATCTCGAAGCAAACCTGCATGTCTGCCCAAAATGCGGTCATCACTTCCGCATCAGCGCGCGTACCAGGATTGAGATGCTGCTTGATCCCGGGTACGAGCTGGTCGATACCGAGCTGAAATCGACAGACCCGCTGCACTTCAGCGATCTGAAATCCTACAAGTCGCGCCTGAAAAAAGCACAGCATGACACCGGCCTGAACGACGCTATCCTGAACGCGCTTGGCCAGCTTGGCCCGCATCCTGTCGTGCTTTCTGTGATGGAATACGCCTTCATCGGGGGCAGCATGGGGGCAGTGGTCGGTGAGACCATCGCTCGCGCCGTGGACCGCGCCTATGACATGCGCCGCCCGCTGATTATCGTGGCCGCATCCGGCGGCGCGCGCATGATGGAAGGCCTTGTCAGCCTCATGCAGCTCGCTAAGGTTTCCGCCGCGCTGACGCGCCTCGACGAAGCGAGGATTCCCTACATCTCTATACTGACCGACCCCACCACCGGCGGCGTAACCGCCAGCTTCGCCATGCTGGGTGACCTGAACATCGCCGAGCCGGGAGCGTTGATCGGCTTTGCCGGCCCACGCGTCATCGAGCAAACCATCCGACAGAAGCTGCCCGAAGGCTTCCAGCGGTCAGAATTTCTGCTTGAGCATGGCTTTCTCGACGCTGTGGTGAAGCGGAAAGAGATGAAACCGTATCTGATTCGGGCTCTGGATTTTATGAAGAAGTAGGAACGCTCAGCTTCTCCGCCAGCTCTTTAATCTTTTCGAGAATGTAGTCGTCGCCGCCGAGCGTATCCTCGTAGCGCTTCTGGCCTTCGGCCACTTTGGAATAGTCGCCCTGGATGATCTCAAAAAGGCAGCCACCATTCTGCTTTTTGATCGCGTAGGTCATAGTCAGATAGTTTTCCGGGATATCCGGTGTCGCCGGATTATTTGGATCGATGCAGGTGTATTCAAGCCGGCGCGAAGCTTCGAAGGTCTTGATTTGTCCCTTTACGTAGACCTTTCCATCGGCGGCGCCCTTCCACAGCAGCGGCGATCCCGGCTTCCAGTCGGTTTCGGCAATGCAGCCGAACATATACTGCGGGATGATCGTGTTGTCGGTCAGCACCTTCCATAGCGCTTCAGCCGGAGCTTTTATTTCAATTGATTTACGAATAAACAGTTCTGCCATGTGCATTGATCCTCAGCACACACTCTAAACTGGAAGCCGCGGCCATGATTGGAAAAACGCGACAGACTGAACCGGCGCCGGAGCGGTATGAAAACGAGGAGTCGTTTGACCCTGCGCTGGGCCAGCCGCGCGGCGTACTGCGACGGCCTCCGCCGGCGGCGGGAAAATTCCGTCACGCCCGCCGCAGCGCCGCGTCTGAACTGGCCCCGTGGATCGACCACTACTGGATGGTCTTCTGGGACCTGCGCGGATGCGAACCCCGTCTGGTTGAAACCGTGCCGCACCCGAATATCCACGTTGTCTTTGAAAAACCCGAATCACGAGCGTGGGGCATTTCCACCAGAAAGTTCTCGCGCATGCTCGAAGGGCGCATGCATGTCTTCGGCATCAAGTTCACGCCCGGCGGCTTTTTTCCTTTCTTCAGGAAGCCGGTGTCGTCTCTGGCTGAGAGATTTGCGCCTGTCGATGAGGTTTTCGGCCCTGATGCGAAACGCCTGGAAAAACTGATTCTCGCGACTGAAGATGAAAACGAAATGACGGCTGCCGCCGATGCCTTTCTGCTGGCCCGCAGGCCCGGTCCTGATGAAAAAGCCGATCTGGCGCGTCAGCTGGTCGAACGTATCCTGCATGAGCCGGGGATTCTTACCGTCGAAGACCTCGCCATGCACAGTGGTTTACATGTGCGTGGCCTGCAACGGCTCTTCAGCCGGTATGTGGGCGTAAGCCCGAAATGGGTCATTCGCCGCTATCGCCTGCATGAATTGCTCGAACAGATGCACTCCGGCAAGAGCCTGGACTGGGCACAGCTTGCCGTCGATCTGGGCTATTTCGACCAGGCGCACCTGATCAATGACTTCAAGTCCATTACCGGTTATGCTCCATCTGAATATACAAAAGACAACTGCGGGGCCCAGCGGTTATGATTCTAGAAAATCGCTTTAGTATGAGGTTGTCATCCTGAGTGAAGCGAAATATCTGTCTTTCTCGGATACTTCGCGGCAGCCTCTTTCGTCGCTCTCCAGCGATTCCAACGCGGGGTCCTCATTGAACATCAGATACGCCGTCCTTTTATTCATGCTGCTCATCTCCGGAATCGCATGCGCCGAAACCGGCGCATCCGGCTGGCTGCGCTACGCACCTGTGAACAGCGCGAAGTATGCATCTCTGCCGACTGCTGTCGTTTCGCTCGATCACAGCACCACCGGCGAAAGCGCGCAGAACGAGCTGGCACATGGGCTTACCGGCATGTTGGGTAAAGCTCTGCATACGCAATCCCGCATCCCGGATGAAAGCGCATTTGTGCTGGGCACAACGACAGAGTTGCAGCCGCGCTTCCCTGAACTCCGCAAGGCCCGGCTCACCGGCAATGGCTTCCAGCTGAGGACGATTCATCGGAACCACACGTATATCGTGATCGCCGGGGCCGATGAACGCGGCATTCTTTATGGCACCTTTGCGTTGCTGCGCCGCATTGCGCAGCTCCAGGACATCTCCAATCTCGACGACAAAGAATCCCCCTCGGCGCCGATCCGCTGGGTCGATCAATGGGACAATCCGAATGGCACGATTGAGCGCGGCTATGCTGGCCGGTCGATCTTCTTCGACAATGGCCACGTGCGCGCTGATCTTTCCCGCGTCAGCGAATACGGCCGTCTGCTCGCTTCGGTTGGCGTGAACGGCTGTAATGTGAACAACGTCAATGCAGCGCCAGACGTTCTCAGCACAGCATCGCTGAAGGAATTAGCCCGCATAGCCGACGCCTTCCGTCCCTGGGGTATCCGCCTGGCACTCTCGGTCCCTGTCGCCAGTCCGCAGACTGTCGGACATCTTGATACATTCGACCCGCTCGATCCGCGCGTAGAAGCATGGTGGAAGACGAAGGCTGATGAAATCTACAAACTCATTCCCGATTTCGCCGGGTTCACCGTCAAGGCCGATTCCGAAGGCCAGCCCGGCCCTTCCAGTTACGGACGTACCCCCGCCGATGCCGCAAACACGCTTGCCCGCGCGCTCCAACCGCACGGCGGCATCGTGCTCTACCGCGCTTTTGTCTACAATCATCATCTTGATTGGCGCGATCCGAAAGCCGACCGTGCCCGCGCCGCCTACGACATCTTCCATCCACTTGACGGCAAGTTTGACGGCAATGTCGTACTCCAGATCAAACACGGCCCCATTGACTTCCAGGCGCGCGAGCCAGTCTCGCCTCTGCTCGGTGGACTCGAACACACCAATGAGGCGATGGAAGTTCAGATCACGCAGGAGTACACCGGCCAGCAGCGCCATCTCTGTTTCCTCGTTCCGATGTGGAAAGAGGTACTCGATTTCGACCTGCATTCGAAACCGGAAAGCACTCGGGTTAAAGATTTGATTGCAGGCAGGAGCTTTCAGCGCCCGCTGGGCGGCATGGTCGGCGTGGCCAATGTCGGACTCAATGCAAACTGGCTCGGCCATCCGCTGGCCATGGCCAATCTTTACGGCTTTGCTCGCCTCGCCTGGAACCCGGATCTCACGCCCGAAACCATCGCTGATGAATGGACGCGGCTCACCTTCGGCAACGATCCTGTCGTCGTCAAAACCATCATCGCCATGCAGCTTTCCTCATGGCACATTTATGAGAGCTACACCGGCCCGCTCGGCGCGGGTACGATGACCGACATCACCGGCCCACACTATGGACCGGGCATCGAGTCAGCCGAGCGCAACGGCTGGGGCCAGTGGTTCCGCGCCGATCACGAAGGCATCGGCATGGACCGCACCGTGGCCACCGGAACAGGCTACATCGGCCAGTATCATCAGCCTGTTGCTGCGATATATGAATCGCTCAAGACCTGCCCTGACAATCTGCTGCTCTTCATGCACCACGTCCCCTATACCTACAAGCTGCACTCAGGCCAGACCGTCATCCAATACGTTTACGATTCGCATTACTGGGGCGCGGATGCTGCGGCAAATCTGGTGAAGCAGTGGGAATCTCTCAAAGGCCGCGTCGATGACGAGCGCTACAACGCCGTGCTCGATCGCCAGATTTACCAGGCCGGACACGCCATCGTGTGGCGCGACGCCATCTGCGAGTGGTTCCTGAAGATATCCGGCATACCGGATGACAAAGGCCGCGCCGGACATTATCCCAACCGCATCGAAGCCGAGTCGATGCAGCTCGACGGCTATACTCCTGTTGATGTCACACCATGGGAAACAGCCTCCGGCGGAAAAGCCGTTGCCTGCGACCGCGTTTCCGGCTGCTCGGCCAGTTTCACCTTCGACCGCCCCGCCGGACGCTATGCTCTCGCCGTGCAATACTTTGATACGAATAACGGCGTGGCGCGCTTCCGTCTCCTGGTGAACGGAAAACTCGTCGATTCCTGGACGGCAGACAACGACCTGCCGTCAGCCCAGATGAACGGCCACACCAGCACGCGTCAAACCACGCATCCCGTGGAACTCAAACCCGGCGATTCCGTCCGCATTGAAGGCATGCCCAACGACGGCGACCAGGCCGGGCTCGATTATGTCGAGATTCAGCCGCGAGACGCGCAGGAAGGGTATGCAGACTTAGGTAACCGAAATCATTAAGAGAAAAGCCAGTTACCCCCCGACTTGCAACCTGCGCTCCGGAGACTGGAATCTAAATTGCCATATCAATCTGCTCCTGCGCGGTGGAGCCGATCTAATTACAGGAGCATGCAGACCGGTGAAGAGCCACCTTCAGGCGCCGATAAGAGGAAAGAATGTCGATCTCCGGCGATTGTTTCAGAATCGTCGTTGTGCAAGGCGGCTGTTTGCATGAGGAGGGGCGTTCTGTCTTTCAGAAAAAATGACGTGTCAGCGAATGAGGACCGAACGGTCATCGCAGCCGGAGGCGATGAGGAAACGTTTATTTCCGGCTTGCTTGGGCAGGCTGGTTTGCCCTTTCATCTTGCCGGTTCCATCGGTGAGTTGTGCCATGAAATTGCCTCAGGAGCTGGAGCAGCTATTGTAGCGGAAGAGATTTTGACGCCGGAATCCATGGACCAGCTGGGAAATCTTCTGGCAGAGCAGCCTTCCTGGTCGGATTTTCCTGTAATCATGCTCACAAAAGGCGGAGATGTTACCGCAGAAGCAGAAAGCGAGCATCTGGGCAAACTACGGCTTCCGATCGGCAAAGCGTTTCTTCTCGAGCGGCCTTTCCGTCCTGAAACTCTTCTCAGCACGCTGGGAATGGCGCTTCAGGCGCGACGGCGGCAATATCAGATTCGGGACCAGATACAGCAGAACGAGCGTGTGCATGAGGCCCTTCGGCGCTCGGAAAAACAGGCTGTTACCGGCCGTTTGATGGCCAGTATTGCGCATGAAATCAACAATCCGCTGGAAGCAGTTACGAATCTTCTTTATCTGATGCGAAACGATGAGCGCCCAGAAAAGATGCATCAATACCTGGGGACGGCGGAGCAGGAGCTAGCGCGCGCAGTGGAAATTACCAGGCAGACACTGCGTTTTTATCGCGAGCCAAGCCAACCGGTCGAGACGGACCTCGCCGCGGTGATCCACTCAGTGCTTACCCTTTTTCATTCGCGTTTGATGGCTGCGGGAATTGAAGTACGGCGCGAGATCCTGGTTTCATCTGCCAGTGTATTTTCCAGCCCCGGAGAGCTGCGTCAGGTAATTGCAAATATTGTGGGCAATGCCATTGATGCTATGCGCTCCGGAGGACGGCTGCACGTGCGCATTTCCTCGAAAATAAACCCCCTGAAAACCAATCAGGAACGTATTCATCTGACCATTGCCGATACCGGCTCCGGCATTCCAGCCGATGTGCTGCCGACGATTTTTGAGCCTTTCATGACCACCAAAGGCGAAACCGGAACCGGGCTGGGCCTGTGGGTCACCAGAGAAATTGTTAAGAAGAATGGCTGGAGCATTCGGGTCCACAGCAACAGGCAGCCAGGGCGGAGCGGAACGGTTTTCTCCATTATTATTCCTATCCGGAAAACCAACGGCCATAGCCAGGAGCGCCTGAGCGCCTGATCTCGCAGGTTTTTTGAAGCTTGTTTGACCGCACGGCAGGCAGCAAGAAAACAACCTGCCTCCGGCCGTCTGGAATCTTACCGTTGTTGCATTTTGTCATTTGTTTCCAGCAGGGGGCTGGATTTTTGAGTTTATTCAGGAGAGCAAGTTAAAGTGAACGATGTGAATGATTCTCATGTATCACCTCTCCCTACAAACCCCGACGGAAACCCTGATAGACGCTTACACACCGGCATCGAGGGACTGGACGATATTCTTCATGGTGGATTTCCCGAGGGGCATCTGTATCTCGTTGAAGGGGATCCGGGTACCGGCAAAACAACCTTAGCGCTGCAGTTTCTTCTCGAGGGCATTCGCGCCGGCGAAAAAGGACTCTATGTGACCCTTTCGGAATCGAAGGAAGAACTGGAAGGGGTTGCGCGTTCCCACGGATGGTCAACAGAAGGGCTGATGATCTACGAGATGGTTCCTCCGGAAGAGGATGTTCTTCCGGAGCCGCAGTACACTGTATTCCATCCTTCTGAAGTAGAGTTGGCCAATACCATTACATCCATTCTGAAACAGGTGAACGCGAAACATCCGCAACGATTGGTGTTCGATTCACTGTCTGAGCTGCGAATGCTCGCGCGCGATCCACTGAAATATCGGCGTCAGATTCTGGCATTGAAACGGCATTTCGCAGGAAGAAACTGTACCGTGCTTCTGCTGGATGATCGAACGGCTGAAGGGGGCGATCAGCAATTGCAGAGCATCGCGCATGGCGTTGTTAGGCTGCAGAGCATGGAACGCGATTATGGCATTAAGCGGCGACGCATGGAAGTACATAAACTGCGCGGTTCGGCTTATCGCGAGGGTTTTCACGACTACACTATTCAGACTGGCGGAATCTTCATTTATCCCCGTCTGATCGCCGCCGAGCATAAGCCTGGGTTTGAGAGAAAAAAGGTTTTGAGCGGGCTGAAAGAGCTCGACGCGCTGTTTGGCGGAGGCATCGACAGCGGCACGAGCACCATGCTGACCGGGCCTGCAGGCTGCGGGAAATCAACGATTGCATTTCGCTATGCAATTTCCGCGGCCATGCGCGGCGAGAAAGCAATCTTTTTTACATTTGATGAGTCATTGGGGACGCTGATGGAACGAACGCGCAGCCTTGATATGGATCCGACAGCGGTGATGCAGAAGGGACTGCTGGAAATACAACAGGTTGATCCCGCAGAGCTTGCTCCGGGCGAGTTCGTCGCGCAAATTCGAAATCTGGTAGATAAGGAACATCTTCGAATGGTCGTGATCGACAGCATGAATGGCTTTTTAAATGCCATGCCCAATGAGCGTTTTCTGGCTATGCAGCTGCATGAATTGCTCTCTTATCTTGGGCAACAGGGCATAGCAACACTCTTGACGCTCGCTCAACATGGCTTTATCGGGTCGATGCAGACACCTGTAGATGTCAGCTATCTGACTGATACAGTATTACTGTTCCGGTATTTCGAATATAGAGGCGAAGTTCGTCAGGCGCTTTCCGTTATTAAAAAGCGCAGCGGCGGGCACGAACGGACTATCCGCGAGCTGATCATGCGAGAAGGCAAAGTGCGTGTAGGAGAACCATTGACTGCATTCGAAGGAGTGCTCTCCGGAATGCCGGCATTTACTGGTGAATCCCTGGGTCAGGAGGAGGCCTCTGTACTCCCCAGCTAATGACGGTCCGGGACGCGATAACCGCACGATCATTGTGGCTCCCACCGGCAAAGATGGCCTGCTTATTTCAGGGCTTCTGGATCGTGCCGGATTGCCCTGTCATGTAGCAAGCTCGATCGGTGAACTGTGTGACGAGATTTGTGCGGGGGCAGGCGCAGCCATTATTGCGGAGGAGTCTTTCACGCCGGGATCTGTGGCCCAGCTTTCCCGTATTCTGGCCGAACAACCCTCGTGGTCTGATTTTCCGGTCATTCTGCTCACAGTCGGCGGCGGCGTAACGCTGTTGAGCGAACGACTGCGCGAGTTTCGTCGGCCGTTGGGAAATGTACTTTTGCTGGAACGCCCGCTGCGTCCGGAAACCCTCATCAGCACGCTGGAGATTGCATTGCGCGGCCGCGAGCGGCAATATCAGATTCGAGATCAAATCCAGCAGAATGCGCGCGCTCAGGAGGCATTGCGGCAATCAGAAAAGCTTGCGGTAACCGGGAGGTTGGCAGCCAGCATAGCTCATGAGATAAACAATCCTCTGGAAGCAGTAACGAATCTCCTGTTTCTGATGCGCGGCAGCCAATCGCTTGATGAAATGCGTCAGTATCTGAATTCCGCCGAACAGGAACTTGCGCGTGTGGTGGAAATTGCCAAGCAGACACTGCGCTTTTATCGCGAACCAAGTCAGCCGGTTGAAACAGAGCTTGCCGGCGTTCTCCGCTCCGTTCTTACGCTTTATCACTCGCGTCTCACAAGCGCCGGAATTGAAGTCTCAGAGGAAGTGCTGGCTCCGTCCGTTACGGTCCTTTCGAGCTCAGGCGAGTTGCGGCAGATTATTGCGAACATCATCGGCAACGCAATTGATGCCATGCGGATGGGCGGACGATTACGCGTGCGTATTGCCTGCGAAGGTGAGAGTCATGCCGGTGAACGCCGTGTTCGTTTAACAATTGCGGATACGGGATCCGGGATTCCTGCGAATATCCTTCCAAAAATCTTTGATCCTTTTGTAACGACGAAAGGCGAAACCGGAACCGGACTGGGCCTGTGGGTCACTAGGGAAATCATTCAGAAGAACGGATGGAGTATCCGCGTCCGTACAAGCCGCAAGCCCTTCGGCAGCGGCACGGCCTTTTCAATTCTCATCCCGATTCGGCATGCAAATGGCGACCGTGCAGTGGAGCGGCTGAGCGCCTGAGTTCGGCAGGAGCATGATAAGGACGGATCTGCGGAGGCAAACGAAAAAGCGCAGTGGAAACCTGCTTTATGATGAGTCTTCCATATTTGACCAAACCCGAGAAGAACTGTCTGCGCAAAGCCCTGTCATTCATCCTGGCGATATCTATTCTCTGCACTGTTTCTGTGCAATCCGGGGCTGCTTCAGTTTCAATCGTGAATGCGCAACCCGAGAAGCGCGCAGTGCCTTCCGACAGGTCAATACTGGAAGCCGCGTCTGCCACGAAGGCCGAGACGCATTCTGATGATTCAGACGGGCAGTCTGCCCCTACAGGCACTCAGACCCAGAATCCTCCTGCGCATCATAGCCACCACGTGCGCAATTTCATCATTATTTTCGCTCTCGGAGCCGCGCTGTTAATCGGCCTGGCGGCTGCTGCGAAATAGATACTAATTTCATTTGTTATGCTCCAGTCTCGGCAGATCAGGGCAGCAGCGGTTCTAAAGCTTGAATGAACGCGTGATCGCCGAGGCATCCTTTGCCTTCTTTCTGGTTGCCACAAGTGTCGAAGACCTGCGGTGTGCCTCCAAGGAGAAAAATGCTTCAATCCCCATGAGCCGGGGCCTGACGGGAAGGCGTGGTCTCTCCCTTTTCAAGACGCTTTCCGAAGCGCTGTACTTTGAGCTGGAGTTTGTCAAAGAAGAGATAAACAACCGGAGTAGTGAAGAGGGTCAGCATCTGCGAGACGATCAGGCCCCCGACGATAGTGATGCCCAGCGGGCGGCGCAGCTCCGAGCCTGTGCCGGTCATCAGGGCCAGCGGGAGTCCTCCGAGGAGGGCGGCCATCGTAGTCATCATAATGGGGCGAAAACGCAGCAAACAGGCCTCATAAATGGCTTCTTCGCTGCTTTTACCCGCGTTTCGCTCCTGCGAAAGAGCGAAATCGATCATCAGAATCGCGTTCTTCTTCACGATTCCGATCAGCAGAATAATGCCGATCACGGCAATCACGCTGAGGTCAGTATGGGTGATAAGAAGCGCAAGAATGGCGCCGACTCCGGCAGAGGGCAGGGTCGAAAGAATCGTTATGGGGTGAATGTAGCTCTCATAAAGCATTCCCAAAACGATATATACAGTAGCCAGAGCAGTAAGAATCAGGAACGGCTCGCTGGCCAGCGATGACTGAAATGCCTGCGCCGTCCCCTGAAAGCTGGGATGTACGGTGCTCGGCATGCCCATATCCGCTTCAGCATTCTGCAGAGCAGTCACTGCCTGGCCAAGAGAGATTCCCGGAGCAAGATTAAAAGTCAGGGTAACGGCGGGAAACTGCCCCTGGTGGTTAACAGCAAGCGATGTGCGCGCCGACTGATATTTGGTAACAGCAGGAAGGGGAACGTTGGTCCCACCGCTTGATTTGACGTAGATGTCTCGAAGCGAATCAGGGTCTTTCTGGTACTGTGGTGCGACTTCCATCACAACGTGATACTGATTCAGCGAAGTGTACATGGTTGACACCTGCCGCTGGCCGAAGGCGTCGTAAAGCACATTGTCAATCAGCTGGGGCGAAATACCGAGCCGAGCCGCAGTGTCGCGGTCTACAACCAGATTGGCGGCTAGTCCCTGGTCCTGCTGATCGGTGGATGCGTCGCGCAGCTCAGGCATGGTGCGCATTTTTTCAAGCAGCTTCGGAGCCCATTCGTTCAGCTCCTGAATGTTCTCATCTTCGAGCGTGTACTGGTACTCGGCGTCGCTCGATCTACCCCCCACGCGAATTTCCTGCGAGGACTGGAGAAAAAGCGTAACGCCGGGAATATGCGCGAGCTTAGGGCGAAGCCGGTTGATGATCTGGTCAGCGCTCACGTTGTTCCGCTCGCTAAGCGGTTTCAGCGTAATGAACATGCGGCCGACATTGCCGGTCGCTCCACCGCCGCTGCCGCCGGCAAATGCCATGACGGACTGGACGCCGGGATCTTCCTGGACGATATCGGCAAGTTCTGCCTGCTTCGCCTGCATGGCGTCGAAAGAGATGTCCTGTGAAGCGCGCGCCGCGCCGGAGAGGCGTCCGGTATCCTGCTGTGGGAAGAATCCCTTCGGCACAAGGATGAAGAGATAAATATTCAGAAAGAAGGTCCCAATGGTGATGAGCAGCACCGGAACTTTGTGCGCAAGGACCCAGCGGAGACCATGTTCATAAATGGAGAGCATGCCGTCAAAGAAGCGTTCGCTGGCGTTGTAGATTCGGCCATGCTTCTGCTGATTGTGCGCCTTCAGGAACCTCGCGCACATCATGGGCGTGGTGGTGAGCGAAATCAGAAGCGAGACGGCGATCGCCACGCTCAGCGTGACAGCAAATTCGCGGAAGAGGCGTCCAACAATGCCGCCCATGAGCAGAATAGGAATGAATACTGCGATGAGCGACGTGCTCATCGAAAGTACGGTAAATCCGATTTCGCGGGAGCCTTTCATGGCTGCCTCATAGGGGGAAAGCCCCATTTCGAGGTAGCGTGTGATGTTCTCGATGACGACAATAGCGTCGTCCACCACAAAGCCGGTGGAGATAGTCAGGGCCATAAGCGACAAATTGTCGAGCGAATAACCCATCAGGTAAATGATTCCGAAAGTGCCCACCAGCGAAAGTGGAACAGCAACGCTGGGAATGATGGTCGCCCAGACGTTCCGGAGAAAAAGGAAGACCACCAGTACAACAAGAACAATGCTGATGAGAAGCGAAATCTCAACATCGAGCACAGCGGCGCGGATTGTCGTCGTGCGGTCGAGCACTACATGGAAATCGATGAGCGGCGAAATGGAAGCTTTGAGCGAAGGAATGGCAGCGTAGACGCGATCGATAGTGGAGATGATGTTCGCGCCGGGAACTTTGAAAACGATAATCAGGACAGCGGGCTTGCCGTTCGCAAGACCAGCTGTGTGTATGTCGGAGACGGAATCAACTACCTCTCCTAAATCAGCAAGCCGTACTGCCGCGCCGGTTGTGGGGTTATAGCCGACGATAAGCGGCGCGTATTCGCTGGCATGCATCAGCTGGTCATTGTCGGCAATGGTGGACATCCGGCCGCCGGCTTTGAGGTAACCCTTGGCCATGTTCACGTTGACGGAACTGAGCGCAGCCCGCACACCTTCCAGCCCAATGCCATAGGAACTCAGCTGGAGGGGATTCAATTCGGCGCGGACCGCTGGCTGCGCGCTTCCCCCGACGAATACCTGCCCCACGCCGGATATCTGCGAGATTTTCTGCGCGAGGATCGAATCAGCGGCATCGTACATCTGACCTTTCGTCAGAGTGTCCGAGGTAAGCGCGATGATCATAATCGGCGCGTCGGATGGGTTGACTTTCCGGTAGCTTGGGTTCGACGGCAGATTCGCTGGAAGCTGGCTGCGCGCCGCATTGATGGCAGCCTGAACGTCACGCGCGGCGGCATCAATGTTGCGCGACAAATCGAACTGCATGGTAACGGAACTGCCGCCCAGAGAGCTGGAAGAAGTCATCTCGGTGACGCCTGCGATTCTTCCGAACTGGCGCTCCAAAGGTGTTGCGATGGATGAAGCTGCAGTTTCCGGACTGGCCCCGGGCAGTCCGCCGTAGACAGAGATGGTAGGAAATTCCACTTCCGGCAGCGATGCGACCGGAAGCAAGGTATAACCGACGGCCCCGCCGAGCAGCAGCGCAAGACTCAGCAGCGAAGTAGCTACCGGGCGGCGAATGAATGGCGCGGACAGATGCATGCTTCAGCTCTCAATCCGCGTGGACCGCATGTTCCTCAACCGCTCTGCCGGCGCGATGGCGCGAGAACCGCTGCGCGAGACGGTCAAAGTAGAGATAAACGACTGGCGTGGTGTAGAGAGTCAGCACCTGCGAGAAAATGAGTCCGCCAACGATGGTGATGCCAAGCGGGCGGCGAAGCTCTGCGCCCATACCGCTGCCGAGAGCCAGCGGGAGTCCGCCAAGCAGCGCAGCCATCGTCGTCATCATGATGGGACGGAAACGCAGCAGGCACGCCTGAAAGATCGATTCCTCGGAGGATTTGCCTTCTTTACGCTCGGCTTCCAGAGCAAAGTCGATCATCATAATGGCATTTTTCTTAACGATACCGATCAACAGGATGATGCCGATGATACCGATGACATTCAAATCCATCTTAAAGAGGATGAGAGCAAGAATTGCGCCGACTCCGGCAGACGGGAGCGTGGAAAGAATCGTAATCGGATGGATATAGCTTTCATAAAGCACGCCCAGCACAATGTAGACGGTGATGAGCGCGGCAAGAATGAGAATCGGCTCGTTGCTGAGAGAGGCCTGAAAGGCAGCGGCAGTGCCCTGAAAGCTGGCGTTGATGCTGAGCGGCATACCCATCTGCTGCTCGACACGATGGATGACCTTGACCGCATCTCCAAGCGAAGAGCCTGGAGCGACGTTAAAGGAGATGGTCGCCACCGGAAATTGTCCGAGATGATTGACAGCAAGAGGCGTGTGACTCTGCGAAATCTTTACAAAGGCACTCAAAGGAACCTGCGTGCCGGTAGATGAAGCTACATAAATTTTGCTCAGATCGTCGGCGGTGCGCTGGAATTCCGGCTGAACTTCAAGCACGACGTGATACTGGTTAAGCTGAGTAAACATCGTGGAAATCTGGCGCTGGCCGAAGGCGTCGTAGAGAGTGTTGTCGATGGTGGACATCGAGACGCCGAGCCGCGAGGCAGTGTCGCGGTCAATGTCGAGATCGGTCTGCAGACCCTGGTCCTGCAGATCACTGGCCACCTCACGAAGCTCCGGCTGCTTTTGCAATTCAGCCACAATGCGCGGTACCCAATCGCTGAGTTCGCTGCCATTGGCATCTTCGAGCGTGTACTGGTATTGCGTGCGGCTGACGGTATCGGCGACGGTCAGGTCCTGCAGAGCCTGCAGGTAAAGCGTGATGCCTTCCACTTTTGCAAGTTGCGGCTGCAGGCGTTGAATAATGTCCTCTGCACGGCTCTTACGTTGAGACAGCGGCTTGAGATTGATCTGGATGCGACCGCTGTTCATCGTGGTGTTGACGCCATCGACGCCAATGAACGAGGAGAGACTCTCGACATCGGGATCCTGCAGAATTACACGCGCCAGCGCCTGCTGACGTCGGCCCATCTCAGCGAAGGAAACTGTCTGCGGCGCTTCTGAAATACCGAGAAGAACGCCCGTGTCTTCGACTGGGAAGAACCCTTTGGGAACCATGATGTAGAGCAGGACGGTAAAGACAAGCGTGCCGATAGTCACCATCAAGGTGGTGAAGCGGAAACGCAGAACAACCTGCAGTGTGCGTCCATAGAAAGCTATGACCCGCTCGAAGATGCCCTCGGTCCAGCGATAGAACCAGCCCTGCTGCGATGGCTCTTTGTGACGCAGAATCTTCGCGCACATCATGGGCGTGAGCGTGAGCGAAACGACGGCAGAGACCAGAATGGTGACGGCCAGCGTGATGGCGAACTCGCGGAAGAGCCGTCCGACTACATCGCCCATAAAGAGCAGCGGAATGAGAACGGCGATGAGCGAAACCGTCAGTGAGACGATGGTGAAACCGATCTGCTCAGACCCTTTCAGCGCAGCCTCGAGAGGTGAGTCTCCCTCTTCAAGGAAGCGGCTGATGTTCTCGATCATGACGATGGCGTCATCGACAACGAAGCCGGTGGAAATCGTCAGAGCCATCAGTGTCAGGTTGTTCAGGCTGTACCCGAGCAGGTACATAATGCCGAACGTCCCCACCAGAGAAAGAGGCACGGCAACGCTGGGAATGATGGTGGCGGCAAGATTGCGCAGGAAAAGGAAGATCACCATCACGACCAGCGCGATGGTCAGCATCAGTTCGAGCTTTACATCTTCAACAGAAGCACGAATGGTGATGGTGCGATCTGTTAAAGTCACGACTTCAATCGACGCGGGCAGACTGGCCTTCAACTGCGGCAGCAGCTTTTCAATACGGTCTACCACGCCGATGATGTTCGCGCCCGGCTGCCTTTGGATGTTGACGATGACAGCAGGCACTTCATTCATCCACGCTGCCTGCAGCGTGTTTTCGGCGCCATCGACAACGTTGGCTACATCCTGCACGCGTACCGGCGCGCCATTACGGTAGGCAATCACAACCGGGCCGTAGTCGGCGCTGGTCAGAAGTTGATCATTAGCGCCGATGGTATAGGACTGGCGCGGCCCATTCAGAGTGCCTTTGGCCTGATCGACATTATTTGCCGCTACCTGCGTCCTGACATCCTCAAGACTGAGACCATAGGCTGCGAGCTGCGAGGGATTGGCGCGGATGCGGACGGCAGGCTTCTGCCCCCCGGCGATGGAGACCAGACCAACACCGGTGACTTGGGAGATTTTCTGCGCCAGATTGGTATCTGCGAGGTCCTCCACTTTCTGCAGCGGCATTGTTTTGGACGTTAATGCCAGCGTCAGAATCGGCTGGTCAGCGGGGTTGACTTTGCTGTAGATCGGAGGGTTCGGCAGCCCGGCGGGCAGGTAGCTCTGCGCGCCATTGATGCCTGCCTGCACTTCCTGCTCGGCGACATCGATGTTCTCGTCCAGACTGAACTGCAGTGTGATGACCGAACCGCCCTGCGAGCTGGTGGATGTCATCTGGTTCAATCCAGGCATTTGCCCGAACTGCCGCTCCAGAGGCGCAGTGACGGAAGATGCCATCACGTCCGGGCTTGCTCCGGGATAGAACGTGACGACCTGAATGATGGGGTAATCGACTTCCGGCAGAGCGGAGACAGGCAGCTGCCGGTAGGCGACAAAACCTGCCAGCAGAATCGCCGCCATCAGCAGCGATGTTGCTACCGGCCTGAGAATAAATGGCCTTGAAGGACTCATGCGGCCTTACTGCCCCATCATTCCATTGCTGCTTTCAGTCTGCGGCATAGCGGGCTTGTTTCGCGTCGCGGGGCGGGGATCGACTTTCATGCCGGCCCGCAGCTTGTCAGCGCCGTCAGTAACGACGGAAGTGCCCGGTTGAACTCCGTTGTTGAGAATCGTCGTAGTGCCTTCCGTCAAGTCTACTTTCACGGATTGCATGTCCACAGTCTTGTCAGGTTTGACCACCCATACGAAGTCGCCCTCGGTTCCATGCTGAATAGCTGCGGAGGGAAGCGTAATCGCATTCGGGCGCTGTTCCAGAATGAGGTGAACATTCACAAATTGATTGGGGAAGAGGACCTCATCGGAGTTCTGAAAAACAGCTTTTAATTTGTTGGTTCCAGTAGTCGTATCGATCTGGTTATCGGCGGTGAGAAGTTGTCCATTGGCAATGTGTTGCGTGTCTGAACGGTCAAAAGCCTCAGCCTGGAGACTCTTGCTGCCACGCATTTTGTCAAAAATGCGAAAAAGCTGGTCCTCGGGAACTGTGAAGACGACCGCAATGGGCTGGAATTGATTCACAACGATGAGATTCGTCGTATTTGCCGTAATAATGTTGCCGGGATCCACGAGGCGCAGGCCTACTCTGCCATCAATGGGTGATGTGATGTGGCAATAGGTTACGTTGAGAGCGTCAGCATCAATGGCTGCCTGGTCCGCCCGTATAGCTCCGTCAAAATTGCCGAGGTTCGCCTGCATCGTATCCAACTGCTCTTTGGAGACGACTCCCTGATCGTAAAGAGCTTTGTAACGATTAAATTCCGCCTGAGCATTGCGCTGCTGCGCCTGGTCACGGATAAGCTGCCCGCGCGCTTGATCGAGTAGCGCCTGGTATGGACGTGGATCGATGGTCATCAGCTCCTCGCCCTTTTTAACCTCCTGCCCTTCCCTGAAATTGACGCGGGTCAGCTCACCGGTCACGCGGGCCTTGACGGTGACGGTGTAATACGGCGTCACAGTGCCCAGAGCGGTCAAATAGATAGGCATCTGCTTCTGCTGCACCGGCGCTACCTGGACAGGCACAGCCCGGTTGGCCATAGCGGCGGCCTGTTGCGCGGCTTTCTTGTTCGCCTGATCGTTCGCGGTGATGATGCGCCAGATAAAGAAGCCCACGACAGCTACAAGTGCAAGAAAAATCAAAGCCGTGCGCACGCGATGGCGCTTTGATTCCGGCGGGGTTACGGGCGCAGTTCCTGCCGGGTGCTGACTGATTTGCGTGGACGACATACGGTTCTAATGCTTTCCTGACTCTAGAAAATCTTAAACCTGTAGCGGCGGCGAGGACCGGGCCTGCGGACAGTATCTATTCCGACGAATGAGAGAGTCGAAAGGTTTCCCGCTGAATACTTTACGCCTTCCATCCCATGTCAATCAAAACAGCCTGTGACAAGTTGTAAAAAGTTGTAAAAAGACGTTCATCTGGAACAGCGATGCCAAAGCTTCGGCACATATTTTGATACTTCATTGGGGCAACGCAAGGCGATAATCGAAACAGGAGAATGATTTGCAGCAGCAGTTGCCAATCAAGATCGCAGCCGGGTCTGAAATTCAGCGTCCCTTGTGCGTCGACTTGGACGGGACGCTGGTCAAAAGCGACACGCTGATCGATTCTCTGCTCGTGCTGCTGCGCACCCATCCGTTGGCCGCGCTGAAGACCTTGCGATGGGTCCTGGATGGCAAGGCATCCCTGAAGGCCCGAGTGGGCCAGATTGTTTCTCTTGATGTGGCATTTCTGCCTTATAACAGACCGCTGCTTGAATATCTGGAACAGGAACGCGGACAGGGACGCCGGATTTATCTCACCACCGGGGCGGATGCGCGACTTGCCCGACGGATTGCCGCGCATCTGGGCATCTTCGATGGCGTTCTGGCGAGCGATGGCAGCACAAACCTTACCGGAGATAACAAATTAGCTGGGCTCCGCGCGGAATTTGACGGCCAGGACTTTGATTACATTGGCAATGCCCGTCCTGATCTGCCTCTTCTTGAACACGCCGGAGCAGCCATGCTGGCGAATCCACATGCCAGCCTGCAGGCCTTAATTAAGTCACGCAAAATTGAGATTCAGCGGCACTTTGAAGACCGACCTTCGCGTGGAAAAGCCTTTTTAAAGGCCATTCGCCTGCATCAATGGGCCAAAAATGTGCTCATTTTTGTGCCCCTTTTGCTGGCGCATTCGTTGAAATTACCGCTCCTTTTGCACGCTATTCTGGCCTTTTTCTGCTTCAGTTTGTGTGCTTCAGCTACCTACATCGTGAATGATTTGCTTGATTTAGAAGCAGATCGCCGTCATCCCAGAAAGCGATTTCGCCCCTTTGCTGCCGGAAATCTACAGGCCTCGACAGGCTTGGCCATTATCATTGTTTTTCTGGCCGCTGGATTTTCCGGAGCGGTCCTGCTGCCCGGAGCATTTCTTGGATGGCTGATTCTGTATCTTGTTGTCACTTTAAGCTATTCGCTGGCGCTCAAAAGAGTGGTGCTGGTCGATGTCATCATCCTTTCCGGCCTGTATACGGTACGCATGCTCGCCGGCGGAGCTGCTACGGATACCGCGATTTCCACCTGGCTTGCCGGGTTTTCTGTTTTTCTTTTTTTCAGTCTGGCGCTCGTCAAGCGATTCAGCGAGATGCAGAATCTCCGCGAACAAGGCAATGTCCCTTCCAACGGGCGCGGATACCTTGTGGCTGATATTGAGCAGCTGCGTAGTTTGGGTACGTCGAGCGGCTATGCGGCGATTGTGGTGTTTGCTCTTTACATCAGCGGAAGCGACGTGGCGACGCTCTATGCTCATCCGGTGCGAATGTGGTTGATCGCTCCTCTGATGTTGCTCTGGATCAGCCGTGTATGGCTGCTGGCTTCGCGCGGCGAGATGGATGAAGACCCCGTTATCTTCGCTGTGACAGATCGCATGAGTCTGCTGATCGGCCTCGGAGTGGCCGTCATCGCTATCTTTGCCACCTTCTGAATCCTTTACGATAGGAATGAATGTCGAAGTTTGAATCGTGGGGACGCTATCCCAGACTTGAAGCTAATGTGGTTCCGCTGAGCTGGACGACGGATTTCCCGCTTCCGAACCCGCCTGCCACTAAAATTCTGCCGGTCGGCGCTGGGCGCAGCTATGGCGATGTGTGCCTGCTGGACCACGGCACCCTGCTCAAGACTCGGGGCATGGACCGGTTGCAGAGCTTTGAACCGGCTACAGGCATTCTGCGTTGCGAAGCCGGAGTTACGTTCGCGGAGATACTGGATTTCGCTGTGCCTCGCGGTTTTTTTCTGCCTGTTACTCCAGGGACTAAATACGTAACCGTTGGCGGAGCGATTGCCAATGATATCCACGGCAAAAACCATCATTTTGCGGGAACGGTGGGGCGGCACGTGCAGCGTCTGGAACTTGTCCGTTCGGATGGCGCGCGCTTCGAGTGCAGCCCAACAGAAAACGCCGACTGGTTTTCGGCGACGGTCGGCGGCATGGGATTGACGGGGCTTATCAGCTGGGCTGAGATTCGCCTGCGCCCAATTGTGTCGCGCAAAATTCAGTACAGAGGAACGAAATTTACCGGCATCGATGAGTTTATTGCGCTATCGAAAGCCGCGCGAGCGGAATACACGGTCGCGTGGATTGACTGCGTAGCCACTGGAAAGAACTTCGCTCGCGGCATCTTTATGCAGGGCGATCACAGCCAGCTGCCTGAGCCGCTCACGCGCAGCAAGCAGCCGTGGTTGACTCTGCCATTAGATTTGCCCGAATTTGTTCTCAACAAATTTTCCATTGGCCTGTTCAACGCGCTTTATTACAAAAAGCAGTTTGGCAAAGAGAAGACAGGTCTGGTGGACTACGAACCGTTTTTTTATCCGCTCGATAGTCTGCTTGAATGGAACCGGATGTATGGCAAAAGCGGCCTCGTGCAGTTTCAGTGCGTGCTTCCGTGGGAAGCAGATCAGCAGATGGGCATCGTTAAACTTCTCAAAGCTATTACTGCTTCGGGACTCGCTTCATTTCTTGCAGTAATTAAAGTTTTTGGCGACATCGCATCGCCGGGTATGCTTTCCTTTCCCGCGCCGGGCATCACTCTGGCGCTGGATTTTCCTATTCGACGCGAGGCGACATTCGATCTTCTCGACCGCCTGGCTCACATTACGCTGGAACATGGCGGACGCATGTATCCGGCGAAAGACGCGCGGATGACAGCGGAGCAGTTTCAATCGTTCTATCCGCAGTGGCAGGCATTTGCGCGGTATATCGATCCGGCATTCGATTCAGCCTTCTGGCAAAGGGTCACGGCACGTGGCTAGCGCGCGTCAGCAACTACCGTCGCGCGTTCTTGTGCTCGGCGCAACGTCAGCCATCGCGAGCGGCGTAATGCGACCACTTGCGGAACAAGGCGCCAGCTTTTTTCTGGCAGCGCGAAACCCTGACAAGTTGAAAGCAGTTGCCAGCGATCTGCTGACGCGCGGAGCATCATCGGTTTTTGTACAGATGATCGATCTGGACGACACTTCATTACATCCGGAGTTGCTCGAGACTGCGCGCACAAAGCTGGGAACCATCGAGCTTGCGCTCATTGCTCATGGCGTACTTGGGGACCAGGAAAAAGCGCAGGCTGACTACGCAACAACGGAAGCTATTCTGCGGACGAATTTTCTTTCTACAGTTTCCCTCGTCACGTGGCTGGCAAATTATTTCGAATCGACACGGCAGGGAGTGCTGGCTGTGATTTCATCGGTGGCCGGCGATCGCGGGCGCAAAAGTAATTACGTTTACGGTGCTTCCAAAGGAGCGCTGAATGTTTTTCTTGATGGCGTGCGCAACCGCATCGACCGCAGCGGCGTGCAGGTGCTGACGATCAAGCCGGGATTCGTCGCCACTCCCATGACCGCACATCTGCCGCAGAATGGACTGTTTGCGCATCCGGCAGTGGTTGGGAAGGGCATTCTGAAGGCGATTGCGAAGCGCAAAGACATCGTTTACGTTCCGCCGATCTGGGCACTGATCATGCTTATCATCCGCACCATACCGCGCTCTATTTTCAAGAAGCTGAATCTGTAATTTACAACTGCAGACGTATCTTCCACCGGGTGAGAAGCGCTGCAATGCATAGAATCAATGCGGTGAATACAATCGATCTGACGGCTCCGAGCGATCCATAATTGAAATGGGTTTCGAAATAAGTGATACCGGCTGCAGCGATGATGAAGTAGTAGAAATCCGGAAGCAGATAGGTGAGCAGAGTATTTGAGCCCGCAGGCCGGGCAAAGAAGGCCCAGCCGGTCCGCTTCTTGGCGTCACAAATCCAATGCAGAATTGCAAAACATGCCACCGATGCAGCTATGCAGTAAAGGCTCCAGGTAGGCGTAGCGCGAATTTTTGAGATGCCGAGCGGAGTAAGCAGACGACCAGATGCCAGAGCAGCGAGCGCGAAGGCCGCGGCCATCGACATTTTCTGCCCCAGCGCCTTCCAGCGGTGTTCGCCGAGAAAGATGACTGAGGTAGCGATGCCGGCCATCGTGATCGAGGCCATGGCCCCGTTATCGAATGGCCAGAAGTACAACGGCAGATGATGTGGCAAAACGATCCATTTTGCTGTGCACAGCGCATTAAAAGTCACCAGCGCGACCAGCCATCCAAAAGGCGCCCATAGCCAGCGACGAGTCGGGATGTACAGAAGTGATACGGCAAAAAAGGTATAGCCAATAAGCCCGAGAATCTCCGGATAAGAGCCGTCAATCCAACCCGCATGGCCGTCGTGCGTTGTCCGGCGGAAGATCGCATACATGGCAATAACCAACACAAGGCCCAGGATACGAAGGGCTTTGTGTATCTTTGCGCCGCGTCCTGTGCCGGTGTAAACGCTGAGATAAAGTGCCGCTCCCAGCAGGGCGAGAATGGCCCAAAGATTTTGGTTGAAGCCGATGCGCGCAGGATCACCTTTTTCAGCATTGGCCAGAATCAGACCAAGAACGACAAGGCTGGCTGAACGGACGATGACATGGCGCCAGAGCGCAAGCGTGGATCCCGTCTTCTTCAATCGTGCTTTCACCGCCAGTGGAACGGACAGCCCGACAGCAAAGAGGAAGAACGGATAGACCATATCGACATAGGTCATAAGGTCTGCCTGCGCAGGCGCATGGTAGTTCCACCAGGGCAGGCCGCGAACGCCGGCGAGATCATTCACGAAGATCATCACTACCATCGTGAGCCCGCGAAAGATGTCAATAGAGGCAAGGCGCGATGGAGAGGTTGCGCTTGCGGTACCAATAAGAGGTGCCTGCGCGGCGGTGGCCGTCGTGTTCATGCTGGCGACGATGGTAGCGTATAGTGCCGCGCCTATCAATGCGAATTGATTCGACCGCAGAAACAAATACCCATGCAAATTTCGTCTCCCGAAAACTGCATGGGTATTCCTGACACAATTACCAGCGCCAGTGGCCTTCAACAAAGACCCATCCACCGCGACGTTCTACCCAGTGGCCGGGGACCCAAACAGCGCGGGGACGCGGCGGCAAAACGTAGTGGCCGGGGACCCAGACGTAGCGGTACCCATCCCAGCGATGATAGCCGCCAACCCAGACATATCCGGGGCGTGGGGGCGGGCCGGGACGCTCGACAACGACCGGGGGCGGAGCAACACGCACAACAACCTGCGCAAAAGACGGTATCGACGCAAGAGCACAAACAAGAATTCCAACAAGTGCGGCTTTTTTCATGGGCCGTTCTGTCTCCAGTGTTTCGGTATTCGGAGCTGTTGAGTGCTCACGATGGCATTCCGTTTTGTAAAACACAATTCGCCGTAGAGAGTTGCTATTTGGCTCTCAGGTACAATGCCTGCGACGCAGTGCGGATGAGGACTAAGCGTGGGCGAACATCGAGTGGCAGGACTGTTGAATACCGTCGTGATTGCGGCCGTAGCTGCTGTTGCCTATACGGACTGGGTCATCGTGGCGGATGTTTCGCTTGCGTATCTTTACGTGCTTCCTGTGGCGCTCTGCGCTCTGGTGAATCCCCTTCCCTTCACCATTG
Source organism: Alloacidobacterium sp. (assembly GCA_035293545.1). Classification (GTDB taxonomy): domain Bacteria; phylum Acidobacteriota; class Terriglobia; order Terriglobales; family Acidobacteriaceae; genus Alloacidobacterium. Next base: position 9,825 of record DATGMQ010000086.1, on the reverse strand, counting down.
CGCTGGGAGCGATCTGCACTTTTCTGGGAGATATCTTCGGGCCTCCTGCTGAATCGTTGTATTGGCGAGTTGTCCATAACATCGTCTATCTTGCGAGCTTTCTTGTCGTTGGATTTCTGGTCACGCTGATTGCCAGGCAGCGGGACCGCATGGCTGACGAAGTGCGTCGGCAGCGAGACGCATATGAACGCGACCTGATACTGGCGGCGCAGGTGCAGCATCGTGTGTTGCCGAAGCCGCTGACTTTGCCGGGCATCGACATCGCCGCCGAGATGAAGACGGCGCGTCTGCTCGGCGGGGACTACTACGATTTCTTTCCTGTTTCAGATGATGTTGTCGATATCGTGATCGCCGATGTTTCAGGCAAAGGCGCGGCTGCTGCGCTGTTGATGCCCTCGCTCGCTGTTGCGTTGCGCCTTCGCGCGCGTGAGTTGGAGCGGCCTGCGGAAGTAATCGCCGATCTCGATGAAGTGCTGAAGCAGATGACGAATTCCGCGACGTTCGTCACGATGTTCTATGCGCGATTCAATCGCGTCAGCCGTGTTTTGCAATATGCGAATGCCGGACATAATCCTCCGGTGCTGCTGAAGGCGGGCTCGTGCGAGACACAGTTGATGGATGCCGCAGGCGGACCAATCCTGGGCATTCTGAGTGGCGCGAATTATTCCGATGCTTCGATCACACTCGCGCCGGGAGACATTCTCACGTTGTTCACCGATGGCGTAACGGAACAGGAAAATGAGCAGGGCGAGGAGTTTTCCGTGGACCGCCTGGAGAGTGTTATCTGCAGGGAAGGCAGCGCCTCTGCGGCTGAAGTGGTACAGCACGTTTCCGGGGCTGTGGCAGCCTTTGCCGGAGAGACTGAGCAGGCTGATGATTTGACACTGGTTGTATTGAAGGTCTTGTAAGCTGGAGCGAGCAGCTATTCAGTTTCCGAAGGTCATCCCCATCATGAATGTGATCACTCATTCTATGCAGGAAAACAGCCCTTCTCTTCTGCTTCGCGGAGTGCGGAAGGCTTTTGCGGATGTAGTGGCTGTGGATGGTCTCGATCTGGAAGTGAGGCGCGGAGAGTGCTTCGGGCTGCTTGGTCCGAACGGCGCGGGTAAAACCACGACGATCGAGATGTGCGAGGGCCTGACTGCTCCGGATGCCGGATCGATTGAGCTGCTGGGTTTGAGTTGGGCCAACGGGGAAAAACACCTGCGGCAGCGCATTGGGATTCAACTGCAGGAGACGCAGTTCCCGGACAAGCTGACAGTGGAAGAGACGCTGCGTCTGTTTCGCAGCTTTTTCCACCGAGGCATTTCTGTTGATGAATCGATTCGCACGGCGCAGCTTGAAGAGAAGCGCGGCTCGCGTGTTGGAGGTCTTTCCGGCGGCCAGAAGCAGCGTCTGGCCATGGCGTGCGCGCTGGTTGGTGATCCGGAGCTGCTGTTTCTTGACGAACCAACGACAGGGCTCGATCCGCAGGCGCGTCGCCATTTGTGGGATCTGGTTGATGGGCTGAAGCTAGCGGGACGCACTATTATTTTGACCACGCACTACATGGATGAAGCGGAGCGGCTTTGCGACCGCGTCGCGATTATGGATCATGGCAAGATCATTGCGCTTGGCACTCCGCAGCAACTGATTGCTTCTATCGGCGGTGAGCATATTGTGGAATTTGCGATTACCGGCCATGAAACCGGAGACGGTTTTGTGGATGCAGCCTTGTTGACAGCCATTTCCGGAGTGCAGTCGCATCGCGTCGATGCCGGATTTCATCAGCTTACGGTTCGTGATCTGCATTCGACGGTACCCCTCATTTTTCAATCGCTCACCCGTCAGGGATTGCATCTGAGTGATTTTCGAACGCATTCCGCCACGCTTGAGGACGTGTTTGTCGGGCTGACAGGGAGGAATCTGCGCGATGAATAAGCTCGAACTGAGTAGCCTCTATCAATTGACGGTCATTCGCTTCAAGCTCTTTCTGCGCGAGCCGGAAGCGATTTTCTGGATCTTTATCTTTCCTATTCTGCTGGCCGTCGGGCTGGGGATTGCCTTCCGCAACCGTCCACCGGATGTATTACAGGTGGGCGCAACCACAACGCAGCTGACGCAGGCCCTGAACTCTGACAAAGGCCTGACGGCGAAGACGATGAATGAGGCGGAAGGCTCTCACGAGCTTGCCACCGGAGACATTCTGCTGCTCGCCATTCAGAAGCCGGACGGCGTTGCCTACAAATACGACGATACAAATCCCGACGCGCGCACGGCGCGTTTGATCGCCGATCGCGCGGTCCAGGCAGCATTTGGGCAACGCGAGACCGTGCATAGCGAAAACCAGCTGGTGCATGAGACAGGCTCGCGCTACATCGACTTTGTCGTGCCCGGACTGCTTGGAATGAACCTGATGGGTTCGGCGATCTGGGGCATGGGCTTTGCCATTGTTGAGGCACGGCAGAAGAAGCTGCTCAAGCGTCTTGTTGCCTCACCCATGCCGCGATGGCAATATCTGGCGTCTTATATCCTTTCGCGGCTGATCATGCTGGTCGTCGAGGTAGTGGTGTTTCTTGGATTCGCGTGGGTGGTCTTTGGCGTTCCTTTTCGCGGATCGCTGCTGCAACTTGCGATTTTGTGTGTCTTGACCTCGCTTTCGTTCTCAGCGCTTGGCCTACTGGTGGCTTCGCGGGCGAGAACAATGGAGGCCGCCTCCGGGCTGATGAATCTGGTCATGCTTCCGATGTGGATTCTGTCGGGCGTTTTCTTCTCTGCATCGCGCTTTCCGGCTGTGGTTCAGCCGTTCGTAAAAGCCCTCCCGCTTACTGCTTCTATCGATACGCTGCGCGGAAACATGCTGCAAGGGACGGGTATGGGGCATATGCTCGCCCCAGTGGCTGTTCTGCTGGCGTGGCTGGTGGTTCCGTTTATAGTGGCGCTGCGGATTTTTCGCTGGAGATGACCTGAGTACCCCCTCCCTACCATTTGTACGGAGATCGTTTGTTTTCAGCTACTTACAGATGCGATTCTGTACGGAGATCGTTTGTTTTGTGTAACTTACGTTTGCAACAGCAAAGGCATGGCTCTGGGCCATGCCTTTGCTGCTCTCATTCTTTTAGTGTAGCAAATTATGGGTTAATTCCCTGCAATTGTAAGTTGCTGATAATAAGACGCTTGATTGAGCCGGGGGCTTGACAAGGATTTCCACAGGACTGCTTTGGCGGCAACCACCTGAAGGGTAAAAGTCAGCGAGGCGGTGCGGCCCGACGACCCAATGATGATTGTCGGCTTGTAAGTTCCAGGAGCAGCCGATGCATTTGCTGTGAGAGTAAGGAGACCGGATGGGTTGGATTCAGATTCCTTATAGCTCTCCGAGACCCCGAAGGGTAGATCGTTGATGGCGAAGCTCACGGTTTCGGTGGGAGCAACGATGGTTACGGGAACGCTGACTGAAGCGCCGGGCGAGAGGGTGATGACGGGATTGCTGAGCGACACAGAAAGAGTTATCGCTGGAGGGGTGTATTGACCGCCTCCGCAGGCAGACAGAAATACCGCAACCGCGCAGAGAATGCTGCAGGCCCGGGAAGCTGCCGGATTTGTCCTTTTAGTCAGTCAGCGCATTTTCTCGATCGGTGTAGAACAGGTACACAGAGTCGTCCGAATGACGGAGGTTTACACCTACACGAAAATACGCTTTAAATGCCCTCCGCTGCAAACAAAAGGCAACATAAGCACATCGGATGACTGATCAGCGATCTGTCGCCTGAAGGTTATTTAGGCGAGGCGGCAGCTAATTCTGTAGCACTGGTGGTAGAGCGCTGATGTTTTGGCATTGAAGTGTGGAAGCCGCAGGGCGCCGGAGGGTTGGTCATCTGCTTCACAAAGACGCGGAAGCTGACTGTGCCCGGCTGCAGTGTTGACCAGTAGGAAGTCGAAGTAAAGAGCGGTTTGCGCTGATCGATGATCTGATTGCTCAGGATGTTGATGCCGCATTTCAGATTGTTTTCGGGATTGAGAATCGTCTTCTGCGGATCATGCGCAGGAAGATGGCGGTCATGTTCCCAGTCAAAGTCACAGCCATAACGCTGCCGGTCTTCATAGGTGAGCTGCAGAAGTCCCTCGCTATGGACGAGCTGATGGGTAACAGGATCGACGACTGCAACCTCAGGCTCTGTGTGACGGACATTGGTTCGAGGATTGAGGCCGGCCTCCGCGCCTGCGAGGGCCTGAAAGAAGTATGCCCAGAAGGCGCGCTTGTCGGTGTCGCTCATCCGGTAAAAGCGCGGACAGAAGCGCCGCACGTCGCGCGGGACTTTCGTAGAGAGCATTTCCGGTGGAATGGAAGTCTCGACGATCTGGTCCCATTGCGGATTCCAGGTTACGTCATCGCCCAGTTCTGCTTTTTTTACAGCAAGCGGCGTAGGCGGAGCAGGCTTGGTTGCGGGTGTTGGAGTTACCGAAGCGGCTGCAGCCTGAGTATGTCCGTGCTTGCAGGCAACGGTTGAGAGCAAAACGGCAATACTCAAAGCCAGAAATCCAATTTTTGTCCGCGCTGTTTCGCGCATTGTATTGCTTCTCCGGGGAACGAATGGAGCACCCTGTATGAGAAGCAACCGGCCACAATCGCGTTGCGTAATGTGTACGCGAAACAGCTACATTCTGCTCTGAATTTTTTCGTTATGTGAGGCAACCCAGGTGACTGTTGAGGCATTATCAGCGCATTTCGATAAGTGTGGACCAGGCACAAAATCTTTCATTCTGAGATGCAGGCGAAGAATCTTCAGCCAGCGTGGCTTGAGATTCTTCCTCCTTTCACCACCCATCTGTGAAAACCGCAGATGCCGCTGGCTCCGTTTCGGTCGTCAGAATGACGGCAGTTTCCACATCAACGAAAATGTCCTAAACCCACCACGCAGCGGCAGGCTGCTCGCGAATCACGAGTGAATTGAGGAAATTCGCGGCTTTTGTCAGACCTTCTTCCGGAGACATCAGGCTGTCCTCGTGTTCGATAGAGAGCACGTTGTCATAGCCGAAGAGCCGCAGCGTGGAAATGAATTCGCGCCACCATGATTCGCCGTGTCCATAGCCGCAGGTGCGGAAGATCCAGCTGCGGTTGCGTTCATCGGTGTAGGGCTTGGTGTCGAGAACGCCGGTGACCGGCAAATTCGCGCTGAAGATTTGCGTGTCCTTGGCATGGACGTGGAAGATGGCATCGCCCAGTACGCGGACCGCTGCGATGGGATCGATCTGCTGCCAGAAGAGATGGCTGGGATCGAAGTTGCAGCCGACGCTCGGGCCGGCGATGGAGCGCAGTTTCAGCATCGTTTCAGGATTGTAGGCAACGAAGCCGGGATGCATCTCGATGGCGATTTTCACGCCGTGGTCGGCGGCGAACTTCCCATGCTCAACCCAGAAAGGCGTGACCACTTCATCCCATTGCCACTTAAGCAGGTCACTGAAATCCGGGGGCCAGGGACAGGTAACCCAGTTTGGTTGCTTTGCTTCAGGCGAGTCGCCGGGGCATCCGGAGAAATCGACCATCACGGAGACGCCGAGTTTTTCCGCAAGCAGAATCGTCTTCCGGCTGGTCTCCTGCATCTTGCGGGCGATGTCCTTGTTTGGATGCAGTGGATTTCCATGGCAGCTCAATGCGCTGATGGTGAAGCCGTGATCGGCGATGGTCTGTTTGAATGTCTTGAGCGCCGCAGCATCGTCGAGCAGCGAGAGCTTGACGTGCGCGTCTCCGGGGTAGTTGCCGGTGCCGAGTTCAACCGTATCGATTCCGAGGCTTTTGAGCTTCTTCAAAACCTGATCGAGCGGCAGTTGCGAGAGCAGTGGAGTAAAGACGCCAACCTTCATGCCAACCAGCATATCCGAAGATGAATCTTCAGGGCGAAGCTATCCAGCGGCAGTTTCCATCGGCTTCTGCACCAGAGCCAGGTACGCAATTGCTCCCAGAAACGTAACGCCCGCGCAGATGAGCAGCGCGATGTGAAATGAATGCGTGCGGTCGAGAATCCATCCGGTGAGCACCGGCGCAATGGACGCGAAAAGAAAACTACAGAAATTCTGCAGCGCGCCGGCGGAGCCGACCAGAGATGCAGGTGCTGCGACCTGCACCAATCCCCATGCTGATGTCCCGGCGAAGTGGATGAAGAAGAGGGCCATTCCGATAACAGCAACTGCGGCAGCGCTGCCGGGTGTGGATGAAACTACGAAGGTGCAGGCGGCAGAGCAAACCATGCCGGAAACAATCAGCCACTTTCGGCTTTTCAGCGGGTCTGCGCCGCGGCGGACGAGCATGTCGACGACAAATCCGCTGATGAGCATTCCAACCGACCCCATAAGAAACGGAATCGCGGCCAGCCAGCCGGTTTTTGCCAAGCTCAGATGATGGGCGGCCTCCAGATATCCGGGCAGCCATGCGAGGTAGAGCCAGGCCGTGTAGTTTACGCCGCTGAAGCCGAGCATCATGCCCCAGATGGTGCGATGGCGAAACAGATCGCGCCATGCTGTTGACGAAACGCTTTGTGTTCTGGGGGATTCTTCGCTGTTGCTTTTGCGGTTGCGGTACACCGGATACCAGATGACGGCGACGCCAACGCCCAGCAGTCCAATTGAAATAAACATGCTGCGCCAGCCATAGCTGAGCAACAGCAGTGTCAGCAGCGGTGGCGCGCATGCCTGCCCCAGAGTGGTCGAAGCATTGAGTATTCCTGTCGGCACGCCACGCTCGCGTGTCTCATACCAGTCGTGAATGACCTTGAAGCCACCGGGCAGAAACGGGGCTTCGCCTATGCCGAGGCCAATGCGTGTAGCAATGAGCGCGGCAAATCCAGAGACCATTCCGGTTGCCATCTGCGCCAGCGACCACAGCAGCATGCCCGCGCTCAGAATTGTCTTTGGCCCGGCTCGGTCCAGCAGCCATCCTGCCGGGACCTGAGCCAGTCCATAAGCAAGAGAAAAGGCGGAGAGAAGCGCGCCGATTTGTGTTGCGGAAAGATGGAGGCCGGCGCGCATCGTCGTGTTGGCGACCGAGAGCGCGCTGCGGTCGAGGAAGTTGACGATGCCGCCGAGGACAAGCAGCGTAAGAATGATGGCGCGGATGAAACGCGTCTGGTGTCCTGTCATCAGCGGGCAGTCCAGCCGCCGTCGATCAGCAGTGTATGGCCGGTGATGAGCGATGCGGCCTGCGATGCAAGAAAAACGACGGCGCCGGCAACTTCCATCGGCTCGCCAATGCGGTGCAGCGCGGCGATGCGCTCGACTGTATCGGCGTGGAACTCGGGGTTGGAAAGAACAGGTTTCGTTCCGTCGGTATAGATGAACGTTGGTGCTACCGCGTTGACATTGATGTTGTACTTGCCCCATTCGACAGCCAGGCATTTGGTCAGGTGCGCTATGCCGGCCTTCGTCATGCAGTAGACGGATTCCGTCGGCAGCGCGGCGAATCCAGCCTGCGAGCTCATGTTGATGATGCGCCCGTATTTCTGCTCGATCATGATGCGGCCGGCGGCCTGACAGGCGAAGAATGTGCCTTTCAGATTGACGGCCAGCGTGTAGTCGAAATCTTTTTCCAGGACGTTTTCGGCAAGGTTGTCCGGAGCAACGCCTGCGTTGTTCACAAGAATGTCGAGCCGTCCAAAGTGCTTCGCAGCCTCACTGATCGCGTTTCTGATCTGATCGAGGCTGGTCATATCCATTTGCAGAGAAAGCACGCGGCGCCCACGCGCTGTGATCTCCGCGGCCAGGCCTGAGTCGGCATGGATATTGCGCAGACCGATGGCTACATCCGCGCCTGCTTCGGCAAGAGCAAGAGCGATGGCGCGTCCGAGTCCGCGCGCTGCGCCAGTAACAAGGACGATCTGTCCGGTGAGATCGAAGGAGGGCAATGCTTTCATGGGGTGAAGAATAACAGGCTCTGAACATTAGACTGAATTCGTGACCACTCCATATCGCGGACGGCTTGCGCCTTCGCCCACAGGACTGCTGCATCTGGGACACGCGCGGACGTTCTGGACGGCGTATGAGCGCGCATTGCAGACTGGCGGCACACTTGTAATGCGCAATGAAGATCTGGACACGCAGCGCTCAAAGCCTGAGTTCGCAGCCGCTATGCTCGAAGACCTGCACTGGCTCGGCATTCGCTGGCAGGAGGGACCGGACGTGGGCGGCCCGTATGCTCCATACGAGCAGAGCCGCCGGCGCGAACTCTATCTGGAAGCATGGCGCATGCTTGTTCAGGGGGGATTTGTGTATCCATGCCGCTGCTCGCGCAAAGACCTGGCCCGCAGCGCGCAGGCGCCGCATGATGAAGATGACGAGCCAGTCTATCCAGGGACTTGCAGGCCTGAGCGCAGATCAATTCAGACTGTTGCGCCGGAATCACCCGCCGGTTTGAACTGGCGGTTCCGCGTTCCGGATGAGGAGGAGATCATGTTTGAAGACGGCCATTTCGGCCCGCAGCGCTTCGTCGCGGGAGGCGACTTCGGCGATTTTCTCGTGTGGAGGCGCGATGATGTGCCTGCGTATCAGCTCGCTGTGGTGGTCGATGATGCGGCCATGCGCATTACAGAAGTGGTGCGCGGGGCGGACCTGCTGCGGTCCACGGCGCGTCAGATTCTCGTCTACCGCGCACTGGGGTGGGAAGAGCCGAGCTGGTATCACTGCTCATTAATGCGAGATGCAGAAGGGCAGCGCCTGGCCAAGCGACATGATGCGCTTTCGCTCAGAGCGCTTCGCGAACAGGGCAGAACAGCAGAAGAAGTTATCGCGATGTTCAGCAGCGGTCCTCTTCAGCGCGGCGAACACTCATGAATCCGGCTAATTGCAAAAGAACGACGCCAAGCACGAGCACGCCGAAGACAATCAGCCAGGACAAATGGCGTTTTTCAATGATTTGATAAGCAATTCCGTGCGCGATTGTAAGAACAAAGGCTGGATAAATCCATCTCTGGAGAGACTTCCATCTGCGGCTGCGCAGCCAGCGGAGCGAAGCATCGTTGGAAAGCACGAGCAGCATGCAGAAGAGGATGGCCGCAGCCAATCCGGTGTAATTGGCAAAGCCAAACAATGAGTTCTGCAGCGCGGGCGGATGCAGTTTTCGAAAGAAATACATCCACATTCGTCCACGCAGATGCACCGTCAGCCCTACCGCCGTATGCAAAATGGCCAGAGCGGCCGCCCATATTCCTATATCTCTGCGCAAGTCGAAGCTGACGGGGTTCGGCTTTCGACGCAGCACATTCCAGGGACCGAGCCAGAGTGACAGGCAGAAGAACACCAGTCCTGCGTATGCTGTCGCCATACCGGCACGGTGGCGAATGTCTGGCGGAGGAGTAGCGGTATATGCCAGGGAAACAATAGCAAATGCCAGCAAAGCAAGCGCAAGGTGCCGCTGGATTCGCTGCGCCCAATATCGGCTCATGAATTTAGTTCTATAACGCCGCTATGGCGAGCACAAAACCTGTTCCCGGTAATGCCATTTGACCTGCTTCGGCCCCCTCCTTCACACTCGACATGAGGTCGCATTCCATGTGCAGAAACATCAAAAACCTCTTCAATTTTGACCCGCCCGTTACGGACGAAGAGATTCGCAATGCATCGCTGCAGTTTGTAAGGAAGATCAGCGGATTCAACAAGCCATCCAAAGCGAACGAAGCAGCTTTTTATGCAGCCATTGATGAAGTAGCAGCCGCATCTGCTCGCCTGCTGCGCTCGCTGGAAACCACCATGCCGCCGAAGAACCGCGAAGAGGAAGCCGCGAAGGCAAAAGCGCGCTCGGCGGAAAGATTTCCGGCTGTTACAAACTAATGGAAGCCAAAAGGAGCGGCATTCAGTTTT